>ONNQ01000005.1 GCA_900319245.1 uncultured Lachnospiraceae bacterium | reverse complement strand
CATCAGCCTGTGCAGTATAGCCGAAAAGATGTGCGGAGGTAAAGTCAGCCCACATGGAATTTACTGCTGCAATGCGGAATTTAGTTTAGCACTCAACCACCTTTTTTCATCTATATGCCCTCCTTCGTACTTGGTTTGTGTTCCTTTGATGTACTTAGGATAGCAAAAGGTCGACTGAAGGGGGTCGCTCCGCAGGCGACAATTCCGGCGCCCCATCTGCGCTCCGCTAAGCTCCGCAGGCGACAATTTCAGTGCAGTGTCGGCAATCCGTAATGGAATAAGATCGTATCAACGTCCATAACGTCGTACTTCTCGTTCTGAATGCAGTACTCAATGATCAGGTCTGCCTTGCTGCTGGGCGACAGCGCAAACCCGGCCCTTGCCAAAAGATCGACCGTCTCATCAAGATTGAGTTCCAGGGCCAGCGCCAGCGATAAGACCGTCTTTTTGCTCGGGTTGTAGGCCTCATTACAGCGAATCTTAGAGAAGAGTTTGCGGTCAATGTTGGCCTTTTTGTAGACCTGTGCATCTGTATAGGACCTGTCATCGATCATGTGAAGAAGCCTCTGCTGGAAGGTCTCCCCAATATTGTTGATGGCATCCTGCAGACTCCCTTGCTTTATGGCCGGCGCTTTCCGCGGTTTCCGTGCCTTTTCCTTTTCCCTGCCGGGCTTTGCGCTTTCCGCCGGGTAGGGAATTGTAAAGCCCTGCCGCCTTCTGAACGCATCCCGCCGTTCATGTTCCGCCCCGTAGATCATCGAATCGCGGGACATTTCTTTTTCCAGCTGCCGCTTTACATACCGCTCATCGATAAACTGCTCGACTTCATCGACAAGAGACGCCGACAGTGCCACAGATCCGCGGTCAAAGACGACAAGCGTGATCTCCATCTCGCTATCTGTAAGGTGCTCCCGGAAACAGGACAGCGCAATCTCCAGCGCCTTGTCGCGCGGGAAACCATAGATACCGGTCGAGATCAGAGGGAAAGCAATACTTTGACAGCCCAGCTGTTCAGCCAGAAGGAGCGATTTGCGGTAGCAGGAACGGAGCGTCTCAAACTCCCCGTGATCGCCTCCCTGCCAGACAGGACCTACTGTGTGAATGATGAACCGCGCCGGGAGACGGAAGGCCTTTGTGACCGCCGCTTCGCCGCGGCCGATCGCGCCGATCTTCCCACGCTCTGCGAGCAGTTCGTCTGCTCCAGCCGCTGTATAAATCGCGCGGTCCGTCCCGTCCGCATAGACCGGCATGGGGTTGGCTGTATTGACGATCGCGTCGGCTGACACTCTCGTGATATCGTCTCGAATGATTCTAAAGGGCATAGAAACTCCTTACCTACTATTATCAGAATCCCAGATAATCATCGACAAGGATCACATGGATTCTGCCGGGGTGCTTGGAATAGCGTGTGATCAGAAACTGGCAGCAGATTGTGTCGGGAGATTTGCAGTTCATGCAGGCACCTGTTTTGGTACAAGGAGTGTTGAGGCCGAATCGCTGTGCGTTGATAGGCGCTGCCACATTTCTCGCTCTCTTCATCGCACCGTCCACGTCGTCGCAGATTTTGTTCATGCCGGCGATCACGATGACCTTGCGGGGGCCCTGTGCCAAAGCAGAGACGCGGTTCGCGTTGCCGTCGATATTGACCAGAATGCCGTCCTCTGTGATCGCGTTGGCGCTCATCAGGAATACGTCTGCATCGTATGCAAGGAGCATTGCCGCGCGCTTATCCTCCATCTCATCTCTGTCGACGAAGTTGTAATTGCCCTCTTTGAGTGCTTTGACAAGGCCGATCTCATGGACGCTCATACCGCCGCCCATGGTCACCGTGCTCCCCTCGGGGATCAGACAGAGCGCCTGCTGCAGCGCCTCCTCCTTGGTCTTCGCGTAATAGCCCGTCATGTTGCGGGATGTAAGGCCCTTGATCACCTTCCCGGAGAGAAGATCATTTCTCTTGGAGATATTTTCGTTCATATTCGTCCTCCTTGTTATATAATATGTATTGAGTTTTTGATCATTTATGTAAAGAATATTAGTCACTAGTTTGTGTCCTGGCATTGGGCTGCGGATTCGTGTCAAAACCCTGATCCGTGTTATTTACTGTAAAATCGCATTCAGCCACTTCTCGTCTGCGCGCCCCGGGCGGGCGTCACCGGAAATCCACTGATCCACGACTACAAAAGGATGCGCAGGATCCGCCGCTGTGACAATTTTCTGCAGTCCTTCTTCCGTCAGGTCCGTAAAATAGCGGCCATTCCGCTCCCCTTCGAAGGTCCCGTATTTGAACGAGACATAGACGATCCCATCCTTCTTGACCGCCCGCTTAAGCCTTCTGAAAATGTCCGGCAGCGCCTTCGAAGGCACATGCAGAATCGAAGCGCAGGCAAAAATCCCATCGTATCGTGCAGTCTCATCCAGCTCCTCGAACAGCATCTGCTTTACAGCAATCCCTGCGGTCTTCGTCGCAATCTTCACCATCTCCTCGGAGCCGTCGCAGGCTTCTACCTGATAGCCTTTGGACAAAAAATAACGGCTGTCCCGGCCTGACCCGCAGCCATAATCCAGGATCCGCGCGCCAGGCGCAAGATACCCCAGAAAACGGTCCTGCACGGCTGTGAATTGCACGTCGAGTGTCCCCGACGTAAACCCTTCCGCATTATGGTTATAGTAATCCAGCGTTGTGTTATTCACGTCTGTATCCCTCTACTGATCATCATCTCTGCAGTCAATCACCCACTATCATCGCAGTTCTCACCCACTGATCACCGCGCTCCCGTCCTCGATCATGTGCATCACTCTGGGCGCGCAGATGATAAACCAACTGGAGAACTTCTCCGGCGTCCTCCTGAGCTCCTCTTTGAGGTCGCCGAAGGAAACCCAGCGGATGGCGGACGCCTCCTCCGGATTCAGCGCGATCTCGCCATCGTAGGTCCCTGCAAATACGTGGTCATACTCGAATTCGATCAGGTCCTCTCTGAACTGAGTTCTATAGACGAAGCTGAACAGTTCCTTTACGCAGCAGTCAAAACCCATCTCCTCCTCCATGCGCCTGTGCACGGATTCGAAAAGCGCCTCCCCAAGCCTCTGGTGGGAACAGCAGGTGTTGCTCCACAGCCCGCCGGAGTGATATTTATCTGGATTTCGCATCTGAATAAGCATCTTCCCGTCCTTCACAATGAAAACGGAAAACGCTCTGTGCAGAAGCCCTTTACGATGGACCTCCGCTTTGGTCTCATATCCAATGATCTGATCGTCAAGATCCACTAATGCAATCTGATTGTTCATATCTATCCTTATACTCGTTTTTTGACCTATTTGATTGACAGTGCGAAGCCACGGTAACCGCTTAGCGAAAAGCCACCGCGCACGCCGCACTGCACTCCCTAATCATAACACACAGGCGTGCCCGGCGACAAATTCACGTGTCAGCGTTATATTCAGGTGCCATTCATGGTATAATTTTCTATTGGATTATACTATTAACAGCTTTAGGAGGTACACCCTCATGAAAATCACTGACATTCTGAACGACAAACGCATCCTCTTGTGGGGCTACGGCCTGGAAGGCAAGTCCACCGAGAAGTTCATCCGCACCTACTGCAGCGCCCGCGAGCTCACGGTGTTCCAGGGTAAGCGCGAGGAGATCGACGAGGACGCGTACGACTATATCATCAAGAGTCCCGGCATCGTCGCCGAAAACCTCAGCGACAAGTTCACATCCATGACAGAGCTCTTTCTCACCGAGTTCTCCGGCCAGGTCATCGGCGTCACCGGCACCAAGGGCAAGAGCACCACGTCGTCCCTCATGTACACGGTCCTCTCTAAATGCACCGACCGCCCGACCTTGCTCGTCGGCAACATCGGCCTTCCCGCACTGGACTACTACGGCGAGATCACGGACGACACGATCATCGTCTTCGAGATGTCCTGCCACCAGCTGGCCCATGCCAAAATATCGCCCCATATCGCTCTTTTCCTGAACCTCTACGAGGAGCACCTGGACTATTACGGCACGATGGGCAACTATTTTAACGCGAAGGCCAATATTACACGCCACCAGAAGCCCGGCGATTACTTCTTCGTTGGAGGCAATGTGCCCCCGATCGAGACAGCTGCCGCGAAAACCGTGATCTCTTATGACGATCCCATGCACTTTGACATGCTGCTCAAGGGCGATCACAACCAGTTTAACGCCCGCTTTGTCTATACCATCAGCACGAAACTCTTTGGCTGCGATCCCGACAAAGTCAGGGAGGCCCTTCATTCCTTCACGGGGCTCAAACACCGCATGCAGTTTGCCGGCAACATTGACGGCGTAGACTACTACGACGATTCCATCTCCACGATTCCGGAAGCGGCCATTGCGGCCATTCGCAGTATTCCCAACGCGGGAACCATCCTACTGGGCGGCATGGACCGCCATATTGATTATGATATTTTGATCCGCTTCATCCGCGAGCACGCCGCATACAACTACATTCTCATGTACAAATCCGGTGCCCGCATTTACAAGGATGTGGAAGATCTGCCCTTCTGCCAGTATAGAGAGGACCTCAAGGGAGCCGTTGCGCTGGCCCGCGACATCACGCCGGCCGGCAAGGCCTGCATTCTGTCCCCGGCCGCCGCTTCCTACGGCTATTTCAAGAATTTCGAGGAGCGCGGCGACGTATTCCAACAGCTGATCCGCGAGTGAAACGCAGATTTGTAAGATGCAGGATTGTAAGCGACGGGCCTGCGAGATGCAGATCTATAAGAATGAGACTTGTCATGAGTAGACTATGAGAGGAATTTCTATGAAACCCACTACCACGCTCGCCTTTACCGGCGATATCGGTTTTGACCACTATATGCAGAACAAATGGGAGGATGAGAATCTAATCGATCCCGCCCTGCTCGATGTTTTGACAAGCTCCAATCACGTCATTGCCAACGTGGAGGGGCCTCTGGCAGGGGAAGACGCCGTGCGTGTGAAGGCCGCGGAAATGCGCCTCATGCATACCATCGATCCCAAGGCGGTCGTTGTTCTGAAGAAGATCCATGCGGATATCTGGAATCTGGCCAACAATCACATCATGGACGTGGGGCCGGACGGACTCTCCATGACACTCGAGGAGGCTGCCAGGGCCGGCGCGCTGACCATCGGTGCGGATATGGACCTGGAAAAAGCAAAACGCCCCGTCATTCTGGACGAGGCGGGCGGCATCGGTATGTTCGGCGTCGGCTATCAGAGAGGCTGCAAGCCCGCGGGCCCCGACAAGGCCGGGTGCCTGAGCTGGAGCGATATGGACGCAATCGAGGAAGTCATCCGGGACATCAAGAAGAAATGCAGATGGTGCGTCGTCGTTGCCCACGGCGGCGAGGAGTTCACAGCCCTTCCCCATCCCTATACAAGGGACCGCTATCTGGCTTATCTGGATATGGGCGCCGACATCGTAGTCTCCCACCATCCCCATGTGCCCATGAACTATGAGATGGTCGGCGACAAGGCGATCTTCTATTCCCTTGGCAATTTCATCTTCGACACCGACTATCAGCGCGCGCAGTTCAATACAGAAAAAGGCATTGTCTTACAGCTGCACTTTACACAGGACGCCTGGTCTTTCACCGCGCACGGCCTTAGGATTGACCGCACGAACGAGCACATCTGTAAAGCAGAGCTGCCCAAGATCTTTGTCGACGTGCAGGAAGAGGAATACCGAAAGCTCCTTCCGCTGGCTGCCAAGATGTTCATTGCGGCGACCAAGCGCCAGCAGGTCTTCCTCTATCCGGACAAATATAAAAACGCGACCGAAGCGGATTGGGAAGAGAATCTCATGAATCCCAAGCGCAGCGGACGCGTGATCGGCGAGGGGCTCGACTTCTACATCATCTGCCCGATTGCGGCAGAGGCGGAAAAGGGAGCCTGGAAAGATAGTAAACTGGAAAGCGTCAAAGAATTTATCCTGGAGCAGATGTGATCTGCATTGTACGAAGGTCATTTTTTTCTCCCTTTTTGACGCAATTGATTGTATAATGACTCCATACTGACTAAAATACGATATATTGAAAAGGGGATACTATACAATGATCAAATTAATTGCAAGTGATATTGACGGCACACTGGTTCCGGAAGGCTCCCACGAAATCAGTCACGAATATTTCAAGGTCATCGAGGATCTGAAGGAAGTCGGCATCCGCTTCTGTGCCTGCAGCGGCAGACAGTATGCCAGTATGCTGGATCTTTTCCGGCCGATCGCCGATGACATCTATTTCATTTCCGGCAACGGAACCGTTCTCCGCACCAAGGACCGTATGCTGCACGTCTGGCCTCTGGAAAAGGATCTTGTACTGCAGCTGATCGAGGCTGTCCGCGGGATCGAAGGTGCCTGCTTTGTCGTAGAGAATCCTGACAGATGCTACATGGACCATGGAGAAGACAGCGATTTCATGAAGATGCTTCGCGACGGCTACCACTATGACGTTCATAACGTCGATGACATAACTAAGATCCCTATGGACAACATTGTCAAGGTTTCCATCTACTGCGATGGTATTGAGCCCCGCACGGAAGAGCTTCGCCACGATCCCCGCTTTGCTAAAATGAACATGCTCATCTCCGGCGCCAAGTGGCTCGACGTCACTGCTATTGAATCCGGCAAGGGTGAAGCCTATGCGCTTCTGCAGGAGTATCTGGGAATCGGCATCGAGGAGACTGTATATTTTGGCGACAACCTCAACGATCTCTCCGCCTTCCATGAGACCGGCGTGGCGCTCACGGTTGCAAACGCAAGACATGAGCTCAAGGATGCCGCCGATATCGTCGAGCGCTCCTACCGTAAAATGGGCGTTCTTCACGAGCTTCGCAATATCCTGGGCCATGCGCGCGACTATATCGCCGCCAACGAGGAGTTGGATTGACCGGCCATTCATCTATCGTAATTAAAAAAAGTCACAGCCCGAAAAGCTGTGACTTTTTATTATTATTTCTCATCATGTACGAAGCTGATAAACGCATTCACTTCCTCGAGGGTCTTGAGCTTGACCGTGTACATGACGCGGCCCATCTGCGGCCAGTTGACAGGCGGCATCTCCTCCTGCATGACCATGTTGGCGCCGTACTTGTCCATGATCTCCTCGTGGGTGTGGATGTAATCATGTCCGTCCTTGCGGCCTGCATAGACGCAGTAATACTTGTCGTCGGATTCCGGCATATGTCTCTCATCGAAAGCGACCATATCCGCGTAAATCTGGTATACGTCGGTGGAGTGGGCAAAATTCATCATGTCGGGCGTGTAGCCTCCCGGCGGGCGCATGTTGACTTCCAGTCCTGCGTACTGCCCCTTCTTGCCCAGTCCCTTGCGGGCTTTGGTCAGTCTGAAGAACTCGAGGTGCACGAAGCGTCTGTCGACGCCGAACTCCTTGGAGGTCTTTCTGCCGATCTCACGGAGCCCCTCCGGAACGTCCGGATTGGTGTAATACTTGAGATTCAGGTCGTCATTGACGATCTCCATGATGGGCGTCGGCCATGTCGTCATATTCTCGAACAGAGGCTCGAACTTGGAGTTGAGGATGGCCTCGTAAGAGATCAGATCGCCGACGATGAACTCTTCCATGACGTAGGGGACAGCGGGAAGATTATCATAGAAAGCGTTTAGCTGCTCGTCATTATTGAGCTTCCAGGTGTCGTTGGCGCCGACGCCGATATCCGGCTTTACGATGACCGGATAGCCGCCGATCTCATCGATGAAGGCAAGCGCCGCCTCACGCGTTGTCACCTTGCTCTGTCTGGCTGTGGGAATGCCCGCTTTCTGATAGAGCTTCTTCATCAGGGATTTCTCTTTGATGAAGCTGATGCGGTCCGCCTGAATACCTGTCGTGACGTTGAAGTCCGTGCGCAGACGGGCATCCTGCTCCAGCCAGTACTCGTTGAGGGACTCGATCCAGTCGATCTTGCCGTACTTGAAGGAGAAGAAAGCGACCGCTCTGAATACCTGATCATAATCCTCCAGCGAATCGACCTTGTAGTACTCTGTCAGTGCGCCTTTGAGGCCGTCTTCCAGGCCATCGTAGGACGCGTCGCCGATTCCCAGCACGTTCACGCCGTTTTTCTTCAAACGGTCGCAGAAATTCCAGTATGTGTGGGGGAAGTTGGGCGAAATGAAAATAAAGTTCATGGTATCCTCCATACTATGTTTTCTGTATTTACCATATCTCTTTCGAGTGATCCCTGCTCGGATCATGCTCGAATGTGTCTATATGCTGCACGCGCAATCTTTTGGCAAAGATCACTGCCATCTCTACAGGACAGTCTTTTGGCAAAGATCACTGCCATCTCTCCAGAATGATCGGGATGAAGTAGTGCATCTGCTTGAACCACCAGGGCCAGTCGTGGTTGACGTCATAGCCCCAGAAATCGCACCATGCGTTGATGCCCTTCTCGCGGAATACGCTCTCCAGATAGCGGAGGGAGCGAACGCCGTCCTCTTCCCATGCACCCTGGCCGACGCAGAGGATGATCTGCTTCTGGTTGTAGAGGTCGATATAGGGGTGGTCCGGAGACATATTGGGAAGGAAGCACTCCGGCGAATTGTCGTAGAGCGTCTCATTCATCCATCCCTGGAAGAAGACGTTGCTGTCATAGACGCCGGAAAGCGCAAGGCATCCGGAGAACAGGTCCGGTCTTCGAAGGAAAGTGAGCACAGCGTGATTGGCGCCAAGGCTGCAGCCTGTCGTCATCGGCAGTCTTCCGCCCGTTCTCTCCAGAATAAAGGGCATTAACTCGTCGACGATGTAGTGGAAGTACAACTCCTGCTTCCAGGCTCTGCGGCCCTTGTCCCAGTCTCCCTCGGACCAGCTCTCCTTGTCGATGGTATCCACGACAAAGTACTGGATCTGGCCGCTCTCCAGATATCCGCTCAGTTCATTAATCATACCAAACTCTTCATAATTGTGGCAGAGCGAATCCTGGGTGGGGAATGCCAGAAACGGGACGCCGCCATGACCATAGATCATGACATGCATGTCTCTGTTCAGACAATTGCTGTACTGTGTGATCTCTTCTATATGCATATAAAAGACTCCTTTCAGTTGCTCTTTTCGATCCGGTTCTTTACGGACCGGATTTCTATGGACAAGTATAGCATAAATCATGCATTTTTATACACAAACATGTAAGAACTCCCGGGCACGATCCATTATCACAGTGCAAATCGTGTCCGGGAGTCTTTACGTCTTCTTAAGTTTTCTTAAGATCCTTACATATCTCCGCCCATATCGAACTCGTCCGTCACGATTTCCTCGTCTGTGGAGCCCGTGTCAGGCGTCTCGATGATGAACTCGCTCATGTACGCATCCTGGGGAAGTCCCTGCATCAGTGCGGGGATGTTTATCATAATGCCGTCCATGTTGTAGGGAACGCTCATGCTGACCTTGTGGGCGTGGGGCTGATCGCCCTCCTTGTCCGTGATCTCCAGGGTCATGGTGAGCTTCTGCCCCATGATGTCCGCCATACCTCTGTCGCCCTTGGAGAGCTTGGAGGGCTTCTGGTTGCCTACAGTGACCGTGACCTTGTAGAAGGGTTCGATGGTCTGTCCATTGTAAGAGGTCTCTTTGTTGTCAAAATATACCGTGTGGCCGCGGCCGATCACAAACATCACGGCGCAGATGGCCAGAATGATCAGGATCGCACCGACCCGGAATAAAAGCTGTCGTTTGTTTTTCATGCTTTCTCCTTTCCGGCTGCTTCCTCAGCATCCTGCGCCGCCTGGAGCTGCTGTCCTGCCGCGCTCTTGGCTCTGCGCTTGTTGGTCTCGTACATAACCAGTGCCAGTGTGATAACAGCATAGGATACGAATACGCGGAAGTACTCACCGATCATGGAGTCGCCGGTGATCGCTGCGCCTGCCTTGGGCGCCACGATGAACATGGTGTGGAACAGGATAACGCCAAGGAATACGTTTCCGATGGACGCGCGGTCTACAGAAGCGCCGCCGACCAGAAGCGCTGCGATACAGAACATACCGATCTGGCTGTGTGCGCTGTAGGTTGCGATATTACCCATGTTCTGCAGATAGATGATCATACCGAAGCCTGCGAGAACGGTAGACATCACGATGGAGATAATTCTTGTGCGCTCCACGTTGATACCTGCGTCTCTTGCCACTTCCATATCCTGCCCGACTGCGCGCATGTCCTGTCCGAGCTTGGTCTTACTGAACCAGACGATGAACAGGCACAGAAGGGCGATGATAATAAACGTAAGCACCGGTATTTTGACGCCGGCGACCTGGATCGCAAGGAGGTTATCCAGTTTCTGACGCATGCTCAGAAGGGATACTGTGTTGCGGATGCCGTAGCCTCTGGGAAGCTTGATCGAACCGTGCTTGATGGGAATAACGCTGCCCATCAGGTAGAGAACGACGAGCTGATAAATACCGTTGATGAAAAAGCTCATGATATAGCTGGTGATCATCTCACGGCCCTTGGCCTCGTTGAGGATCTTGCCGCAGAAGATACCGAGCAGCACGGAGATCGGGATCGAGATGAACGCCGCGAGCACCATGCCGGGGATGCCGACGATCTGCCAGTCGGATACGAAGATCAGGGCGATTTCCGCCGCCATCGCGCCGAGCGTCATACCGAAGTTCAGACCCATACCGGCCATGATCGGGATCAGAAGGCTCAGGATCAGGAATGCGTTACGGCCCATACGGGTGACGATCTCATTGATCAGCATATTCGCGGACAGGCCCGAAAGCGGGATGCAGACCGCGCAGATCAGGATGAACATGAGCGGTACAGAGAACCTCTGTACAAGATTAAAAAGGTTCGGAGAAGCTTTTTTGTTTGTATTCTTATTCATTTCGCTGCCTCCGTCTTTCTGGTCAGTGCGAACAGGATCATACCCATGGACGCGATGATTCGGATGACTTCCGACATATCCATGTGGATCATGTTGTTCATGACAGTAGGCGTCATGGTGACGATACCCTGGAAGAGGATCGTACCGACGATTACATTCATGATGGTCGCCTTATTGACCGATGCGCCGCCGATCAGGATTGCGGATACGGCGGGAAGCGCCATATAGAAGGGCGCCATGTACAGCTGAATGAAGCCGAATCCCTGCTCGTAGACCAGGATGCCGATTGCTGCCAGCCATGTGGACATGATGACCGAGAGCATACGGATCTTGTCAACGTTGATACCTGCGGCTCTGGCGAATGCCGGGTTGGAGCCGACTGCGGTCATGGCCGTTCCTGTTTTGGTATGCAGGAAAGCCCAGATCGCGAATGCAAGGAGGGCAAAGAACAGAAGGGTTCCGGTCGGGATTGAAATCGCGCCGATGTTGATCTGTCCTATTTTGGCAAGGGCGCCGATGTAGTAGCCTTCCAGAGAGATCGTGGTACGAAGTCCCTTACCGGAAAGTCCCCATACCATGTTGGGGCTGTGATAGGGAAGGATCAGCCACATCATACACATGAGGGATACCGAGGAGAATCCGACGTAGGTAGCGATCATCATCTCTCCGCCCTTGATCTTGTTGAGAAGCCATCCATACAGCGCGCCGAGGATCAGTGCGAACGGCGTTGCGATCACGACAGCTGCCAAAAAGGACAGCGGTCCTGTAAATCCAAACTCAATGGACAGCGTAGCGCCCAGAAGTCCGGAGATAATGCCGAGCGGCAGCCCGAAGTTCAGTCCGCAGCCGGAGTGTACCATGGGTACCATAGCAAGGACCAGAATACCGTTCCAGCTGAAACGGTTAATGATATTGGAGATCTGTGTCGGCAGATCTGCTCCGACAAAAGGTGCCATGATTAGCAGAAGGAGCAGGAAACCTGCGATGATCAGACGAGGAAGGCCGAAACTCTTAAGAGCAGCCTTGAACTTATCTTTAGTCATCTCTTCCTCCCTTCTCTTAAATAACGTTGCTAAGCATCAGCGTACCCAGTTCTTCCACAGAGGAGGAAGCGGGAAGGATGCCGGAGATCTTGCCGCCGGATACGATCGCGATGCGGTCGCAGGTCTGGCGGAGCTCCTCAAGTTCTGAGGAGATCATGACAACAGTGACGCCGTTTTCACGGTTAAATTTCTTGAGCGCGTCCAGAACCAGCGCCTTGGCGCCTACGTCGATGCCTCGCGTGGGTTCGGATACGAACAGGACCCTGGGCTCGAGTGCAAACGCCTTGGCAAGGCAGATCTTCTGCTGATTGCCGCCCGAGAGCTCTCTCGCGTTCTGCTTGGAGCTCGTGCACTTGATCTTCAGCTCGTCAATATATTTCTCGGTGACCTCTCGGATCGCCTTCTCATCTCTCCATTTGACCAGTCCGCCCAGATAGTACTTCAGGAACTTGTTCTGGATCTGCATGGCCGGGAAAGCAACATTCCACTCCAATGATTCGTCGAGCAAAAGTCCGACGCCTCTTCTGTCTTCCGAAACGAATGCGAAGGAAGAATCCAGGCACTTGCGGGGATTGTTGAGGGGAATCTCGTTTCCGTCAAACGTCACCTTGCCGCCTGCCTCATACAGGCCCATGATACCGTTGGGAATACCGAGCTTGCCCTGTCCGGCAAGGCCGCCGATGCCGAGGATCTCGCCCTCTTTGACCTCCAGATTGACGTTTCGTACCGTCTCTCCGGGCATATCCACCCAGAGTTTCTCGATCTTGAGGATCGTCTTCGCGTCCTCATGGGTGCGGGTAGAAACCGCTGCCGAGCCGCCCTTTACATCGCGGCCGACCATCCAATGTGTGATCTGTTCCACGCTCGTCTCTTTGGCGGGAACTTCCTGGACCAGAACGCCGTCGCGCATGACAGCGACTTTGTTGCATACGGACAGGATCTCCTGCAGGCGGTGCGTGATAAAGATTACGGTGATGCCTCTTGCAGACATACCGCGGATCGAGTCAAGAAGCGCCTCCGCTTCTCTCTCCGTCAGAACGGCCGTGGGCTCGTCCAGGATCAGGATCCTGAGCTGCTCTTTGGACAGTTCTCTCGCGATCTCGGTAAACTGCTTGTGACCGACAGGCATGCTGTTGATCATCATGTGCTGATCGATCGAGACGCCCATCTTCTCGATAGCGGCCTTGGCTCTTTCGTCCATTTCCTTGCGATCGAGCGTATCCAGTCTGTCTCCAAATACCTCGGAAACGATATTACTCTTCTTGGGCTCACGGTTGAGCAGAATGTTCTCTGTCGCGTCAAAACCCGGAATCAGGGAAAATTCCTGGTGTACCATACCGATACCGGCCGCGATCGCCTCAAAGGGAGAGCTGAAAGAAACCTTCTGTCCGTCGATCAGGATATCTCCGCCGTAGCCGCCTGTCGAAGTGATGTCCGAGGCACCGAAGAGGATCTTCATCAGCGTCGACTTTCCTGCACCGTTCTCACCGCACAGACCAAGAACATCGCCTTCATTGAGCTTTAAGTTGATGTCTGTTAGCACCTGGTTGCCAAAAAAGTCCTTTTTGATATTCCGCATCTCAAGAAGCGGCGCTTTTTCATTGTTCATTCCAATGCCTTCCTACTTGCATTTTAACAGTTACTTAAATGCAGAAAAGATGAGGAGGAACAGGGCTCCTCCTCATCTGACTGATTCATTCAGTTCTGACACTAAACGGTGCCAGTTCGTATGCTAAGCCTGTGATCCTGATTACTTAATTGTGAAGTACTTCTCGGGAACTTCAACATCGGTGGAACCCATGTAGTGTCCGGGATCGCCCATGATGTAAGTATCCTGATAGATCAGGAAGATGTTGTCGGACTTAACGCCTGTGTCAACGTTGGTGTAGTTGGAGCCGTTCCACTCAGCGCCGGGTGAGAATACACCGTATGCTGCGGAGATCGCATCGATATCGTTCAGCTCGCTTGTGCCAAGGATGACGTTTCTAGCGTGCTCAGCAAGACCTGCGGAAACAGTGTAACCATAGGAGTATGCCCATGTTCCAAATCTGCCAGCGCCGCCCTTCTCAACGACTGCTGCTTCAACCTTTGCAAGGATCTTCTGGAAGTCGCCTGCTTCTTCTGTCAGGTCGATTCCAAGAGCTCCGGGATAGCCCATCAGAGGAGACGGAAGGTCAGCTTCGATGAAGTAGCCGCCCAGCTCAAGAAGCTTCTTCAGAAGGGGCTCTGTGTGTGCGTCGTTTGTGCAGAAGTATGCGGAGTTTGTACCGTACTTGTCGATCCACTCCGGAACATGCTCAAGGATGTAAGCCTGCGCGCCGGGAACACCAACATCGGTTGTCGGATCGGGAGCGGTCTCCATCTCGAACTTCATACCGAACTCTTTGCAAGCCTCTTTCATGATCGCAACACGGCGGCTCATGGTCTCATAGGACATGTGACGAGGGAAGGAAATGTGTACGAATGTGTCGCAGCCCAGCTCGTGAGCGGTACGGATCATCAGATAGCCGCGTGCTACGAAGTCGTTGTTGACAACCAGATCTGCAGCGGAGCCGATCTCGGGAAGATCCTCGTGGGACTCACCTGCGATGCAGATGATGTCGGGTCTGCTCTCTTTGATGCGGCGGAACGCTTCAGTTGTTCCGGGCACTGCCTGGTTGACGATGATCGCCTTCATCTTCGGGTCGTCAGACAGGTTCACGATTGTCTGGATTGTGGTCTCCTGCTCTTCTGTGAAGTTATCAGGATAGATTGCAAGGGTGACGTTCTCTTCGCCATACTTAGCCTGGAACGCTTCTGCGCCGCGTCTGTCATCTTCAGACTGGGAAACAGAACCGGTGACGATACCGATGTGGAAGTCTTCGCTAGCTGCTTCCGCCTCAGCTTCCTCGCCTGCATCCTCAGCAGGGGCCTCAGCCTCTTCCGTGGTCTCTTCCTGTGCCTCGGTGTTCTCGATTGTAGCACCGCCGCTGTTGCCGCCGCAGGCTGCAAGCGTGATGGCCATCACTGCTCCGAGAACAATGCTCATAAGTCTCTTTTTCATAACTCCCTCCTTTAAAAAGAATTAAGACATTGAAATCATTATACTCATTTACGTTGCAACGGTCAAACATTAATACGTTAAATTGCGTAATTGTTTTTGATTAATTATCATCTTTTCGTGCATAATATCTATATTTTGACTGATATTATGGGCACAAAAATGCGCTCCCAACAAGGAGCGCATTTTCTGATCGTTTACCGTATTCACTTCATCATGAGCAAGACCGGGATCTGCATGAGCAGGATAAAGCCCACCAGGATCCAAAAATACTTCATGTTCATAGTTTAACTCCCAACTATTATACTCTCGAGCCCTTGTTGTACGGCACGCCGTTGGCCTTAGGCGCCGAACTGCGTCCTACGAACAGGATCAGGATCAGGACCGTCATGATGTACGGCAGCATCGCCAGGATCTCGGATGGAACCGCGAACCTGCCGCCGCCGAGGACGACCGTGAGCGCCTGTGCGAAGCCGAACAGAAGGCAGGCCAGATAGCCGCCGTGGGGCGTCCACTTACCGAAGATGACCGCCGCGATCGCGATAAAGCCCTGTCCACTGATCGCAGTGGGCATGAACTGCGGAACGATTGCCAGCGTCATCGCTGCACCGCCGAGACCGGCCAGCATACCGGACACGATCACGCATGCGTAGCGAACCTTGTAGACATTGATGCCCAGCGTATCCGCTGCCGCCGGATGCTCACCGACCGCACGAATGTGCAGGCCCCATGTCGTTCTGTAGAAGATGTACCACATGATGATCGATACAACCAGCGCCAGAACCGTGGTCACGTCCACATTCAGGTTGTTGAGAGAGCCCGGAAGACCGCGGATTCCAAACAGCTTGGGAATCTTGTTGACGACGGGCAGGGTCTGGGTCGCGCCGTCAAAAAATACTCTGGAGAGGAACAGCGCAAGACCGGGGCCGATCAGGTTCATCGCAATACCGCAGACCGTCTGGTCCGCTTTGCAGGTGACCGATGCAAAGGCGTGAATCAGTCCGAAAACTGCGCCTGCAAGACCCGCGCAGATAAAGCCAAGCCAGGGGCTTCCACTGAAGTATCCAATGGCCGCGCCGGTAAATGCGCCGATCGTCATCATACCCTCGATACCGATATTGACAACGCCCGATACTTCCGAGATGACGCTGCCCTGCGCTGCGAAGATCATGGGTGTGGAGTACATCAGGGTGATTCCAAGAAGAAGCAATAATGTATCAGTTGAAATCGACATCAGTGGCCTCCTTTCTTAGCCGCCTTGGCAGCTTCTTTGGCCGCTTTTGCAGCTGCTTTCGCGTCTCTCTTGAGCTTACGTCTGTTCTCTCTGGCTGCGTCCAGACGATCCACAAAGCGAGGGATCAGGTAGGACAGCGCGCAGAAGAATACAATGACGCCAATGACGATATTGATGATCTCTGTCGGTGCGCCGACCTTGGACTGCAGTCCCGCGCCGCCATACAGAAGTCCGCCGAAGAGAAGGCCGGCAAAGATACAGCCAATCGGGGAACTGAACGCGATGAACGCGACAGACAGTCCGTTGAAACCAACGTTTTCAAAGGCAGAGAGCGTCGAAACAGTGTGCGGGGACTGGCCGGTCACATAGAAGCCTGCGCCGAGTCCGCAGAGCGCGCCGGAAATCATCATCGCGTGCACGATGCTTCTGTTGACGTTGATACCGGCGAAGCGGGCGGCGTGAATGTTTTGGCCCACCGCACGAAGTTCGAAGCCTTTTCTCGTGCTGTTTAAGAGGTAATTGATCACGAGGGCCGCGATCACAGCGACGATGAAACCAATATTGAGATCGGTCCGGCCCAGGGTCTCCTGAAGTAACGGATGGCTGGCCAGGAAGGCCTGTCCGGCTTCTGTCTTCTTCCAGGCGGGAAGGATCATGGTGTAGGTGCAGTCGTTAACCGGATACATGCCGATCGTGCCCGGCTTGTGGAAGAAGTCAAGGCCGCAGATCCAGTTGGAGAAGTAAAGGGCGATCCAGTTGAGCATGATGCTCGTAATGACCTCGTGGATGCCCAAACGGGCTTTCAAAAAGCCCACAAATCCGGCGTAAAGCGCCGATACCAGCATAGCGGATACAAGGACCATCAGGACTGCAACGGGCTTGGGGAAGTCCAGCATACTGCCAACCATGGTGGCGACGACGCAGCCCATGACGTACTGTCCCTCAGCGCCGATATTGAAAAGTCCGGTCTTGATCGCGAATGCAACGCCCAGTCCTGTGAAAATGATAGGCGTCGAACGGATCACGACACTGGCAATGTCCTTGGGTCTGCCGATCATGCTCTGGACCAGCGTCTCAATGGACTCCTTGGGTGGGAATCCGGCAAGCAGCAGGATTAAGCTCGCTACGACAAAACCCAGCACGATCGCAATGATCGTCAGGACAAAGGGGTTGCCGAAAAATTTTCTTCTAAGTGATGTTTTCATTCGCTCCTCCTTTCTCCTTACTGCATTTGTGACAGCTTCTGCTGCATCTCAAGGAGCTGCTTCTGCGTGTCTTCCATCTGTTTCTCAAGTACTCTGATATTCTCGCGGATCTGCGCTTCCGTCAGTGCCTCTTCTGCAGGTGCTTCTGCGGGCTCTGCAGGTGCTTCTGCGGGCTCTGCAGGCTCTTCCGCAGGCTCTGCAGGCCCTTCCGCAGGCTCTGCAGGCTCTTCCGCAGGCTCAGTGGCCGCTTCGGCGGCCTGCGCAGCCATCGCTGCCTCTGCTTCCGCTCTGGAGACAGGCGTGAAGGCCTTGGTGGCGAACTTGTCGTCCGCAGGCTCTGCAGCCGGTTCCGCTGCGGCCGCTGCCGCTTCTTCCGCTTCCATCGCGGCCTTGACTGCCTTGAGCTCCGCTTCGTCTACCGTGCCGCCTGCCATCACACGGCCGAGTGTACGGTTGTCCACTGTGCCTTGTTCAAAGATCTGCTGGATGTGGCCGTCGTAGATGACCGCAATCCTGTCAGATACGTTCATGACTTCGTCCAGTTCAAAGGAGATCAGAAGAACAGCGACGCCCTTGTCGCGCTCGTTGATCAGCATCTTGTGGACGTTCTCGATGGCGCCTACGTCCAGACCACGTGTGGGCTGGATGGCGATCAGGAGCTTGGGATCATTGGCGATCTCACGGCCGATGATGATCTTCTGCTGGTTACCGCCTGATAGACCGCCGGCCAGCTTGGGACCGCAGTCCTCGGGACGCACGTCATAGGCCTTGATCAGCTCTTCCGCGAAGGATTTCATCTTCTTGCGATCGATCCTGCCGCTGGGTGAATATTCGTCGGATCTGTATTTTTCCAAAATCGCGTTCTCATAGACGCTGAATCCCAGAACCAGTCCGTCCTTGTGTCTGTCTGCGGGGATGGTCGCCATGCCCCTGTCAATGCCGTACTTGGGGTTCTTATTCTGGATTTCTTCGCCGTCCAGGATGATCTTGCCCTTGCAGCGCTTAAGGTTGTTGACCGCCTCCATCAGCTCCTGCTGGCCGTTTCCGTCGATACCTGCGATACCGACAATCTCGCCCGCGCGGACCTGCAAGTTGAAGTCCTTGACTGCGTTGATTCTCTGCTCATTTTTCACATACAGGTTCTGAATATCGAGAACTACCTTGCCGGGCTTAGCAGGCGTCTTGTCGACGACCAGCTTGACCGCGTGGCCAACCATCATGGTTGCCAGATCGTCCTCCGTGACACCCTTAACCGGGACCGTGTCGATGTAGTGTCCGCGGCGGATGATGGTGCACATATCCGAGGAAGCCTGGATTTCTTTGAGCTTGTGGGTGATGATGATGATCGTCTTGCCGTCCTTGATCAGATTTCTCATGATCGCGAGGAGCTCGTCGATCTCCTGCTCAGTCAGAACTGCCGTGGGCTCGTCCAGGATCAGGATCTCGGCGCCTCTGTAGAGGGCCTTGAGGATCTCGACGCGCTGCTGCATGCCGACGGTGATATCGCGCACCTTGGCGTCCGGATTGACGTCCAGGCCGTATTTCTCGACGATTTCCTGCACGTTCTTCTTGGCCTGCCGCATA
The DNA here is from genome assembly GCA_900319245.1 of uncultured Lachnospiraceae bacterium. Taxonomy (GTDB): domain Bacteria; phylum Bacillota; class Clostridia; order Lachnospirales; family Lachnospiraceae; genus CAG-791. Next base: position 81,025 of record ONNQ01000005.1, on the reverse strand, counting down.
TCGAGCGAAATGCCGCTCTTAGTGGGCTCCGAGCCAAGTACGATGTTCTGCGTGACTGTAAAATTCTCAACCAGCATGAAGTGCTGGTGCACCATGCCGATTCCATGTTCGATTGCTGCAGTGGGGTTCTTGATATCAACTTTCTCGCCGCCGATGTAGATCGATCCCATATCCGCCTGATACAGGCCGTACAGGACGTTCATCAGCGTGCTCTTGCCGGCGCCGTTCTCACCCAGAATGGAGTGGATCGTTCCCTTCTCCACATCGAGATCGACGTCGGTCAGTGCATAGAAGGAGCCGAATCGCTTGGTGATCCCATGCATCTGCACAGCATATTTGCTGCTGACTTCTGCCGCCATTTATGACCTCCTTATCTATCTGCCTTACTGCAGAGTCTCCTTGTACTTCTCAAACTCAATCTCGGATCCGGGCGGATCGATCTCGCCGGCCTTGATCTTTTCGCCGATCTCGATCGCCGCGTTGTAGATCTCATCCGAATAGTTCTCGTGGTGCTCGGGAATTCCGACCGCGTCTTCCGTCAGGCCAAAACTCAGCGTCTTTCCACCGATCTGCCTGCCCAGAATGTGCTGTCTCGATACCAGATCCACTGCGATGTCAACGTTCTTGAGAGAAGACGTAAGGACATTTTCCGGTGCAATATAAGCCTGGTCTCTATCTACGCCAATCGCAAACTTGCCGGCTTCCTTGGCCGCCTCGATGACGCCGGTACCTGTACCGCCTGCCGCGTGGTAGACGATATCACAGCCGTCGGTGAACATCTTGTTGGCAATACTCTTGCCCTTTGCTGCATCGGAGAAGCTCTCCGCGTACTGGGCGCTGACCGTCACGTTTTTGCCAAGGACGCTGTTGGCGTAGGCGACGCCCGCCTCGTAGCCGTACTGGAACTGACTGATGACGTCACTCGCGATACCGCCGACGAAACCGACCTTCTCGGTCTTACTCACGGCTGCCGCGATATAGCCCACCATGAAGGAGGACTCTTCCGCGCGGAAGACGACGCCCGTCACGTTGGCCGGTGAATCTGCAAATGCGTTATCCACGCAGGCAAAATTCACGTCCGGATTGGCGCCGGCCGCCTCGATGACCGCATCTGCACATGCATAGCCGATACCCCAGCAAAGCGTGTTGCCGTTGTCGATCAAAGTCTCGAAGTTGGTCGTGAAGTCGCCGCTCTGCTTGGACTCGATATAGTTGACGTCCGCGCCGGTCTCATCGCGCAGCTTCTGCAGGCCCTCCCATGCACTCTGGTTGAAGGACTGATCGTTGATGCCGCCCGTATCGGTGATCATCGCGATCTTGTGGCCCTTGCCGTCGATGCCGCTATAATCGTGGGCGCCTCTTGTCAGGATGTCGTCGGATGCCGTTGCAAGATACTCATTGAAGGCCTCCAGCTGCTCTTCTGTCGCAGGCGGCGTGATAATGCCTTCCTTGATCTTCTCACCGCACTCAATGGCAGCGTTGTAAATCTCGTCCGAATAATTGTGGTGGTCCTCAGGAATGCCTACAGCATTGTCTGAGAGGCCAAAACTCAGTGTTTTGCCACCGATCTCTCTGCCCGCGATGTGGAGCTTGGAGACTAGGTTGACAGCGACGTTGACATTCTTGAGGGAAGATGTCAGGACGTTGTCGGGCGCCAGATACGCCTGGTCGCGGTCTACGCCGATCGCGAACTTGCCGGCTTCCTTGGCCGCCTCGATGACGCCGGTACCTGTGCCGCCCGCTGCGTGGTAGACGATATCACAGCCATCGGTGAACATCTTGTTGGCAATACTCTTGCCCTTGGCTGCATCCGAGAAGCTCTCTGCGTACTGGGACGTCACAATGACGTTCTTGCCAAGCACACGGTTTGCATAGGCGACGCCGCCTTCATAGCCGTACTGGAACTGCTCGATGACTTCACTGGAAATACCGCCGACGAAACCGACCTTGTTGGTCTGGCTCACAGCCGCGGCAATATAGCCCACCATGAAGGAGGACTCTTCCGCGCGGAAGACGACGCCCGTCACGTTCGAAAGCGAGTCGTCAAACGCGTTGTCCACGCAGGCGTAGCTGATTTCCGGGTGGGAGCCGGCCGACTCGATGACTGCGTCCGCACACGCATAGCCGATACCCCAGCAAAGCGTGTTGCCGTTATCGACCAGCGTCTCAAAGTTGGTCGTGAAATCGCCGCTCTGCTTGGACTCGATGTAGGCGACCTCCGTGCCTGTCTCTTCCTGCAGCTGCTGCAGTCCCTCCCATGCGCTCTGGTTAAAGGACTGGTCGTTGATGCCGCCTGTGTCGGTGATCATCGCGATCTTCCAGCCTGTGCCGTCAACTGTCCCAACGTTGAGATCGATGGACTGGTTGTTGCCGCCTGAAGCGCCTGCACTCGCACTGCCGCCTGTCAGTTCGCCGGGCCGCACGAAACGGCATCCGGGAAGCAGCAAAGCAAGACACAGGCCCAGCGCAGTCAAGGCTTTTCCTGTGAACTTTCTCATTGTTACCCCTCCTTGCAAGTATGATTCTGAACAACACAAATTCAGTTATTCTCACTAAAAAAATCATAATCTTAAATCATGCTCTTGTCCATACTGCATAGTAAAAATTGCCGATTGTGGTGGCATTAGAAAGGATGGCGGGCGGTTTTTTTGCGGTTTGCTTGATTTGTTCCGCAGGGTAATAATAAGACCGCAGGGTTCCCCTGCGGTCTTCTCATTTCCAATATCCAAGCTGCTACTCTTTTGTCACACTCGCTTCCACAAAATGCGCAATGTCGCTCCCCGCCTTATGACAGATGCGGTACGGAATGTCGTGCGCCTCGAGCTGCCGCAGGAAGGCCTCGCGGACCGTGTCCTCGCGGAAACGCTGCTGGATGCTCATGAATATTTTGCCACCGGCGGCGCCGAGCTCCACCATCAGGCTGAACGTGTTCGGCGGGTGCAGCCAGAACTCGCGCATGTAGTTGCCGGTCTCCTGGTGCTTCCACTTGCCCGTGTAGCTGACCAGGAAGCTGATCAGTCCTTCGCCGCCATTAAACATCTGGCCAAAAACCTGCTTTTTCTCCTCGACTGTATGCGCCGCAGCGGCAATCGCCTTAATCGAGCTGGCGCTCGCGATCGTCGTATCCTTCACAACCGGGTCAAAACTCTGCACAAACGTCTTTCCACGATAAATCGTGCACTGTCTCTGCATCGGCATCCCTTTGATGCGCGCGGAATAGTCAAAAATCGCCATGCCCAGGCAGTTGTGATATGTTTTGGCAGCGTCCAGCATGGGCCGCGCGTTGATGACGTAGGCACTGATGATCTCTTTGGTGCGATTGGGGTACAGCGAGTCGATTGCGTGCGCCATGAGAAGCGACACCATGGTCCCCGGCGTCGAGTCATTCTCCGTCGTAAAGCGCATGAAGGCATCCTCGGGCACCTCGATGTCCCAGATGGTCGGCGCCGAGGGCGTCAGGCCGCCGTCTGTCTCCAGCGTGAACGCCGGGTCAAAGTGCGCCGCCGGAATGGCCGAAGGATCGAGCAGCGGCAGTAAATCCTGCGGATCCGTTGTTTCCGCGGCCGGAATCACGTCTGTCTCCAGGTCAGCGCCTTCTGGGTCCGTCACGCCATAGCGCGCCGCGCAGTAATAATACAAAAGCGTCGCCAGAACGCGGTACATGCCGGTGCCGTCCGTAATGCCGTGATAGCAGTCCAGATGCAGGCGGTCGTCCATATAGCTGATCGCCCACAGATGCCCGTTGACCGCATCAGTGCCCAGATTCACGCGGTCGTCCCCGTGCAAAAGCACAATAGGAAGCGGGTTGTCCACATAATAAAAGGCGCCCTCTCCCTTCTTCATCCGCACATTGAGATAGGGATATCGGTGCTGCGTCTTGGCCAGCGCGTCCTGCAACATTTGTGCGTCGACCGGATCCGCGAGTCGCACCGTCAGCCGAACCGTATAGTCTACGCCGGCGCCGAACCCGCCGTGCACATGCATCATATCCCCCGTTGTAATCGTCCTCATAATCTGTCTCCATCCTTGCTTATTGAGTCACCGAACCTGTTCTCTCCGACTCAGAACAGATCCCGCGCCTCAGCTGTCCAGATGCTTCAGCAGCTTCTTGCCGTCGATGACGACCGTCAGATAGTTGGCCGCTCTTCCAATAAAGTCGTCCGGATACCGTTCTTCAATCTTCTCCTTGATCCTTGTCAAAACAGCGACCAGCTCCGCGTTCTCCATCTCCTTCTCCAGTTCCACAGGGAACTGATAATAGAACTGTTCTTTGACCGTAAGCACTTCCATGCCGAGCTGCGCAGCGCCATCCCGGCGCGTCCCCTTCTCGTCAAGAATCCGAACCGCCAGTGCTTTGGGGTTGTCGAGGAGCGCCCCCTTGCGCACCTCCTGCGCGGGCCCGATCACAAATGCGTTCGCTTTCACCGCTTCCTGGTTCTCCCGCAGCTTTTTGTAGCGCACCAGCACCTTCTTGATCACCTGGTCCTGGCCGCCCGCATTGACCTTGTCCCTTTTCATCTGCTGCCGAAACGCCACTGCGCAGAAAAACGCCATGAGTACCAGAATCACAAACGCCAACGACATAACATACCTTCCTTTCAAACTTGGGTCGATCAGGACCCCTGTCTCACATTCCAAACTCCTCACACAGCGCAGCAAATCTTGCCTTCTCCTTGTCCTTCACCGCCTTGGACAGATCGTTCATGCAGTGATGGATCACATCCGCGTCCTTGAGCACCTCGTCGAAAGGCCCATCCACCACAAGCTTATCGTCGTGATGATAGATCGCCGAGCAGATCAGATCCGTCTCCGCCGCATTCGTCAGCCCGAGCGTGTCAAGAATCTCCCTTGCCAAAACAGCGCCTTTATGCGCATGATCCTCATAGGATCCCGACTGATACGCCGCAAGATCATGCATCATAGCAGCCATCGCCGCCAGCTCCGGATCCATGCCGCGTTTTTTGGCAATCATGGTCGCCGCGAGCGACACGCCATACAAATGGTTGATGGCGCCGAGCCGCTTGTCCGCGTTCTCCATTTTCTCCAATTCACCGTTCACATACGTTCTCAACTCTTTCAGCCTGCTCATCTTTGCACCTCCCGCTATATTATTTCCGCGATTGCCTCATCCAACACCCGCATCTCGTCTGCCGTCAGCTCCCAATCCAGGCACCTGACATTGCTCTCGATCCGCTCCGGAGAAACCGCGGACACTACATCGCTCGCCTTCTCCCTCGTGAGCCCGAGTTCCTCTCTCCGCAGCTGGTATATATTCTTGTTCTGCCTGATTGAAGCTCTTCCCATAATTTCTCACCTGTACACGATCATCCCGACAACAGCCGAGATTCCGATCAGCTGGATCGGCGACAGTTTCTTCTTTCCCCACGCCCGCAGGCCAAAATATACCCCCGCCAGCACCGCAGTCACAGCGACCGCCCGCAGATCCGGCATAAGGCTTCCGCTGCTGGCCGGCAGGCAATTTTTTGACACCATATGCACGCCGGTAGCCAGAATGATCCCGGTCACGCAGCTCTTCAGCCCCTGCAGGACCGCGTCCACATAATGATTGGTCAGCAGATGCTGCAGAAAGACAATGATCCCGACAATCATGAAGAAAGCCGGAAGCACCGCGGCGAATGTTGCCACCAAAGCGCCGGGCATGCCGCCCTGCGAAATCCCGACATACGTGGCCAGATTGACCATGATCGGCCCGGGCGTGCTCTCGCTCACAGCGATCATATACGTCAGCATGTCCTCACTCAGCCACCCGTACGACATCACGACGTCTCGGATCAGCGGGATCGCCGCATAACCGCCGCCGAACGAAAACAGCCCGACTTTCAGAAACCCGATAAACAACTCCCAGTAAATCAAACCGCCGCTCCTTTGTCACTGCCTCCGCAAACAACATACACCGCCAGACTGACCACAGCCGCCACCAACAGCAGTGCGATCGACGACACTCGCAGTGCCAAAATTTCGATCACCACCATCGCTGCAAACGAACATACCAGTATCACCCGCGGCAATGCCTTCGCCGGCATCTGTCTGACCATCTTTACACCCGCATCAATAATCAAAATACCGACCGCCAGCTTGATTCCCTGAAAAGCGTGCGCGATCCATGCAATCTCCAGAAAGTCATCGAGAAAACGTGAGATCAGATAGATCACAAGAAACGAGGGAAGGATCATCCCGACAGTCGCGGCGATCGCGCCGGCCAGCCCGCGCTGCTTGTACCCGACGTAAGTCGCACAGTTGATCGCGATCGGACCCGGCGTCGATTCTGCAATGACCGTGATATTCATCATGTCGTCATGGGTGATCCAATGCCGGTTCTCAACGCAGGCGTTCTCCACAACGGAGATCATCGCATACCCGCCGCCGAACGTGAACATCCCGATCCGCATAAAAGTTAAGAATAAATCTGTAAGGCTCGTCATCATCTCTCCCTGAGCGGTTGCCAAAAACACAGTCCGATCAAAGTCCCTTGTAGAACTATTGTTTTCAATGTTGTATTTCCACCTTTCTATTTGTGAGTGCAGTTGTTGATCACTGCAGATCAGCCGCCGCAGGAAGTCCGTATGCGCCTTCCGAGTTGTACACGGCGCGGATGATGGCCTCACTGACCACTTCTGCACCAAGCGCGCCGACCAGATCCTGGTCCGCCGCCACATTACCTACAGACACAGCATAAATGCTGTCACCGTCTGCAGAAGTGTGAACCGGGTTGATCGACCTCGCGTACCCGTCATGCGCCATGCCGGCGATCTTGCAGAGCTGGGACTTGTTGAAGTTTGCGTTGGTCACCACCACAGCCAGCGTTGTGTTGCCCGTGAATTTATTGTCTTTGGCCTCGATCGAAGAACTCATCTGTTCCATTGTGCTGCGGAGCGATGTTTTGTCCTCGGTGAGAAAACCGGCGATCTGCTCACCTGTTCTCCAGTCATACACATCGCCCAGCGCATTCAGAACGACGATTGCGCCGATCTTAAGGTCCCCGATCTGTACCGCGTAACTTCCGATACCGGTCTTCATCGCATAATCCATGCCTGCGATCTTGCCGACAGACGCGCCGCAGCCGGCACCGAAATTGCCGTCCTGATAATTAGGCGCCTCGAGCGCTTTTTTGGCAGCCTCGTAGCCCATGTCGGGATCGGGACGCACGGACGGATCGCCGACGGACAGATCGTAGATGTCCGACTGCGCCACCAGCGGGACGAGCGCGTAACCGGTGTCGTAGCCGATCCCCTGCTCCTCCAGATACGTCATCACGCCGTTGGCCGTCCCGAGGCCATACGCGCTGCCGCCGGACAGAACGATCGCATGCACGATCTGCGCCGACATCAGCGGATTGAGCAGCTGGCTCTCGCGGGAAGCAGGACCGCCGCCGCGCACGTCCAGACCGGCGCGCATTCCATCCTCACAGATCAAAACAGTGCAGCCCGTAGCAGCTTCCTTGTTCTCCACCTGGCCGATCATAAGCGGCTCAATATCGGTGATCTTGATCTCTGTTCCTGCAAGCGGCTTCCGGTTAGCGATTCCCGGCGTCTTGGCCGCAACACTGACCGTCGTGACCTCTTCCGTCTCTTCTTCAGAGGCGGGGGCGGTGGGTTCGGTGCCGGGTGTGGTTTCGTTGGACTCGGTTCCGGCTTCATTGGCCTCAGTTCTATTAAGCTCGGTTCCGGCGTCATCGGCTTCGGCTTCCGCCGTCGCTGTCGCAGCTTCAACTGCCTCCGCCGCTGCAGCTGTGTTAGCCTTCTGCCCGCTCGCGCTTCCGCAGGCTCCTGCGGACAAGGTCAGTGCCAAAGCAAGTATAATCGCAATGTTTCTTCTCATGAGCAACTACCCCCTATTAATTCTTGTTAGTTCGCCCCATCTACGTGATCACAGGGTTACCCTTCAGTCGCCCCGCAGCAGTGTGAACCATAGGGTTACCTTCTGGTCACGATGTCTCAGCGATATATTCTTCCAGAAATGCCTCCAGAAAAGCGTGCCGCTTTTCAGCCATCCGGCGTCCGGTCTCCGTGTTCATCAGTGATTTGAGATGCAGCAGCTTATCATAAAAGTGCCGGATGGAGTCATCCATAGGCCGCCCGTGTTCGCCTCCATAGGCAAATGTTCTCGCCACGCCGACAGCGCCAAGCGCATCCAGCCGGTCCGCGTCCTGCACGACTTTGCCTTCAGCCGTTGAAGGCCGACGGTCTTTGTTGCGGCTGAAAGATACCGAGTTAATTATGCCGCAGATCCGCTCAATTGTTTCCTGAGGCAGCTCATGTGACTCCAGAAAAGCCCGCGCATTCGCATTATCAACCGTAGCAAACAACTTGTGGTCGTCCACATCGTGAAGGAGCGCCGCCAAAGCAGCGATCCGTACATCGCAATCCGGCTCGGCCTCCGCGAGCCGCAGCGTGTTTCGGTAGACCCGAATTGTGTGCTCCGCGTCGTGGCCGCCTGCGTTCGTGCGGAACAGCTCCTCCGCGTATGCAATTGCGTCATTTATGATTGTCGAATCTATTGAACTCATATACGTTGATACCACCATTATACCTGCAACTCACTATGCGAGACAGGCGCTGACCACTAATTATTAAGAATTCAGCACTTAATCAGTCTCCCGTCTGGCAACGTGATCATGCGTGATTTCCTGTTTTGACACACCAGTCCGCAATCTCCCCGATCAGGTCGAGAGGCAGCGAATCCGAATACGGGATCCGGATCGATCCCTTGCTGTACTTGAGCCCGGCTTCCTCCAACTTCCTGCCAAAAGCCTCAACCGCCTCAGGGCCCGGATACAGCCCGATGTGCTTCTTCTGCGCCGCAAAGTGAATGATACTATGGTCCTTCCAGTAGGTAGGCATGGACCATGCGATCTTTTCGGTCGCATCGGGCAGCTTGCTGCGCAGTACTATCCGAACGCTCCGAAGCTGTTCGCGGATCCCCTCGTCCTGCGCGAGAATGTACTCATCAACAGTTGTCGGAGCCTTGCCACAGTAGTGGCTCTGGTTCTCTTTGCGGAACGAGCGTCCGCATTTGGGGCATTTCCACATATTGATCATTTCCTTTCATTTACGAAAGCTTCTCCGGAAGCAACGTCGGTATCGCAAATTCACAAATCACTGCTGCTCCATTTTCTCCAGATACTTTGCCGGCACGGCCTTCGTCAGCCATACTCCATTCGCCGAAAGATAGAATTTGCATCCATCCTCACTCATTCTCTCACAGGCATGAATCGACGTCGACCTTGTCGATCATGACGTTGAGAATTTCCCTGTCGGTTTCTTTCATACCGATCTTGCCGATGTATCCCATGTTTTTGATCGTTTTCTCGACGTCGCTCTCGACGAAGCCCTCTCCTCCGAGGAACTCCTTCATGCTCGTGCTCATGTAATGAGCGAGGAGGGCTGCGTGAACGGAGGACGCGATTTTAGCTGCGCAGCTGGGTTTGGCCCCGTCGCAGACAATTCCTCCCACGTTGCCAAGCGTGTTGGTGATCGTGCCGCCGATCTGCTCATAAGTGCCGCCCGACATATAGGTTATAGCGGCGCCTGCTCCGCAAGCCGCGCTCACTGCCCCGCAAAACGCCGACAACGCACCAATATAGTGCTTGATATAAATCGACACAAGATTTGATACCAAAAGACTGCGGTACATCTTTTCTTTGGACAAGTGCCAGCGCTCAGCATATGTAACGACCGGCATTGTGACTGTAATTCCCTGGTTGCCGCTTCCTGAATTGATAATAACCGGCAGCGGACATCCGCTCATTCTGGCATCAGATCCTGACGCAGCGCGTGCACAAGCATAACTCTTCACGTCGTCGCTCCAGTTTTCCAGAATTGTTTTGCCGACTCTGGCGCCCCACGGATTGTCGAGACCTTCCTGAGAAATCGCTGTATTGAAGCGAACCTGTCTCTCCAGAATTTCTTCGACTTCAGCCAGATCTACTGTATTTGCGTAATCGAGGATGCCTTTGAGGGTCATTTTGGTGCGATCGCCTGTAATGGTGTTTTCTTCACTTGCCTTTGCAGTCGAGGAATCTTTATGGGCGTTCTCTTTTTTGACCCCGACACTTTGCTCGGCAATGAATACAAGCTTGCCATCTTTCTCAATCTCGGTGATATCGGTGTGGTGCTCGGCGATGGTCACGGCTGCGGCGTGATCTTTGGTCCACATTTCCGCTTTGATGTAGAGATTGGGGACGTTCTCAGCGAGAGCCACCTCGCAGATGCCGGCCGCCACAAGCTCGTGTGTCTTCTCGCGAGCTGCGTCGTCTACGTCGGCGATGACTTCAAGCATTTTGTCAGCGTTTCCGCCTACGACGCCGAGCACGGCTGCCGTCTCGATTCCCTTCTGGCCGCCTGAATTAGGCACAGTCACGCCCTTGACGTTCTTGATCATGTTACCCGAGCAGGCGATCCGGATGTGATCCGGCATCTCACCCAGCTCGCGATAGGCCTTGGCAGCGGCGTATGCGATCGCGATCGGCTCAGTGCAGCCCATTGCCGCCACAAGCTCTTCTTTCAGGATGGTTGTGTAATTCTGTGATAATTCTTGCATGGTTGCACTTCCTTTTTTGTTGATGTGGCAAGTTACAAATACCTAACCCGACTTAAACCCTCGGAATCCCGCCGTAACTACTTCTAGAGTACCAACTTTTCCAACTAATCGCAATTCAACCACAATCAACCACAACAAAACAGGGAGCTGCGTCAGCAGCTCCCTGTTTCATAAATTCAACTTTCAAGAGTCCGAATAACTCCGTTTCGGATCCACCACTATTCAATTAGCGGCCGAACTGGCAATCGTTGTTGCCGGACTCGGATGTCCACATCTCAAGCATGTTGATGGGATCGTTGAAGTCTGCAAGCCAGCCTTCACGTGCGAAGTCGAAGTTACCCTGTTTTCTCTCATCCAGGAATACGTTCCACTCACGAGTGTCGATGGTCATGTTGATGCCGATCTCAGCGAAATCCTGCTGCATGATCTGAGCAACGCCGATGTGGCCTGTGCCATCGTTGGTCAGGTATGTGATGTTGATGGGAGTCTCGGAAGAAAGCATTCCGTTCTCATCGAACTTGTAGCCTGCATACTCAAGAAGAGCGATAGCTTCGTCGATCGCTGCATCCTGAACTTCCTCAGGATAGTAGCCATCTTCTACAGGGAAGTTGTAGGAAGCGCTATTCTCTTTGAATGTGCCGCCGTTACCATCAGCCATACCTGCAGGGATGTAGGAAGTAGCAACCTTCTGGCCTGTCTGGCCGACTGTCTCAACAATGTAAGGACGGTCGATGAGGATTGCGAAAGCCTTTCTCATAGCGATCGCCTGGTCAACAGTCTTGCCATCGAACAGAGGGCTGTTTACGTTGAATGCTGCATAGTAGGTTCCCAGGTTGTCAATAACGTGGAAATCTTCGTTATCCATCAGAGAAGCGATCTCGTTTGTGGGAACTGTGTCAGCGAAATCAAGGTCGCCGGAGTTGTAAGCTGCAAGGATTGCAGTGTCATCAGCGGAGAGCATCAGATCGATCTCAGGGATGGTAACTTCGTCTGCTCTGTAGTAGTTGTCGTTCTTGGTCAGAACGATGGACTCTTCGTGCTTCCAGGAAGTCATGGTGTAAGCACCGTTGGTTACGAAACCAGCTTCTGCTGCCCATGCGCCGGGGTTGGTCTCCCAACCTTCAGCTGCCTCAACCTGTGCCTGAGGAACAGGGAGGTATGCCGGGAATGCTGCAAGGTCAAGGAAGTATGCGCAAGGAGCTACCAGCTTAACTGTAAGAGTCTTGCCATCTTCGGATGCAGTTACGTCAAGAGTGCCATCCTCAGTCTTAGCGATAGCGTCGAACATGTAACCATAGTCAGCACCGGTCTCAGGAGCTGCTGCTCTCTTCCAAGAATACTCGAAATCTTTAGCAGTCAGATCTGTGCCATCGGACCATTTAAGGCCATCACGAAGTGTGAAGGTGTAGGTCAAGCCGTCCTCGGAAACTTCTGTGTTCTCAGCAAGTGCGGGCTGAAGCTGACCCTCTGCATCATAAGTATAGAGACCTTCGAACATGTTGACTGCGAGGCAGGCGCCGTCTACGGAAGAGTTCAGAGCGGGGTCAACCTTTGCGGGCTCGGAAGCCAGGTTGATCTTCAGAACGTCTCTAGGGCAGGTTGCGAACTGGAAGAACTTGAATCCAAACAGGTTGGAGTAGATGCCTTCCACGTCGGTCTTCTGCAGATACAGATCGTTGTAGTAGTAGATCGGGATGACAGCGGCAGTACCCATCAGGATATCCTCTGCCTTGTGCATCAGAGCGACACGGTTCTCCATGTCAGTTGTGGTCTTGATCTCCTTGATCAGAGCTTCGTACTCTGTCCAATCGGGAGCGGACTTGCCTTCAGCGATTGCTTTGTAGGTAACGCCTTCGGGAGTCGGATAAATTGTGGACTCGACGGGCTCACCAGCCTCAGCTGCTTCAGTCTCGACTGCTGCTGCCTCTGTAGAAGCCTCTGCTGCGGGTTCGCTAGCTGTGGAAGCGCCTGTGCTTCCGCCGCAAGCTGTCAGCATGCCCATAGCGGTCACTACGGACAGAATCAGTGCTAATGCGCGTTTTTTCATAACGTCCTCCTTTTTTATTTAGCAGCCCGCCAGATTCCCCCGCGTGACTGCCAGTTACTTTATTTATGCTTAACCCCAGGTCACGTCCGCCCTTCACTGCCTTAGAGCATCTCGTCACCGCGGTAAACACATCGAAATCATTATACTACTTTGCCCCAATTATTTAAGGTCAAAATAGTAATAATTCTAAATAATTCTTGACATTACTTGTTCCAGCACGCCACCATATGTCCATTTCCTCTGTCGGTCAGGGACGGGCACTCTTTTGCACACTTCTCTGTTGCGAAGCGGCATCTGGTGCGGAATGCGCAGCCAGAAGGCATCTGCAGAGGGCTCGGCACGTCACCTTCGAGGATGATACGCTGGGAGCTCTTGGCGATCTTGGGATCCGGGATCGGAACCGCGGAAAGCAGAGACTGCGTGTAGGGGTGGATGGGGCTGTCATAGAGCTCGTCCGCATCGGCGGTCTCTACGATGCGGCCCAGGTACATAACCGCAATTCGGTCGGAAATATGACGAACAACCAAAAGGTCGTGCGCAATGAAGAGATAGGCAACGCCCAGCTTCTCCTGCAGCTCTTCGAACATATTGATGACTTGCGCCTGAATAGAAACGTCCAGTGCGGAAACAGCTTCGTCGCAGACGATGAATCTGGGATCAACAGCCAGCGCTCTCGCGATACCGATACGCTGTCTCTGACCGCCGGAGAACTCGTGGACATATCTCGTCGCATGCTCTGCGTTCAGTCCGACCAGTTCCATGAGGCCGAGGATCTTCTCTCTGCGCTCCGCTTTGTTGGAATAGAGCTTGTGGACGTCCAGGGGCTCACCGATGATCTCTTCGACCGTCATACGAGGGTCCAGAGAGGAATAGGGATCCTGGAATACCATCTGCATCTTGGGACGGTACTGGATCATATTCTGGTCTGTGATCAGATTGCCGTCATAATAAATCTCGCCGCCGGTGGGCTTATAAAGTCGCAGCAGTGTGCGGCCGACCGTTGTTTTGCCGCAGCCGGACTCTCCTACGAGGCCCAGTGTTTCGCCGGGCTTAATGGCAAAATTCACGCCGTCAACAGCCTTTAACAGCGTTGTCTTCATAAAGCCGGTGCGAATGGGAAAATACTGTTTCAGGTCTTTGACTTCGACTAAGTATTCGCTGCTCATGCTTTCACCTCCGCTTCCTCATGAAGATACTTATTGTCTCTGATATTGATCCAGCAGGAAGCCAGATGGGTCTTATCAATGCGGACCTCTTCCGGAACCTGCGTCAGGCAGATCTTCATGGCGTTGTCGCAGCGTGCGCAGAATGCGCAGCCCTTGGGCATGTTCAGGAGGTTGATCGGCGTACCCGCGATGGGGATCAGCTTCTTCTTCATGTTGTTGACAGAAGGAATGGAGCGGAGAAGACCCTTCGTGTACTCGTGGCAGGGATTGTAGAAAATATCTTCTGCCGTGCCGCGCTCGCAGATTCTTCCGCCGTACATAACGACGATCTCATCGGACATCTGTGCAATGACGCCCAGATCGTGAGTAACGATAATAATGGCCATGCCCAGCTTCTTCTGCAGCTCCATCATGAGCTCCAGGATCTGCGCCTGAATGGTAACGTCCAGCGCGGTGGTGGGCTCGTCAGCGATCAGGATGGAGGGCTCGGATACCAGCGCCATAGCGATCATGACACGCTGGCGCATACCACCGGACAGCTCGTGGGGATACTGTTTGAGACGGCGGGGCGCATCGTTGATGCCTACCAGCTCCAGCATCTCCTGGGCTCTCTTTCTGGCGTCCTCTTTGCTGACTTTGTGGTGTGTTGTGATGGCTTCCATGATCTGGTTGCCCACCGTGTAAACGGGGTTCAGGGAGGTCATGGGATCCTGGAAGATCATCGCGCAGTGTCTGCCGCGGAAATCTTCCATCTGCTTGGGCGTGTACTTGGTGATATCTTCGCCTTTGAACAGTACTTTGCCCTGTGTGATGTGGCCGTTTCCATCCAGAATCTGCATGATGGAATAGGCCGAGACCGATTTACCGGAACCGGACTCACCTACGATACCAAGGCTCTTTCCGGCTTCCAGTGTATAGGTGACACCGTTAACTGCCTTTACTTCTCCCTTGTCGGTCTTGAAGGAAGTATGAAGGTCAATGACCTGCAAAAGCGGCGTATGGTTTTCTGTGTTTTGACTCATTGGTTTACCTGCTTTCCTCTTTCTTACTAACAGTCTTCTTGTTCACTCTCGTCTGGCCGACCCATTATTTGCTTCTGAGCTTGGGATCGAACGCGTCGCGGAGGCCGTCGCCGAGCAGGTTAAAGGCCAGAACGATCAGGACGATCAGGACCGCAGGATAGACCAGCTGCATGGGATAGGTCTGCAGACCCTCACGAGCGGAGTTTGCAAGAGATCCCAGGGAAGGCATGGGAGCGTTGACGCCCATACCAATGAATGACAGAAAGCTCTCCGTGAAGATCGCGGAAGGAATCTGCAGGGCTGTTGTGATGATGATGACCGAGATACAGTTGGGAATAATGTGCTTGCGGATGATGTGCGCGGGCTTTGCGCCGATCGAACGCGCTGCAAGGATATACTCATTATTCTTAATGGTCAAAATCTGGCCGCGAACAAGTCTTGCCATGCCGACCCAGTACAGAAGACCGAACACGATGAAGATACAGATCATGTTGGTTCCCAGGGCGTTGACAATGGGATTGCTTGTGTTTTCGAGGATCGGCTGCAGGACTGTTGCCAGCAAAATGATGATCAACATGTCCGGCAGCGAATATATGATATCGACGATACGCATCATGATCAGATCCGTTCGCCCTCCCGTATATCCGGCTATAGACCCGTATATGACGCCGATGATCAGGACCAGGATACTGGCGAACAGTCCGACGATCAGCGAAATTCTAGCGCCGTAGACCACACGGATGAAGTAGTCACGGCCGAGGGAATCCGTTCCCATGATGTGCGGGAACACTTCTCCGCCCTCGTCGATGTACTTCTGTTCCATCTCGGAATACTCAAACGCTGCCAGGTTCTTGTTGGTTCTGTCACGTCTGCCGTTGACCTTGATGATGTCCGAATAAGTATACGGAACCACCAGCGGCGCGATCGCAATCGTGAGAATGATGAACAGGAGGACAATAATGGAGCCTACTGCCAGCGGGTTCTTCATGAGCTTTCTCATACCATCCTTGAAGAAGGTGGTGGACTCACTCATGACGTCCGCCTGCCGCTTTTCGTCTTCTGTCGCGGGTTCGAACAGAGCAGGATCAATCTGCATGCTTAAGGGATTCTTCTTTGCTTCCATACTTACCAGCCCTCCTTAGTCCAAAGTAATTCTGGGATCGACAACCTTGTAAGCGATATCGCTGAGCAGGTTGCAGATGACCATGACGACTGCCAGGAAAATGGTGGTTGCCATGATCATGGGATAGTCGCGGTTGTTGATGGACTTGACGAACTGCTGTCCCAGACCGCCGATTGTGAAGATATTCTCGACGACAAGGGATCCTGTCAAAATATAGGCCAGCATGGGACCCACATATGTAATAACGGGGATCAGTGCGTTCCTGAGTGCGTGCTTGAAGATGACCTTGGTCATCGGAACACCCTTGGCGCGGGCAGTACGAATATAGTCCTGTCCAAGAGAGTCAAGCATCGATGTTTTGGTAAGGCGCGTGACGTAGGCCATGGGATAAGCCGCAAGCGCGATGACCGGTAGGATCAGCGACTTGCTCGATGCGTCCCATACCGGCAGCCATTTCAGCGTGATGCAGAACACCAGCATCAGGAAGGTTGCAAACACAAAGGAAGGCATTGCGGTGAACAGAGTTGTGAAGAAGACGATGATACGATCGATCAGTCCGTTTCTGAACAGCGCTGCCAGTGAACCCAGTACAATACCACAGATGACTGCCAATACGGCAGCGGTAAGACCAAGGCGTCCGGACACCTTGAAGCATTCCATCAGAGTGCCGCCGATATCGCGTCCGGTCTTGAGCGATACGCCGAAATCCCCGTGCATAAGATTCTTAAGATAAAGAACAAACTGCACAGGAACAGGCTTATCCAGATTGTATCTCTGCTCCAGAACCTGTTTGGTTGCCTCCGATAGTGCCTTTTCTGAGTTGAAGGGTCCTCCGGGGATCGCATTCATGGCGAAGAATGTGATCGCGCAAATGATGAATACACTTGCGATGGCCAGCAGGACTCTTTTAACAATGTACCGAGTCATGGTGTTTCCCCTTTCCAGTTTTAATTTGCTAAAGCATATATTGCTTAAATATATACAGTCTATCGTTTAAAAAGAAAGAATTCTTTGTAGACTGTATACAAAAATAAATTATATCATGTCAAAATGCAATTACAAGATATCTTCTTGCTATTATTGATGTTTTTTAATATATCTCGCTCAATATCCTCCAAAGCATCCACATAGAAAGCCTTGTACACTTCACTTGTGAATTTCCACGCCTCTCTCTCCTGTTCGTCGAACTCCGCCTGCAGATCCTCATCGCAGGCTTCTGCCTCCATGCGCTCAGGCAGCTTGAATCCGAGATGCCTCACATCAGCGCCGTAGGCCCGAAGTAATGCATATTTGGCTGCATCTTCTGTGCGCTCAGGCTCATAGAACACAACCTTCCCATGAGCAGCTTTCTCTCTCTTCTTGCGATTGAGAAGCCACCATAGATCAAGCTCCGAGAAGTCCATTCCCAGCCCAAGAATATACACATTTCCGAGCACAAACGAATCCAACCAACTTCCGCACGGCGGCTCCGAATCCGCTTTCGCTTTTTCCGGACCAGCCGCAAACGCATCCGCTTTCGCTTTTTCCGGACCAGCCGCAAACGCATCCGCCTTCACCTTATCCCAGGCTCTGTACTTGTCTACTCGCCCTGCAAGCTTCTCGCGCCACTTAGAAACCAGGTTTACATACATATAGTGGCCGATTACGATCGATCCCGGTTTTCGTGCCTCTCCGTGAATGTGCCAGATCCGATTTTTAGCGTCCCCGGACCCTACTTCCTGATACGTGTGCAGCAGATACGTATTCTCCGCCCGCGCAACCTCGTCCGTGTGCTTCATCGAGTTCCGCAGCCATGCGTCCGTCACCTTCTTGGGATAAATGGCTGTGCCCTCCAGCGCATAGTCGTAGTTTGTCGTGAGAATCTCGTCAAATCCCATTTCCAGCACCTTTGCCAAAACACAGCGCAACTTCTCATCTTCCGCCGATCCATACAGGTCCCGATTGTATTTCTTCAGTGCTTCATCCACATGGTCATTCGTGCGGAGCACCATCTCAAGAGGAAAAGGAAGCGTCTCGTGCTTTGGCAGATTTGGGACGGTTGTCATCTTCTTAAGCAAGTCCGACCATGAGACAGCGTTACTGTCATATGCCCGATCTATACCGTTTCCCAACAGCAGAACATTTTTCATAATCTTTCTCCTTGAAAACTCATAGCATCATCCCTTTCCGACCAATCCGTCTCACACAATCATATCAATTAAGCTGCTTAAAACTCACACAATCGCCCCATTCTGACTGCAGCGGAGTCTGGTCTTTTCATTATCAAAAATGGCGAAGCTTAGATCCACTCCTGTGAGATCACAACTAGGGAATGGACTCAGCACGTCAAGGCACTTGCCGCTCTCTGCTTCCCAGACACGCACGGTTCCGTCATATGAGCCACTGATGATAAGGCGGTCGTCACTACTGAGAATCAAAGCTCTGATCCTGTCCGTATGGCCTTCCAGCTCCTGCAGGCATTTACCGTTCGAGACGTTCCAGATCCGTACGGTTTTGTCATTGGAGCCGCTCACCAGAAATCGATCGTCCGAACTCATGAACACTGTCCTGACCCGGTTCTTGTGTCCCTCCATTACATGAAGGCATCTTCCGCTCGCTACATCCCAGATTCGAACCATTTTGTCGGAAGATCCGGTCGCGAGCAGTTTCCCATCACTGCTGAAAGCCACAGAATTGACCCAGCTGTTATGCCAGCGCAGCTCTTTCAGACAACTTCTGCGGGAGACATCCCAGATCCGCGCTATTTTGTCAGCGGCGCCGCTTGCCAGGAGCTGATTACTCCGCCCCAGCGCTATTGCCCGAATCATACCGGTGTGCCCTTTCATTGTGTACTGACATACTCCTCTGTTGACGTTCCAGATCCGGATCGTCGCATCGTCTGCACCGCTCACAAGGCGTTTTCCATTAGCGCTCAGCGCAATCACATTGACCCTTCCCGTGTGCCCGCTCAGAACACGAAGAAGTCTACCGGTAATCGCGTCCCAGATTCGGATTGTTCCATCGGACGACCCGCTCGCGAGCAGGAAGCCATCCCTGCTCATAGCCACCACGTTGACCCATCCCTCATGTCCTTCCAGAATATGGATGAGTTTTCCATTAGCAGGATCCCAGATCCGGATCGTTCCATCCGTAGAACCACTCGCGAGCCTGCTCCCATCATGATTGATAGCGATCGCATTAATCCAGCCGTCGTGACCTTTCAGGACACGGGTACACTTCAGGTTGTTCATGTCCCATATGCGCAGTGTATTGTCCGAGGAGCCGCTCACCAGATATTGATTTCCAAACATCGCCATAGACCGCACGCCGCCCGTATGCCCTTCAATCGTATAGAGGCGTGTTCCACTCTCTACATCCCAGACGTTCATCGTCCTGTCTGAGGAGCCGCTCACGACACGGCGTCCATCCGTACTCAGCGCAAGGACGTTGATCCAGCCGTCGTGCTCTTCCAACACATGCAGACACTTGCCCGTCTCCGCATCCCAGATTCGCACCGTCATATCGTCAGATCCGCTCACAAGCCTCCGCCCATCCGCGCTCAGGACCAGCGTGTTGACCCAACTCTTGTGGCCCTTTAGTATATGAAGATACGCTCCGCTCTCCATATTCCAAATGCGGATTTCACTGTCCGAGGATCCGCTCACCAGCCTCTTCCCATCCGCACTCATTGCCAAAACATTGATCCAGTTCGTGTGCCCCTCCAATGTGCGCATACAGGTTCCATCTTTAATGTTCCAGATCATGATCTTGTTGTCCGAAGATCCGCTCACCACGAGATTGCCTACAGGACTGACCACCAGCGAATTCACTCCGCCTTCATGCCCTTGCAGTGTATGCAGGCACTTACCGCGGCTGGTGCCCGAGTTGTCCCCGACATCCCAGACCCGCACAGTCCGATCCTCAGATCCGCTCACAATCAGATGTCCGTCATGACTGAAAGCCACAGCGTTGACTTGATCGTTGTGTCCCTGCAGAATATGCAGCAACCTCCCGTCTTCTATATCCCAGATGCGGATCGTTCCGTCGGAAGAACCGCTGGCGACAAGACGTACGTCGGGACTGATCGCAAGTGACTTGATACTTCCGGTGTGGCCATGCAGAATGCTTGAGCACGCTCCGCTCTCGCCGCGCCTCATATCCCAGATCCGCCCAGTATGATCCTCGGAACCGCTCACAAGAAAGCGGCCATCCAAACTCACTGCAAGCGCATTGATCCAGCTATTGTGACCTTTCAACGCACGCTGGAAAGTACCATTCTCCAAATCCCAGACTCGAATATCCTCCTCATAGGCTCCGCTTGCCATCCACCGGCCGTCAGGGCTGATCACAATTGTTTTAATACTTCTTGAATGCCCCTGCGGAAGAAATGTAGCCTCGGAAATACGTGCTCCCGCGAACGCTTTCCTGCCGCTGCACAGCAGCCTTCCGCCAGATGCCCAACCGGATAAGTAAGGGTACAGGGAGATCTCACTCAAATCCATCCCGCTAAAATCCACGTCTGTATAGTCGCGTCCCCTCTGCTGCCCAATGAGGTCCATAAGAAGCCTCGTGCTGTTAGCATTTGTCGGCTCGTAGGAACGGTTCATCTCCCATAGCTTTTGCACTTCATCCGGCTGCAGGACTTCGCCCATGAATCGCACAACAAAGCTTCCGAGTGAGATTCTGTACTCCGGTGGAAGCTCAGTCTTGTTGGAAATATGCCCCTGACCAATGCTGCACAGAAACAGCGCCGCTAGGCCGTCGCGGAAATCCTGGTGCATGGGTCGGTATTTGGATGTACCGTCCGGACCGGCTGTGCGAACCAGGACGCCGCTTTTCCGCGTCAACTGCTCGAAGATCTCATCGCTCCCAAGCCAATCGAAGTCCTCCTGCTCATAGTTTGCTGCTGAATAGACCTGCGAAGGGATGCAGTAAGGCTTGTTGCCAAAATACTGCAGCGCTTCATCAATCTTTTGACGCAGGTACATTTCATCTACAGCAAACAGACTGTCGCGCTCCATCTCATACATAAGATAAGGAACGATAGCAGTCATAATGAACACAAATCCGCTGATCTCGATCGTTTTCGCACTGTCGCTGATATAAGACGCGTAATTGTAGATTTCTTTCTGGATATAATTGCTGATCAGTGTTCCGGCGTTGAAGCTGCTCCTAAACGCAAGATAGGGATACTCACTCTCCGAAGCGCGGATCTCCTCCACCTGAATATAGAGAGTCAGCATCAGCGGAATTGTGAGCAAACGAAGCAGACGGTCCCCTTTCGCGGGCACCGCTACAGATGTGTGGTGTTCCCTGTTATAATCCGACAAGTAACGGATGATCGTGTCTTCATCGAGCTCCTGCAGGGTTACCGGCATGAAGCGGTTCATTGTACTGCCCGAATAGGCGCGCGACGTAGTGATGATCTGCACGCCTCTCCTCGCCGCCCACCTGCTGATGTCACGCCAGATCAGCGCCTGTTTCTGCCTGAGAGCCAACTCATTGAAGCCGTCCAGCAGCAAAAGAAGGCTTGGCCCATCATCCCAGGGCTTCTTGGAAAGAGCATCGATCACATTGACAGTATCCCTGTCAAAGAGATTGTCCAGATACTGCATGATGACGTTTTCGCCATCGTAATCATTGAGTTCATACATAGGAATGTAGACGGAGGGCACGTCATGGGGAAGATACCCCGGTTCGGTTGTAAGAGACAGAAGCAACACTGTTTTGCCAATTCCGCCCACGCCCTGAATTTGCAGATGGCGGTTGCAGCCAATTTTGCCTGCACCTCTTGCACCTTGCGACTGCGAACTGCCGCCACGGCCGTTCGTCCAGCTCGCTGCGATTAAATCTGCCACCTGCACAGGCATCGACTCCCGATCCTCCTCATCCTTGTAGACCATGAACCGCTCCGCTGGTTTGATTCCCTTGGGGAAAAGGTTCTTCGCAGCACTTGTGTAAGGAGACTGCAGACCGTTTGCGAGTAGCCGAAAGCTCGGATGATCATTCCGCTGCTGAAGGAGTATCTCCCTCATTTTGCGGACCGCGGCAATTTCTTTCAGCAGTTTGTCGTCCGTCTCATCTCCAAAGAAATACTCCAGAATATCCGCGTGATCGGGACGATTGAGAATGATCTCCATCTGTGACGGCAATACCCATTCAATTCTGATCCCAAGCTCTGAAGCTGCTTCTTCAATTTCTGCCTGCGCGCGGCTCTTAGAGACGCCCGCCGAAGAACTGCCTGCAAACTCTTTGCTTACATAGAAGTAGAGAGTATTGATCCCCTCATAGGTGGCTGCCGCACCCCTTACTGCTTTGATAAGATCATCTTTCTGACCTGCGGTAATAGATGTTGTTTCATAGTATTTGGCCTGAAAACCAGCTATTGTCCCGTCTGTCCCAACATAAGGCTCCGTCTCTATAAACTTCTGGTTGTAGACAGCCGGAAGCCCTTTCGTGATGTCAAACTCGCGGCAGAACATATGGTAAGCCATCGTCTCAAAGGCCGCCTGCAGACTCCCGCTGAATCTGTATGCAAATTTCGCCCAGTCTAAAATCTTGTACATACTCAAGTCCTCTTCACCAGCGACTCGATAATCTCTTTGATGTTGATCTTGCCATTGTTGGAGGCGACCATCCGGACCACCTGGCCGACCACGCTTCCCATCTTGCCGTTCACAATCTTATTGATCCAGTCGAGATTCTCCTCGTCGATCTCGCCCAGGTAGACCTTTTCCATGATGACGCCGGAGGCCTCGCCGATTCCGAACACGATCGCGCCCGCGACCACGGCGTTCAGGACATCTGCCGCGATATTGGCGACGCCCGGAATCATCTTGAGCTGGTTCAAGGCCATCTTCGCCGTCATGCTCACCGCGCCTGCTTCGATGATTCTTGCCATGACCTTCTGCATGCGGTCGTCCTTCTTGTCGAGGTTGTATATTTTGGCAATGCTTGAAATCAGAGCGGTTTCCATCGTGGAGAGCACGACCGAATCCGGCAGGTTGATCGGGACCGCCCCGACCACAGCTGCCGAAGAAGTTGCTAGCGCCGTCAGCGCATGCGCGTTCATCCGCTTGCGCTTGAGCTCATAACGGTACACGGCCTCCTCCGAATCCTTGACGGCCGCGTCGAGATTTTCCTCCGTCGCCTTGATCAGCTCCTCGATCCCGCGCGGCACATCAGGCATGCTCTTAGGCGGCTTTGCCAAAACAGGAATAATAGCGACAGGCATCCCCTTGTTTTCCTCAGGAAGCACTTTGTTTCCTAAAGGCAGCCAATTGTTCGGGGCAGCCTTGCGAAAAGCATCTTCAACCATCTTAATGTGCTTCTGATCTTCATCGGGGAAGAAAGACTTGGTCAGCACAACGATAACGGGAATGTCTTTCCATTCACTCTTGACATATTCCACGGTCCTGATCGTCCTGGTGGATAACTGCTCGGACGTCGCGTCCACGCAGAACCAAAGCATGTGGATCCTAGGCCTGTCGCCCTTGAGGCCAGCCCTCATCCACTTGCTCATATCTCTGACCGTTTTCTGCGTATCCCAGAATTTGTTCCCAAATCCCTTGCTGTCGATCAGCCTTAGATTCAGCTCATCGGACTCATAGACCTCCAGCTTCTCGGTCCCTTTCCTGCCGTTGCTGACTTTGGCAACTTCCTTGCCGATCACGGCGTTGATCAACGTCGACTTGCCTGAGCCGGAAGTCCCCAGAACAAGAATATTCGCTTTGTCAGTCATGGCGTCAGCCTCCTGAAGTTTTTCTTAACAAACTATCTTTTTTCTTGATGTCGATATGCTGTGGTTTCATCTTTTTCTTGGCTTTTTGCCGCTGGTGCTGCTCGGTTTCGGCTTCTTCGTTAGCGGTTGGGTACAGCAAGAAGATTTTTCCAAAAAGTTCCAACGGTTTCGAGCAATTATCAGAATTGAATACACTCAATTAGGCATAACAAGGTTTCTTCGCTCTCCTGTGCCCAATTTCTAAGCGCCTGATCAAAATATTGATCACATCATACGCGATATCACGTATCGCATGGCCTTTAGCAAGTTTTGCTTGGGAACTATTTTGCAATAAGCAAGCTTCTATGCCCAACAAAATACGCTTAACGAAATATCGTTGAATTTGCCGGCAATAATCAGCTCATCAATTCAATAGCAAGCTTAAATTGGGGACTTGCCGGCAATAATCAGCTCATTGAATTACCAGCAAGCTGTAAATAGCGGGGCTGCGTCCAACAGATTTACAAATGTCAGTCTTGTCGTTGATCACAAGCTCTCAACCCACGCTTTGATTTCATCCGTTCCGGCACCGTTCAGGAGGCGCGCGTCAAGGACGTCTGCGCCTTTTACGTAAGGTGCCAGCTTGGCTGATGTTTTGCCGATTCCGCTGCCGCCGGAGGTTGCAAAGGCTGCAACTTTCTTCCCGGTCCAATCGTATCCGGCGCAGAAAGTGTTCACCACAAGCGGTGCGCAACCGTACCAGATCGGGAAGCCGATCAGGACGAGGTCATAATACTCGAAGTTCTGGATTTTGCCTGAGACGGGCACCTGTTTTTTGGCAAAAAATTCTCGATTGCAGCGTGAGACAGGATTCATGTAGTTGAGATCCGCAGCTGAATACGGCTTCTCAGGCTTGATCTCGAACAGGTCTGCCCCGATCGCCGCCGCCATTTTCTCCGCCAAACTCGCGGTCCTACCGCTCTCTGCACTGAAATATGCTACTAAAGTTTTCATATTAATATCCTTTCCTTGAGCGGTCATAATGCCGGCCTCCTTATCTGCATGAATTGACACTTCACTTGCATAATGCTATATTCGAATTAGAAAATGTGCTGCCGGTTGACGGTCAGCCCGAATTATAAGTCATGTGAAATGACCGCTAACCTTGGCTGGAGGGGCGGTCATTTCTGTGTATTACTACTATCCTTACCAATCTGGTAACCGATAGCAAAAAAGGTTGCGCACATACTGAGCACACCAATAATTACTCCGACCACTTCCATTGGTTCAGCCCTCCTTTTCTTCAGATTCCCAAGTGGGTTTCTATGTAATCGGAGGGTCACAGTCCCTCCGTAGAGGGCTAACCGCCTACCGTTATTGGCAGCACTTCATTATTATAATCTCTGTGCTCCATATATGGCAAAGCGGATATAACACCGTAAATCAATATCTCATATAAAACACCAGCTGTTCTTCACGCGATCCAACGCATAACCAGCGAAATCACCGTGATTATTCCTGTCAGCGCCGCTATCCAGAATACCGTCGCCAGTCTGCTTTGATGGTTCACCCTGAAAAACGGATATGGCCCATCGAACCACTCTCTGTAATTCATATACATCATTACGATCCCATACACAAATGTGATCGCCACCGGAATCATCCATGCTGACGAATGGCCTTCCCATAATATATAGGAAATAACTGACAACACCGGACACAGCGTATGATGATACAGCCCGTTTCCCGATAACATGAGTCTTCGGAATCCGCCACCAAAAGGTACCAGGATGAAAAGTGTGACCGCAAATGTCATCGTCAGCATGCAGGCGCTCGTATATCGCAGCCAGGCCGGCCCTCCCGCGAATACATATACGATCGAAGATGCAATCGTGATCAGATTTGAGATCTGTGTATAATACGCAAAAATCTTCCATTTGCGATCACCGATGCTGACTCGAAGCCCCAGAATCTCCAGTATGATGATCAGTATATTTGCAAATCGCCCCATCATCTTCACGTCCCTTCAGGCTTATGTCGAATAGCGCAATCTGCGGCCAAATTGACACTTTTCTTGTATAATGCTATATTTGAATAAGAAAATGTACTGCCGATAGACGGTTAGTCCGATTAATAAGCTACGAAATAGCCGCTTAGTTTGTCAGACTGGGGCGGCTATTTCTGTGTCTATTTCTACTATTTCACTCAAACCTCTCCGCGTCCAACTTTCTGACCTGTCGGGCGGGATTGCCGACTACAACCTCGTAGTCGCCAACATCGCGCGTCACCACGGATGCCGCGCCAACGATGGCGTACTTTCCGACCGTCACGCCCGGCAGGATGGTCGCGCCGGCCCCGATCCACGCGCCTTTCCGAATCACGATGGGCTTGCAAGTGAGTACCTGCCTGTCATAAAGATCATGGTTATTGGTCAGGAGCTGCACGTTGGCGGCTATCTGCACATCGTCTTCGATTGTTATGCCGCCCCTCGCCATTGCCAAAAGATTGCCGTTAATGTACACTCCGCTGCCGATCGTGATCTTTTCGAACGCAGCGCCGGCAAGCGGCGCATGTAGGAACGAATTCTCGCCGATGCGGCCGTCGAACAGCTCATGAAGGATGTCCTTATATTCCTGTGACGTCGGCAATGTGTGGTTGAGCTTGAACACCAGCTCCTCGTTGCGGGAGCCGGCTGCCGCATTCTGATAGCTTTTGTCGCGCATGTCTATCCTGATTTCTTCCATTAAGTCTCCTTTTACTACAGAAAACGATCGCTTGATTTTGAGCCGCTTCGCTCACCCAAAAGCGAGCTACTCACGTTTAGTGAGTCACCGGACTGTCCCCCTGACTTACAATCCAGCGAATACACGCATGGCTTTCTCCACGTCCTCTTCCATAGCTTTCTGCGCAGCAAGCGCCAGGTCATGGAAGAAAACGACATTTCCCTCCTGCAATTTGTCGATGACTGCCTGCGTTCCGGCTTTGGCCATGTAGCTGTAGTAATTGATCTTTCTGAGGCCGCACTCGATGCCCTTGCGGTAGTCTTCCGGCGAAACGCCGCTTCCACCATGCATGACGAGCGGCAGCCTTGTCCTGATAGAGATTTCCTTCACGCGTTCAAAATCCAGAATCGGCTTATTCTTATAAATGCCATGTGCTGTACCGAAGCTTGGCGCAAGCGCATCGATTTGGGTCTCCTTGCAGAACTCGACAGCTTCATCCGGATCTGTGTAGACCGGCCCGGTAGGAGCAAACGGCCTGCCTTTGCCGGAAGCAGCCTTTCCGGACGTCGCCTGGCCGCCTTCACCGGCCATAGCCTTCCCGGCGGCAGCCACAGCCCGCACGCCTTCACCAACAGCAGTCTGACCAGACGCAACTTCTCCTCCCTCGCGTGCAGCCATTGCCCCGAGTTCAGCTTCTACGCCGCAATTATATTTGGACGCAATTTCGACTGCCTTCTTGGTATTCTTCAGATTCTCTTCATAGGGAAGCGTACTTCCGTCATACATGACACCTGTAAAGCCGAGCTCCAGCGCCTGCTTCATATAACTCAGCGTCTCACAGTGATCAAGATGAACACACACCGGTACTTTGGCAGCCTTGGCCGCCTGAACCATGACCGGTCCGATCTTGGCAAGGGGAGCCACGTCTTCATGGAGTTCCGCATGAGAGATGATCACCGGAACATTCAGCCGCTCTGCAGCATCAATTACCGCATTGATGCATTCCAGATTCGGCGTGTTGAACGCACCGATCGCGATATTGTCATGATCAGCAATTGTAAGGATCTCTTTCAGATTAATAAGCATATTCGTTCACCTTTTCATGTGTTCTTGTGTGGGTTTAATGATTACAACTATTATAATGGTCTGTTTTAGAAAAGCGCAATAAACAAGGCTATTTCTGAATATAATAAGGACGCCATCTCCTCATATAGAGGAAATGACGTCCTTGCCAAACGATATTATATAGCACGGGAATCATTCCGCCCAACCGGTGTTTCATACCACGCGAATTATCCCCGCCAACCGGCGTTTTATAACCCGCGAATCATCCCCGCCAACCGGTACATTATAACCCTCGAATCACTCCTCCGCAATACTTGTATACTCGTCGAAGAGTTCTGCGCCGCAGTCCTCGCGGATGCTGTCCCAGACGGGCTGGCACATCTGTCTCATATCCTCGTAGTCCTTTTGGGAGGGCGTGACGATCTCCATACCGGCCTCCTCCAGATATTTGATGGCTTCCTCAGCCTTATGGTCAGATATGTCCTTTGCATCCTCCTGGGCAAGGCGGGCTGCTTCTTCAATGATGGCGGCCTGTTCTTCAGTAAGGCTGTCCATGAACTTGCCGCTGGCGATCAGCGTGACCAGGTCCGGAACGGCATTGGTCATGATCAGGCGCTTCTGCTGCTCGTAGAGCTTGGCCGTCACGATCAGGGGAAGCGCGTTCTCCTGAGCGTCGATGGTCCCCTGCTGCAGACCGATATAGACTTCAGAGAAAGTCATAGGGGTCGGATTGGCATTGACACTCTTCCAGAACTGAATGTGATATTTGTTCTCCATGACGCGGATCTTCTGGCCGGCGATGGACGAAAGGTCCGTATAAGGCTGGGACATAGTCATCACGCGGAAGCCCTGGTCCGTGATTCCAAGGAAGCGGTAACCGTGCTCTCTGTAAATCTCACGGAATTCATCCATCAGCTCTTCATTTTCCATATTTTGGCGGAATGTTTTGATATCCGTATAGACACAAGGTGTGTCAAAAACGCACAGCTGGGGAATGTAACTGACCTGGGGAGAAGGGGACGCTACGATAAAGGGAATATCTCCGTCCTTCATGCTCTCCATCAGTTCCAGATCTGTTCCCAGTGTACTGTCCGTATAGACCTGGATCTTCATTTTGCCGTCACTGAGCTTGCTCACATAGTCGGCAAAAGTCTGCGCGAATACATTTGTGACCGTCTCGCCCGAACTGCAGGTCGCGAGCGGCCAGGCAAAGTGCTGTTCATTATTTCTACTGCTGATAAAACCATATGCTATTGCGGCAACAATGATCGCGATAGCAATCAGCTGTCTGATTCTCTTTCCACTCATACTCTGTTGTGACCTCCTATTGAAAGATATATCCTATACCAGCACCAGGCTGATGGCCGGGATAAAAGTGATCAGCAGCAGCGCGATGATAAACATGCAGATCAGCGGGATCGCTTTTTTGGAAATGTCCATCACGGGAATCGACGTCATGGCGCTGGCGACAAACAGGTTGACGCCAATAGGCGGAGTCACGTAGCCGATGGCCAGATTGACGACCATCATGACGCCGAAATGGATTCCTGTCATGCCAAATCCCTTGACGATAGGCAGCAGGATGGGCGTCAGGATCAGGATCGCCGGAGTCGTATCCATGAACATGCCGACAATCAGCAGGAAAACATTGATTACCAGCAGGACAATGACCTTGTTGCTGAAGTTAGCCAGGATCCAGGTACTGACATTCTGCGGAACCTGCATAAGGGTCAAAACCCTGGAGAAGGCGATGGCTGCAGCCATAATAAAGAGGATGGGCGTATAGGTGCCCACCGCCTCGAGAAAGAGGTGGTAGAGCTCGGAGGGTTTGATCTCCTTGTAGACTACCAGGCCGATCAAGAGGGCATAGAATACAGAGATAACAGCCGCTTCTGTGGGAGAAGCGATACCGCTGTAAATACTGCCCAGGATGATCACAGGAGACAGAACTGCCAGAAAGCTCTCTTTCATGACAGAGACAAAGCCCCTGCCGTGCAGCTCATCGATGTATGCCGCGATCTTTTCCTTGTCTTCACCGTATTTCTTGCAGTGATAGACCGCGTAGGTCATCAGAAGCAGGGCGATCAGGATGCCGGGAATAATGCCCGCGGTAAAAAGATCGCTGACAGATTCGCCCGAGGCCAGACCGTACATAATAAAGGGAATGCTGGGCGGAATGATGACGCCCAGACTTCCCGCCACGGCGATAATAGCCACGCAGAATTTCTTCTCATATCCCAGGCGAAGCAGAATGGGCAGAGTCATACTGCCGACTGCCGCTACCGTAGCCACACCGGAGCCAGAGATGGCACCGTAAAAGAGACATGTGACAATGACTGCGCAGGGAAGACCTGCCGTCCGCTTTCCGATCAGGAAGGAAAACAGGTCAAACAGCCGGCGGGAAATACCGCCTCTGGCCATCAGGATACCGGACAGAATGAACATGGGCACTGCCAGCATAGGGAAGCTGTTCAGCGCATTGAACATAGCGCGGACAATATAGGTGGCGCTGGCCGTAAAGGACGCGTCAAAGACACTGGGCATGATACAAGCTGCCGCGAGAGCCATAGAAATCGGCACTGCAAGAAGCAGCAAGACCGCAAACATGATCATTACAAATGCAGCAGACATTTACTCTTCCCCCTTTTTCTCTTTTTCACCCCTGCGGATCATACCGATTCTGGAGATCAGTTTCTGAAGCAGACGGATCTCACACAGTCCAAAGGATATCACCGTGATCGACTGTACGATCCACATGGGAATGCCCACAGCAGGACTTGCTGCCTTTCCCATATAGGAAGCCCGCACAAAGTGATAGGCAAAGGGAATCAGGTAACCAAACAAGACCAGTTCGATCGTGTAGCTGACCAGACGGAGCACATGCACGCCCATGCCGCCGAAGTCGTCTTTGAACCACTCTACAAACTGCTCTATTTTGATAGATTTACTGTTCTTAACACAGTAGCTGATACTGAGAAAACCGGTCCAGATAAAACAGAACCTGGTGATCTCCTCCGACCAGGAAAGCGAATTTCCCAGTGCATATCTGGCCAGGATCTGAATGCTCATGATGATCATCATGACAAACAGAAGCGCTACCAGAAGGATCTCTTCTAAATGCTTGTCCAACCATTTGACTAGCTTCATGACTCTCTCCTCTGTTTCCATAAAAAAAACAGCAGGCGTCACTCCTGTTAAGACCCTCCGGCTCATGAGCCAGAACCGGAAATCGGGCCTGGAATGTACTCTCCCGCTGTTGTGTCAAAAAATTGTCATTCACTTTACTTCAGCATTATATCCACAAAAATGAAAGTTTGTAAACGGAAACCACCAGTTTAACACATGGTTTTTTCTGTTCGAATTAATAGAAAAGACCAATGAAATGCCTGAACGATCGAGCGGCCCTTTTCTCTACGCTTCCAAATATCTGACCGTCTTCCCCATCGCCTCCGCATACTCAATCTCCGACCGCGTACTGGACCCGATATACCCGCCGACATTGATCACGAATATCTCATCCGCCATATCGATCTTCCGCTTGTGCATATCATCCAGCATCTCCTTGGTCCTGGTCAGGGTGTCCTCCGACATCCCCTCCCAGACCTCGTTGTCTCCGGAGTGGCCAAAGAGCCCAACGCTGATCACGATATTCCCTTCCAGCGTCAGCCGCTTCTGCTCTGCCAAAAAAGCGTCCTTAAACCGCGTGCTCCCGCACAGCGTGATGACCTTGTATTTCCCGACCATTTCTATCCCCTCAAGTTCCCATACACATGCAAGAAATGCACTGCCAGGAACACAACTCCGACAACCGCAAGCAGCACATTCCGCCTCCAAAGCCCGATCGCCACATAGTACAGCGGCGGCATCAGCACTATAAAGAACATCATCACGAAAACGCTCTGATACCCTGTGAAATACAGGCCCCATCCCACGAAGTTAGTGAGCAGGATGATCATCGCCAATACGAAGTACAATCTCTCCCTGCCCTCCGAGATTGAGAACAAGACGGCGTCCCTATGCACAACAAAGATCATCAGCGCAATGCACAGCGATCCGAGCACCTTCTCGCACGCATCCAGCGCCGCCGACGTCTCCACCATATTCATGATCGGATTCGCCTCCATCTTCACAAGAGGCATCACCATATACGGAATCTCCTGAATCGCGAACAGCACAAGCCCCAATACCCAGAAGCCAAAATACTGATCACCAAACAGCTTCAGCCAGCGCACCATACTACCGCCTCACCTCATCTCAACTCTTATCTCCAGGCTCCTGCCAGCCCTCGGACATACTCAGCTCTTCTCACTCAGATCCTGCCCGTCCTCCGACATCTCCTGCAGAAACCCCGTCTCTGTCAAAACATCGACCGCCCTGTCCACGGCCTCCTCCGCCACGTAAACATCGATCTCATGCGTCGTCATATGCCCCATGAGAATCCCTATATACTGGCCGGATCCCCTGATCCGCTTCACGGACGGGATATCATAGTACTCCAGCGTCGCGATTACCTGATCGGCGTCGAAGGAGTCAAAGGTTGTGTAGATTTTGATTTCGGAGGTGGACATGGTATTTCTCCTATTAATTATCTCAGACCAAATCTTTTTAATTCCTCAACACATCTTGCGGCCTGTTTCCCAATAATACGATTATCTTCATAACCTGCCAGTGGCTTATTTCTCCCCTGATAATACGAAGTCTGCCAAAGGCTAAGAATTGGCACCTTCTTGCCGCTCAGTTCAAACCAGCATTTTCCATTCTTTGAGAAAGCTCCGAGGAATCTGCAGTGAAGATTCATGTTATAAAGATTTGTTCCAATTATTGCTATTATATCAGGCTCAATAATCTCTATTTCTTTTCGAATAAAACTAGCATAGTATCTACAATATGCTTCAATATGTTTTCCATTCTTGATGTCTGGGCCGCCGCCACGCTTATTAATATCCATAATTGCAAAATGAATTGCTGCTTCTGGATTAGACATAGAATTGCGGTCAATATCACTTATGACCTTGTACATCTCAGCCAGGCGCTCTCTCATCCTACCTTTCCATGTTTCATTCCCAGTAAGATGATATTCCCGATAGTCATTTACACTATTAGGATGAGGATTTGTCAGTGCACTGTATTCATTATCATTCGCCTCTGCCGAAATAAAGAGCACTTTCACTCTTTCTTTATCATAGGTTTCATCGTCGATAATACCGTCCCTTCGAAAATGCTCCTTAGTGATATTGGCATTTCCACCATTCGTAATTCTCCATACAGTATCCGGTTCATTTTCCTGAGCATTCGACCATTCAAGGAATAACTGTTCAAGTTGCTCCGATTTCCGAATTTCAGTCATCTTTGTCATTATGCTTTTCCTTCTTAGTCCTGTCTTGCCAGATTATAAAATCCCTCTTCTTTACTTTCAATATTCCCACATCTGGAAACTTCTCATCAAAAACTTTGATCAGTGAAGTACCTTTTTCAGAATTCATATAGTAGAAAAACATCTGTGTATATTAGTCATAACGAATGCAATACACCTTTTAAACTCTTATTCTATTCTTTCATGATTCATTCTATAGCATATCAATAAAATGGTTCTGCCTTAATCTGAGAATAAGAAATAGTTGAATTAATGCTATATTTGCTTGATACACTCTTTACTACATCAAAAAACCACTCTGGGGCATAAGGAGAAACGTATATATCATCTATCAGTTTATCTAAGTCTACAGATACATATATGCCTCTCTTTGTTTTACTATGATCTACAATTATTGCTCTCACTTCATTTTCATACTCAAATGCTTTTCTCTTATACCAATATGCCCCGTTTATAGGGGCAAACCTTTTATTAAAATCAATATATTTTACTCTTCCTATATCTATGCTTGGATTCTTGCCCAACGATTCATACAAATGTTCAGCCGTCGTTTTTATAGCAATAGCATTAGTGATATCTTTTGAATATAACTTCCACATAGCTTCTGATTCGTATGAATTGCAGTGCCAGCAATTTATATACGTATACGATCTTTCTTTTTCACCGATTTTAGTCATTTCAGTTAACAATCTATCAGCATTAGAGTTAATATAGTCTTCTGTTAGTTTACTCTTTTCCACTCCTGGCGCTGTTTTAATTGCGTTTTCATAAAAACCATGATAAAAATAATCCCATTGATCTTTTGCTATTGCTAATCCTTTTGCCCCTTCAAATATATCCTCAAATGTATCAGCAGCTGCAAAATACAATTCTTTTCGACTCATCAATGAAATGAATTTTGATAAATCCATATATCTCCATAAGACATCCTTTGGTAAAGGTTCATCGTATTCAAGATCTTTCCAATAATATCTAACTACAGTTTCATCTAACAAAGATGAACAATTATCACAAAGAACAGCATACTCTCTTTCTTTTGAATAACCTAGATGTACAGTATCTCCATCCGAAAACGCTTTTCCGCAATTGGTACACTGCTTTCTGTGCTCTTTATAAAATATATCTATTTCCCTCGTATGCTTTAGGGTCATATCTTGCATATATGTTCTTATCCTCCAATTAATAATAATTCATAATTTGTTTTAAAGTGATTCCATTTCAAACAACTAATTATATGAAATATTGCCAATGAAAAGTATATATCTCATGTCTACGCTTCAAATACAGAGCGTAATAATTAAACCAAATTTCGAATCTATAGATTCAATTCATCGTTCCTCACAATCCCCCCAACTTCTCATAATACGCCTTAAGGAACTCCCTCTCCTTATCCCTTATCCCATCCTTCGTCTCCTGCGTCATCTGCTCCCACAGCGCTGGATGGAACGACAGTATATTCAGGTCCTTGGAGTAATACACAAACCTCTTACGCTCGAACTTTTCAAATGGGTTCGACAGGATGGACCGCTTGACCTTGACCAGGTCATCCAGAAACTCACGGTTATACGCACAGTTCGGACGGTCGACCGGTAGTCCCCGCTCAAGGCGCTTGATGTAGAATCGCCGGTACTCCTCAATCAGCGAATCAATATTGACTTCTCCTTCTTTATCAGCCAGACGTAGCATACTGAGCATGAAAATTAGCTTAAACGAAAAAGTTAATGTATTTTCGTCAATAAATGATTCAAAATCATGTAATATTGTGGAATCGTCATGATGCCCGAGGTTATGGGATGTCCTGATGGTTTCAATATCTGAAGGCGAGAAATAAGGCACCATTCTCGATCCAATCGGCAGCTGAAGGGAGCTGATCTCTTTGTCCTTACGATACCAGTTCATGAGAGTAGCTGTACCAATGAACAGCTCTCTTGCCGCCTGCTCCGGAGACAGATAGTCCTTGTACTTTTCTTCAAATGTGAAAATATCGATTTCCTGCATCGCTATCTCTGACTCATGAAGGCCCAGAATACTCAGATAATCCTGCTCATTATTCTTCACACCCATGAAATCAGAATACTGTGGAATTCCTATAATGGCATTAAAGCACATAGGGGTCATCTTGCCTTCATAATTGTCGACAACATCGATGACATATAGGCACTCTTTCCCGGGATATTTCCGCACACCTCTTCCCATCTGCTGCGTATACAAGACTTTGGACAACGTCGGTCTTGCCATTACAACCACTTCTGTCTGAGGTGAATCCCATCCTTCAGAAATCAGCTGGCATGAAAGCAGAAATTGGATCTTTTTCGCCTCGTACTGTTCAAAGATTTCATCGTTATGCTTATTCCCGCCATATACTGCACGTGCCGCAAAGCCTGCTGCCGTCATCATTCTTTCCAGTTTCTTCGCATGACTGACATTTACACAGAATACGATTCCCTGTTTAAAGAATCCTTCTCTCGGATAGAAGTACTTCTTCAATGTCCGGACAATCAACTCATTCCGCGACTCAACGACCAGCGTCTTCTCGAGATCCGCATAGTTATAGTCCTTTCCATTATAACGGACTGCGGATAGATCCACATTGGAAAGCAGCCGATAACAGCGGATGTTTGTGATCACATCCTTATCGATAGCTTCCCGCAAAGTCAGGTTCGTTTTGTAGTGGCCGAATATATCTTCCAGCTTCTTTTGGTCCAGTCGATCCGGGGTGGCAGTCAGCCCGACCAGATATTTGGGTGTGAAGTATTGCAGTGTTTTGGCACAGTTTGCTGCCTGCGCATGCTGCGCTTCATCAAACAGCAAATAGTCAAAATAGTCCTCCGGCGTATTGTTTCTTCTCAAATAGGATCGATTGTATAGCTCAATCGTGATATCGAGCTTATCACTGAAAGGATTAAGCCTTTTCTCCCAGTCCTCTCTAATCTTGGTGGAAGGAACCATTACAAGGACACGCGCAATCTGCCCCTCCTTGTAAAGCTGATAAATGTCTTCAATTGCAATCTGCGATTTCCCGGTTCCAGTGGGTTCTACAACCAAGGATGTATTAACTCCTCGCTTCCGTGCATCGCGCATTTCTTGAAGAAAAGTCTTCTGATGCGTGTATAACGCAAACGGCCGCGTTCCCCTAATAAAGTGTGCATTCCGAAATGCATTTTTCGGTCCCAGATAGGTCCTGATGCTATCAATCGCCTGGTCCTTGAAACGAAGATTCTCAAACGAAAACCTAAATGTCTTGAAGCCCATCAGGCTCAGAGTATTCTGCTTCTCTAACTGGCGTTTATACGCATAAAGCCCGATCAGTTGCGGGTGATGATAATGGACACCGTTTTCCTCAATCGCATAAGACCCCGTGCTGGTCTCGACCACATAATCTACAAATGCATTTCTACCATTTCTAAGTGACAGTGAATACTCTTTCTGCAGGAAACCAAGTGCGTCATTTCCATAGGTCTCTATAAACAAATCCTCAAACGTCTTTTCAAGAGGCGTATTGTCTACATGTACCTTATCGAATATGCCGCCCTTGTCCGTAATCTCAATGTCGTCCGGCTGCATATTAAGCCAGTTATTAATCGTCTCACACAGATCTTCCTCTTCCGTTGCATAAAATCGAAAAAGCCTCCCCGAGGAGGCCATTAATGCATTCTGCATCTCGCAATATTTGGAGTAATCAAACACAGCGTCATTGTTATTAACACAGAGATCGTAGTCGACAATGACGCATGTGCTGTCTTTCTTCATTACGACTGAGTGGCGTGATGAGTCATAATAATAGTCCTCCACAAGGGTAAAGCCGAGGGAGTGAAGGTATGGAAGTTCTGGAGAATGATTAACTGAAGTTTTTGTAATCAAATTGGGCCTCACATTTGATTATTCTAATTACCATCACATCGTTATTATTTCTCATTGTAGATTCATATCATTTAAACATTCATGGTGAAGATTAGTTTACGCCACAAATAGTTTACCTGTATTATTCTGCATCTGCTATGTCAATCTTGCGCTTGTGCATGTCGTCCAGCATCTCTTTTGTTTTCGTCAGAGTGCCCTCGTCCATGTTTTCCCAAACTTCGTTATCACCGGAATGGCCGATGAGGCCACCATTGATTACAATGTTTCCTTCCAGTGTTAGCCACTTTTGCACCTCCATGAACTCATCTTTGAAGCGGGTGCTGCTGCACTGTGTTATGACTCTATACTTTCCAACCATCAATTATTTTTCCGCATCACACAGCTCATTAAGCAGTTGCTCATTTTCAAAATACGCCTCTTCGTCCAGCAACGAATATTTCGCATTTTCAAGAGTTATGACGTTAATACTATCTGCGCCTGAAAACTCAGAAGCACTGAAGCCAATACTGGACAATATGAGCTGTGAATCCGTCGCATTATCCAAAATATACTGAAGCAAAGCGTGTTTCTTCACATTATCGGTTTCGACATTGTTCGGGCTGTCAAAAACGACGGGAAATTCAATGGCATCTGGATTAAACTCTCTTCTAAGATTGAGAATAGCAAGATACCAGATCACTGTAGCTATGTTTTTATTACTCCCGCTCGCAGTGAAGTTATTTGTAAGCTTTTTGAATTTTTCCGGCTCTATTTCATTCAATCCGAATTTAGTTCTATAGGTGACGAGCAACTCGTAGTACTTTTCTTCAATGCGCTTCTTTTTCTCACTGTATTTTTTAAATTCTTTTGCTAGCTCTTTTAACTTTAACTCTTCCTCATCAATATACTCAAGCACATCATATCGCTCCGAGACGATACCTTCACGAATTTCACAGAGTCCCTTATACCGAATTACATCATTCGCTTGCTTCGTATTCAGCTTTAGCTTCTCCTCATACGCAGACAGCTGTTCCAGTAATTTTTGATATTTTGCCTCTTCCTTCTCAATTTCACCAGTAGCATTTTGGATGGCCACTTGCAACTCGTTTTTTACAATAACAATGTCTTCTGCGAGGTTATAACGCTTGCTTCGTAAAGACGTGGTTTCTCTCAATACTGATCCACATTCCGGGCAAATATGTTCATTAAGCTGGCTGATCTCCTTTTCGTTTTTTGACGACAACGAACTCATCTCATGGAGCAAGGTTTCGTATTCATAGAGATTGTTTCTAAGCTCAACCAGTTTTGCCTTGCACTTATTGAGCTTTGACAAAACAGCCACATATTCTTTTCGATATAGCTCTACATCTTTTCTTAAAGCATCAATGTCGGATGAGCAGGCACCTGCACCTATCCGCGCTTCTATATCTGATTGCATAGCATGTAGCATATCAAGCCGCGACTTATGACCGTTATATTGATCCGTCAAAGCTTCCTTTGCTCTTACAAGTTCAAAGTACGCTTCGTCATAGATGCCAAGATGATAGAAGAGCACAGAGTCCTTATAGTTAACATACTGCTGCAAATTTCTAAATGAAGCGTATTTGCTGCCGTCATAGTGATCTTGATCCAAGAAAAATGGAAGATAATTGTACACAGGCGGAGTAATCTCTAATCTTTTGCTATTTCTTTCCGGAAGCATGACAGCGAACCCAGTATATTTTTTCAGCTGTTCCGCCAACTCATGACTATGGGTAGACACAAATAGCAGGTTCTTTTCTTCGTCAAAGAACTTGTATAAATCAGCCGAGCGATATATGTAATATTCTTTTTCATCAATGCCTAAATGGAGCACATATATTTTGCTCTTGGTGTCCCACTTCGTCTCGAAAAAGCTCTCTGCCCCAAGTGCATGATATAAGCTCCTCATTACTACAGACTTACCCCTGTCAGTGCCATCCTCCTGATTTGAAGTGATGACATTGATCCCATTTTCGAATGTAATTCTTTTGGCTTTTTTCTCGTGTGGAGAAAAAAGTAACAATTCCTTAAATGCCATCTTCATATCCATACACTCCATCTTCAAAACGTTTTATAACGACTATGTATAGCACTGCTTTATCGGCTCGGCTCACTTCTACGGGAAATCGATCATTGAATCTTGTAATCAGAAGATCAATTGCCGTCTCCATATCTCCCACATCATTTTCCCGGAGATATTGTGCAATTTCAGACTCAATTTCCTTTATCGGCCATGATGTGGATAATAGTTTAAGTACATTGGGCAACGATCGTTTATAGATCATTCGGTCCCTTATATTTGGCAATTGATTAATATACTCGGTTGCCGCAGATATACCGGTTTTGGATTTTTCAGCATGTAAGTCCAGTAACTCATCAAACTGTTTTCTCGAAAGGCCTTTTAATCGAAGAATTTCATCGTAATCTGCTGCTGAATATTCGTAACATGCCTTTTCAGAAACAGTATCAACTATAAGCCTGTATAACGCATTGGGATTTGTCGGCTCACATTTCTTTATTCTTTCAAAGGCAAGGGTTAGTTTCCCGCGAACCGCATCATCAGGATGCTCAAGATCTATATTGGTTTGAAGATAGAACAACTTTGAAAGGTCGATACTGTCTATCTCCAACTCATCCTTTAATGCTGTAACAATCTCTCTTTGATCATTATCTGGCAGACTCAAAAAGCAATTGAGCAACGCATCAGCCGGCATTGAACTGTATGGAACATTGCTTACTACAGCAACGCGTACTTCTCCGGGGAAATTGTTCTTTACCAGAACATATAGCTTTCCGAGAATAGACCCTTCTCCTTCAACCTTAGTTAGCCGTTTTGTCGTGTAAGACTTACTCCGACTATGTGTTTTTATTTGGAAGAATTCGAAGCCGTTTTCATAATGAACTTCTATGTCGCAAGCGTAATCAAAGACCATCGTAAAATCACGGTCCTCTTCCATAAGATCAAGCATCTTACTCACGCCCCACAGAAGCTCAGCGCGAAATCTATTTTTACTCCTGCTGCCCGACAAATCGTGGGGCAAAGACAGGTAGTAAACAGGAATGCTCAAACTGCTTCACCACCTTCCATAATTACTCATTCCACTCCCAGCGCCTTATATACTGCGTCCTCGGCGCTGCTATAGAAAATCAGGTTGAAGCATCCGACCAGTTCTGCAGGAACTATACCGAGATCACCGGCAGAAGTAATCGGCAGCAATACCTTCTTCGCGCCGGAATCCAGGCAAACTTGCAGCGAATTTGCAAGCTCATCTACCTTGATGATGGTTCCGCTGATGCTGATCTCACCCAATACGGCTAGAGAGCTCACGGTCGGTTTGCTCAGGGCAATAGAGCTGAGTGCGATCAACGTCGGCAGCGCCAGCTTGTTGGTCATCCCGATGCCCTGTAAATCCTGATAGTTAACGATGTAATCCTTTGTAGTCGTGCTGATGCTGCCGCTGATCCGGTTCCCGTTTGCTTTTAGGAAATTGAATGCCGTATTGGAGGCCTCCCTACACTCCCGATCTGAACCGAGGCCGGTACGGTCAAACTTGCCGTTGCCCGGAAGCATCTGCGATTCCAGACGGAATACGCCGATCATACCGGATTTTCCACGGGATACGGTATATACCTGGCCCGGATTGCACATTCCCTCCGGAATCAGCTTTCCGCCGCCCTGTTCCGGCACGGAAACATAATGCTCCTCAAAGGAATCATTGTCGATGTAGGAGAAATTCACATCATAGAACTCCATGCCGCCAAGCTTTTTCAACTGTTCCTTTACACGCCGACGCATTTCAAGCGCAATCGTCAGAATCTCTTCGATCTGTTCTTTGTCGAACACACCATCCGGATAAAGCAGCTTCACATAGGCGTCAACCATCTTCCGCACAGCAATGGTATCTCTCTGGTTCAGGTTCTTTCCCAGACGGAAATACTTGTCCAAAGCGTCTCCGTACTGTTCTTTCCGCAGCTCACGAATGAACTCCGACAGATAGTCCGTGATGAATCCATAGTCATCCGTGAAGTGTTCCGGACGAAACTTCGGAATCTCCCAGCCGGGAATATAGCAATGCATACGATCCAGGAACGCCGTATCTGTACCCATTTCAGGCGGGAACGGATCAAACAGACTGGATGTTTTCAGAAGGACATCCACGTTCTGATTGATGTTTCCAACAAAGACCATGGATGCGGAGGCTGCCTTTTCTTCCTTGCCACGGGCAAAAGAGCCGGAAGCCATGTAGTCTTTCATGATCTGTACGCCGTCTTTATCCTTGAAGTGAATACCGGCGACTTCATCAAAGGCCACGCAATCCCAGAGACCGACAAGCCCCACCTGCTTTCTTGCCATGTTATAAAACAGGTTGGCAACGGTGGTCTGGCCGCCGGACACAAGGATGCTGTTCGGAGATATTTCTTTATACAGGTGAGATTTGCCTGTACTTCTTGGGCCGAGCTCACACAAATTGAAGTTATTCTCAATAAGCGGCAGCATTCTGGTCAGAAGCAGCCATTTCTCACGGTACTCCAGTTCGTCCGGCTCCATACCAATGGAACGCAGCAATACATCGATCCATTCCTCTTTGGAAAAGGCTTTCCGGCCGTCCTTCAGTTCATTGATGTCTACATGAGGCATCTGGATCGGCGTCAGCTTACGGATATGAATCGGTGTCCCATTCCGTTCTTCTTCGATGAACTCATAATCCAACTGAACGATGCACCAGATACCGCCGCAGAGGAGACGATCATATTTTGT
Organism: uncultured Lachnospiraceae bacterium; assembly: GCA_900319245.1. Lineage (GTDB taxonomy): Bacteria > Bacillota > Clostridia > Lachnospirales > Lachnospiraceae > CAG-791. Next base: position 39,626 of record ONNQ01000005.1, on the reverse strand, counting down.
CGGGTATTCCTCATCAATCGGAATACCCTTCAAACCAAGGTTAGAGAAATCTGAGACATAGCAGTCATGTTTAATGTCCAGATTCACCGTGATCATATCAATAACGGTGTGGCTGCCGCGCTGGCGGAGAACAGACAGAATCTTCTGAGCCTCATCAGGCCGCACGAAATTATCAGCAAGGATTCGCTTTACATTCTCAACACCTTGCTCAATGATCTCTGGATCATCTGAACTACAATACTGACCGAGAAGGAACTCCAGCACATACACCGGAACGTTGGCTCCCTCTTTGATCTTCTTCGTCAGATCTTTCCGCACGATCTTCCCGTCAAAATACTGACGGAGCTTATTCTTCAGGACAGTTCTTCTGTCATCGGTCTCAAAGAATTCCGACATTCTCTTGCCTCCGTTCTATCTATCAGAAGTTGAAGCCAAAATCATCCGCAAATGCCAGGTCCATAATAACCGGGTGACGGAACGCTTCAATTCCAGTAGCATCATCATATACGACAAGGTAATACTGCTTGTTCTTATCGTATTTCTTATTCTTGAAAGTGAACCGCATCCGGAAGATTCGCTTCTGCGGATCGGTGTCACGGCTGTCAGCGATATAGATATTCTCGTTGGAAATCTTCTCATTATCCTCTGAGACGAAATACATCTTGTACGTCGTCTTCTTCACGGTGTCGCTGACGGCATCAGTCTGGATAAAGTCCATAGTGGCAATCAGGTTCGTTATCTTCTGCACGATACTGACTAGAGCGATCTGCGCAGGTCTTGTTTCCATGTGTCCGCGTTCCATCTTGATATCCAGCACCGGAACGAGCATTTCCTGCGGAGATGATCCGCCGTGGACAAAGTTCTGTCCGCCGCCGGCCACCTTGAAAACATTGCTGCTGACGGGGAAGGATACCTGCTTGGTATCGTCATTATACAGAATCAGCCCCAAGGACAGGCTCTGGACACCTTCATCCACGACTGCTTCCTGCGCCACGATAAAGCGCCGATTGATAAACGCCTTCTTATCGTTGATGGCACCGATCTTATCACTTTCGGAAAGCTTGTCCCGCTTATAGATGAAGCCATGATCGGACGTTATGATGAAGCGGTATGTATTCGCATTGGTAGAGATCTTCCGGATCAAATCCATAATCTCCGCAATCGCTTCCTGACATGCCACAAACACTTCGTCCTCGGTCGTAGCCTTATCTCCACGGGCGTCAATCTGGTTATGATACACATAAACCACCTGCATACCTGTGAAGATATCTCGCAGGTCATTTTTCTTTAAGCCCTTGATATCATCGAACTGCACGCACACACCGTTTGCCTGATGTTTCTGCAAAACGGTCTGCCTGCAGGAAAGATCATTGCACAGGACATCATCCACCAGCACCCGGAAATCATCCGTCATCGTCAGAGTTTTATGCGGCAGCAGAGCGGCCATGCCAAGCCTTGTATAGGACGGCAGGACAGAAAGCTGTGCTTCCATCTTTGCGGTACACTTCGGGTCATCCAGCATTCGCTTGAACAGTTCCTGCCCAACCTCATATCGCATCGCATCCGAAATAATCACAACCGTGCGCTCTTTTGCGTTGCGCAGATAACGATTATAGAAATTGCGCTGCAAAGGCATTTCCTGAAGTGCGCCGGTTTCCTGAATACCCTCGTTCCACTTGGGCATGATTTTACCCAGGTACTCGTTGGTATAGATGTTCTCGATCAGAGTGCGGAGGCCTTCAAAAGCTCCCGTATCCTCGATCTGATCAAAGCTGCAATAGAACTTCCGATACTCCTGATCAATCTGGTAATCCTTCGCCAGATACTGCTTGATCACATTCTTAAATCCATCCGGGCAGCTGTAGTTCGCAGCAACGATCAGATGGTATGCACTCAGAAGTAGCTGATAGGTCTTTTTCGTCCGCTTTCCGAAATGCATCTTCATCCGCTTCTCACAGAGCTCCGGAATCATAACGCGATCCAGCATTGCACCGGTATCTTCAGCGGTCAGACGGTCAATGAGCCATTTCACAAGTATCTGATCTGCGGAAATGAACGTCTCGACATCAATCAGCATTTCCGGCTGCATTCCGACAAAGGCTGACATAGTATTCAGGCCGTCAGAAACATGCTTGGACAATTCATCAAAGCGCCCACTGTAAAGCACGCTGTTCATCAGGTTATCCAGGAAAGCAATGATATTCCCGGATTTGTAGGAAACGAAGCTCTTCCAGCCTGCCGGCACTTCGCAGCCGAGCTGCCGTGCGGTCGATGTGACAAACATCGTGACAATCAGCTTCTCCAATGTCGGCTTCGCATCGGTATAACCGAATTGCTGTTCACAGAGCTTCCAGAAGGACGGCAGGAGATCATACTTTTCCATTTCAGCAAGGAACTTATTGTCTTCCAGCGATCCCTCTGTGATCATGACACGCAACACCTCCTCGAAAGAGCAGGTGCGCGTCTTGCATACCGCGCTCAGAAGGCCGACAAGGATATTTTCCTCGTTGAAGTTTTCAATCTCCAGGTCATAGAAGCGCTGTGTCCGCTCTTTGCTGGCAAAGAACTTAATATGCTTCTCGATGATCGGCTTGTAGTTCTCTTCAATACCGAGATCAACAGACAGCAGAGAAGCACGGTCAGCAAAGAACCGCTTGGAATACAACAGAGTGTCTTCCAGATGGTTTTCTCTTACATCCGGCTTCGGGAACGGAGCATAGATCAGATAGTTTGTCGTCGTATCCTCGCGCTCCAGAAAACGCTTCGTTGCAAACTGGTTATCCGGCTTCATCTGATAAACCTTGGCATTCTCCAGCTCAATGCGTTCAATATCCTCCGCGAACTCCGCCTTATCGTCGTACCAGAAAACCAGTTTCCGGGTATCACCCGTAAACTCAGCATTCAGTCGATCTATGATTTGTTTTAGGTTAAGCTCTGCCATAAGCTATACCTCCGTTACTCCTTGGACATGATGTTCTTAGAATCAGCAAGAACCTCATAGAATTTCCCATCATTCGCAGTCTGAATCTTGCGATAGTTTTTCTTTACGCCATCGTCTAGATCAAGCTCAATACGAGACAGCGCCAGATGCGCAAGCTTCTCATCGTATTCACGGCATTCTTTCAGCTGTTTCGTTAATTTTTCGCGGCGTTTTGTTGCTTGCGCCACTTCACGGCCACTTGTACTGTGGTCGATCATATCCTGCATACGGCTTATTTCGCTTTCATAAATACGCTGCATACGATTCAGATAATCGATACGGAGATTACCAATGGTGTCCGCATTGTAGCGATGCAGGTAAATCAGAGCCTTGAAGCCGTTCTGTTTTCCAGAATCGAAAAGCCAATATATCGGACGTTTACCAGAGCCAGTCACGGAATAAGTTTGGCAATGATCCTTGAAAAAATCATTCAAGAAATAGTTCCGGATGACTTCTCGGCTGGATGCACCCTTATTACCAAGTGCGTTTGCAATGGAATCAAGATTGTCTTCAAGTGTTTCTTCGCCATAGACAACTTTCAACCATGTACATAATCGGGAAACAATATCGTCTTCAAGGTACTCTTCATCTGTGATAGGGATCACGTTATCAGTGTCAGGAGCAAAGGAACTATACTTGTTTCCATCCCAGTCTCCTCCCGCATAAGCGAGGCCCTCTACATCCAAAGAATAGCGGCCAAACATGCAGCCGACAGCATAAGATAACAAGCTCTTTATATCTCGCTGGTAATCTGCTTTCCGAACGGTAATATCTCTATCCTCAACCTCTGGAGACAATTCATCTTTCAAGTCATAAATATCTATGAAGACGCGATTAAGCTCCTCCTCATTTGCTTTGAGCTGATCAAACCGCTCATCACATTCAATCATCCATTGCGTATATGCATAGTCAACCGGAGATTGTACGGCAGCACCACATTGTGACGCTACCCTGCGATCCAACTCGTTAGTATTATGCCATTTCAGCATAGGATGGCGTTGAAAATTCCAAGATGTTTCAAAGGAATCCCAATCGGTTTTTGAGAGTCCTAAATTACTATTCACAAGGCATTCTATTTGATTATGTGTTGATTCATCCATAGTGGCAAAAGGAACCAGATTTACAGAATCAAAGTTTTTGGTAATCTGCTTACACAGCATTCGATTATAGAAGTCAAATACAATGGAATTAACGAATCCACATACTACAGGAAGCTCTCTACCAAAAATCATTGGTCCTTTTGTATCAAACAAATATCCTTTTCCATTCATGCGAGCAGAAAAAGCATTACCAATCGCAGTAAAGGTTATGCCTTCTTCAAAATATGCGTCGTAGTTTCGCATATTTCTTGACCAATGCTTTGTTTTGGGGTCATTGGGATTATGGACAAGCCAATATTTCAGTTCTTCTCCATCATGATAATAATTCACAATGTAATCATTGTTACCAAACCACTTTCTGAAGCCAATGCCCTTATTATATGGAAACCATTTATATTCTGATAAAGCCGCTGCATCATGATCAAACCCTTGACCAATTTTACTGAAAAACACCTCAAACCAGAGCCTTAAAAAACGCTCGTTGTCACTTGTTTGCATGCCTGGTTTAGCTGTTACAAGAGAATTCAATGGTGTATCGTCATTAAAATGTTGTAAAGCTTTCTTTGAAGCGTTGTATACAACTATATTATTAGGAATCAATGTGAAGTTATCTTGGTTAGCCTCGTAATAATTCTTGCGAGACATGAACATTGTTTCTTTCGCCGTTTCTGACTCACCCGACTGTAAATCCATATAGACGCCTCTGTATGAATTCACATAGCCTTTACGAATAACAAACGACACACTTGAAACAACTTCACCACTAATTTCGTCAAACGCTCTTGGCCCTAACTGGGCAGTGGTCACAGACATGTCACGCCCAAATATCTTCTTCCGCAATTCAATAAATGATGCAAGAGAAAACCAAGACTGCTGTGTAATCATGGCAAAATATGCTGTAGGTTTTGCAAACGCTTCGCATCTTTCGATAAAAACAGAGTACAGGTCCGCCTTTGCTTCTGGGAATTTTTCAAAAACGTAAGCGCACAGTTTATCACTAGCGTTTGTGATGGCCATATAAGGGGGATTTGTCGTAGCTACATGATAATTCTGAGCAAGAACCTTACCCTGTGCAATCATTTGCTTCAATTCTTCCGCAGTGTCATCCAAACCCACAGTATACATACTGAACTGCCCAATCACTTCGATATTAGACACAAAGCGATCCAGCAGATCCCAATCATATTGATCTACTGTAAGAATTGATCCATATTCCTTCGCATCCTTAAAAGTATCCAAAAGCACTGTCATCTGAGTAATTGCATTGTTCTTTTCAAAATCGTTCAGTCCAGCTCCAAAATACTTAAGCTGGCCCCGGTTGATTCCATTGCTTTCCTGGATGGAATAGACATTGGGCTTGTATTCGCCGTTAAGAATCTGGCGATTGTATTGCCGTGCCTTCATCATGACAGCAAAGTAAGCCATCTGAAATGCACGGTCATCAATGTCCAGACCATACAGATTGTTTTCCAGAATGCTCCTTGCTGCGTCGCGCTGACCATAACCGGCACTCTCGTAAATTTGCATCAGCACATCAAACGCATACACCAAGATATGACCGCTGCCCATGCAGGGATCAATCACTCTGATATCTTCCAGATTCAGTTTTGCATATTCTGCTCGGATTTCGGCCAATTTCGCCTTGACTTCTGGCTCCTGTTCAGCTTCTTCCAGATAGTATTTCCATCCTGCCTTCAGACCATCATTCGGATGCCCCTCCACCCACAAACGGCCAAGGCTGTTTTCCACCATATATCTGACGATCCAGTCCGGCGTGAAAAGCTGTGTGACCGCTGGCACTTCTTCTTTGGTAATCTTGCCTTTTTTAGCAAAAGCCTCTTTCTTCGGCTCTGTATTGTAATACTGATACAGCCAGCCTATAATCTCCACCTGGCCGCCGCGCTCCACATCGAAGTCTTCCTCCGGAATATCATGCACCAGATGATAGACTACGCCGTCCTGGTTAATGACAGACAAATTCAACAGCAGTTCCGTATAATCGCTGGTCTTTTCAAATAGTGCGGGCAAATTCTCATTCAATGCATTGCACTGCTTGATAAAGAGAATACGGAAAACTTCATCCAGTTTGTTTTCCTGCTTCAGCTGATAGATAGCCTGTTCTTCCTCCGAAGTGAAAGACAAGCCTGCGCTGAACGGATTCGTCACCAAATCCGGTTCCATCTTTCCAGAGTCAGAGGAAAGAACCCTTATATGAGAAGGAAGGTAATCATTGACTTCCATAAACCGCACAGCAATCAAGCGGTTGAACCAAGTATAGGCAACCTCCTCCAGCACATACTTATAGGCAGTCTTGTAGTTTGTTTCCTTCTCCTTGCGCTGAATCAGCTCCACCAGATGCTTCCGCTGTTTAACTGCGTCTCCGCTGATGGAATACGGCTCTGCCGTACCGATGTCGTAGAACTCGGTCGTTCCGGTAGACTGTGGCAAAGCTTTCTGAATGCCATCCGCAGTAATCCCCATCAGGCCAGCACGGTAACTGATATCCGCGATCAGTTTATTTCTTGCCCAGATGGCAAAATTCTTTATGGCAGTCTTATTCATGAGTAGTACCTCCTAATAATCCGAGGACATGATTGCCAATCTTTTCGACAATATCCGTATACAGCAGTACGTCTTCTTTTTTCACAATGATGTGCTGCCCTATTTGATATGTCGTGTCTCCGCTTTTGTCGATATAATCCTGATCTACAATTCCATCTTGATGCTGGAACAGATGTCTTTGCTGGAAGCAGATGCGCAGGCTTCTCATTTCCGAAGAATCAATCCAGTCTTCATATCCCTGTCCAACAAGATTCCTCCAAAGTGCTGAACCGTCATTCAAGCGCTGAAATACATTTCGGCGTAATGAACCGGCACCTGGAAGCTGCGGGTAGACACATTCGCATACGCGCTGAAATGCCACAACGAGATCTGGAATGCAGCTTTCAAGCAAGGATGTACACGTCCTTGCGGCCTCATCCTTGCTTGTTTGCGAAATCAGTTCTCTAATAGCCTCAATATTTCTGACTTTTGCCCGCACTTTTTCAATGGTATTAGTAAAAGTCAACCTCGCAGAGTTTTTACCGCAGCAAGGGCAGAAGAATGCTGAACCAATAACCGCATACCTTGCGCCGCAGTCATCACACTGTATCTTTTGCTCCATCTCAGCTAACGCTTCTGCGGGAACATTTACAAAATGAGTCGGGCCCTTGTACTTCATTGACATCTTGATGAAGCTATTTCTTGGCTGTGACCGATTAAACTCTCTGGCATCCTTGCTAAGAGCATTACCGAGTTTTGCCTCTACACTCTTTACCGCCTGCCTCTTCGCCTGTTCGACTTGTTCTGTTGTCCACCATTTGTCCGCTGGCGCAGAATGTCCGCAAAATGGACAATACACTGCTTCGTCAGAAAACAGATTCCCCCAATCCTCATCATTGACCTTGAACTGGGAAAGACAGTCTTCATTGGGACACTCTTTGTCAATATACCCATCCTGATCAGGGAGAATCTCCATGGTATATGTCGTTGTTCTGCTTAATTCTTCTAATGCTCGTATAGTATTTCTGAAATAGTCTTTACTCATTAGAACTCCACATTTACAATATCAGTTCCTTCCAGTTCCTCTATCAGAGCCTTTCTAAGCGCTGCAAGATACGTGTCAATATCCTGCTCACTCTCCAGTCTCCAGGAAGAAGTATTCGTCATGTTCTTAATCGTGACATTCTTCGTCTTCTTGATCTTCACAGGATCCAGAACCGGTGTAACGATTTCTATTTCTTTTCCTTCTTTTTTCGCCTTGCGTGCCGCTTCCTCAGCTTCTTGCTTAGCCTTCAGAGCTTTTTCATAAGCGATCTGACGATCCAGCGCATCCATCTCGTTCATGAGACGAATCTTCAAGGCATCCGCCTTGTCCGCAAAACTTCTGAGTGAAGACACGTTGTTACAGCGCTCTGCCCCTTCCCGAATCTCACGGAACTGCTCATTATACTTGGCGCGTTTCTCAGCGGCATATTCTTTTGTGTCAAGGACTTCAAGCACTCTGTTCTTTGCCTGATCGATCGCGTCCAGTACCGGCTTTCCTTCTCTTTCCAGGATCTTTGAATATGCCATTATAAACCTGCTGCGAAGTTCAGGCAGTTTCGGAATATTGGGATACGGCTTATCCTGTTTGGTTATCTGCCTCATCTCCGCAACGATCTTTTCCAGCTCTTCATCCACAATGTACGTCTTGCTGTCATCATAGATGGCCAGCATATCCAGCGCCCTGGTGAAGATCTGCATCTGTTCACCGTTGAAGAATGCTTTTACCGGTTCATAATCCTCAGCAAAATCATAGAAGTCTTCTCTGTTCTTAGAGACATGCTTAAAGAATTCCAGCGGGGACTGAATCTGAATTACTTTCTGCATCAGCTTCTTGGCGGTATCCAGCACTTTTTTGCCGGGGTATTTATAATTCTGATATTGCGGTTCCAGACGCAATATTTCGTTGATAGTATTCTGCGCGTATCTCTGGAAGTTCTTCATGATGCTGTCTTCATCTTCTGCCACACCGGTAGTTCCGAAGAGTTCCTTCATCACATCCCGAACAGCCTTCTTGTCCCTCTCATCGACACGAATACGCTCTTCCAGAAGGAGCTTCTCCACGAACGCTTTCTTCGTGATAAAGCTGATCAGTTCCTCTTCCGTCTTATTGTTCTGGTTGACGCTTACGCCATTGACCGTAAAGGCGAGATCGCCGCGCTTGAACAGACGCGCAATCAGCCAGTGCACATCATCCTCCACGAAACCATAGGGAGCTTTCATAAAACGATCCTTGACTGTCTTCATGGAAGTCTTCATGTGCATATGCGTATTCGTGGCGATGAACTGCAGCACGTCATCAAGCGCATGTACATTGGCATCCGTACCGCCTTCAAGGTTAAGGGTCAGCTGGTTGGTGGAGTGGAACATTTTCCGAATCTCTGCTTCACTCATAGCTGTATCAATATATGAAAGCTTGTTGTAAACCGTCTGTACCAGTCTGCCAAGCGCTTCCGTAATGCGGGAAGAAACTTCCTTCGCGGAAACTCGGGCCACGTCGCCATTCACATAGATGGTTGCTTTCTTCAGGCTTTCCGTCAGATACAGCTTGGCATTCGCATTGCGCTCCCGCATTTCCACACGCTTTGCCTCTTTTATCGTTTCATACTTGGCAAGTTGTGTAGACGTATTCAGGCGCAGGAATTTTTCAATCTTCAGATACTGCCGGATTTCATCCAGGAACGCTGCATCGTTGGGCAGAACCACCAGTACTTCCTTCTTCTGACCGGATACCATACGCAATGTCAGGTCGTCGTTACCGCCCTCGTACCAGGGAGTAAGAACACGGACGCCGATGTCGTAATTCTGGTTCGCCTTATAAGGTCTGTCATCCACAGCCTGGTTAAAGCTGAAGGAATAGCGGCCATTGAATGCGGGATAACGGTACTTCTTATCCGTAAAGATATCCTCATAGATCATCTCGGATACTTTATTAATGACCTCGGCCATTTCGACGTTCTGGCTGTCGATCTCACGATTGATTTCCTGTTCTTCATCGGTCAGGAAAACATAATGAGAGCCGTTTTTCTGCACCAGCATCTGTCGCATCAGAACCTTCAATGCTTCCTCAACACGCCCCTTGATTTCAATGCGGTCATCGTCGATGTTCTCGATCATAAGGCTGGTGATATTGTCAATGTTCGATTCGATCTCAAGGATGTACTTGATCATGAACAGGGTCTTCAGCACATTGATAGTGAAAACGTCCCTGTCCTTATGATCCGGATTGATATAACTATTATCATAAGCTCTGATAATGACACCCTTATGGCTGTGATCCAGGAAGTTCTCCAGCGCATCATAGAAACGATGGAACGGGACGATTGCCCCTACATTTTCATCCTTGAGTGCCATGGCGGACTCTTTGAACAGAGCCAGCATGGAACGCTCGCCCTCGGATAGATGCTTGCCGGATGCACCATGGGTACGGATCGAAGTCAGCACGCTTGCCAGCAGATTAAACTGATATGGAATGAACGGATAGACTTCCGAGAAGTCCCTTCCGTTTGCATACAGCTTTTTCTCTACGCCGTCATTGAATACGATCAAGTTCTTGATGATTGTACTTTTCTGCTCATACAGGAGTCTGAGTGTCTGCGCTGCAGTATCAGTCTTGTCCAGGATTCTTTTCTTGATGACCGTATCAACGTTCGCGGAAGAAAGCGAAAGCCTCGTGTCGAAACGTCCCTGAATCTTGGAGAAGTCGTTGCCTTTTACTTTGGTGATGGAATCAATATCCTGCTGGCTGGTCACGATGACCCATGCCTTGCCCTTGCATTCTTTTCCAAGTTCTTCTGTCACCGTCTGCAAGTTCAGCATCAGCTTGGAATCTTCACCGATATACTGGCCGATCTCGTCTACCAGAAATACAACATGATGATTATTCCCCTGACGGTCAATGTATGCCTTTACCCGCTTGGCAAAATCTTCAATGCTGATCTGATAATCACCGATTGCCGCATCGCACCAGTTCCAGGCAGCTTTTTCGCTCATATAGCCCATCTCGATCAGGGTATCCACTACGCCGTCCTGTCTGGACAGGAATTCATGGCGTTCCTCATACCAGTTGTGACCGGTCACTCTCTGATAGGTCTCCTTGAACTGCTCATATTTCCCGTCCTCAGTGAGTTTCCTCTCAAGGTCGGCCAGATACGGAATAGCACCACAGAATCCGAGGGAGTTATTGAAGACTTTCAGAAAAACATTTACTATAGCATCCTTGTTAGATTTGCCGTCGGACTCACTCTTCGCATCAATATTGAAGATTATGACGTCAGACGGTGTATTGGCTGCCAGCTGCATATCCGCGAGCACCATCGGATCGGTGATCTTCTTATCATCTATAAAATAGTCAATGGCACGCTTACCGCCGACAACTTCATTGTCCAGAACATAGGAGAGGATCTTCAGCAAGTGTGATTTACCACTTCCGAAGAAGCCGGAAATCCACACGCCCATCTTGGTGGTCTCGCCATTGACGCCTTTAGCGTATGCAGAGAAGAAATCTGCAAAATGCCGCTGCAGCTCCGGCGTCACGACGTATTCTTCCAACTCCGTTGCAATATTGTTTTTTTCACCCTGTCCGGCAATAACGACGCCCTGGATGTCACGGGTGATCGATTTTTTGAACATTTCCCTGATCTGCATATCCGTACCTCACTTTACAAGTTTGAATGCGCGATAGTAATTGTCGTCTTTGATTTCGTTGAAAAGAATCAGCTCCTGCTCGGTATATGTTCCGGGGAAGAACAATACCACCGGTGCTTTCAGTACAGATTGATGCAGGTTGTTCAATATTTTATGCGACCTAAGGAGTGGGTAACATTTGCCCACACCGGTTAAAAACACAATTGCGTTCTCCGGGGTCTGCTCCACGATCTTCTGGATCAGGATGCTGTCATCCTCGTTCATCTTCATCGACGTAGATACGGCCCGGATAATGTAATCAAAGCCGCGGCGCTGCTCATAGCGGACATAGGACTTTACGAAGTCCTTTTTCTCCAGATAGTCCATGATCATGTCATACAGATCAAATACCACCAGTTCAAAGCCGTCTGTGCCTCTCGCATTTTTCTTCTTCATGTATTCGACTCGCTCCCGGACTTCCAGTTCCTTCGCGGGATCATAATCGAACACCCAGTAATTCACTTCATTGGCCCGGCCGCTGCTCTGCCTGAAAGAAGGCTTATGAATAGCAGCTTCCATCTGATCCAAGCGTTCCTGTAACCCTGCCATCATCTTTCTCCTTTCAGCGCTTTCAAGTAGTACGCCATATGCTGTTCTTCTAACCATCTCTCCATCTCCGGTACGAGGAGCGGTTTCAGTATCTTGCGTGTTTCTCTTCCACTGTCTGTTACACCGGCTTCCATCAGGAAGTTTCTGTAGCTTTGTCCCAGCCGCTCCAGAGTCTGGTCTGTCCATTTGGCAGCTTTCTCGCTCTGCTCCTGTTTGTTTTTAAAGAATAGGCGGATGTCGCTGGGAGAGTATTCGTTGATCCCGATGATCATCTTCTCCCGGATCACTTCATAGAAAAACACCGCAAAAAGCTCATCACTTGCCATAATTGCTACCAAGGCAAAGAGTTTCTGCGTAGCCAGGTCTCCCTCCTGGAAAAGAGGATAAAAGCTGTCATCCAGTCCCTTTACTCTTGCCGACACGGTATGAAAGATCTGCTTCGCCCTGGCCAGCGTAGGCGACCCGAATATATTCTCCTCTTCACTCAGTTTCCTGATCTCCTCCCAGGTCCTTCCTTCCGACCTTAGGGAGACCACCTTTCGAAATTCCATAAACCAGAATGCGTGCTTTACTGCGCCTGCGCTGTAATTTCCAGAATTCATATTTGCCCACCTGCTTTTACAATTAAAATGATTGTGATTAGAATTCAGTATGGTCCTATGTATATTAATAAAGGTATTTCGTACCAATAAGTTTCTAATACGGCATTATCATTATATCCCCAAATAGTAGCGGATTCCATTGTAACAATTATGCCTGCGCATAGCTGTCCGTCTTTCCGACCAGAAACCATCAATAAGCAAAATGTTGTCATTTGACCTCATTATGGCACCAAAAAAGAGACATCGACTCTTCTCAAGTACTCGAAATCTCCTAAGATAAGCTATTATCATTGCTTTACTATGAAACCAATTCCCCCAACACTATCACTATTACAGGTTAATCCGATGTGTTTTTTACCTGATATTCCTTTTCGCACTACTATAGTCTGCTAATATTTTTCTTTATTTATCCCTGCTTTCGGCATTATCCCGTTCCATCGTTTCCCGCACTGCCCTATTAATAAAGGCGGTCATAGATTCTCCCCGGCTGACCGCATGCTCCACAATTCTGTCTCTTTCTTCCTGCTGAACTCGTATCTGAATCATGCTGAATTTTGCACTGTATTTATTCGTTGAAGCTTTGCTAAAATAATAAGATCGCAGCTTTTTATCCTACTCTATCGCGTCAAGAAGAAAATCCTTTGGAACCTTGGTGCCCTGACACTATTAATAAGCAATAAACTCATTTATGAATTCTTTTATGGTTTCTGACACCTCAATCCAATGACCTTTACACCATATCATCCTTCTCTCTTACTCCACAAATAAAAATCAATCTTCTTCACGTCACTCATCCAAGCATAATTCGGGAGTATCTTGTTGAATTCAGCGATACACTCTTTAGCATTCTCTGTTTTGACAAAATCTTCATACCAGCAGATCATCTGGTTATAAAGGTCAATGGCGCACTCCAATTGTTCGTCCTTCGTTTTGCCTTTTAAATTCAAGCACAGATTGCTGGCCACATAGCGATCCCAAATGGGCTTATTCACATCTACCGTAGCAAGCATTTTACTGGAAAATGAAACTTCAATATTTCCTGTATCTCTGTATAATGTGCGAATGATCTGTTCGAAAGTTGGACTACTGTTTTTAATTTCTTCAAAGAGGCCATAATAAGCAGCCCGCCATTCCGCATTTCGCCGAATCCGGTAGAATCCGTTATACTTACGCTGAAAATCCAAATCCGCAGATACATCAACCTTGCGGACATGCTCAATAATCATTTTGTATTTGTCAAATCCCATGCTTTCAGCAATTCGGGTTTCGATTATCCTATGAGGATCGAGATATATCATAGAAAAGGGATCCTTTCATATATCATAATAGTACTAATGGTATGTAGATAAACAGTTCACCTCAAATGCAAATTTACCACAATCTTCTGCTCTACTCCATTCGGATATAGATACAGCATTCTCTTCCTATCAAACCTCGGATTAGCATCATGGATTATACTGTGATGATTCGGGCACACGGCCATCTGGTTGTTTGAATCGTTGTTCAGACTGTTCACATAATAGTCGATGTGATGTGCCTCAGCGATATGGGAACCGTACTCTTCACCAATCGTCTTCCCGCAGATCTGGCAGCGATAGTTGTACAGAATCTTCAGATTCTCTCCAATCTTGCGGTTCAGCTTTCGTATCCGCGTCAGCTTCTCATTCACCGTGAAACCTGCATTGGGATCAGATACGTCATAATCAATAGACGCCTCGACTATCCGCTCTTTCTGATTTACAATACTGGATCTATACACCTCCAGATCACTCGCCACAATCGGTTCCAAAATATAGCTGTCATCATATTCCGTTGTATAGATTGCAAGGTACTCTTTCATCTTATCCGGCAGCGGAACATGGTTCTTCGATGGGATATAGAGTTTGTAGTCGCTTGTTGGTACTTTTCTCATATTCTGTGGAGTTATTAGGCGGATTATGCCTGTTTATCTATTTTGAATTGATTCTAACATCCCTTATGCGTCATGTATGTGATCGTACAATGAGCAATTCCGAACAGAATTGCAAATGCCGCCAAAAGCCAATGGCGAAGCAGTATGCCTGAAAGAAGAAATATCGCGGTTGGAATGACAGCTAACGCCATTGCCTTTGATAAGGTCTTTTTTTTGGAGTAGAGCATCCAGAACAAATAATAGCACAGCAGCAAGGCTCCGTTCCCAACCAGATAGATTAGGAATTCTTCCACACTTCCAAAGCCAAATTTCCAGACAAGCAGAGGCAGCCACATCAAAATAATGCAGCCGTATCTTCCCACCTGTTCACAGGCAGATAGGCCACGCGGGACTTCTATTTGCGTTTCGTCCTGTTTTTGCCTGGCTGCATAAATGATATTGGGAATCATCATGAGCACTACAATGCCGGCGCCAAACAGATTGATCCATCCAAATTCCATAATCAATACACCCGCGTTGGGGGCAGACCCCTAATCCTGTTTACAGCACCATGACCAGCGTTCCCGCACCGATTAGGATACAGCCTATCAGAGACTTCACAGTGAATTCCTCATGCAGGAAGATGAAAGCCAGCACCAGCGTGATGACCACGCTCAGCTTATCGACAGGCACGACCTTGGATGCTTCTCCGATCTGCAAAGCCTTATAGTAGCACAACCATGACGCGCCCGTAGCAAGACCAGACAGAATCAGAAAGATCCAGCTTTTCTGGCTGATGAATTTGATGCCGCCCTGTGCGTTCGTCAGAAACACCATGACCCAGGCCATGACCACCACAACCATCGTTCGGATCGCCGTAGCCAGTTTAGAGTTTACGCCTTCGATGCCGATCTTGGCGAGTATAGATGTAAGCGCGGCAAAAACCGCAGAGCCCAATGCGAACCATAACCACATATACTGTTTCTCCTCAATACTTCTCGTAATTTCATGGTGCCAGGTACCTTTACCATGCCCATTCAACGGTCTGATGATGTAACGGATAGCATACTTGCCTGCCAGGCATGGAGTGCGGGTTCAAATCCCGTTCAGATCTTTACGGGGTGGTAGTTTAACAGGAAGAACACAGAGAGACAAAAGAAATCCTGTGTTGGGGTTTTTGCAGCAGACATCTTATTCTATCGCTATGCAAAGCCGGAAACGCTGGTTCGAGTCCAGTCCACTCCGCTCTGACAATTAGTCATTTTTTTCCGGCGTGGCGGGGGTGGTAGAGCGGTTGTTTTGTAATCATCAGGTTGTCGGTTCAAGTCCGACCGCCGGATCTGTCCCGGAAAATCCGGGCACAAGGAATTCTTTTGTACACAATGCTCTGGTGATGTAACGGCAGCATACAGGTCTTCCAAACCTGGTGTGCGGGTTCGAAGCCCGTTCAGAGCTTTCGGTCAGCTGAAAAGCTGACTGCTGCGGGTTCATAGCTCAGTTGGTAGAGCGTCCGGCTGTTAACCGGATGGTCGCAGGTTCGAATCCTGCTGTTCCCTCTAAGGAGCTGGGAAGCTCCGATCATGCTTCTCTGGCGCAAAAGGAAGCGCAGCTGATTCGTAATCAGCAGGTTGCCGGTTCGAACCCGGTGGGAAGCTTTGTTTGCCGGTATAGTACAAGGGCCAGTACGGGTGATTTGTAATCATTTGATCTCTGTTCGAATCAGAGTATCGGCTTCGCGGGTGGGTGGAACGGAATACCATTTCAGCCTCATACACTGACGATAGCGGGTTCAACTCCCGCACCCGCAACTCAACACAATCGGGAAAGATTGTTGTGAAACAATAGGGGCATAGTTTAGCTGGGAGAGCACCTGCATGACGCGCAGGAAGTCGGCGGTTCGAGTCCGCCTGTCCCTATTTAAATATTGCAGAGTGGCCGAGAGGGAAAGCGGCGTCGTCACATGGCGTTTGATGTCGGTTCGATTCCGATCTCTGCAACTTTGGGGCCTTAGTTCATTCGGGAGAACGTCTGCCTCGCAAGCAGAAGCGGCGGGATCGAAGCCCGCAGTGCTCCATTCATATGTCCCCGTAGGATAAAAGGACAGACTGGGTGGCTACGAACCACCTGATGCGCGTTCAAGTCGCGCCGGGGATGCTGCGGCAGGGACTGACCGAAAAGGTCAATCCCGGCTGCTTTTGGGAACATGGTTTAGCTGGTAGGGCGCCCGGCTGTTAACCGGATGGTCGCAGGTTCGAATCCTGCTGTTCCCGCTTCAGACATGATCACATGGTATATCGGCTTGCTTAATCGGAAAAATAGCGTATAATAAGGTTAGAAACATCTAACCACAAGTATTATGCGTTATTTTCGGGGGAAATTGTGAATGACAAAAGCGCAGGAAATAATGAAGAAAAAGCAGTTCATCAATGACCTCTGGGGACGCTCTGCTCCCTGGGGAGCGCTCTTCCCGGTTTCCTGGTGGAAATATTGACATTCTCATGTGTAAGCGTGTAATATAGTATTGAAAACTACATGTAAGAGTTTTAGATACTGTATGGAACAACGGATTCAGTACTCAGATTCGGATGAGAAGGGAGCTGGCTATGCAAACAAAAATTACGATTCCAAATTATACGCTGGCTGAGGAACTGATCAGTGCGATCTCGCACGGAATCGGCACGGGACTTGCCATAGCGGCATGTGTGCTTTGCATTGTAAAAGGCGCGCGTGATCACGTAGGCGCAGCGGGGATTGTGAGCGCCGCGATCTTTGGAGCGACCATGATCTTCCTTTACTGCATGTCCACGCTGTATCACTCCATAACAGCCAAGGGGGCGAAGCGCGTGTTTCGAGTGATCGATCATTGCAGTGTGTTCCTGCTGATCGCGGGGACGTATACGCCGTTTACTCTTGTGAGCCTTCGTGGATCGAGAGGCTGGACGATTTTCGGGATCATCTGGGGGCTTACGGTTCTGGGAATCATTTTCAACGCCATCAACGTCGACAAGTATGAAAAAGTCTCTGCCATCATCAATGTGCTCATGGGATGGCTAGTGGTAATATCATTCAGAAGCCTGGCCGCTGCAGTCAGTCCGCGTGGGGTCCTTTTATTGCTCATCGGAGGTCTGGTGTATACGGTGGGGGCTGTTTTTTACGGGCTCGGCAAAAGGATCCGCTATATGCATTCTATTTGGCACTTTTTTGTACTTGGAGGGACGATCTGTCACTTTTTCGCGGTATATCTTGAGGTCTTGTGAGTGGAGAGGAGCGCGTTAGCAAACGAAAACATCCGTCAACACTCCTGAACAAAATGGCGATGGTCCTGTCGGAAGAGAAGTAGCCGGCTTTCGCGATGTTGATGACCATCTTGTTTGCCCAGCTCATTCTGTCTTCATAGGCGTTCAGGACGCTGTCTTTGACGGCGCAGTAGCTGTCAAAATCGGGCAGTGTCATATAGTAATCGTCGATGAGATGGACAGACAGTTGACGCTGAAACGGAGCAATTTCCTTTGGAGAAAGGCTACAAAGCGGCTTGATTCCATTCTGGATCAATACAAAGACCTCCCCAAAGGCGTACATGCGCATACGGACAGCCGTATTTTCCCGTCGGCAGCGATCTATCTGACGGCGAAAGAGTATATTCCCGCTGAAAAAGCTTACTGCATCATCGAGAACGCAGCCATTAAGAACACAACAGAACTGGAACATAAATTAGCGAGAATGATGAAAAATCCAGGAATGGCAGGCCTGTTTGTGCGGATGTGGGACCCGGTCAGCAGGAGGATGTTCGGGGAGAGCTGCGGGTTTAAAAACGTGTTTTATCCGAAAGAAAAGAATGCGTACAGGATGGATATCGTCGAATGCCCGTATAACCGGTATTTTACTGAACTAGGTTGTACGGAACTCACGAAGATATTCTGTGAGAATGATGACCGGATGTATGGAAACCTTCCGGGGCTGATGTTTATCCGAACCGGCACGCTCGGCAAGGGCGCTCAGAAATGCGATTTTTACCTGAAAAAGTGCTGAAATTCTGGATTATATCATTTTAACGTCGTTAAATTGCTATTTAGCGGCGTAATAGGGGTATCCGGATACTGCTCTTCTCACAAAAGAAAACACCCAAACACGACACAGAATTAAGATTTTCTGATGTCGTGCTTGGGTGTTTTTTGCCAAATGGAAATGCTAGATCTTATAATTCTTCCATTTTTCGGTCAGCCATCTGTTTTGCCTGTGACCGGCCAATATATATAACTGCAATAACTTTTACGGCCATTTCATCATCATCCACAAGGAAATATATGTAATAGTTCTTTACTCTTATTTTCCTGATACCAGCATCTTTCCAGGGCTGTTCATTAACTGTTTTGATTCGCTTTGGCCGTTCTGCCAGAGACTTGATCGCCTTTTCGAAGTCAGCCTGTAGATTGAACGCAGCCTGAGGGGCCGTAAGCTCTCTTGCAATATACAGGACAATATCTCGAATGTCTTTTTGAGCCTCTGGAAGTATTATAAGTTTATATTCAGACATAAGACTGAAGGATCTCCTCTCTAAGAGATTCAAAGAAATCATCTGCAGGAATCCCTTGGCCTGCTTTTGCCTCGGCTAATCCCCGAGCCATTTTGGCATCAAATTCTTCTTCAGTCATTTCTTCCAGTGAATGCGGGCGGCTTGTAGGAATCGATGGACGGAACGGAAGCCCATTCCACATAATGATTTGCCTGTAAAACATATTGATACCGCTCGACGCAGAAATACCAAGCTGTGCAAGTATGGCTTCTGCCTGCTCTTTGATCTCAGGCTCTACTCTTGCCGTCACGTTAGAACTTTTAATAGCCATCAGCTCTACCCCCTTTTTTATTACTATTCTACATAATTGTATGTCGGATTACAATACATATTTGAATATGCGGTTCCAAAAAGGGAAAATCTGCAATTATTCATACTCTACAGTAGCCGGGGACTTCTCATACGCCTCTGTAAGTTCCACTGTGTTTTTTCCGTTTTCATACCGAAGTGCAGGTTTCATCTCATCGAGCAGCTGTTCATCGATCACCCTGCCATTCAGCTCCTTTACAGCTTCACGAGACACCTGCACTTCTTCAGAGATGGACGAAATCACCAACAGCAAAAGCATGATTACAGAGCCCGCCAATGCGATCCCATTCACCTTTGTACAGAAAAGCTTTTTGAGTTCAAATTTATATATGGTCAGCAGCATATCTCTTCCTAATTCTGTATTTTGGACATATAAAATGACTCCAGATCTCCCTCGTCGGCATGCCATTCCCCTTGCCAGACCAGGCGCCCTTCTTTCATGATCATCAACCGGTCGGCGATGTGTTCCAGGTCGGATACGATGTGCGTGGAGAGCACTACGATCCTGTCACGCCCCAGTTCCGAGATCAGCTCCCGAAAACGGATTCTTTCCTGCGGATCCAGTCCGGCGGTCGGTTCATCCATGATCAGCACCTGCGGGTCACCCAGCAGTGCCTGCGCGATCCCCAGTCTCTGCTTCATTCCTCCGGAGTAAGTGCGGACCTTTTTCCGGGCCGCTGGCCCCAGTCCGACCAGTTCGATCAGTTCCTCCGTTTTGCGAAGCGCATCGCTCCTTGGAAGCCCTTTTACCGCTGCCATGTACAGGAGGAAATCTCTTCCCGTAAACTCCGGATAATAGCCGAACTCCTGGGGAAGGTATCCGAGAATATCACGGTATTCTTCAGAGCTCACATCCATTCCGTCACAGGCCACTGTTCCGCTAGTCGGCACAAGGATTCCGCAGAGAAGACGCATCAGCGTTGTTTTCCCCGCTCCGTTTGATCCCAAAAGGCCTGTCACCCCTTCTGTCAGTGTAAAGGACATCCGATCCACTGCGATCTTATTCTTATACTGTTTTGTAAGCCTGTCTGCCGTCAGCTCCATGCCGGTTCCTCCATCCTGGATATCCAATTTCGTACACTGCCCGACAGCCCAACGACCATCAGGATCATCACAGCGGCCCATAAAACCGTCAGTCTCTCTTCATATAACCACGCAAGAAATACGGGAGCAGCCGCAAAGAAAGCGGAGGCCAGAAGACAGATCAGCACACAGCCCCATCCGTGGTCCGTTCGCTGCGTTCGCTCATACACAGATCCCAGCCATGTGGCAGTCAGATACGGCACCATCATATAAAGAAATACCCTGAGCAAGGAGTAGGAGAAACAGGGCCTTACCAGCAGAATCACGGTCATGAGTCCCAGTGTATTGAATATACCCACTATGAACAGCCTCGCGAGCATGACGCTTCGCAACGAAAATCTGGCGGCATACTCCATCTCCGCCATTTTCCACCGGAAGGATCTTCCGGTCTGGACAAGGATCCCGGCTGCAAGAAACGGCGTCATTGCAAACGGATAATTGCCCGGCCTCAGCCGGCATACCTCTGTGATAAACAGAAGAAGCAGCACAGACAGCACCCATATCCATTTTTCTATGTATGGGATCTGTCCTGCAATGAATTCCGCCTGGCTTAAAGTCCGCGTGCGCCTGTTCAGAAGTCCCTGCGCCTTCATCTGACGAAAGAACTCTTCTTTCCTTTCCGGCCCGGGTGCCTGACAGAGTTCCCGGATCTGTCTTTTGACCATTTCGTTATTCATCCTGCTCCGCCTCCATTTCGACTCTGACCTTTTGAAGGATCCTTCTCAGTTTCCTGTACACCGCAAACCTTGAGATCTGATATAGGCCGCTGATCACGGGAACCGGAACATCGTTCACATAGCGGAGGAACAGCAGCTCCTTCTCCTCCGGTAAAAGACTCTGCAGGGCATCCCGCAGCAGCATCTGATCCATCAGTGACTGTTCGAAACCTTCCGCCTCCGGAGCATTCATCTCCGGGACATCGGACTCCTCATCCAGGCTGTAGGTTATTGTCCTGTCCCTGTAATGTTGGTGACAGAGATTGCGGGCAATCGTATACAGATACTGCAGCTGGCGATTTTCATCCCGGTACGTCCTGCTTCCCAGGAACCGAAGGAAGACTTCCTGCGTCAGATCTTCCGCCGCATGCCTGTCGTGAAGATGAAAGAACAGATATTTATAAATCCGGTCATATTGATCTTCCAGATTCACTGCGCGCCCTCCTTCCCAAAGTCTTCTCATCCTGTATAACGAAAAATCGGTCTGTTTGTGCGCCGGGAGTTCAAAAAACAGATTGGATTTTGACAATTTAAAACCCCGTCGTTATGGCGGGGTTTCGAGTCAATGTACACATGTGGTTCACCAGATGACCTGCGTCGCGATTCCTCCGAACAGAACAACCAGGATTATAAGCCAGATCAACTCCGGCAGCGCGCGGTTGGCCAGAAGTCCGATACACTCCCTTACAAACGCGTTGGGCCAGAACCACCACTTCGTCTTGCTGCCCAGTCCCTCCGCGCGGAGCCCTGCCAGGCCCGCCCAGATGCCGAAGGCTTCGCCGCCGATCAGCGCGAGACCGATCCCCAGTCCCAGAATATTCTGCACACGAAAACTCTCATGCCGCAGAAGCGCAAGATTGCTCACGATCATCAAAACAGCGAATCCGAGCATCACCGGCATCATAAGAAAAGAGAACATAAAGCCGGACATACTGAAACTCTCGTAGACAAAGCGCATAAACTGCATATTGATCCGGAGCAGGCGCTGCACCAGGATATGCGTGAAATTCAGCCCGCTCACCGCGCAGAACATGCCTACGCCGAAGGCCCAGATCGAATCGTAAGAATACAGCTGCGGGCCGCGGCGATGACGGCATTGTCACCCGTAAAGTTTCTTGACTGCATCGAATGCGTTGTCCCCAGCGCAGTGACGTGCAGATCATCGTAGAACATCATTTCCTGCGTATCGCTGTTCAGCACGGTCATCGCGTAGTCACCGGGCTGCTGCGGCCGAAGAACGATCAATAGCTCTCTGCCCCTGAGGGACATCTCCTCGACGGGAATTTCCCGGTCATTCTCCCAACTGATCCGGATCTTCTCTTCTTCCGGAATATCCATGACGCCGAGCGGTACGCACATCTCAAACCGATTCCCGGCCAGGATACGCCCGACGATCAGGATCAGGACGCATACTGCTGCCAGCACCGCTACCTGCAGATATATCTTTTTTTTCCTCTGTTTGTCCAATTCTGTTCTCCTATATACCGCTGATCAGTATTTTTTCTTTATCTTTCTTTATCGTAAAGAGCCTCATGGCCTGCGTTACATCGCACTACCACCCTACCACACTTCCGCCCTGTTTTCACCAACAAAAAAGGGGCTGCCGCATCATGCGACAGCCCCGCAATCTCTAGGTTTCTGCTACTCTGTATCATATCTGTTAACGTCCTACCATACTTCCGCTTGGTTTTCCATCCGCCAATAGCTCCGGATGAGCTCTAGCAAAACAGTGACAGAGCGTCCAGGAATGCAATGTGAAAGGTGCCTGTGCCTCTCCCCGCCTCGCGGGTCCACTTCTCTGCCTGCTCTCCGCAGTCCTTAAAAAGCGCGCAGCAGGCAGCCGCACTTCGTACGGAGCATTCAGCCGCAAGAAAAGCGCCCAGAACGGCACTCAGCATACAGCCGGAGCCGGTGATCCGTCCCATCATGGGGGAGCCGCCGTGCACTTCCAGAATACTCTCGCCGTCGCCGACATAATCCGTCTCCCCGGAAGCGATGACGATCGCCCCGGTCTCTCGTGCCAGCAAAGAGACATCGTGCATGACATGCTTCTCATTTTCGCCCGCTTCCATATCATCTACACCACGGCCTGTGTTGCAGTGCTCCGCCAGCGCGCGGATCTCCGCCGCATTACCCCGTATACAGGTAATACCGCCGCCGGCAAGAATCTCCAGCGCCTGCCCGCGCCGAAACTGTGACCCGGCGCATCCCACCGGATCCAGAACCGCGGGATGCCCGCTCTTTTTGGCCAGCACAGCGGCAGCCTTCATAGCGTCCAGCGACTCGGTCGCGCCGAGATTACAGACCAGCGAATCGCAGAGCGCGGCAAAATCCTCCATTTCCCGCGGATGATGCGCCATAGTGGGGGATGCGCCGACCGCAAGGAGCGCGTTGGCGCAGTCATTTACAGTGACAATGTTCGTGATGCACTGCACGACCGGCCGCCCCGCGCGGATCTGTTCCAGATAAGCGCGGATCGCTGCCGCCCGCTCTGTTTTATTATAAAACACTGTATCGCACCTCACACCAATTCTCTTGCCAATGCCAGAAGCTTTCCGGTCTCTTTCTCAATATCTTCCGCTGCGAAGATGCCGCTCACGACGGCAAATCCGCTCATCTTTCTTCCTTCCAGCTGCAGGATATTCTCGCTGGTAATACCTCCGATCGCCACGACCGGGATCGAGACGCTCTCGCAGATCTCCTGAAAGCGGTCCAGCGGCAGCGGAATCGCGTCGGGCTTGGTGGACGTCCCGAAGACCGCCCCGCTTCCGAGGTAATCCGCGCCGGCCTTCTCAGCATCCAGCGCCTGCTGCACAGTCTTGGCCGTCACGCCGATGATCTTGTTCGGTCCCAGGTAGGCGCGCACCGCATCGGCCGCCTCGTCGCTCTGTCCCACGTGAACGCCGTCCGCGTCCAGTCTTTTGGCAAGTTCCACGTTGTCATTGATAAGGAAGGGCACATGAAAAGAGCGGCACAGGTCCTGAATGACCCGCGCCTCTCTCTCAAATGCATCTTCCTCCAGATCCTTCTCCCGCAGCTGCACCATTGTCGCGCCGCCGCGGAGGGCTGCCTCTACCTGCTGCGCCAGTGTCTGTCCCCGGAGCCAGCTCCGGTCCGTCACTGCGTACAACAGACAGTTTTCTCTACTCAAATGCATTTTCTTCTCCTGTTAGTTAAGGCTCGCAGCGCGAGCCGCCGCACCGCATGCGGGCTGCCCGGAAAGCAGCATCTTCCATTCCGCACGCGTGTGCAATGTGTACTCAATTACTCAGCCAGCTGTGTCTTGAGCGACGCCAGAACACCGGTCCCCTTCATCACGCCGGTGATGATTGCCGCAATGATCGTGCCGCCTGCCGTACTGATAAGGAAAGGCACCACAAAGGTAAAGAGCGCGGCGGTACCGTTGCCCATCGCGAGCCTCGCGATCGGGAAGGCCAGCATGCCTCCGATCACCGCCGTTCCGAATATTTCTCCCACATAGGCTGCGGGCAGCGTCTGGAACTTCTTGTACAGAAGCCCCGACAGAAGCGCGCCGCACATGCTTCCCGGGAAAGCCAGAAGCGTTCCAAGGCCAAGGAAATTTCGGATCAGGCTAGCGATATAGGCCGCCGCAAGTCCATATCCGGGTCCCAGAAAGACCGCGCAGAGCACGTTGACCATGTGCTGGACCGGCGCGCACTTGGAGCCGAAGACCGGAAAGGAAAACGTGGATCCGACGACCGCAATGGCCGCCATCATCGCCGTAAGTGCTATTTTCTTCGTATTGTTCGCATTCGCGCTGCTGTTTGTGTTGTTTGTGTTCTCTCCCATCTCTTTTTTCTCCTGTTGTAATGAGGTTTCAACCCGGATCTTTACTCCGGTTTTTTATTCCCTCTCACAGCGGAGACGATGAGGCAGAGAAGCATCGTCAATGCCATATCCGGCAGTGTGTTTCCGACAGGCGTGTCCACGCGCATCAGGACTCTGTAGGCCACAAATCCGATGACCCAGATCACCAGGTTCTGCACGTTGGCAGCGCCCGCGAACGGCTTCTTCTTAAGGACAAAATAGTCCGCGATCTGGATCGCGATCATGGGCGCGAAGACGGAACCGATCAGGTACAGAAAGTCCGTGATGTTGTCCATGGGATAGACGATCGCGGCAATAGTACCGATCACGGCGACCACGACAGCTGCCCACTTCTCACTGATCTTCTTAGAGATCGAGACACAGGATACACCGGCGGAATAGGCGTCGAGGAAAGTCGTCGTCACCGTAGAGAAGACGATGATCAGAAGACCTGCCACACCGAGGCCTGCTTTCACCATGATGGAGGCGATGTCATCGGTCCCCGTGTAGATGGAGGCGCCCATGCCGATCACATACATGAAGATACTGACCGCGCTGTAGACCAGCACGCTGACGGCCGTCGCCGCCACCGGCTTCTCCGCTTCCCTGGTGTAGTCACTGATAAGCGGCAGCCAGGAGAGCGGCATCGCGACGCCAAGTTCAACGGCCGCGCCGAAGCTCAGGCTGTCATCTATCACCGCTTCCGCCGCGTTTTTCCCGCTGAAGATCACAACGCACAGGATGATGCACAGGACCAGAAGCGCGGCCATCGCGACCGTGTTGACCTTTCCCAGGTTTGTCAGGCCGATCAGGATCCACACGACGATCAATCCACCGATCACGACGGGCCAGACCCATCTCGGCAGTGCCACGATCCCGCCGGCGGCAAGCGCGCCGTCGTAGATCATGATCGCCGTCCAGCCGACCAGCTGCAGGACATTGAGCAGGACGAAGAGAAGGCTCCCCTTCTCGCCGAAGCTCATCTTGACCGTCTCCATGGCGCTCTTCTCCTCGAGACCGCCGATCAGGCCGGCCGCGAACATCATCACGCCGCCGATCAGGTGTCCCAGGAGGATCGCCGCCAGTCCTTTGCCGAAACCGAGCGTGCTGTAGTAGGTTCCCGTCAGGATTTCCGCGATGGAGACGCCCGCCCCGAACCAGATCAGCGCGTTGGCAAATATCGACGTTTTATTCGATTTTCCCATATTCCTTCACCCCCGATACTCGCCGTCAATGGCAAAAGCGTGATTCATCGGGCCGCTCCCCTTTCCCAGGTCGAGCATAGCCGCCAGTGCACCGGAGATATAATTCTTGGCATACTGCACGGAGGTCCGCAGGTCATAGCCTTTAGCCAGGCCCGATGCGATCGCCGAGGACAGCGTGCAGCCGGTCCCGTGGGTGTTGGGATTGTCGATGCGCTTTCCGTAGAACCAGACCGCTTCGTTCCCGTCAAAGAGCAGGTCGTTCGCGTCGCTGACGCGGTGTCCGCCCTTGCACAAGACAGCGCAGCCATAACGTGCATAGATCTCGCGGGCCGCCGCTTCCATCTCATCGGGAGAAGTGATCGTCATACCGGTCAGCACTTCCGCTTCCGGAATATTGGGTGTGATTACCGCTGCAAGAGGCAATAATTCTTTTTTCAAGGTGCCTGTCGCCTCTTCACTGATCAGCCTCGCGCCGCTGGTCGCGACCATGACAGGGTCCACGACGATGTTTCGCGCGCCGTACTGACGAAGCTTTGAAGCGATCGTTTCGATCAGACCGGATGATGAGACCATCCCCGTCTTGACTGCATCCGGAAAGATATCGGTGAAAATACAATCCAGCTGCTCTGCCAAAAAGGAAGGTGTTACTTCCATGATCCCTGTGACGCCGGTTGTATTCTGAGCAGTGAGCGCAGTGATGGCGCTCATGGCGTAGACCCCGTTTGCGGTCATCGTCTTGATATCTGCCTGGATGCCGGCGCCTCCGCTGGAATCACTTCCCGCGATTGTTAATGCTGTTTTCATTAGATCCTTTCCCTGCCTCCACGGGCAGATTCGCATTAATTTTCTATAGCGATCAAAGGTGGTGCCCCCGGTTGACCGCTTCCCTATGAGTTGCCGTACCGTTCCTGTCTGCGCATGGCTTACAATGTGCCATGCCGACTGTTCGCATCCTTCGGACGCTCACTGTCGCGGCGTTCGCCGTATGCATCCAGTCCTTCCCCCGCCCGATTGTGAGCAAGCTCCCATCGGGTGGGGGGCAGTCCTGTCTGCGCATGGCTCATTGCTTCGCGCAAAGAAAGCAGGTATGCCGCATTGACATCCCTGCTTTCATATCGTTCTCCGAAACGGTATTGTCCACAATGTCCCTACGTTGGCATTATCCAAATCAGGTAATAAGGTCCGGGCTTACGGCCCGTTCTCAGCCTGCCCGCGCAGGCTCCCTTCTTGTGATGTTCTTTATGATAGCACTGAAAGCCCCGAATAGCAATAGCGTACGCTTTGCATTTTTCCGGCGCTTTTTTGCCTTTTCGCTTTTTGCCTTTTCGCTATTTTGTCCGCGCCGCGCCGGCCGCGCATCGCCCACCGTCGCCGGCACGCACCGACCACGTTTCTTTACGCGTTATCCACCGTCACCAGCACGCGCTTGACGCGCCGCTTCGAGAGCTCCAGGATCTTGACCTTCATATTCTTATACGTAAACGTGCTGTTTACGTTCGGGAATCCGTTGTTGTACTCGATGCACCAGCCGCCGACCGTCTCGGAGTCGAAGTCAAAGTCCTCCTCCTTGATGCCCATAAGCTCAAGGAATTCCGAGATCGGTGTGTCGCCGTCCATTTCAAACACGCCGTCGCTCCGCTTAACGATATCGCGCTCGACCGTGTCCGTCTCATCCCAGATAGCTCCTCTCCTTCATCTGCAAAAACTCTTCTGCCGTTATACCAACCTTCTATAATGCTCATTGATGTCTTACCTCCTCTTCTGGGTCATCCTTTACATATATACATATATAAGATTTTCTCGGAAAACCTGCATTTTTGAGCCCAAAGCGTGACGTACATAAAAAAGAACCTGCCGGCATGCCACGGGCAAGTACTTTTCACCATTCGTTATTGCTTGATAGGTTCCCCTTATTAGCATCAATTTTCCGACAAATATTTTTTTCAACCCCCTGTTTTATTCTTCAAATTTGTCGGTATTTTGGGTCAATGTTGGGTCAAAACGGCATAAAAAATCCCCGGAAAGCCGATAAATAAAGGCTTTCCGGGGATCGTTAATTATTCATACTCGATACCTGCAAAGCACCGCTTAACGTATATCAGTTAAGTTTTGTGCGCATTTTGCCGATTTTTTTCTCTCAGTTATACTGTGTCTCTTCCCTTTCTGACCTTCTGTTGCCAATTTGTTGCCACGGAAAGACTATTTCACCTGCCAGTATCCGGTCTTATTGGAGCCGATACGGGTAATCAGTCCCTTTCCTTTGAGAGCTGCAAGAACCCGGGTAATCGTACGCTGAGATTTTCCTGTCTTTACGATCAATTCCGCATTGGTCATCCCGGGCTCTTCCCGCAAGCAGCTCAGTACAGCCTGTTCCAGGTCACTTATGTGGTCATTTATTTGGCCATTTTCCTGGCCAGATAATGGCGACTTATTCCGATCGATCCTTGAAAACTCGATTTTGAAGTCCGTATCGGCATTTTCGTATTTGATTTCAACCCCTGCCGCATTGCAAAGCGAATAGATTTTCCGAATACCAGAGCCAAAGGTCTCAACATCCTTACACAGATAGAGCACCCTGGCATGAGCGCCTGGAAAGAATACGAGATGACTCTTCCGCTCTCGGTAAAACAAATCGTCGGAAGCAAATATCTGTCTTCTAAACGAGGGCTCATCGATGAGTTTTTTCTTTCCCTCAACCAGTCTCTAAGGATTCTGCATTTTTCTGTATCAAAATAATCCACATCCCCATAGTCAAGATCATTTGGACAGATTTTATCAATTTGAGAAACAAAATCATCCAGCAGTAACCACGAATCTGTTTCTTCTCCCAAAAATCTTTCACCCTCAGACTCCTGGTATTCTATTGGAAGACAAGGAATATCGCCATACATTTCCATATTAGAAGGATCTTTTATCAGTTCATATTTCATATCACATTTCCTCCCGTTTTTTAATTTTGAAATGTGTTTCTTTGTCAGTTCCCGGCGTTCCGTCAAGTTTTACATATGTCTTCAGAGTGTTGTCGTATATTCTCAGATAGCCACTGGCCATGTCTGCTATCACATTGTAACTATCTCCAAAGAATATCATTTTCTGTCTGTTTTCTCTTGCTGTAAAATCGGGGGCAAACTTGTCAATGATCTCATTGATGTTCACCTTCCTTACGGTCCGTTATAGGTCGTTACGTATTGGTCGAAACTTGGGTTTGTCAAGGCGTCAGGACATAGAAAAAGCCTTGTAACTACAGCGTTTCTGTAGCTACAAGGCTAATTTTCTTTCGTTTCGCTATGTCGTTTTGAATGCCTCTGTTACGTCTTCACGGCAGCTTCAAACAAAGTGTCATCAGGACGTTCAAAAGGCTTGTAAGTGGACAGCGTTTTCTTATTCGTACTCGATACCGGCAGAGCGTTACTTAACGTATATCAGTTAAGTTTTGTGTTCTTTTAGCCGGATTTTTCTCTCAGTTATACTGTTTCTCTTCCCTTTCTGATCTTCTGTTGCCAATTTGTTGCCAGAGGAATCGTTTCTTCCAAGCTAATTCACTCTTCTCTTGTTATACATACTGCAGATCTCCCCATTATTTAAAAACGCCTTCAGTGTTACTTCTGATGCCCTCAACGATACTGAATAAGAATTCACATACTATACGACATTTGTTTGTGGAATGATATTTGTCCCTGCAGCAAGCGCTAATCCGGTCATTAACATTTGTCTGGTTTGTTTGGATAATGAATTGGCAAGAAGCAAATTCCCATGATATTTATTGTTTTCTAATGGAGCCCTCTCATAAGAAAAGCCAACCTGCGAGAAGTTATGAAGAATCATTTTTGCATAGTCTAAATTAATTCGGGCAACACCTCCGGAGAACTGAATCTTCCCATTTTCCTTCCGCTGATTAAGTGCAAGAGCTATTGCTCCATCATCATCCAACCAGTTAATTGAAGCCTCACGGTTCCCGTCCTCCCTCCCTGTGTCATCAAATTGGAAGGCAGTGTATAAAACATGTCCGTTTTCTATAAAACCTTTATTTGCTATTCCTCGAAGGAATTCCTTAGGATACAGTTCTTCAGCCATATGACTACTCCATTATGCATTATTGATTAGAATCTGCAAAAAAGTTTGTATTGCTGTCTCGTAGTTCTCATATGTTAGCTTTTTCGTCTCAGAAGAAACAGAATCCTCATCAGTCTGTGCGACGACGCCATAATAGGCATCATAATTTCCCAATTCTCCCTCAAACGACATAAATGCACGAAAATTAGATAGAGCCATACTGAACGTAATAGTGCCCTCATCATCTTGGGTTTCTATCAATTTAGGAAGAATACATACAATACCGCGATCATTATAGAAATCCAAAAGACACTCTTTCATGTAAAGCAAACACGTAGATATTAATCCTTGTTGCCGTGTTCCCATGCGAGTAAAGAGGGATGGATCTAATTCTGAAAATACGTCGTATTCCTCAGGAAGGAGACTATACTTTTTTAAAGGGGTTCGTTCATCATCAACAATATATGAGTTCTTTTTCGAATAGCCTTGTATAGGTTTTGATTCTGCATTAAGATACGTTCGTTTTTTCATTCTACTATCTCCGGCTTCATAGCCAAGTGTAGCTTTTCCATGATAACTTCGGAGATAAACCCTTTAGCATTATTGTGAAGGTACTCTAACACACTATAACCATCCATAGGTTTTATCATCTCGATTTTCATAAAATCGCTGTCTACAATAAAAACTCGTTCCGGATTATTATTAATCGTACCTAACCCCGTATGTATTTTCGCCCTTGCAGTCTTCTGGTCTAAGAAGTATTCTGCATCCAAGCCAGAATTGATTACACGATCTTCATTAGTACATGCAAAGGCGCCAAGCCAAGCAGAATTGATTAACTCAGTCCACGGTACACCTTTAAGCTCAAGCTCATTTCTAGAGAAGGCATCAATGTATCGTAATCCTATGCGCTCATAAAAAGGAGGCTTGTAAATCTCTTCAAATGCTGCAAGAGGAGTTTTTAAGTGAGCTATCATTTCCTCCCAACGTCGATAAGATAATGTCGAAATAGAAATAAACTCATTCGTCAAATTGATTTTATATGTCCCATCACTTGAGATAAAGGTATGATTCCTCACCGGTTGTTTTTGAATGATGGAAGGGATCGGTGCTGCTACGTTATTTTGATTGATTGCAAAACTAATCTCTTGCTGATTTTCTAAGGCCAGCTGATAAATAGGGTATTCATCTTTGATTCTATCCTGAAATTCTATGGGATCCTTTGAATTTAGCGCCAGTATCTTCGGAAATCTATACTGGATAATTACTTCTATCAGAGGATTATTTTCATATATTACTCTCTGCGATACCATGGCTACCTCTCCTTTTGCTTTTGTTTCTTAGACTTTCGATAGCGGCAAGTTGCCGCCTAACGTATCTCAATTACGTTTTGTGCTCTTTTAGCCAGTATTTTTCAGTGATATTGTGCTTCTTTCCTTTCTGATCTTATGTTTCCAATTTGTTGCCTCGTAAAGGACTATTTCACCTGCCAGTATCCGGTCTTATTGGAGCCGATACGGGTGATCAACCCCTTTCCTTTAAGAGCTGCAAGAACTCGGGTAATCGTACGCTGGGATTTTCCTGTTTTTTTAATCAATTCCGCATTGGTCATCCCGGGATTTTCCCGCAGACAGATCAGTACAGCCTGCTCCAGATCACTTATATGGTCATTTATCCGGCCATTTTCCTGGCCAGATAATGGCGACTTATTTCGGTCGATCCTTGAAAACTCGATTTTGAAGTCCGTATCGGCATTTTCGTATTTGATTTCAACCCCTGCCGCATTGCAAAGCGAATAGATTTTCCGAATACCGGAGCCAAAGGTCTCAACATCCTTACACAGATAGAGTACCCGCGCGATCGTCTCATTACGCAGGAAAGAATGGATATCGCGGCTTACAAAATCGATCGGTTCAAACTCGTTCGCAAACGATCCGGGATTCACAATGCTGATCCTGTCGGAGAAGATATCAATTTCATGCTGAACAGGAAGATCATAGCGGGCGTGGGCAAAACTGTTGATCACAGCCTCGCGCATCGCATCGACCGGAATTTCCGGAATCTCCTTCCGATGGATTCCGTCGCCCTCCATTTCGACCCGCCAGCGGATATTCTTAATGATATACCCGACAGCAGCATCAATCAGCTGAAATATGTTGCCTTCCTCTCTGACGATATCAAGAAAGGTTTCCTTGTGTTCCGTGGCGAAGACTGCCATTTTTAATACAATAGGGTGCCTGCTTGAAAAGAGAACTCTCCCGGCGTTTGTCAGCGCAGCGCCGTTTAATACACCTATCCTTCGCAGGATTGCTTCTTTATCGTATCCATAATCCGGCATACGTCCGCATTTCACAGCATCCCGATAGAAGCTCTCAAGTGTTTTGTCATCCGCATCAGATATTGTTTCATCGGAGGTCTTATTTTCCCAGTTTTCGGCGTATTCCTGGCCGACCATGATTTTCCGAAGCTCCGCCGGTGTCAGTTCTCTGTCCTCATCAGCAGTGCGGATATAATACTTTCCAAAGGCAGAATAAGGAACGTCATCACCCTGAAACTCTACGACGATCACTTCATTCCCATCAATCACATTCGTAGTAACTGTAGGGATGATCTGCGGTCGAATCGCCTCGAAAATCTTTCTGGAAACATCGCGTAACGTTGAATCAGTGATCGTAAACCGGACGGGCTTACCATCATTTTTCAGACCAAAATACACCTTTCCATGGCGATGCTTGTTGAGAATGCTGGAGATGGAGACCATGGCTTCATTCAACTCACCGGTAGTCTTCTTAAACTCGGTATACTCATCTTCTCGCATAGCAACACCTCCTCACCTATAACTCATTTCATTATATCCGTTTTGGCTATATAAATCAACTAAAAAGGCCAAATAAATGGCTATTTAAAATGGCTGCCAATGTTTATATATCTCAACAATCAAAAGAAAATCAGCGCAAGCCAGATTCTATAAGAGCTTGCGCCGATCTTTCTGTATAGCGTTTAGGAAAGCATTCTGATGGAATGGATTACTTTTTTTACCTGGCGAAGATGGACAATAGCAAAATTATCCGTTACTCCTGATCCTGTCAACAATGCTGGTCTTGCATATCATTCTGTAGGATATATACGGCACCAGAATGGATAGTGCAAGAAACGTTAAAACACAAACGATGATCGGAAGGATCGTAAAGCTCCATCTATAGAAAAATAATTCTCGTGTTACATTTTTTACAGCAACACAGCTAACAAACGAACTTACAATGACAGAACATATCGTTGTCCAAAAGGCATAATAAATACCTTCCCAACAAAGCATCGCTTTCTGCTGACGTCCCGTCATTCCAACCGCGCTCATCATCGCCAGCTCCTGGCTTCGTGACAGGATTTCCGTAACGACAACATTTACAAAATTCAAAATGCCAATCAGTGCCAGAATGCCAGAAAGCGCGCCTCCAACCAGCTGTATCATTTGAATCAGGCCTTGGAACTCCTTCAAATGTGTTTGCTTGTCGGAATAAACCAGAGATGAGCCATCTCTGTCACAAAGCATTCTGCACTGTTCTTTTATACGTTCACCATTTTCAGAGGCATTGATCATGATGCATGGGCTTCCTGGTTCATCTGCAAAAGACAGATACTCCTGGGTGGGGATAATCACCTGTGTCTCAAACAAACTGTAAATCTTCGTTGAAAGCGGATATATCATCGAGCATACAGCCATGACTTCATATTCTTTTTTACGATCGCCACATTTCACCGTCACCGTTTCACCAGGATGGAGGATTTCCACTCCAGGATCGTCATCTGCGTTCCATAAATATGTGTGTATAATGGCATATTTTCCCGTCTGAAACTTCTCAACATCAACAGCACCTTCAGTAGGCTCCAAAAACCGCGCCACTGCCCCGTCAATGCCATAGATATGCGCAGAATAGCTCTGGTCATGAATGGCTCTCTCCAATTCTTCTGACTGCGCCTTATCTCCTTGATGTTCCTGATACAAAGTATTCAATCGGTCTGATAAAGTTTCATCCGTTATAACCATGCCGTCTTCATAATATACCGGATGAAGCTCGGCACCATCGATCTTATCAAATTCTGCGATGATATCCGGAGTAATTCCTTTGGCTCGTTCGTCATAGAAATTTGACTTTTCATTCCATCGGATCAGGATATCTCCGACAATCCGATTGCTGATATATTTCTCCTCATCGATCCCGTTCAGCACGGTAAATAATGTATTCACCAGAACCAGGCTAAGCGTCAATGACAATATGACAATCACTGCCTTTTTCCGGCTGCGCCGCAAATTACCCACAGCCATCGATCCCGGTGTAATCCTGCCTGTTTTCTTTGATTTTCTCTTAATGCCGCCGCCAGATTCATGAAATCGCAATGCTTCGATCGGAGAAACGTTGCCTGCAATCCTGCATGGCTTAAGACTGCTGATCATCACCGTAATAAACGTAAATGCCGCAGATGCCAGGCAAAGCAGGATAAGGAGACTGCTGCTGACTGTATAGGCTTGTTCCGAACGAATCTCCAGCGTTCTCATAATGGATTTCAGCATAACGTTACCAAGCAGAACACCTATTGCTAAGCCGGCTGGGATCCCCATCACGCTGTATGTAAGTGCCTGAACCCGCACAATCCTTCGTATCTGCCTGGAGGTTGTTCCAATCGTCTTCAACAGTCCGTAGTTTCGAATATTTGCAGAGATATTGATGTGAAATATATTGAATATGATCAGATATCCTGCAACGAAAATGATCATCATCAAAAGAATACCTGCAGCTATTGTGCCTGCATCTGCCGAACTTGTTAGATAGGCCCAGTTCACACCTATATCCGGAACAATCTCTGCATTTCCATAAAGCCGTTCCAACAGAGCCTCCGTCTTCTGCTCAATGTCGAAACTGTTCTTATAATTAAAGTCCACCATCCAGTAGCCTGCATACCCATGGTTTTCGGAAGTATAAAAGTTCTCTGTCGGAGTTGGCGCATATTCATCCGCGAAGGCCCGGGAAACCCAGCATTCCTGCGCCATGGCCGCCGGGTCTCCAGGCCAGTAGCCGCAGAGGGTCATATCATAAGATATGTTTTTTCCGTCGATATCAATCACAGCTGGAACCGATGTCCCCAGTTCGTGCGGCAAGCCGAGCTCATCCAGCACCAAGGTGCTCATGGCAATTTCATCAATCTTTTCAGGGAGCCTCCCTTCCTGCGGATAACAGAATACGGCTTTCGCAGCCGATCCATCTCCCGCACAATTGACTTCGGCAGACACATTCTTCAATTCTTTGTTTATTAAATTTCCAACAATAATCCTGTAAACAACATCCCTCGTTTCCTTGTCTTCCATCAATTTTTCGAAGTCTTCCGGAAGAACGTATTTCAGTCCTGCCATGCGGTCTCCTCCCACCTGCCGCATGGTCTCCTGCTGCATCCCATTTATCAGGCTGCCGCCAACAGAAAACAGACAGGTGAACAGGATACATGTCAGCATGACAGACAATATAATTACAATGTTCATTTTACGGTTTTGTCTCAGATCACGAATTGCAACGCGATGAATGACGGCCCTGTTGTGTACTTTAGGCATTGACATCACCGCCCTTCAGAATATGACCGTCTTCGATGCGGATCACACGGTCTGCCATTTGCGCAATTGCCTCGTTATGGGTAATCATAACAATAGTTTGCCCATATTTCTGTCCTGTCACCTTTAAGAGGCTTAATACATCCTGGGATGTTCGGCTGTCCAGATTTCCCGTCGGTTCATCAGCCAGAACAATCGCCGGTTTCGATGCCAGCGCCCTGGCAATGGCTACACGTTGCTGCTGTCCACCCGACAATTGATTCGGAAGTCGATCCTGCAGCTTTGAAAGTCCCAGCGACTGGATCACATCACCAACAAATTTCTCATCAATGGAATTTCCATCGAGCTGTATGGGAAATACAACATTTTCATAAGTATTCAGTGTTGGGATCAGATTAAATGCCTGAAATACAAATCCGATCTTTCTACGCCGAAAGATGGTAAGGGCTTCGTCTTTTAAAGAAAAGATATCCTTGTTTTCTACAAACACTTTTCCGGATGTTGGCCTGTCCAGACCTCCGAGCATATGCAGGAGCGTTGATTTCCCACTGCCTGATGTTCCGACAATCGCAATAAATTCACCCTGTTCTACACTGAGCGCGGCATTTTCCAGCGCCGTGACCATACCCGGACCTTTTCCATAGATTTTTGTCAGTGCCTCTGTTTTCAGTATTACCATGTTTACTCCCTTCTAAGCTCTGGCTAAGCGATACGGCATTCATGCACACGGATGAGTGTTCCGGAGCTTACTATGCTGCAGATTTCTATGCTGCATCTATCGTAACAGGCAATTCTGTCCACATTCTTTCCGAATTCTAACAGTATTGACAGATTTCATTTCGGCAGATATATATGAAACACTGTTCCCGGTTCAGGCTCTGATTCTACTGTAATATAGCCGCCCTGACCCTCAATGATCTGCCTGGCAAGATAAAGTCCTAATCCCACACCGCTCTGATCCCCTGCATTTTCCCCGCGATAAAATCTGCCGAAAATTTTGGGAAGATCCTCCTCACTGATGCCCTTTCCCTGATCAGCGACTGAAACACAGGTGAACAGTTCAAATTCATTCACCGACAAATTGATTACGCTTCTTTCCGGCGAGTACTTTACTGCGTTATCCACGATGTTAAACAATGCTTCTTGCGTCCATTTTGAATCAAACACAGCAGTTGCCATATCCGGTGAATACTGAATGGTAATCTGTTTACCTTCCGCCATAGGCAAAGCCTGTTCGGCCGCGGCCGTTATCACACTCCCAAGATCCCCTCTTGCAGGAGAGAGTCCTATGATTCCTGTCTCAAGGCGGGATACTTTTACAAGTGACTTAATCAGAAACTCCAGCTTCTCGGTTTGAACCTGTATCTCCGTCACAAGCCGACGTGTCTCATCATCCAGGTCCCGTTCTTCCAGTAGCTGAGAATATAACAGAATATTGGCCAGAGGTGTTTTCGTCTGGTGAGAGATATCTGACACGAGTTCTTTCAGCTTTTCACGTTCTTCCTCTGTCCTTCTGGCTGACAACTTTGATGATGTGAGATACCTTAACCACCGGGACTCAAGCTTTGAAAGCTGTGATTCATCATAATCAGACTCCTCAAATGTTCCGCTGATCCCGTCTTCCAGCATGCGGTCAAGCCGTTCAAGAATCTTTCTCTCCGAAAACATCTTTACTTCCTCCACGCATATCCGATCCCATAGATCGTCTGAATATAACCTGCTGCATTTAATTTCCGGCGAAGCCGGCCTACTGTCACAGACAATGCATTCTCATCCACATACTCTGATCCGTCCGTCCAGATCCGGTCTACAAGATATTCCCTGGTAAGAGTCTGTCCGCTGTTTTGCACGAGCAGCCGGAGCAGCTTCTGTTCCGTTTTGCTAAGTTCCACCTGCCTGCCTCCTACAGAAAAAACCATTTCATCGAATCGGAATGTATAGATCTCATCCGAATATGTATGATCCGATTTGTCATGCTGTTCCTGCTTCTGTAAAGCTTTATGTATCCTTGCCCGAAGCACCATCAGACTGAATGGTTTCGTGATATAATCATCCGCTCCGAGTTCTAATCCCATTACTTCATCGGTTTCCAGGTCATTTGCTGTAAGAATAATAACTGGAACAGAAGAGCTTTGGCGCAGGCGTCGTAAGAAAGTAAAGCCATTACCATCCGGGAGATTAATATCCAGAATGATCAGATCCGCCTTTTCTTTAAAATCAAATTCTTTTAATGTATGACACTGTCTGAACGAATACTCTTCACTTTTAAGTGCAAGCACGATTCCATCGCTGAGTGCCTTATTATCTTCTATGATTGTAATTTGTTTCATGATAATCCTCGCTTATTGATGTCCTTTAGTTTTAATCGTTTTTCTTTTTATATACTTCAGTTCAATATCGTAACCGAGAGCTTCCATCATCTGAATAAATGTCTTATTGATCACCTTGTCACCGGCCTTTAGTATACGGCATACATACGGCGCTGTTGTCCCTATGGTTTTTGCAATCTGAACCTGTGTGATATTTTTTTCAATACATTTGACTTTTACATCAAGCTCTATATTATTCTTTAGCATAGTCTGTTCCTCACCAGAATCCATTATCTAAATCAGATAATTAATTATAACAAAAAGTCCAAATGAATTCTATCTTCACAAATAGGATTTACACCATAAAACAAAAGTTTCACCGTAAGTCCTACGTTGTAAGACTTACGGTGAATCAGGGAACTTCCTCAAAACAATTCCATGTCCTGTCGTCTTCTCTTCGGCGGCATACTACGTCCAGCTCGCCTTCTGGCGTTCAATTCATCCGCTTGTTTCTGACTTCTTGCAAGTCTGTCACGAATCGACTCTTTGATCGGCTCTTTGATTTCTGCCTTTCTTTCCGGAGATCGTAAGATAACAGCCAGCTTATTGGTGATATAGTGTGTCATCCCCTTAAAACGGTTCATAAGCCCGCGGAAGATCCGATCAGCAAGGTTGTACTCCTTGTCAGAAAGTTCCGCGTTATTCAGGACGATCCTTCTCTGTTCTTCAATAAGATCGAAGTCTTCATTTCGGATCTCTTCCTGAACCGTCCTGGTCACGACTTCAACCGCCTGCTCATAAGCAGCGTCCGCCACTTCTTCCGCAAAGGCCTCCGTATCTTCGATCCGAATTATGATTTCTTCCAATTCCGCTTCCTTGGATTCAATCTGCTGATTCTGAACTGCTAACATCTCTTTTTGCTTCATCAGGATATAATCCTGCTTCTCCAGATAAGCCCGTCCGCCATACTCCGGTTCATGATCCAGATGCAGACCATGATTTCTGCAGATATCGAAAAGCATTTCCCGGCAGGCGGCATCGAATGTCTTTTTTCGGTTGTTCATCTTGCCCGGTTTCTGGTCTGGATACGACAGTTCAAATCCCAGGGCTTCCAACGCTTTTTCCTGCTGCGGTGCGACCTCCCCATAACGGTTTTCGCAATCGAAGACGTGGCGTTCATGGATATGCGGTGTCGCCTCGTCAAGATGCAGCGACCAGTCCAGGATGTGGATGTGGTCACCAAAGCGGCGATCAAACTCTTCAAAGAACTCCGCCGCGATTTCTGCGAGTACTGCCGGGGAGACGGACTTCTCCATTGTGCCGATCTGAATCAGTGATTCCTCCGGGCAGGTCTTTTTATCCCGCCAGAGATCTTCAGTCGACCGGTCTCTGTTTGAATGTCCCGCCTTCCTGTTCCGCTCATGCTGCGCTTCACAGTAATCATCATAATGCTCCGAATAAAAAGCCCTCTCGATCTGCTCAAAGGAGTAAACGATTCGATCCTCCTGCTCCTGATCTATCGGAAAATGAAATCCCTGGTAGCAGTCCCAGTAGACATTC
>ONNQ01000004.1 GCA_900319245.1 uncultured Lachnospiraceae bacterium | reverse complement strand
TCTCCTGTTCCGTAATCTTGTCAAACAGGTTCGGATCGTAACCTTCCATTCTCTGTCTTCCTACAGCCTTAAGCTGCGCTTTGAAGTCAGTATACGCTTGGCTATGCTTAATCTCTTTTCTTCCAAACAAGTTCATTTTGTTCACCCACATCAGCTTAAGATTTACTGACAGCAAGTTCTGAGAAATCCTTCACCAGCAGATACACGTTCTGGTCATCGTCGGATTCTTCGAAGACGTACGAATCGTCACAATAATAAACTCCGGTATCATCTCTTCCATCCGCGATCAGGAACAAAAACCCCTGATGGACATCGAAACCGATCAGGACCGCGCCATCCAGCATCTCATCCCTGTACTTCTCATTCCAATACAGAATTTCCGAATTCTGCGTCACGCCATACCCGAAGAATACATCCACAGCGATTGTCTGCCCAATGGACGGGATCGTAATCCTGTTATTCCCATCCTGTTTAACAATACCGCCGCCGGTTTCCTTCAAAAACTCTCTATAATTCCCGGGAAGCGTTACACCAAGAGCTGACTCCAGTTTGCAGATCGCATCTTCTGATAAAGGGCCAAAACACTGAATATTCATAGTTATTTTCTCCTCTGTTGGATATGCTCTTCACAACAATCGTTCTACACCAACTATCAGACCATTGCGTCGTTTGTTCCAAACAGTTTATGCCTAATTGCTTTGATCTCGTTTAACCTTCGCAACCTATACAAAAAGTCAGATACCGCCTCGTCTTCTGAATCAAATTCTCTGATTGAGGGTGCGACTACCGCCGCCCGTTCATCCGCAATACCGACTCTCCACTTTCCGTCTTTTTTAACTATCGCTATTTCACCAGCTTCTATTTCATGATCTAAGTTGATATTATAGTCTTCCAACCCTTCTGCTCTGATGATCTCCTTGACCTCTTCTAGTCTCATTTGCCGATCTCCTTCAGAATTTCCTTTTCCTTCTCCTTTTTCTTTTTTCCTCAGAATACAGATGCTCCTGATAATAGGAATTTACTGCCGCAATTGCGTTTGCCAGTTCTTCATCATCACCATGATTCAGCATGCGCACGATGTTCAGACATACCTTTTTTGTGTCTAACGTGTTTTTCACATACTCTCTGCGCAAGTTCTCAAGATATTCCCGCATTTTTCCATAGCGTTCCCCAAAAATTTTATAGTTATCATCCTTTTCTCTTTCAGACAGGATCCAAGCCGCCTGATCGATCAGTTTGATAAACGCAAAATTATCCAAATCCGTTTCTTTATACAGTTCCTCTATTTGTCCCATATCTGCATTCAGTCCTTCCCTACTCAGAAAGAATTGTCTTTTTTCCTCCTTAGTCGGGAAGTTTTTGCGGCAGGCCTCCGTTATCTCGCGCAAATAAAAGCGATGACTGCAGCTTCTTTGCGTACCGCCCGCAATGCTGCGTGCGAGGAAATACCAAAATATCTCCATTTCTTCCCATCTCTTATGAAAATACCGCCAATCGTCTCCGTCGAAATGAAAAGTATCCCCGGACCCATACAGAACATTTATGACAAATGGTCGAAAGCTCGAGTGCATACCACCACGAGATGTTTCCCACATAAAAACGACTTTATCTCTGCGTACGAAATGATGATACAGACAGAGCCAGTGCTCACTTACATAAACCTTATTTTCCAGCAGTGTGCCTTTAAACTCTTCAGGTTTCTCGAAATGCTCATTTTCGAACAGCTTCCTCACTTCACTGCGTGACAAGTACTTATGAAGCACCGGTACTGACATATATCTTCCCGTCAAGACGATTATGACCCGGCAGATGATTGCAATAGATACAATCAGATATAGGACGCATGCTATGACGTTCACAGGGCTGAGGATCAAATCTCTTTCAAAAATTTTTCTGACAAGCAGCAGGCCCGAACAAGTATATACAAAAAAGACGATCAGCAGACAATCGCCTATTTTCCGAAATACATATCCTATATGTTTTTCTTCTTTTTCCAACAGTTCCATCGCTCTTCACCTATGCTCTGTTCAGCCATTCAGTATCGCCCACGCCTTTACTGATATCATTCATTGCAGGTCCTGCTTTCTAAGTATTTCTTCCGGTTGACATCCTTCTTAACGAAATGACTTGAGGATGTAATCGCACGCCTCGTCTTCTCTGTCAAAAAACAGCTCCGTCGTCCGAACTCCCCGCTCCAGATAGTAGACCACCCATTTAGAATTCTCATTGACCAGGCACAGCCGCTCATCGTCGCGACCTTTGCCGTCCAAATTATAGTGCTCTATGGGAATGCCTGCCACTTTTAGTTCCTTTTTTAGTTCTTTAACATTCATTGTCAAACATCCTCTCAGATTCTTGCGTCTCTGATCTTAAACGGGATTGTTTCCTCTGAAAACTTAACTCCAGCCGATTTTAAGTATTCATACAGGCTCGGCTCAGTATAATCGTAGAAAATCCCCACAAAATCTTCCTTGAGCTCCCATCGGTCCCTGATCACGCCGGCCGGGTAATCATCATAAAAGATACCCTCGCCGAGCGCATTGAACTCGATCCTGCCGGACTTCGGATCATGCCTTGCATTATGGATCGTATCGATATCCATGATATACAGGTTGGCCCGCTCATCTGCTGACCGATAATTCAGCCCGCCTGCAAAATTCATCTGGATAAACTGATAGAGACGTCCGTTTTCTACCCAGATTCGCTCGTTAAGCCTGTCATCGATCCAATGGGATGACATATTTGTGATCAATGACCGGCAGACAAAAAACAGGACAAGGCACACTGAAAACAGAACGCCCAGAACGCCTGCAAGCGTATACCTCTCATATGGGACAAAAAAGATGCCTGTAATACCTGATACTAATGATATGACTAATGATGCTATGGAGATGAACCTCAGCACTACCCATTTGCTCTCGTTTTTGATCCTTCTCTTCCGGGCTTTCGCTTTTGTCTTTGGTGTGATCGTAAATTCCATTTTGTACCTTCCTTTTATGCAGTAATTAATGTAAATCAATCAGCATTCTCAGAGCCCGCCCAGCGCACGTACCACAAGCACTCCAAGCACGAGCGGTATGATGTATATGACCGCATACCTGAGCCCCGCCATGTCACGCCAGTAATTGTTAATACCGTCGCCTGGAAAGACCTTTTTCGGATCATCGATGTAATACAGTGTCAGCGGAGACGGTGGCATTGTATACGCGTGGTACCGGTATCTCATCTTTTTGCCGTTGACAACATATTCGTAATCACATCTGTAGATCTGCCTTTCCTTAACGGATTCCTCCGGCGAATTGTACTCCTTGTATACTCTTCCCACAATGTAAGCCTTGACTGCGTGCCCTCTGCGGACGGCTTCTTCTACCTTCCGGTTCCTCGGCTTGTGTCTGATCATGAAAACGATCATAACGATCTGTGTCACAAGCCATGTGATGAATCCCGCAATAAGAGGCGGGGACAGAAGCACTGACATTTCCTGTTGCAACTCTGGTGTCATCTTGTTTTTCTCCTTATATCATTCTCTGTCAATGGCGACCTTCTGACAGCACGCACAAATGCATATCACGCTTTTGCTGCCAAAATACAATGCAGGCGCCGATTACCAGCGTCCTATATTAGAAAACGTAAAAAGCGCGGCCAGTTTACACTGACCGCGTCATTTAACCTGTTCCCCCTAGGTTTCTGTTGCTTTTGCGGTCATTGGGCACAGCGACACTTTCTCTTGATTTGTTCCCCACAGGTTTTCTCCGCTTTCGCGGTGCTTGGGCACAGCGACACTTTCTCTTAATTTGTTTCCCATGGGTTTCCTCTGCTTTCGTCGTCTTTGGGCACAGCGAGGCTTTCTCTTAATTTGTTCCCCATGGGTTTTCTCTGCTTTCGCCGTCTTTGGGCACAGCGAGACTTTCTCTTAATTTGTTCCCCATGGGAATTAATGCACGGAGGAGTATTTCTTCCGTAAATCAGCCCCTGTGCCCAATAGTGTTCCGCAGGTTTCAAATCGCAGGAGTACATTTTCAGAAAAAGCTTCTCTATACCCAAAACCGCTCAACAGGCTCCTGAATCTGAGTGTATATTTCCAGAAAAAGCTTCCCTGTGCCCAGACGATTCTAAATGCCCCACGAATGCCGAAAATGTGCCGTAAACGGATAGCTTTTCGGCTGGTTTACGGCACTAGCTTGTGTAAGCGTTCCGATTGCCGTAAATGTGCCGTAAACAAATAGCTTTTCGCCTAATTTCCGGCACAATCATTCAGAAGAAATTAAAGAGCCCGACTAC
This sequence comes from uncultured Lachnospiraceae bacterium, assembly GCA_900319245.1. GTDB lineage: Bacteria > Bacillota > Clostridia > Lachnospirales > Lachnospiraceae > CAG-791. Next base: position 122,002 of record ONNQ01000004.1, on the reverse strand, counting down.
CCAGTCAAGCTGCCCTTCAGGTACACATACGCCGGCTTATATTTCTTCTCAATTCGGTCGTAATCCCTCTGCGTCGGATTGGGAATCCTGCTTATATCCATGTTGTGGGTCAGATCCGCCAGCTTCACTTTACGCGCCAGCGGGTTCTTTCCGATCTCTTTTACGTAGTCCATGTAGGGCACGCCGTCCGTGTGTGTCATAAGGGCGACTGCATCTGCGATCTCTTCCCCGAATACAGCTCGGATCTCTTCCACTGTGACGTCGGTGTCCTCCACGGTATCATGGAGATATCCTACTGTCTTTTCTTCCGGCGTCTCCAGCATAGCTGCTACTGCTTCCGGGTGGGTGAAGTAGTCCCTGCCTGCTTTGTCTTTCTGTCCCTTATGCGCCAGCTTAGCAATAAGTCTGGCCGCTGCAATCATTTTGCTTCCGTTCATATCCATCTTCATCCACTTCGAAATATGTTAGAATACATGTATCTGCAATGATTATACCTCGGAACGATTGCCCAATCAGCAAGCATTTACCCCGGCAATCTTTTAATCGAGCAATCGTTTAACCTTACAATCTTTGACCCGGCTACCTTTTGATCCGGCAATCTTTTGACCCACCAAGGAGCACCCATGTCCAACGGCTTTTTACCACTTTCCAGAACAGAACTTCTCGCGGACGGCATCACGCAGCCCGACTTTGTCTATGTCAGCGGCGACGCGTACGTGGACCATTCGAGCTTTGGCACTGCGATCATCTGCCGCCTGCTGCAGTCGCGCGGCTACAGCGTTGCGCTGATCTGCCAGCCCGACTGGCGCGACGACGCGAGTATACAGGAGTATGGCGAGCCGCGGCTCGGCTTTCTGGTCTCCTCCGGCAACATGGACTCCATGGTCAACCACTATACGGTGGCCAAGAAGCGCCGCCATCAGGACGCCTACTCGCCCGGCGGCGTCATTGGCAAGCGCCCCGACTACGCTGTCATCGTCTACTGTAACCTGATTCGCCGGACTTACAAGCATACTCCGATCATCATCGGCGGGATTGAGGCCAGTCTTCGAAGGCTCAGTCACTACGACTACTGGTCCGACAAGGTCCGCCGCTCCATTCTGCTTGACTCCGGCGCCGATCTGATTTCCTATGGAATGGGTGAACACAGCATTCCCGAGATTGCCGACGCGCTGGCCTCCGGTCTCGATATCCGCGACATCACCTATATCGACGGAACCGTCTACAAGACCCGCGACGAGGAGAGCATCTACGATGCGATCCGCCTGCCTGACTTTGAGCAGGTGAAGACGGACAAGCGCGCCTACGCCCACAGCTTTTCCATCCAGCATCAAAACACCGATCCTTTCCAGGCCAAGCGGCTCTATGAAGCCTATGACGGAAAGCTCTTTGTCGTGCAGAATCCGCCTGCCAAGCCCCTGACGACCCAGGAGATGGACGACGTCTACGCACTGCCTTTCATGCGCGCCTATCATCCCTCCTATGAGAAGGACGGCGGGATTCCGGCGCTCTCCGAGATCAAGTTCAGTTTGACGTCCAACAGGGGGTGTTTTGGCGACTGTAACTTCTGCGCCCTGACCTTCCACGAGGGCCGCATTGTGCAGGCGCGAAGCCATGCGTCCATCCTCGCAGAGGCCAAGACCTGCCTACAGGATCCGGATTTCAAGGGCTACATCCACGACGTCGGCGGCCCCACCGCGGAGTTCCGACGCCCCGCCTGCGACAAGCAGCTGACCAAAGGCGCCTGCAAGCACCGCCGCTGCCTCTACCCCAAGCCCTGTCCCAATCTCAAGGTGGACCACAGCGACTATCTGGCGCTTCTGCGGAAGCTCCGCGCCCTGCCCGGGGTCAAAAAAGTGTTTGTCCGCTCCGGCTTCCGCTTCGACTACTTGCTGGCCGACAAGGACAGGACCTTCCTGCGCGAGCTCTGCCAGTACCACGTCAGCGGACAGCTGCGCGTGGCGCCCGAGCACATCTCCGACAACGTGCTCTCCAAGATGGGCAAGCCGGACGTCAACACCTACAACGCCTTCTGCCGTGAGTTCGAGAAGATGAATGAAAAGCTCCACAAGGACCAGTACATCGTGCCCTACCTCATGTCCTCCCATCCGGGCAGCACGATGAAGGATGCGATTGCGCTGGCGGAGTACATCCGCGACCTCGGCTACATGCCGGAGCAGGTCCAGGACTTCTACCCGACGCCGGGCACCATCTCCACCTGCATGTACTACACGGGGCTCGACCCGACGACGCTGCAGGGCGACGATCCCTCTACCATGCAGCCCGTCTACGTCCCGCGCGACCCGCATGAAAAGGCGATGCAGAGAGCATTAATCCAGTACCGCGATCCGCAGAACTATGCACTGGTCAAAGAAGCGCTCATTCGGGAAGGCCGTCAGGACCTGATCGGCTTCGGCGAGCAGTTCCTGATCCCGCCGCGGCCGTTTGGAAAGACGGAGCGCCGGGACGGCGCCAGAGCTTCCGGAAAACCCGATCGCAAAGATAGCGGCCGCGCAGGCGGAAGCGCTGCGAAAGTCGGAAAATCCGGCAATCAAAAAGCGGCCCGGCCAACGAATGGCAAAGCCGCAAATACAGGTAAGAAAACAAATTCAAATGTAAGAAAGCCGAACTCTAAGGGCTCTAATGCCTCCAAGGCTTCTAAGCCCAGCCGGTCACGCCGCGCAGGCTCTTGAAGCGCACCTTCATCTCCCCGCTCTGATCGTCGATCGTGATAACCGCATACGTCTTCTTGAGCCCCGCCTGCCGGGGCTTGGAGACGCTTCCGGGGTTGAGAAGCAGAATGTCATTCTGCTCTTCCAGGAAAGGCCTGTGCGTGTGTCCGAAGATGGCCACATCCGCGCCGCAATTCTCTGCGGCTTCCCTCAGGCCTGCCATGTTCCAGGACACGCCGTAGTGATGGCCATGGGTCAGGAAGACTTTGTGGCCGCCCATGTCAAATGTCAGCGACGCCTCCAGTCCAAATCCCCAATCCATATTGCCGGCCACGGCGCGGACGCTGTACTCCCGTTTGGGGCCCAGAATCCGTTCCAGGTCTCCCTCAATATCTCCGGCATGAATCAGCATATCGATCGGCGCTTCCTGACCGATGGCTTTGCGAAGCAGGTCATGTCTTCCGTGAGAATCGCTAACAACAAGAACTTTCATTTTCATCCTCCAAGTCTATCTTCCCAGCAGCTCATCCAGTGTGCTTCCGTAGGGAGGCAGAAACTCCTCCAGGAACACCTTGACCTCCGGCAGTTCCTCTGCCATTTTTTGTACCGATTTCTCAGTAGAAATCTGTGCAGTGCGGAACTCTCCATTGCCGGCGCCCGTCTCTTCCATGCACTTGATCAGCGCGGACAGCTTATCTGCCGCCTTCACGAGTCTGCGCATGTACTTGTCTTCCTCTATATCCGTGCCTTCAAAGATCTCCGCGTAGGCACCCCGAATGTCCTCGGGGAGCTGCTCCAAGAGCCTTCTCTCCGCCACATGCTCCACTTCCTTGTAGGCGTCCCGTATATCGCGATTGTAGTACTTGACGGGCGTAGGCATGTCGCCGGTGATGATCTCGGAGGCATCGTGATAGAGTCCGATCAGTGCCGCCCGGTCAGCATCCAGTTTCCTGCCGTACCGGACATTTCCAATGATGCAGAGCGCATGCGCGATGATCGCAACGTCCAGTGTGTGTTCGCTGAGCGTCTCCGTGCGCGCATTTCTCATTAGGGCCCAACGGTCAATATATTTCATCCGCGACAGAGTCGCAAAAAAGTTATAGGTCATAGTAATTCTCCTAGTGCCAAGTCCGGCGCCTCTGCGGTTTGCTGCGTCCCTCAAGTCCTCGCCTCTGCGGTTTAGTTCGAATCTCTGCAAGGCACTGTATATGGCGATTCGTCCCTCTAGGGCCCCTGCAGCCGGGATCGTTTAACGCAGTTCATCATAAGTGTCATTAAGTATAACACCGACACCCACTTCAGTGCTATCATAAGAATCACAGATTGTAACAAGCAACACTAATGATCTTTGGTATTTTTACACCTTTTGGAGAAAAGACATGATTACAAACCAGAACCTGATTGACCGATTATTCCGATATGCAGCGATTGACACCCAATCCGACGAGGAATCCGTAACGCAGCCCTCCACTGACAAGCAGCATGACCTCGCGCGGCTTCTCTACCGCGAGCTGTGCGATATGGGCATAGAGGCCTATTACGACACGGAACATTGCTACGTCTACGCAACGCTCCCCGGCGAGGAGCCTGCAATTGGTTTTGTTGCCCACATGGATACGTCGCCCGCTGCCAGCGGCTGCAATGTAAATCCCCGCATCGTGCATAACTATCAGGGCGGCAATATCGTCCTGCGGGAAGCGGATTCCGAGACCGATGCCATCGTGCTTCGCCCCGCCGATTTTCCGAATCTGCACAAGCACGTCGGCGAGGATCTGATCGTTACGGACGGCACAACGCTCCTTGGCTCAGACGACAAGTCCGGCGTGGCGGAGATCATGAATCTGTTTGAATATTACATCGCCCACCCGGAGCGCAAACACCGCACAATCTGCGCAGCCTTCACGCCGGATGAGGAAATTGGACGGGGCACGGAGAATTTTGACACAGCTCGGTTTGGCGCCAAGGAAGCCTACACCGTGGACGGCGGCGGTCTCGGCGAGCTGGAATATGAGTGCTTTAACGCAGCCTCTGTCAAAATCGTGATCGCCGGCAGAAGCGTCCACCCCGGCTCTGCCAAGAACACAATGCTCAATGCCGCTCTGATCGGCATGGAATTTAACGCGCTGCTGCCTGTCAGCGAGCGTCCCGAGCATACGGAAGGATATGAGGGCTTCTATTACCTGGTCGATATAGTCGGCGGCACTGACAACGCCGTGCTTAAATACATCATTCGCGACCACGACAGTGAGAAGTTTGCGGCCAGAAAGAAATACATGGAAGCTGCCGCCGCGCTGATCAACGAGCGATACCGCGCTGCTGCAGGCCATGACGTGCTCTCCATCGTGATCCGCGATCAGTATTACAATATGGCGATTCCTATGGCAGACCACATGGAGCTGATCACACGGGCCAAAGAGGCCATGCTGTCTCTTGGCATCAATCCCATTGTGTCCCCCATCCGCGGAGGCACCGATGGTGCGGCCCTCACCTACATGGGCATTCCCTGCCCCAATTTGTGCACCGGCGGCTACAACTTCCACGGCCGCTTTGAGTACGCTTCCGTACAGGAATTGGAGAAGTGCGCGGAACTGCTGATCCTTCTGGCTGCGGTTTAACGCAGAAGTAGAAAGGTGAACCATATGAACATTTTTCCCTTTTATATCGGCACCCGCGGTGTTGCTGCAAAGCCCTCTGTCTACCGATGCCTGGCTGACTTCGACTGTGGAACCTTCACGACTCTATATAGTGTCAAAGGACTGTCATCACCCACCTATCTGGCAGCATCGGAAAATGACTGCCTGTATGCAGTGGGCAAGTCCCCGGATGGGGATTGCGTCTACGCCTTGCGGGAGAGCCTGTCCATGGCCAGCGCCATCGGCAGGGATCCCATGACGATCATTAGCACTCTGCCCAGTGCAGGCAAGGGACCCACGCATCTTTCTGTGGACAGCCGTGGCGAATTTCTGGTCTGCGCCAATTATGGGAGTGGAGGCATCAGCCTCTATACACTGGCGCCCGACGGAAGGATCCTTGCGCAGTGCGACAGCCGGCAGTACGCCGGCGTCGGCTTTGATGCTCAGGACCGCCAGCAAGGACCACATGCCCATTTCGCCGCCTTCCATCCGCAGCGGGATGAAGTTCTGGTATGCGATCTGGGCCTGGATATGGTCTATGTCTACGCCCTGGACCGCAAAGAAGCGCGCCTGAAAGACACTGGCCGCAGTATACATCTTCCTAATGGCGCTGGTCCCAGACACCTGGCTTTCAGCGACGCCCACCCGGACTTTCTCTATATACTTACAGAGATGGCCAATACCGTGTTCGTCTATTGCTATGACCAGGTGCAGAGGCAGTATGAATGTGTGCAGACAATCTCAGCGGTTCCCGATCCGACGGAACAGAATGGAATTGCTCCTTCAAGCGGAGATCTCATGGTCCCCCTGACGGCTGACAATGGCAGCATCGGCTGCGCCATCCGCTTTTCTGATGACGGCGCCTATCTGTTCGTCTCATCAAGACTGGGATACCAGAGCATCACTGCTTATCGCTGTGAAAGCGACGGTCTTCTGCGTTTCTGCAGCCGCTGCAGCTGCGGAGGAATCACGCCGCGGGATTTCAATGTCTTTGCCGATGTTTCCGGGGCTGGGCAGCAAGCCGGCTCAGACCAAACTAGTCATCCAGACGACTATATCCTGGTTGCCAATCAGGATTCCGACCTGATCACAGCACTCCGCTTTACAAGGGCCGATGAGTCTCTGGCCCTCTTGGACATGGAAATGCAGGTAGATAAACCCACCTGTATACTGCCGATTCTCTGACACAACTGCGTGCTACCCGGTCTGTAATGCAACTGCGTACTACCTGGCCTGTAACATGGTCTCATAAAAGAAGGCGTGAAGATTCCTCTTCACGCCCTTTTTTCATTCAGTTCCTTATATAGATAGACAAGATCTCCCTCTCTTAGGATCAGTGATCCGCGTGGGACGATCATGTTATCGCCCCGCTTGACGAGTACAATAAACTCTCTGCGGGAGATATCCAGCTCACGAATGGCAAACCCATTCCAGCTGTGTTTGGTCCCAATATTCATTTCCTTGAGCTCAAGGGAATTCGAACCCCGTATAGGCACTGCGCCGATCACAATCTTATCTCCTGCCAGGAGCACGACATCTCCTCTGGGAACGATGGTGTCATTTCCCCTTCGGATTGCCGCAATCAGCGTATTGGCCGGCATATCCAGATCCCGAATGGTTTTCCCTGTCCAGGAGTCCTCCGGGAGCAGGATGAAATCCAGAAGCTGAATTTGCCTCTCCTTCCCGCTTTCTCCCATCTGTTTGAACTGGGTATACTGTTCCACAAATCCGGCGCTGATGATACCGGTGGGGATGGCAACCATGCCGACGCCAAGGAAGGTAATGCAAATGGAGAAGAATTTGCCCATCGGCGTCACCGGATAAATATCTCCGTATCCCACCGTGAGCAAAGTCGAGGCCGACCACCAAATCCCTGAAAAAGCGTTAGCAAAGACCTCGGGCTGCGCCTCGTGCTCCAAACTGTACATACAGAGGCTGGAGCCCAGCATCAGTGTTGCGATGATGAAAACCGATGAAAGCAGCTGCTGCTTTTTACTGTTCAACACCTCCGTGATCACGTTGAGAGAGTCATAATAGGCGTTGATACGGAAAAGACGCAGGATCCTCACGACGCGGAACATCTTGAAGGCGGCAATTCCAGACGGGAAGAATACGGGCAAGTAATAGGGCAGGAAAGACAAAAGGTCAATGACACCTGCCGCGGAGAAGCAATATTTTGCCACCGATGCGGCGCGTGACTTTCCTGGATAGAGTTCCGGCGCAGTGATGACGCGCAGCACGTAATCGATGCCAAAAAACAGAACGGTGAGCTGCTCTGCCACAACAAAGAAATCTCCGTACATCGCATTGAGATTATCAAAGGTGGCCATCACGCTGACCGCCAGATTGATGATCAAGGCACCCGTGCTGATCACGTCGTAGCCCTGGTTGATAGGGTCGTCGATCACACCGACAGAGACCATTTTGAAGAGTCTGGCTCTGACTACGCGCCAGTTGTTCGTTTCCTTTATATTCATATGAAACCTCAAAGGCCTTTTCTGCCGGCCAATCCAACAGTCGTTTTGTATCAAACAGGCAGTGCAATTATCGCCCTTATCAAGTACAATAATAGTACTAATTCATTATCGCACAATTACAGTGCGCACACAAAGTGTATCTTGTTGCTTTCCAGTGACTGTTAAGAAACCAGTGGAGCGCGAACGCTCCGGATCGGAGATTTATATGAGACTATTGTTTATCCGGCATGGAGATCCGGATTATCAGGGCGACTGCCTCAATGAGATTGGACTCAGGGAAGCGAGAGCCCTGGCCGCACTGATTCCCAGGATGGACGTGGGAACCTGCTACGCCTCTCCTCTTGGCAGATCCCAGGAGACGGCCGCAATCGCTCTGGGAAGAGCCGTTCCCGGCGCACATGGGCGCGCCGCTGCTGCCAACTGCGGTGATATCCTCACGACGCTGGACTGGCTGCGGGAATTCCCAGCCCAGGTTGACGTCAATGACGTGCCGCTTCTGCAGGACGCCTACTACCTCAAGACCCTCCCCGACGGCTCCTACAAAAAGAGGATCGTCTGGGACATGTATCCCTCTTATTACGTCGAGCATCCCACCTATTCCGACTTTGAGGACTGGCGGACTACTCTGGTCGCTCACAATTCCGACCTGCTGCCTGTGTACGACCGCGTCATCTCCTCCTTTGACGAGCTCCTTGCGGAACACGGATATGTGCGGGATGGTCGTCACTACCGGGTGGAGCGTGAGAATCAGGATACTCTCACCTTCTTCTGCCACTTTGGCATTACCTGCGTTCTCCTGTCTCACATGTGGAACGTCTCCCCCTTTGTACCCCTGCAGTCACTCTGTATGCCCACATCCTCGGTCACAGAGTGCTTCTCCGAGGAGCGGCAGAAGGGCTACGCGCATTTCCGCGCCACCAGAATCGGGGACACCACCCACTTGACCATGGCAGGACTCAAGACGGAGAGACTTCCCCATTCTGCCCTCTTTACCGACGTCTACAGTGACTACACACAGCGCCACGATTGATGTCACTTTACTGCCAATCGTTATTCTCAGACGCTAGAATCTATACTTTGTCGTGCTAATGCGTCGGCTTGACGCCCCTTTGCGGAGCGTTATAATAATTTCAGACAGCAATGGCCTCGACAGCGAAAAGAATCCATATGTGATGATTAAACGGGTACTTCCTCAAGGAATGTACCCGTTTTCTTTCCATCAAAAACCACTTTACAGTTGCGGCCTAGAGGGAGGTATAGATCAATGAAAACAAGACTGCGCAGACTGCAGGCAGGACTTACACGCATGGAGATTGGCGGCAAATATGAGAGAGGAAGGGACTACATCTGGGTTTTGACCGGGACCCTTCTCATGGCACTGTCCGCCAACCTCTGCTTCACGCCGGCCAAGATGGTACCCGGCGGCTTTACCGGTCTGGCCATCATCATCAAATATGCAACCGCATCTTTTATGCCCGGTTGGGTGCCTGCCGAGTTCGCCGATGGAATTCCCACATGGCTCTCCAACGTTCTTCTCAACGTTCCTCTGATCCTGGCTGCCATCCATATCCGAGGTTGGAAGTTCATGCGGCGCACCTTTGCTGCATCTATCATCTTCTCCCTGTGGCTATTGGTCGTGCCCGAATACGCACTGCTGGGCGATGACCTTTTTCTTACAACCATCGTCGGCGGCGCACTGCTGGGCGCCGGACTCGGATTTGTATTTCTGGGCAAAGCAACAACCGGAGGCACAGACACGTTGGGTGCCCTCATCCAGCGCGCGCTGCCGCATATGAGCACAGCAAAGTTAATGCAGGTTTTGGACGCGCTTGTTATCCTCTTATCTGTCTGGATCTTCGGTGTGCACGTCTCCATGTATGCAGTGATTTCTGTGGTCCTGACAAGCCGGGTTGCAGATGGCATCACCAGCGGTTTCCGCAACGCCTACTCGGCCTTTATTGTCTCGCCTCACCATCAGGAAATCGCCGAACAGATCATGCATGAGCTCAATCGCGGCGTCACCAGACTCCCCGGCACCGGCATGTATACCGGACAGGACCGGCCGGTCCTTCTGGTCGCAGTCTCCAAGAAGCAGGCTGTCATCCTGCGGGAACTGGTTGCCGGAATCGATCCTGACGCCTTTATGATCCTCACCGACGCCCAGGAAATCCGCGGCGAGGGCTTCCTCGGGTACAGCAGGGAGGAGCTGTAGTAAATGACAAAAAGTCGACTCGAGAAGGGGCTTGCTGCACAAGCTTAGGATCAACTCCTTTTGCTTAGTGCAACAAGCCCCTCATTAGTTGGATTACTCTCCGCTATTTTCGTCCGGTTTTGTATCCGTCTTCTCCTCTGCTACATCATGTGTAGAGGGAACTATATCGTTTTTCTTCTTTCCAAAGAGTCCGCCCCTGCTCTGGCGCTTCGCCTCTCTGGCATCCCGCTTGGCTGCGTCCGCCTTTGCTTTGGCCTTCGCCTTCTCGCTCACCATCTTGGCATACTCGGGATCCGACATCATCGCAATTCTCTTCTCCTGTCTCTTTCTGATCAGTCTGATCACAAGCGCAATGACGATTGCAAGCAGGATCAGGAAGGGGAAGGAGCGGATGATAAAGAGCACAATGCCCTCACAGAACTCCGTGAAGCTATTGATAGCATCTTCAAAGGCATATTTGACCTTTTCAGGGAAGGTTACTGTCGGCGTTTCGTCGGAATAACGCTTCACTTCCTCGAGGCTGATATAGATGGTGGAATACTGAACATCCTTATCCATGGCTGAGAGGTCAGTCTTATAGGTATTGAGCTGCCTCTCCACTTCAGAAAGCCTGGACTCCACGGCGATCATATCTTCAATCGTCACTGCCTTGTCCATCATGGCCAGCAGTCTTTCCTGTTCCTTCTCCAGCGCTTTCTTGTAGGTCTCCTTGTTGGCATATACCTGGCTGATGTTCTCCGCGTTCATAGAGCGGTTCATGACTTTGCCGTCGCCTTGGAGAGAATCCATAAAGGATTCAAATTTTTCCGAAGGAATTCTGGCTGTTATATTCAGATTTCTGGTGCTGCTAGGACCGGTTGAACGCCTGTACCAGTTATAGTCATTATCGTTCTCACTCTCCGCCTCAGAAAAGCCGCCGGCCTCCCTGATCTTTCTGCGGATACTTGCAGCAGATTTATCATATTCCAAGGTCTGTATGCTCAGGCTTCCCATATAGACGATCTTTTGACCGTCCTGTGCCCGAAGTGCCGACCCCTCATTATCTGTATCTGCTGCGTCGCCCTCCATCATATAACCGCCGGCATCCACTGCAGCTTCTTCCGCATAGGAATCATAGGCCGCTTCCTTTGCTGCGTAGCTATTGCCAACCTGATCATAGGTCTCCTCAGAATAGGAAACAGAACTGCCGGCCGAGTTGCCGCATCCGCTCAGGCACAGCGCAATGCTTACAATTGCGATGCCAATAAATCTCTTTTTCATACTCATCCTCCTTTAGCGGAAGAGTTCCAATACAGCCTCATACTCCGCATGTGAAATTTTCAGAACCATGGCAGGAATACTGTCCAGACTTACATATTCGTTTTCATAAAAAGTAGCTTTATCAACGGATCCCCCCTTGCGGGTCAAGTACACATAGTAGATAGGTTTTCCCTTTTTGGCCAGAATCGACGGCTCAGCCTTTCCGTTTTCAAACGCTGCTGTGAGCGCCTTCTCACCCTCCTCTGTGTAGTCAGGTACTTTTCTGGTACCACCATTGGCTTCCTCCTCAGCGGCTATATATTCGAGTCCAATATATTCCTCTGCACGCTCACCAAGAAGGTCAACCGCTGTTTTCACGGCATCCTGATTCACCTGTTCACCGGCTTCTGCATCATTTTCCATCAGAGAATCATTCTGTGCGGTTTCGCTCTCTTCTTCTGTCTCCAAGGACGAATCGGCAGCCTCGTTTTGTACCTTCTCCGCTTCCTGCGGAACTTCTTCGCCAATCGGTTCTGATGCCGCATCTGCCTGCGCACCTTCCGCTTGGACATCAGGCATTGCTTTTTCCGGAGCGATCTCCTCGCCAGCTTCCTCAGCTGCTGCATCGAGCTCCTGCTCCTGACGCTGTGCCATTGCACCTGAGCCTACACGACTGCTTTTGGCACTCTTTAATCCGCGGGTTCCTGCCAAATCCCGGGCTATGAGAAGTAAGAACACAGCCGCTGCCGTTGAAACCGCAATCATGATGAAACGCTGAACATTAGCCTTCTTCTTTTTCGCCTTGCGCTTTTCCTCACGGCTGTTCTCTTCCTCTTGCTGAGACGCCTCTATTTTCAGTTCGCTTCGCAGGATCAACTCGTCGTCGATCCCCTCCATTGCTTTATAAAGGTCCTCCGCCCTCATTACATAAATCCCCCCTCTGTCAAGTAGTTGCGGAGTTTCTTTCTGATCCTGCTAAGGCTCACCGTGACATTGTTTTCCGTCATCTGGTATCGACGTGCAATGTCCGGGATTGCCTCAGAGAAAAAGTATCTCCTTACAAACAGCCTTGCCTCCTTATCCGGGAGCTGTCTGGCAAATTTTCCGATTGCCTCCCCCAGTTCCTTGGCCTCATAAGCTTCTGCCGCATCCCAATGACCGGATGTATCCGCGCACTCCGCAAGTTCATCGAGAACTGCCTCCATTGTTCCGTTTCCGCGCTTTGCTGCGCTCCTTGATCTGTAACGATCAAAGGCCAGGTTTCTCGTGATCTTGGCCAAAAAAGCGCGCAAAATAGAAGGCCTCTGCGGCGGCATTGCATTCCAGGCCCGCAGCCACGTGTCACTGACACATTCCTCCGAGTCCTCGCGGTTGCTCAGTATGTTGTCCGCCACAGTATATAAGTAGTTTCCATATTTGCGGTCTGTCTCTTCGATGGCTCTCTCGTCCCTCTTCCAGTACAGATCGATAATTGCGGTATCTTCCATGGATTTTCCTTTTTTCGATCGGTCTTATGCACCGCTTATATTAATATGGACGATGCAGTCTCCCGTTTCTTACAAATCTATTTCAAAATAACGATTAAATTTATTTCTTATCTTTAAAACAGTCTGACATATCCCTCGAGGGAATCCGCCTTGACTTTCAATGCTCTGCACCTTGCGCTCACATAAATGGCACAGGGATACTTGCTGTTTTTGGCCTCCTGAATCATGTTGGCGCCGGCAATATTGCCGTCGAATGCGATCAGTCTGGATGACCTTCTCTTAAAAATCTCATAGGCAAAGCTCTTGTAAGTACCCATAGGAACCGGCTCGATAGAGACGCGGATACTCACCTTGCTGCTTCGCAGCTTCCGGTACTCCGCCTCTGTGATCATGGAGGGCACCATAGCGAAAATGCGGAAACGCCCCTGGTTTTTCCTTACCAGATACTGTTCGTAGCCGCGAAGCGCGTGCCCGATGACAAAAAATACCTTTTCCGGATCCTCCCTCTCAAGCAGGCGGTCAATCCTTCTCTTGTTCTCTTCCGTCATCTTGACTCTGTGGTTATCGTGACTAAAGCTTCCGCCTATGATCACGATCGGCTCGCCTTCCGGCGGCATCTCACAGATCTGGTCAGCCAGAACAACTGCCGCAGGCAGGGACCGCTTACCGACCAAAGAGATTGTGTGGTCCATCTCCTGCTGTCCCATCAGGGCTTTGCCGTCATAGGCCGCAGACTTTCTTTCAAACGTGCGCAGGCTCGCCTCAAGAACGGCGTCTTCCGCCTTACGCATCTGCAGCATTTCCGCATCGGTCAGACCCAGCATTTTCTCCAGGGATAGCTGCTCATCGATGGAGTCGCTTCCGTAGATCGCGCCCCCGTCCGTTCCCTGCACGCAAGGAATCCTATAGGAGAGGTAATCACGCAGCGGATGTTTCCTCATGCTGCTCAGATTGTTCAGGCGCACGTTGGAGGTGATCTGAAATTCCAGAACTGCGCCGCTCTCCTTTAGTTCCCTGATCAGCGCTTTTCCTTTGCTCCTGTGCAGGTCCGGCGTATACAGACCGTGGCCGATCCGCACCACTGGCATTTTCTGCCCCGGGGCAAGCGCTTCTCGTATGCACCTGAGGCTGTTGGCAATATTGTCGCGCAGTCCGTCATTTTCTCCGGCGTGAATCCTGATCACAAAGCCGGGATCTGCCTGCGCGATCCGCACGATCTCGTGGAGCACCGGCGCGATATCCCGGATATCATTGAGCTCCTCTCCGATAATATCGCTTCCTGCCACGTAGGGATCGGCGATCACATTCTGGAGAGTCTCCAGATTCTCGCGGAAATAGTCGCCCGTCTCCACCTGGTCCTTGACGATGGTCAGCGGAATGCGGCGGATCGCTGCCAGAAAGCGCAGGAGAACGCCGGTCTCCTGCGTGATGGCCGGCATGACGGCGTGGACCTGGGCCAGCATCTGTGCGGCCCCCTGTCTTTTGACCAACGTCGTGTCCGAAATCTCCGCGTATACGATGCCCTGCCGCGCGTAACTGCGCGCAATCCACAGGAGCTTGTCCTGAAACAGCGTGTTGTCTCTGTAGGCCGGATTCTCCCGGTCCTGCAGGATCTGGGCCACGGCTGCGCGGATGTCCGCATCCGGAATCTGATCGATCCTGCCGCGGTCAAGCGGCATGGGATCCTCTGCTTTCACGCCTTTGGCAAAGACATACCGATAGAGATATACCTTTTCCAGGTTGGTAAACACCGCCTGCCCGTCTTTGAGGATGGCAAGCGAGCGGCGGATCCGTGGGATATTATAGGCCGCGTCCTCCGGATTTAGGAGAATGAGGTCGGCAAAATTCAGAAAGGTATTGTCGTCGATCCTTCTTGTCAGGTACTTGCCGGTCAGCCCGCAGTCCTTGTACTGCGCCTCCGACACCTTGCGCCGCTCCGCGAGCTTGTCCTGCTGCGCTTTGCTGCAGCGGAGCCCCAGCTTCTTGATATAGTAGAGCGGGTAGCGGATCTGGTGGCAGATCCCCAGCGCGATCAGAAGATCCGGATGGAGATTGGCGTTCATATGGGTATGGAGATCCGTGCGGAACTTGTGCTCGGTCCGGATATAGGTCTTGACGATGGTCCGCTTCTCATCGAGGCGATAGTCCTTGGTCTGGCTCATGAGCGTCTTGGAAATCGCGGGAATCTGCGCCTTGATCTCCACGCGCCCGTCCGGATAAATATTGGCCACTTTCGTATCCCCGAGCCGGAATATATAGAGCTGCCTGTTATAGCCGTCGATATAGCTGGGCACAATCCCCCGGATGACCAAAAGGCCGTCTTCTCCCGCCGAGAGCGGGAGCGCACAGAGGGCCGCCAGGTTCCGGATCAGATTTCCGGTTCCATGGTTGGGCGTGGACAGCACAAAGCGCATAGCTCCCCCCTTCTCTCTATACAGGTCCACGATCACATCCTTCTCTTTATCCAGGTAAAAGCGCTGAAACCATGTCACGGCTGCCAAATCTCCTCTTTCTTATAGGGTTCCTGTTACGGAGCATATTTAAATTATTATAGCAGATTTTCAGTCCATAAAGGGGCTCGATGAATGGTGCGGCAAGCCCCTATATAGACGAAACTGCCGCATTAAGAATCTCTTCTTAATACGGCAGTCCTTAAAATACAAATTATTTATTATGCCTTGTAGATTACGTAAGCTTCATAAGCTTCCAGCTTCCCGTCGAAGATATCGCTTCCCTCGTAGTTCTGGATCAGCACTTCGCCGTCTCTGAATTCCTCATCCGGCATGAACTCTCTCTCGTTGTCGGAGAAGTTGCAGACGACCAGAAGCTTTTGGCCGTTCAGCTCTCTTGTGTAGACGTAGAGATCGGGATCCTCCGCCAGAAGAAGATCATAGTGGCCATAGACGATGATCTCGTAGTTGTGGCGCAGCTCGATCAGCTTTTTATAGTAGTGGAAGACGGAGTCCGCGCGTGCGATCTGCTCCGCGGCATTAATCTTCTTGTAGTTGGGATTGACGGCCAGCCAGGGCTTTCCTGTGGTGAATCCTGCATTGGGTGAATCGTCCCACTGCATGGGCGTGCGGGCATTGTCCCGGCTCTTGTTGGCGATCTTGGGGAAGATCTCACTGGGATTCCATCCCATCTTCTCCGTCAGCTCGTAGTAGGCATTGATCGATTCCAGGTCGTTGAAGTCCTTGACAGACTGGAAGGGATAATTGGTCATGCCGAGCTCTTCACCCTGATATACATAGGGTGTACCCTGCATCATATGCAGGCAGGTAGCAATGCACTTGGCCGAAACCTCGCGATACGCGTCGGAGGGATCTCCCAGACGGTTGACGATGCGGGGTTGATCATGGTTGCAGAAGAAAAGGCTGTTCCAAGCCACTTCGTCCAGGCCCTTCTGCCACTTAGTCAGGTTCTCCTTGAGCGGCACAAGCGGCATCTTTCTGGTGGACCACTTGAACTCTGCATCCCCATCAAGGCCTACATGCTCGAACTGGAAGACCATGTTGAGCTCTGTTCCCTCGCTATTGGCGTATTTTTTGGCCTCCTCCAGTGTCACATTTGCTGTCTCGCCGACGGTCATTAGATCGAATTTAGAGAGGACCTTTCGATTCATCTCCTTCAGGTACTCGTGGACGTGGGGTCCGTTGGCCGTGCAGCCGCAGTCGCCGTACAGCTCATTCATGAGCGGCGCGTCGGGAAGACCGGCAGGCTTGGAGATCAGGCTGATGACGTCCATTCGAAAGCCGTCGATGCCCTTCTCGCACCAGCGGGTCATCATGTCGAACACATCCTTACGCACAGCCGGATTGTCCCAGTTGAGGTCGGGCTGCTTGGGGGAGAAGAGGTGCAGATAGTACATATCCGTCGTCTCATCGTACTTCCAGGCGGAGCCGGAGAACCAGGAGCCCCAGTTATTGGGCTCTTTGCCGTCCTTTCCCTCTCTCCAGAAGTAGTAATCCCGCTTGGGATTGTCCTTACTGCTGCGGCTCTCCAGAAACCACTTGTGCTCGTCGGACGTGTGGTTGACAACGAGGTCCATCACGATTTTGATCCCGCGCGCATGCGCCTCTGCCAGCATCCGGTCAAAATCCTCCATGGTGCCGAACTCGTCCATGATATCCTCGTAATCGCTGATATCGTAGCCGTTGTCGTCGTTGGGCGACTTATAGACGGGGGAGAGCCAGATAACGTCAATGCCAAGCTCCTTCAAATAGTCCAGTTTGGACGTGATTCCGTTAAGATCACCGATTCCATCGCCGTTACTGTCCGCGTAGCTGCGGGGATAGATCTGATAAATAACACTTTCTTTCCACCAGGTCTTCTTCATTCTTACCTCCAAGCTGTAGCACTGTATATATGAACCATCATGTTTCCCATGATCGATGCAACAACGTTCAATCCTTAGACCGTCTTCACGCCTGTTCGGGCTTTCTTCCGTACAGCGCGGTCAGGGCCGCAATCCGCTTGATCAGCTGTGCCGACAGATCCTTTTTATCGACGCGCCATTTCCAGTTCTTGCCATTGGTCGAGGGCTGGTTGATGCGCGCGCTGTTATCGAGCCCCAGATAGTCCTGCAGCGGTATAATGCAGTAATCTGCCACGGAGCTGAAGGCCGCGATGATCATCTTCTCGACGATCTCCTGCGGGTCCTCGGTTCTGACGTCCAGATACTCGCAGACCTGCTTTCTCTCCACAGGGAGAATGCTGTCGATCCAGCCGCGCAGGGTCTCGTTGTCATGGGTACCCGTGTAGACCACGCAGTTGCGCTGATAGCGGTAGGGCAGGTATTCCATGGCGCCGGACGAATCTCTCGAGTCAAAGGCAAACTCCAGCACTTTCATGTTGGGGAATCCCGTGTCGCGCACCAGCTGGCGCACTGTCTCTGTCACATAGCCCAGATCTTCCGCAATGATGGGGGTCTCGCCAAGCTTATCCCTGATCGCGTCAAACAGATCGGTGCCCGGTCCCTTTTCCCAGTGCCCGGAAGCGGCTGTGTCCGAATCGGCCGGGATGGCAAAATATTCATCAAATCCGCGGAAATGGTCGATTCGGATGACGTCATAGAGCTCTTTGCACTTGGCGATGCGGCGAATCCACCAGTCGTATCCCATCTCTTTGTGTTTGGGCCAATTATAAAGAGGATTGCCCCAAACCTGGCCGGTCGCGGAAAATCCGTCCGGCGGCACGCCCGCGATCATGCGGATGCGGCCCCTGTCATCGAGCTGGAAGAGCTCTCTGTGCGCCCAGAAGTCTGCGCTGTCCGCCGATACATAGATCGGGATATCGCCGATGATCCGGATTCCCTTCTCTGTCGCGTAGTCCCGCAGCTTTTTCCACTGCCTTGTGAACTCAAATTGCAGATACTCATAGAAGCCCGCTTCCTTCTGCAGCTTCTTCGCCCATGCGGCGACAGCCTCTTCTTTATGATCACGGATGTCCGGCTCCCACTCGCTCGCACCGGCGCCGCCATGGGCGTCCTTGACGGCCATAAAGAGCGCGTAATCGGACAGCCAGAATGCATTGTCCTCTCTAAAGGCGGCAAATTCCGCTGTGTCCTTGTGTCCGCTTCTCTCATACGCTTTGCGCAGAAGGTCCCAGCGTCCCTCATACAATTTGCCGTAGTCCACTTCCCTGCCATCTCCGAAGTCGACCGCGTCGCACTCCGCTTCGGTCAGAAGCCCCTGGTCGATCAGTGCTTCCAGGCTGATCAGATACGGATTCCCCGCGAAGGTCGAGAAGGACTGGTAGGGCGAATCACCATATCCAGTGGGCCCAAGAGGCAGGATCTGCCAATAGGTCTGGTCCGCACTTTTCAGAAAATCCACAAACTTATACGCTTCCTCCGAGAAACAGCCGATCCCGTACTTGCCGGGCAGGCTGAAAATCGGGAACAGAATTCCGCTTGTACGCATTGTTATCCTTCCTTTCCTTCCATGTTGTCGTCATCCAATATCCAGGGTTTTTCTTCTTCCACTTCCGGTTTCCCCATCAGTTTATCAAAAACCGGCATATAGATCAGTGCGCAGAAATAGCCGGGAAGTGATAAACCAAGTAAAAAGAACAGCGGAAGCAGACGTGTCACATTATAAAGCAGATAAGGGACCGCAGCGCTGATGATGACCATCAGAATAGTCCTCGGAAAATAAGCGATCGCCAGGATCCCCGCGTTCTTAAAAGCCGCGCCAGTCCTGTACACGAACCGCGCTGTCAGCGGTATCACGTACACATAAAGCGCAGCGAGCACAAACGCCGCCGCATAGATCGGGATCAGCATCGCTCTCGGCAGGCCTGCCTGCCCGGAGGAAATGATCCTGTAATCCACATAAAGGAACACCGCGGCAGCCAGCATGATCAGCCAGATTGGCGTCGCGTTCTTAAGGTTCTCCTTAAAGCGCTTCCAGAATTCCGTTACCAGCGGCCCGCCCCTATCCTCGATCATCTCCATGAATATATAATGCATGGCTGCCAGAGAGGCGCCTGCCGTCACCACCGGGATGCAGAAAATGACTGTCAAAATATTGAGAAACATGAGTGTGCTCAGATCCGTGAGCGCCCGCATCACCGGCCCATCCTGGCCAAACAGATTCTTCATACTCTTCCTCTTGTTATTGCAGCAAACACAAGTTATACGAATCGAGAGGCTGCACCGGTTCCGGCACAGCCTCTCTCCCAATTGCAATGTAGTCCTATATCAGCCCTTGACTGCGCCTTCTACCATTCCGTTCATGATCTGCTTCTGGCCGATCAGGAAGATGACGACCATGGGGATGATCGCCAGCAGCGCTGCTGTCAGGATCAGATCCCACTGCTTGACGTAGGAGCCTACGAACGCCTGCACTGCTACGGGCAGGGTCTTGACCTTGCCGTTCTGTCCCAGCATCAGGGAAGGGAGCAGGTAGTCGTTCCAGATCCACATGCCGTTCAGGATCGTGACGGTCGTGATGACGGGGGTCAGAAGAGGCAGGATGATGCGGAAGAATGTTCCCTCGGGGGAGCATCCGTCGATCGCCGCCGCTTCCTCAAGGTCATACGGTACGCCCTTGATGAAACCGGTCAGGATGAATACAGTCATGGCTCCGCCGAATCCGCAGTACGCGAATACGATGCCGGGGATGGACTGCAGCATGCTGATGCCGACGAATTTACCCACATCTCTGAATGTGGAGATCAGGGGCAGCATGACGACCTGGAAAGGGATGATCATCGAAGCGATGAAGATCATATAGATCGCATATGCCCATTTGGTCTTGTTGTTGCGGCTGATGACCCATGCTGCCATGGAGCCCAGCAGCGCCAGCAGCACCAGCGAGATGATCGTGATGACTGCAGATGTTCCGAATGCGTACCAGAACTGGAAGTTCGAGTTGTTGATGACCGCGTTCAGGTTAGTCATCAGCTGTCCGAAGGATGCGCCCTTGAAGGCCACGGGGCTCGCGACGATCGAGGACTGCGCCTTGAAGGAGTTGAGAACGACCAGGAAGAACGGGAACAGGACATACAGCGCGATCAGTACGCCGACTGCTGTCAGAATATAGGATCTTGTTCTTTTTTCCTTTCCTACCATTACAGTTCCACCTCCTTCGAGTTAGAAATACGCACCTGGATCAGGGATACGCATGCCAGGATGATGAAGAACAGCACGGCCTTGGCCTGACCAAGAGAATAGTTGTTCTTGGATACCGCGGTATTGTAGATGTTCAATGCCAGCATCTGCGTACCGTTTGTCAGGTAGGCGCCCATGAAGTTCGGGACAGAACCTGTGCCGCCCGTCAACGCCAGGTTGACGTCGAACTGCTTGAACGCGGATGTCAGGGTCAGGAATGTGCAGATCGTGATCGTGGAAGCGATCATGGGGATCTTGATCTGGAACAGGGTCTGTGTCGCATCTGCGCCGTCGATGGAAGCTGCTTCCAGGACATCCTTGGGGACCTGCGTCAGGCCGGTGATGTAGATCAGCATGATATAACCGGCGTACTGCCAGACATAGACGATGACGATAGCAAGCATCGCGGTCTTGGTCTGGACCAGCCAGGAAATTTTCGTGATATTGATCAGAACGTTGTTGAATACGAACTGCCAGATGTAACCCAGGACGATACCGCCGATCAGGTTAGGCAGGAAGTATGCTGCTCTGAAGAATCCGTCGCCCTTGAGGCCCGACGTGCACAGAAGAGCCAGAAGGAATGCGACAAGGTTGACCAGCACCATGTTGATGACAACGAACAGGAATGTCATCAGTACGGACCAGATGAACGCCGGGTCCTTAAACATGGCAGCATAATTGGCAAGGCCGACGAACTTCGTGAACTGGATGCCCGTCCAGTCTGTCATGGAATAAAAGATACCAAGGACCAGCGGGATAATAACAGTTACAGCAAATGTAAAGAGGAGCGGTACCAGGAAGATGATATAGACAATCTTTCTGTGATGCTCCAGGGTCGGAAACAAATAGAGTCCGAGGAAGAAAGCCACTACGCCGATCACAAGAAGCGGTCCCCTGAAGGAAACCTTATTTCCCATGAAATCGAGCGCGAGCGCGGCGACCGTCATAACAGCGCCTGCGATCATCAGGATCAGGGATACTCCCTTAGAGCCTGCTGTATTCGTTTTCATTAGTAATTCCCCCTATTGATAGCAATAAAGGGCGGCGACGAGCGCCGCCCCTTCTTGTGTTTAACTACTCGATTCGCTTTCGCAGCGGTCATATACAGATTCTAACCGTTCTAAGCGGATACAGGGATCCTCTCAATTACTGTGCGTAGTAATTTGCAACCTGGTCGGAAACGACCTGTGTGAATGTAGCTGCATCCGGGATGTTGCCCAGCGCATAGTCAAGATAGAGCTGACCAAGGACGTTCTGGTCCAGGGAAGCCTTGTTCTTGAGCCAGTGCCAAGAGGAGGTCTTGCCTGCTGCTGTGTAGTCAGAGATTGTCTGTGCGAAAGGATCGCTTGCTACATACTTGCAGCTCTTGAAGGGGCTGATGAAACCAGCGTCTTCAACAAGGAACTTCTGGCCTTCATCGCCTGCCAGCCATGTAAGGAAGTCCTCAGCCTTCTGTGTGTTGTCGTTCTGGAATACTGCCCACCAGGAAGGGGAGTTGGTCAGGATGGTGTCGATGCCTTCCTCGAATGCGTAAGGGATCATACCAACCTTGAAGTTGCCAGCCTCTTCGTACTGTGCAGCGTCGTCGCTTGTCATGGTAGTGCCGATCCAGGAACCCTGTGTTACGAATGCATACTTGCCGGAAGCAAATCCGAGGATCTGCTGATCATATGTGCCGGAAGTAAGAAGAGCGGGATCGGAATACTGGTTGAACAGAGCGATCATCTCAGCATAGTGCTGGAAACGCTCAGCATCGATCTTGCCGCCGTCAGCGAGCATATCGCTGTAGGTGGTGTCGTCTCTGGAAAGACCTGCGTCAAGATAGTTTGCAAAGCTGTGGGAACCGGTAGACCAGTACAGATCCTTTGCCTCGCAGCACCAGCCGATGACTGCTGTAAGACCAAGCTCATCCTTCTTAGCATCCAAAGTCTCGAAAGCTGCCTTCATGCTCTCGGGGCCAGTGATGGAAGCGGGATCGATGCCAGCCTTCTCAAGGATATCAGCGTTGTAAGCAAGGCCGATTGCCTCAGTTGTGTAAGGGAAGCCGATGATCTTGCCATCTGCATCCTTGTAACCAGCGTCTGTGTCAGCTGCCCAGGGCTGATCGCTCAGGTCAGCCAGAAGGCCTGTCCAGTTGCCGAAGTCTGCGTCAGAACCGCAAACGAAGATGTCGGGCATGTTATCTGCCTGATAATAACCTTTCAGGGTATCCTGAATGTTTACGCCGCCGCCCATGGACTCGATGGCTACGGTAACGCCTGTCTCAGCCTTGTAAGCCTCAGCTGCTGCTTTCAGAGCTGCATCTACTTCGATCTTGCCGTTGACAAGACGAATGTCGCCTTCGCTGGATGCTGTAGCTGCAGGAGCTTCTGCCTCTGCTGCTGCCTCACCTGTTCCTGCATCGCTTGCAGGTGCGCTGCTGGAGCCACCGCCGCAAGCGGTCAGGCCGAGCACCATAGCAGAAACCAATGCAAGTGCCATAAGTTTCTTTTTCATAGTTTCCTCCTTGTGAAAATAAACTACAGTTTCATGCGCCAGTTCATCCTTCTTGATACTTTAGCGCATAAGTTTACAGTAGAATTGTATCATTTTCCAAAATATTGACAAGTCCTTTTTCCATATTTCCACATCATTCCAATAACTATTGCCCATTTTCGTCATTTTGCATAAATTCGTTTGTGTTTTCCGTGCAGTCAATTGCGGGAATAATTTTCACTGTCTCCCGGATTTCCAAATGCGTATGCAGGCGCACTTCTTTGGAGGCCGGTGCCTTGCCCCGGATCTGGTCGATCAGGATGCCGGCCGCCACGCGTCCCTTTTCCGCCGCATCCTGATGTACGGTCGTAAGACGGGGCGTACAGATGCGCGAATAAAGGTTGTCGTCGAATCCAATGATGGAAATATCCTCCGGAATCCTGAACCCCCTGTCCTTGAGCGCCGCCATCATCAGCACGGCGTAGATGTCCGAGCAGCAGAAGATCGCTGTATAATCCCTCGCTTTTTTGCAAAGCTTTTCAATATTCCCATTGATATTGTCCCTGTCCGGCTTTAAGAGGAAAAAGCTGCGGTCGCTGTACTCGATCCCCGCCTCTTTGAGTGCCCGGCGAAAGCCCCAGAATCGCGCCCTGTCGACGCCCACGCGGTTATCTGTTAGGAAGCCGATCTTCGTGTGTCCGCTGTCGATCAGATAACGCACTGCCTCATAGACGCCCTGCTCGTCATCGAGTCCCACGTTGATGAAGTCATCGCTTTTCTCCGTACTATAGGTGTCAATACAGACCATAGGCTTATGGTATTTGGCAGCCACACGGTTGGCGTCGTCGTCCATCATGCAAAACAGGATCAGTCCATCGACGTTCCATATCGAGATATGCTGAATGATCTCCGCGATGTCATCCGAAATGTAAAGCATCATATAATAACCGGCTTCGCGGACAGCCTTTTCGATGCCGCCGATCATCTCCGACACGAAGGGATCGCTCAGTATATTGTCACTGTGCCAGAGGCGAAACTCCAACGATTTGAGAACCACCCCGATGATCTTGGACTGCCCCTGCGCCAGATTGCGGGCGTTGATATTGGGGACGTATTCCACCTCCTCGAGGAATTTTTGTACCCGTTCAATTGTATCGGCCGATACCTCTTTGGTCTTTCCGTGGATGACATTGGATACGGTCGTCGTACTGAGACCCAGCTTGGACGCGATTTCTTTGATAGTGATCATTTCTTGTACCTCTGCGAAATCTGTATTTGGCCTTACAGGCGAATCTGCTTTCGCCGTTTCGCACGCAATATGACAGATTATTTTCGAATTTATTATAGCAAACAAGACGGTATTTGATCGCTTTTTCTTGTTATTTGCGCCGCATTGTGGTATGTTACTAAACCGTACACAATAGAATGGGATCCAAAGAAAGAAGGACATATTGAATACGCAAAACAATCTGACCAATACCAATAAGACGCTTTATATCGCACAGGCGGCCCTGATCGCCGCGACCTACACCGTACTGACCATGATCGCCGCAGGTTTTGACCTTGCAAGCGGCGCCATTCAGGTCCGTTTTTCCGAGGCGCTCACCATCCTGCCCTTTTTTACGCCGGCGGCCATCCCCGGCCTTACACTGGGGTGCCTGATCAGCAACATTGTGACGGGCTGCGCCCTGCCGGATATCATCTTCGGAACGCTGGCGACCTTCCTTGGCGCGATCGGCTCCTATGCACTTCGCCAGAACCGTTTTCTCTGTGCCGTTCCGCCGATCGTCTCCAACGCGCTGATCATTCCCTTCGTCCTCTCCTACGCCTATCACATTCCCGGCGGCATTCCGTACTTCATGCTGACCGTCGGCGCGGGCGAAGTGATTTCCTGCATGGTCCTTGGGCAGATCCTTCTGTCCGCCTTAAAGCCCTTCCGGGGCAGGATTTTTGGCGCAGAAGAGTAATCCGGAGCGGGTGGTTCACCCTCTCCGGATCCTTTTATAGTCGCGCTTTACCTGCGCGAGCTTGTCTCTGACAAGTGCCTCGCTTCGAAGCTTTTTCGCCGCATACAACAGGCACAATAGACTTGCGACAACGCTCAGGAGAATGACCACAATACGGATCAGCCTCCATGCAGGAGACGTATATTTCATCGTCGTGTCCTTGTCCATGCCGTTCATGGCATTGCTGCGGGACACGGTCCGCAGGATTCTCTCCGCCGCTGTGCGGAAACGCGCGCGGACGCCGTAGGTGAGCTGCCCGCCCTTTAGTTTGTAGCGGCCGTTGGAGGTGTTTTGCCACATATCCGTTCCCGCCTCGAGTCCCTCCAGAATATCCGCGTACGAATCAATCCCGGACGTGACCTGGTCGGTCATGACAAATCCCTCAAATCCCCACTCATTGCGCAGCACTTCCGTGAGAAGGCCGATGTGACCGCCGCACCATCTGGGTCCTATGCGGTTCATCCCTGCCATGACTGCCTTCATGCCGGATCCGCCTTCTCTCAGGGCTATCTCGAAAGGCCGCAGATACAGTTCACGGATTGCCTGCTCGCCTGCCAAAACAGTGAGGCCTATATAGTTGGTCTCCTGATCCGCCAGGACCATCTTGCCAAGGACCGGAATGACGCCCTTTTTGGAAAGTCCTTTGCAGAAGGCCGCCGCCATCTTCCCGGTCAGGACGCTGTCCTCGGAAAAGCTGTCGCAGTTTCTTCCGCCCATCGCCGTGCGATGGAGATTGAGGGACGGAATCTGCAGGAAGGAAACTTCCGCCTTGAGGGCTTCCTCGCCGATCAGCTGTGCCACCTGTCCCATCAGCTCTGTATTCCACGTCGCCGCGAGAACCGTCGCGGAGGGATAAATGCTCCCCCGGCTGTCATTATACTTGGCCGCAAGGCCTGCTTCATAGGCGCTAGTCCACGCCTGCGGAGAGCTGCAGGACATCACGTCGTTGACCAGTCCTCCGCCCTTTCTGACAAGGGAATAGGTCTCTCTCCAGGTGAGCTGGTCCATTAAAGAGCCCCACCTGTAATCATCGAATTCCACGTCCCGAAGCTCTACAAGCGCTGCGTTCTTCTCGCCATGCGCCGTGTTATAGACAGGAGAGGCTGCGTTACTGTCTTCTCCGGCTGACACTCGTAAAAGTCCCAGGAAAGAAGACGCCGCCGCAAAGGAGCCATCCTGCCATGTGGACGGCCATGTGCTGGTCCAAAGGCTTCTGGTAAGGCCCTGGAAATCGGGGTCGTACGCCGAGGCGCTTGCCTCCGTAAAGCGGGGGCGCACCTTTGCACCGGTCTGCGCGGTCACCGCAAATTTCTTGTTGTCCCGCTTTCTCTCGATGACTTCCACCAGTCCGCCGTCTCCGGTCCCTGTGATCAGCTCCGATCTCGCTTTCCCCTTATACATGAGGATGTTGTTGACAGCCGCGTGCGCGTCCTGCGCGGCGGTTACCAGATAGGTCCCCTCATCGATGATGTAGGTTCCTTTTCCGAATGCGTCAAAGGATTTGAGCGCCTCTTCACTCATGACGATTTTAACGCTCTCATGCTCGCCCGGCGAGATCACTTTGGTCTTGGCAAAGCCGACCAGTTCCACAGAGGGCACTTCCATACCGTTCTTCTGCGCATAATCGGAGTATGGCTTTTGCAGATAGATCTGTACGACTTCTTTTCCCTCCCGGTCTCCCGTGTTGTAGACGTCGACAGTGACTTCATAGCCCTTCTTGCCAAGCTCCATTTTCATGTTGCGGAGCTCGAACGTCGTATAAGAGAGGCCGTAACCGAACGGAAACGCCACCTCCTTCGCATAGTCAAATCCCCTTTTGCCGGTCGTGCCAAGGACCGTATCCTCATAGCGGGTCTCGTAATACCGGTAACCGATATAGATGCCTTCGGCGTAATTCATATATTTGGTGCCGTAGTTTTCCTCGCTGTTTCGGATTGTATAATCGCCAAGGTTGGCGGCCGCCGGCGCGCTGAAGCTGTTGTAGACGCAGGTGTCCGGAAGTCCGCCGGACGGATTGGTTTTGCCGCTGAGCACTTCCGCCAATGCTGTCACGCCTTTCTGTCCCCAGGAGCCCGTCCACAGGCATCCGTCGATTGAGAATTCATTGAGAAATCCCATTTCCATGGGATTCTCTGTGTTCAGTACCACGATCACCTGGTCAAAGTGGTCGGTGACATAAGAAAGCAGATCTCTCTCCTGCTCCGTCAGCTGCAATGCCTTGGCGCCGGTCACAAGCGGCGCTGCCGGTTCCTCTTCCTCATTCGGTGCTTCCAATACGGCCGTGCTGCCCAGTCCGGACGCGCTCTCCGCCGCTTCTTCTTGCTCCTTCTCTTCCGGCTCCTCCTGCGCAGCGGCAAACGCCGGCTCATACAGATCCGTATCCGCGCCGCTTCTTGCAATCACCACGATGGCAGCTTCTGAATACTCTTCAAAGCTCTTCACCACCCTCTTGGAGAAGGAATTTCCGCCGCCCCGGCTGATAAAGTCCCAGAGCTTGTCGTTGACCCGGATCTTCTCCGCCTCCAGCGCGCTCCGTAAATCCTGCGCGCCACTCACCTGCGCCGCACTGCTGTAGACGGGGTCTGCGGCCGCTTTGCCGAACACGCTGACAGACGCACCCTTCCGGAGCGGTAAGATGGCATTGTCGTTTTTCAGAAGTACGGTGCCCTCCCGAAGGACCTCCGCCGTCATTTCCGCGCTGTCTTCCCGCAACTCTTCCACGTCCTTGTAGTCCGCTTCATAATACTGCGGCCCTTCCGCGCCTTCCAGCTCATAGTTTCTCTCTGAAAGCGCGAGCCGTATCGCCTGCTCGTTATCTGTGGCGGCCTTACTGCCCGCCACAGCGGCAATAAGGATGACAACGGCCAGAAGGCCGGCTGTCAGCGCCTTTCTGCGAAGCCGGTTCTGCTTCTTCTGCAGCCTTTTGATCCGCTCCTCCGCCCTTATGGCGCCGGAAGGCCGCTCGGATCCCGTAGTTTGATTCAGATTATGATTCACTATATTTGGTTTCAGATTTCTTTTTCTGGTCTCTCTCATATCGTAACAGTATGCCCCTTTGTCTGCGTGGTGGCTCATTCTGCTTCTATTGTAATACGAAAGCGCCGTGATACGAAAGAGCGGTTTTTTGACCTGCATCGTGCTATAATGCAGACATCTGCCAAAGCTGTGCTCTTTACATGGTTTTTACGTTCTCTTGATAACAGCGATTACAAACCGGCATCATAATGAGCATAATAATGGTAGACTGTAACCCTGCACGTATGGGAGAAAACTGTATGATTTACTGTGTTGAAGACGACAACAGCATCCGCGACCTGATGATCTATACGCTCACGATCGCCGGCTTTGAGGCCGTCGGCTTTGCGGACAGCAAACCGTTCTGGGAAGCCATGAAGACAACGACGCCGGAACTGATCCTTCTGGATATTATGCTGCCCGGGGAGGACGGGATCTCCATCCTCAAGAAGCTCCGCAGCGCCCCGGACACCGCTGCAATTCCCGTCATTATGGCTACTGCCAAAGGAAGCGAGTATGACCGTGTGATCGGTCTGGACCTCGGCGCTGACGATTATCTGTGCAAACCCTTCGGCATGATGGAAATGGTATCCAGGATCCGGGCGGTCCTTCGCCGCACAACCTATGCGGACAAGCGCACCTTCCTCTCCTATGGGGCAATCACGATGGATCTGTCCAGGCATGTCGCAATGGTAGACGGCCGGGAGATCTCTCTGACCCTCAAGGAATACGATCTTCTCAAACTCTTTATGGAACACATCGGTCTGGTCTTTACGCGCGATCAGCTCCTCGCCTCCGTCTGGGACCAGGATTACTCGGGCGAAACAAGAACCGTCGACGTGCACATCGGCACGCTCCGCACCAAGCTCGGCGAGAGCGGCGAAGCGATCCGCACGGTACGCGGCGTGGGCTATCGCCTGGGATGAATGCAGCGACTCTATAACAGGATACACTTATGCGCGGCAAAATATTCAAATCGATCTGGCTTGCCCTGTTATCTGTACTGACGCTCAGCTTCATACTGATCACAGGGCTCTTATATACGCATTTCACAAACGAGCAGCTTGACCAGCTGCGCAGCGAGACCAAGCTCGTTGCGCAGTCTCTTGCGATGGACGGAAAGCACTATTTTGACACCCTCGGCGAGACGGATTTCCGCATCACTTGGATCACAGCCGACGGGACCATTCTCTATGACAATGAAGTCGATAGTTCCGTCATGGAGAACCACATGGAGCGCGAGGAAATCCGCAATGCGCTACGGAACGGATACGGCGAGAGCAGCCGCTATTCCTCGACCCTTCTTGAAAGACAGCTCTATACAGCCCAGAGACTGCCGGACGGCACAGTGCTGCGTCTCTCCATCACACAGGCTACCATCTGGAATCTTCTGCTGCATTTTCTTCTTCCTATGGCAGGCATACTGATTGCCGCGCTTTTGACCTCTCTCTTTCTGGCCTTTAATCTGTCCCAGAGAATCGTGGAACCACTCAATACACTTGATCTGGATCACCCCTTGAAGAATAGAGACCACACGGCCTATACAGAAATTCTGCCGCTTCTGCACCGCCTGGACGATCAGCACAAGCAGCTCGCCAACGACCGCGAGGAGCTTCTTAAGACCTCCCAGATCCGGCAGGAGTTCACGGCCAACGCCTCCCATGAGCTCAAGACGCCTCTGCACGTCATATCCGGATACGCGGAGCTTCTGGAGAGCGGTATGGTCACGACAGAAGAAGCCCGGCGCCTCTTCGCCGGCAAAATACGGGCCGAATCCCAGCGTATGTCCAAACTGGTCGGCGATATCATCGACCTCTCGCGGCTCGACAGCGGAGGCGTCGGCATGCCTCGCGAGCTGACAGACCTGCACCGGATCGCGCTCAACGCCGTCGAAGCCCTGCAGAGCGAAGCGGAAAGCGCTGCAGTCACTGTGGCTGTCGAAGGCGGCCCGACACTCCTTTACGGCGTACCCCTTGTTCTGTACAGCATAATTTATAACCTGTGCAGCAATGCGATCAATTATAGTAATAAGGGCGGGAAGGTCCTTGTGACCGTACGGGACCTTCCCGGCAAAGCGCAGCTCACAGTCTCCGACCAGGGAATTGGAATCCCCTCAGAAGATCTGGACCGGATCTTCGAGCGCTTCTACCGGGTGGACAAGAGCCATTCCAAGGAAGTAGGCGGGACCGGCCTTGGCCTGTCCATCGTCAAGCATGCGGCAGGGATCCACAACGCCGAGATCCAGGTGCGCAGTGAACTGGGCAAGGGCTCTGACTTTACAGTCACGTTCCCTAAATGAGGCACTTTACAAAACCTTTACACTTTGCATTGGTTTCTTTTGACCTTCACAGAGTACTATAGAATCGAACAAAAAGCGCTTTATGCGTAACTAAGAAGGGGGTATCCAATGTCAATCTATGATGTTTTTATCCTGCTCGGCGGAGTGGGACTATTCCTGTACGGCATGACGATCATGTCGAGCGGCCTTAAGAACGCCTGCGGTGACAACCTGAAGGTGATTCTGGGCAAGGCAACCACAAATAAACTCACTTCGATCCTGGCAGGTATTGCCGTGACAATTTTCGTGCAGAGTTCCTCTGCCACCGACGTCATGGTCATCGGCTTCGTTACGTCCGGCCTCATGACACTGGCCCAGGCGATCGGCGTCATTATGGGCGCCAATATCGGAACGACCGTGACCGCGCAGATCACCGCGTTCAACATCGGTGCCTACGCGCCTATGATCCTGTTCATCGGCGCTGTCATGAATCTGTTTCTCAAAAAGAGAACGCTTCGCGAAGTCGGTTCCGTCATCCTCGGCTTTGGTATGCTCTTCCAGGGTATCACGCTGATGAAGTCCGCCATCGCGCCGCTCTCGGAGACAGCAGCGTTCCGCGCGCTCCTCACTTCCCTGGAGAATCCGATCCTGACCGTGCTGTTCGGTGTGGCTTTCACTGCACTGCTGCAGAGTTCTTCCTCTGCGACCGTCATCTTCCAGGCGTTTGCTATGCAGAATATCATTTCCTACACAACCGCCGTATATCTGGTCATCGGTGCGGCCGTAGGATCTGTCACCCCCAACCTTCTGGCAGGCCTGACTGCCAACAGAAACGGCAAGCGTTGCGCGGTTCTGAACCTCTTGTTCAATACCTTCCGCGCAATCCTGATTCTGATCCTGATCACGATCTTCCCGCAGATCCTGACCTTTATCCAGAGTCTTTCCCCCAACAACGTGGCAAGACAGATTGCGAATACGCACACCTGCTTCGCGATCATCGCCGTTCTGGTACTGGCACCCTTCTCTAATTATATTGTCAAGCTGGCAAGCAAGCTGATCCCTGCTTCCGAAGAAGAGACACGCCGTGGCCAAGATCAGAGACTGGTCTACCTCAACAATACCTCTCAGATTCCGGCAGCGATCGCTATGGACCAGGCACACCGCGAGGTCTGCAGAATGGCTCACTTTGCCATCGACAACCTGCAACACTCTATCAACTGTTTCTTCAATCATGACGCCCATGAAGGCACGCTTGCTATGCAGGGCGAAGAGACCGTCGACTACCTGACCGGTGCCATTCTAGGAAAGCTCGTTGAACTGCGTTCCTTGGACCTTTCCTCCAAGCATCTCAATAAGCTCTATCGCCTAATTCAGGTCGTGGATGACCTGGAGCGTATCTCCGACCACGCCGAGAACATCGTTGGTTACGAAGAGCTGATGCGCACGGGTAAGGCTTCCATGCATCAGGAAGCGCTGGATGACCTGCGTACGCTGGCCAACGTCACGATGCAGTCTATGCATGTTTCTCTGGTCGTCTTCGAACAGGAGCTTCTTGATCGTTTTGACGATGCAGAGGCCATGGAAGATCTTGTCGATCAAACCAAGGACCAGATCGAAGCGGCCCACATCGACCGCATGACCAAGAAAACCTGCGATCCGCAGGGAGGTATCCTGTTCACCGATTTCTGCATTGATATGGAGCGCTGCTCCGATCACGCCATCAATATGGCAGAGGCAGCCAGAGATACCGCTGACCAGGCCGCATGATCGAATCGAGTTGTAATCGAAATCATATGGTCAAAATCATGTAATCAAAATCAAATTGCAGGTACGTTTTCCTTATGTACCAGCCAACAAGAAGGAGCTGCGTGTTCCGCCCATTGGACGAGATACGCAGCTCCTTCTTTATGTTAGACATGTTTGACGGTTTAGAACTTGAACACGATTCCAATGACCGCCGAGATGGCGAGAAAGAGAATGGGGCTCCACTTGAGCTTCTTCTGCCCGATAAAAACCAAGATCGCCAGAATGATCGCCTTGGGCAGGAACAGATCGATCGGATTTCCACTCGCTTCAAAGGCCGCCAGATTGACCAGCGCGACCTTGGCCACATTGAGACCTGCTGCCGTAATCATTGCGATCGATGCGGGGCGCAGGCCGTAGAAAGCGCCTTCTACATTGGGATTGTCCCGGAACTTACTAAGGAACTTCGCAATGATCAGGATGATGATCACGGAAGGTGCCGCAAGGGCCAGGGTCGCCAGGATGCCGCCCGGAAGGCCGGCCGTCTTGTAGCCTGCGTATGTCGACATATTGATGCCGATCGCGCCGGGCGTGGATTCCGAAATGGCGATCATATCGGCAATATCCGCATGAGAAAACCACCCCGTTTTGTCAGACATCTCATAGAGGAAGGGAAGGGTCGCGAGACCGCCGCCTACCGAAAACAGGCCTGTCTTAAAGAATTCATACATGAGGCGAAGTATAGTTGTCATCAGTCCGCCTCCTTTCCGGATGCAGGATCTGTATCCGCATCAGTGCCCGCTGCCGCCGCTTTGCTCGTGACTGCTTTCCTGTTTCGCATCGATATGACGACGCCGATCACGCCGGCGCAGATGACCAGAACGGCCGCCGGTAATTTGACCGGAAGATAGCTTTTGAAAGCGTTGAGCGAGAAGATCACCAGATAGAGCACCAGTGTAAATTTGTCCACCACAGACTTCTTCCACAGGCGAAGGACCGCCTGCAGAATGAGGACACAGACGCAGACGCGGATGCCGGCAAAGGCGTGCTGTACGAATTCCAGATCTGCGAAATTGGACAAAAACGCGGCGATGATGAGGATGATCGTAATCGGCCCCGTGAGAAAGCCAACCGTCGCGCAGAGTGCGCCGACCACGCCCGCCTTCTTCTCGCCGATAAAGGTCGACACATTCAGGGCGATGATGCCGGGCGTGCACTGCCCGATTGAAAAGTAATCGCGCAGGTCGTCCATGGTCGTCCAGTGCCGTTTGTCCACGAGCTCACGCTCAAGAAGCGGAAGCATGGCATAGCCGCCGCCGAAGTTGACGCTGCCAATCCTCACAAATGTGATATACAAGTCCAGCAGTTCATTCATACGTTTCTCTCATCCTCCCCGCAATCTCACATTGTAAACTGGATAAAGCAAAATACCGCATAAATAGCCAGCAGGATGATGCCCTGGCTCCTTGTCAGTTTTCCCCTGATCAGTGTGGGAATGGTCAGGATGGACATGACCAGCAGCATGACCGGAATTTCCAGCACAAGACTGGAATTATGTCCCATAAAAACGGCGCTCTGGGGTACCTGGAAAGGCGCGAGCGTCACAGAAACGCCGCTGACCAGGACCAGATTGAACACATTCGCGCCGATGACATTGCCAAGAGAGAGCGCGCCATGGCCCTTGAGCAGGGATGTAATGGCTGTAACCAGCTCCGGAAGGCTTGTGCCCAGCGCTACGAAGGTCAGCGCGATGACCGACTCCGGCACGCCGAGGGCCTGAGCGATCAAGGTTCCGTTTTCGACAAGAAGATTGGCGCCCACGGCAATCAGGGCGGCGCCGGCCACCAGAAGGAGCAGGATCTTGCTCATGGGCATGTCCTCCTCTTCTTCCTCCTCCCCGGCGGAGGCAGGCACAGGGTTGTTCTTCATGGATCGCACATTGACGATCATATAGGCGACGAAGACGGCCAGCATGATCAGTCCCATCGGCCTTGTGAAGCGGCCCATCAGGTATGCGGCGACACAGTAGATGGCGGCCGCGATGTAGAAAAAGGCCACCGGCACTTTCAGTGTCTTGGGATCCGCCGGCCCCGGATGAACGGCAATCGTGATCGCTGCGATCAGCGCAGTGTTACAGATTACAGAACCAATCGCATTTCCGTATGCGATCTCGCCGTGTCCGGACAGGGCGGACATCGTGGAGACCATCACTTCCGGAAGCGTTGTGCCGATCGAGACAACCGTGGCACCGATTAAAAGCTCCGGAAGCTTGAACTTTCTCGCCATCGCACTGGCGCCGTCCACAAACCAGTCGCCGCCCTTGATCAGGCAGATGAGGCCAATTGCAAATAAAACTACCGCTTTGAGCATATCCATTTCCTACTTTCTTTTTAAATCTTCAGCAGCACCTGGATCATTTCGTTTCCAAACACCGCATGTCCTCTCTCCGACAGATGCACCGCATCGAAGGCAAAATCCAGATCCCACGAAGACGCATCCGCAAACAGAATTCCCTCACGGGATGCCAGTTCCCTGAAGCG
Source organism: uncultured Lachnospiraceae bacterium (assembly GCA_900319245.1). Lineage (GTDB taxonomy): Bacteria > Bacillota > Clostridia > Lachnospirales > Lachnospiraceae > CAG-791. Next base: position 87,613 of record ONNQ01000004.1, on the reverse strand, counting down.
CCGTGTGAGTTCCCGTCCCTCGTCCTGATAGCGCTGCGCGTAGGAGCGGTCTCCCCGCACATAGGACGCCTCGAAGGAGAGGTCCGTCAGTTGAATCGCCGGCGGTGCAATGAGCAGGATCTGCGGGATGTCCAGCGTCTTCACGCAGGCGATCAGCGCCTCCATATCCCGTGTCGTCTTCTCCGCATCGGGCTTCAGCGTCCCCAATATGTCATTGGTGCCCAGCATGACCGCAAACAGGTCCACCGGCTGTTCTGCCCGAAGCCTGTCCGCAAGATAGCTGAGCGCTCTCCCCTGTGCAGGGATCACTCTGCCCGGCATGCCGTCTGCCGCAATCTCCCACTTGCCGGCGAGGCCTTCCGCGACGATGTTCGTCCACCTCTGCGCGCGCGGATATCGTCCGCCCCAATATCCCGCCGGATCATAGCCATATGTATTGGAATCGCCATAAAAGAATGCTTTTCTCATCATGCTGCTCCTTTTTTGCCTGTTGCTCACCATTATAACAAAAAACAGTCAAAGGGGAATTCCCTCTGACTGTTGTTGCTTTAAAACATAGGTAAAAAGATGGAAAAGGTCATCGTAGACGTCCGCGGACTTACAAATTCGCCGCACCGATCATGCCCGCATTGCTGCCCAGTTCCGCCACCGCGATTTCCGGGATCATCCCGTGCTCGCCGCCAAAGCAGTCTCTCTCCATCATCTCCCGGAGCGGTTCGATCATGTCCCTGGCATATTCAGAGATAGCGCCGCCCAGAAGGATCAGCTGCGGCCGGAACATATTGACGATATTGACAATGCCGCATCCCAGCATCTCTTCATACTGCTGCACGATCTCCTGCAGGTCGATATTTCCTTTTTCTGCCCCGCGGAAGATTTCTTCCAGCGTGAGTGTCCGATCTGTGGCCTCTTTTGCCGCGCGGATCAGAGCCGGCACGGATACATAGGCCTCCAGGCAGCCTTTTCTGCCGCAGGTGCAGCGCCTTCCATTCACACGTACAACCTGATGGCCGACTTCACTGCCGCCCATAATGCCGCCTTCAAAGACCTGCCCGTTCAGGATAATGCCGCCTCCGACGCCGCCGCCAAGGGTAAACATGACGACGTCCGAATAGTCCTTGCCGGCGCCTGCGACCTCTTCTCCCAGCGCCGCGCAGTCCGCGTCATTGGCAATTCGTACCGGGCAGGGAATCACGCGGCCCAGCTCCTGCACCAGGTCCACATCCTCCCAGCGGAGATTGTTGGAATAGAGAACCTTTCCTTTGCGTCTGTCAATGGTTCCGGGCACGCCCGCGCCGACGCCAATACACTGGTCTAACGGCACATTTTGTTCTTCCAGAAGATCCAGCGTCGCCTGCGCGACTTCCCCTGCAAATTCTGCTGCCGCTTTCTCTGTATCGGTCGGGAATTTCCGCATGGCGATGATCTGCTGCCGGTCGTTTACAAGACCGATCTGCGTCTCCGCGCTGCCGATCGTAATGCCCACACGGATCGGGCTCGCCTTCTCACGGATCGTGGTCAGAAGCGCATCGCATCTGCCCTCGATCTGCCAGTCGCCGCTGCCGGCCGCCAAAAAGAAGCTGTCGCCCTTTCTATACGTCACCGACTCACCCTTACAGCTGATCGTCCCCTCTCCATCCAGGATCAGAATGCTTAGGAAAGAAGCGTCATTGACGGTTCCCTGCATCCTGTAGGTGAGATTGCCGTCCAGGTTGAGCTTATCGACTGTAAAGTAATCGCAGTCTGCCACGTGCGGGTATTCGCTGCCACTGCGAATGATGGGAACCCGGCTGGTCACCGCCAGCGCCTTTTCGATGTGCAGGTCGCGCTTCTTGCCGTCCTTGCCGACTCTTCCGTAATCATAGACGCGGTATGTAACATTGGAATTCTGCTGGATCTCGGCGATCAGAATTCCCTTGCCGATCGCGTGGAGCGTCCCGGACTCAATGAACAGGACGTCGCCCTTCTTGACAGGCACTGCGTTAAGCACCTCCAGAAGCGTATTTTCGTCAATCCGGCGGGCGAATTCCTCCCTTGTGATCTCCCTTTTAAATCCATAATAGAGAAATGCGCCTTCCTCCGCGTCGAGGACATACCACATCTCTGTTTTGCCATACTGGCCTTCATTCTGCAGTGCGAACCCATTGTTGGGATGGACCTGGATCGAGAGATTGTCCCTGGCGTCGATAAACTTAGTCAGGATCGGGAACTCGCGAAATCGCCGGCAGTGAGTGCCCAGTGCCTCCATCCCCACGAGATCCAGATACTCCCGGAGCGTCTTTCCCTCATAGGGACCGTTCATGATCACGGACGGGCCGTCAGGGTGGCAGGACAGTTCCCACGCCTCTGCCAAAATATCGCCGTCATACTCCACGTTGTACTCGTCGACCAGCCTGTGGCCGCCCCACAGATAGTCTTTACAGGCAGGTTTCAGTTTCAAAATACTCATATTCTTTCACCTCCAATTAAATTATAAAGATTTCTGATCTTCGGTAAAATACAAAGCAGAGTATTAGTAAAAGTCGTGACAATTGTCATAGTCTAACCCATCTCCTCCTGGCTGGGCTGTCTGGGGTTGGAGCCTGTGCATGCCGAGAGAGAGTCGGCTTTCACAATGAGACCCATTTTTATGGAAATGTACGGGCAAAGCCCCGGAGAGATGCGAAGCACAGGCGTTTCGCTTCAGAATTAGAATTTCTTCCCCACAGAATCTGTTATAATAACTGTCATGAATCACCCATGAGCCAGAAAGAGGCAGCCATACTTGGCGTCAAAAGTGTCGGTCTTAATCAGATTCAAAATGTACAACGAGATTTGTTTTACGATGATGCCGAGTGGAATATGTTCTCTCGGCGAATGGATATTCTAAAGCAACAATGACTTAGGGAGGTCTCTACTGCATGGCAGCATTTTTTGGAGCAAATGAAATATGGAGCACCTATGAGGGGGACGGCAGGGAGCCCGTGATCCTGGTGGGCGTGCGCGAATTGGATGCAAAGGAGCCAGTTTCGGAGGAAGAATTTCAGCACTCTCTTTCTGAACTGGCGGAGCTCGCCAAGGCCTGCGATATGAATCCGGTCGATACAGTGACGCAAACGCTCGCCCATATCAATACTGGCCTCTATGTCGGCGCCGGAAAGGCGGATGAGATACGGATCGGTGCGGAAATGTTCGGCGCCGAGCGGGTCATCTTCAACGATACCCTGTCCCCCTCCCAAATCCGCAACTTACAAAAACTCTTAAAACTTCCTGTCATGGATCGTACAGCGCTGATCCTGGAAATCTTCGAGCGCAGAGCCCGTACCAGAGAAGCGCGCCTGCAGGTAGAACTCGCCAAGCTCCGCTACTTAAAGCCCCGCCTGATCGGCATGTGGGAGACTCAGAACCGCCAGGGCGGCGCCTCAGGTTCCATGTCCGCCAAGGGTGAAGGTGAGACCCAGTTGGAAATCGACCGCCGTACCATTGACCACCGCATCAGTGAGCTTGCCAAAGAACTGAAAGGCGTCAGCCGTGAGCGCGCGACCCAGCGCAAGAAAAGGCAGGGATCCGGACTTCCCCTGGTCTCTCTTGTGGGATACACCAATGCGGGCAAATCCACCATCATGAACGCGATGCTGGCGCAGTACGCGTCCGATATGGCGCCGGAAGGCGAGCCGGAAAAGCGGCAGGTTTTTGAAGCAGACATGCTCTTTGCAACGCTTGATACGACCGTGCGCCGCATCACTGTGGCCAGAGGCCAGGAATTCCTTCTGTCCGACACGGTCGGCTTTATCCATAAGCTGCCCACCTCCCTCGTCGAAGCCTTTAAATCGACCCTCGAAGAGACCACGCAGGCCGACCTTCTCGTGCAGGTGGTAGATGGGTCCGATCCGCATTGCAGGAAGCATATCGAAGTCACGAAGAAAATCATCGAGGAGATTGGGGCAGGACATGTCCCCATGATCACGATCTACAACAAAGCGGATCTCTGCGATCCGCCGGCGGCACATCCCGTCACGGGCGCTGTCGAGCAGACCATCGATGGAATCACCAATGTGAACCTCTATCTCTGCGCCAAAGAGAGCAGTTCGATCGACTGCCTGTGCAAGACGATCTTTGACATTCTCCACGCAAAGCGGACGGTCCGCACCTTCCTCATCCCCTATGACCGGGGAAGTCTGGTATCACTGCTGATGGAGCAGTCGGTTGTCCTGCAGACCGAGTATACGGCTGAGGGTACGAAGATCACCGCGGAATGCGATCAGGCGACGGCGGACCAGGTGGAGAAAGCGCTAAGGCGATGAGCTGAATTGTGAAGATGAATTGTGTGTAAAAAAGAGGAAAAGATGTCACCACATCCTTTCCTCTTTTATTGTTTTCAGCAATGGGCACAATTCACTATTATACTGCGACCGCATTCGCATTAATCTGCTCAATTGCTTTGCGAATACCCATCCATACCGACAGGTCCGTGAATATCTCGACAATGCTCCCCTGATCTGTAAAAGGTGTCTCCTGTAATACAGACAGATCTTTCATCATACCGTTGTGAACGATATACTCCACGATCTGATTGACAAAATAGATCTGTCTGCTGTCCAGATTCGTTTCATCCAGATACTCGGAGAATGCTTCCTTCGCGGCGTTCATATCCAGTCCAACGATTTCCCGGACAAATTCGCCCAGTGGTTTCTCACCATATTCGGCTTCATATTCCTGCTTCGTTCCGATTTTACCCCAGAGGATATCTTCCAGCACTTTCACATCCGAGCTTGTCAGCGGCTTATTGCTCTTAAGCTTGGCAATGACAATGTTGTCCTGGTGCTGACGCACATAATACTCAGCCTTTGCCTTATAATTCTTGAGATCATCATTTTCCAGTTCCGATTCCTTCCACTCCATGGAAAGGATCTCGTCGCCAAAATCCGTATCGTACCTATTAACCTGATTGGGTATGTATTTCATCAAGTCTCGAAGCTTCTCTCTGATATACTCAAACTCATTGATTCCCGCGTTTTCCACGTAGTTCGTGTGCAGAATCTTTTCAATGAGTTCCTTCTGTGCCATAATCTGAGGAATATTCGCTGCGACACCAGCTACCGCAGACACCTTTTTCATCAGATCGTTTTTGGCGCGGTTGTATGTTTTGCCAGCAAGATATGCGAGCTCAATCCCATACATCAGCGCATCGAAGCGAAGCGCCTTGGCGTCATCCTTCTCCGGCAGGATCAACGGGGCCAATTCTTCACGAACAGCCAAAGTATCGCCATACGTGAGCGCATTGTAATTATCGCTATTTGAATACTGATCCACATAGCGAATGTGCTGACGCACTGCAAAGTTATCTCTTTTCAGCTCCTGCACTTTGTATACCATGTTGTCCACTAAGAGCTTCCTATAGGCGATCAGGTGGTCCGTCTGATATTGGAGATCCTGCAGCTTGTAGACAATATCAAACTGCAGTCCGAAAATCGCCCCCTGAAGAGCGATCATATTGGCAGTAGGCTTTCCGGGATTCATGCGGAAGAACTCGAAGTTTCCGCAGAAATCGAAAATATAAAAGCCTTTTTTATCCTCCCCATCCATAAGTCCGGGACACAGGCGGGTTCCTCTTCCGATCATCTGCCAGAACTTGGCCTTGCTCATGACCTTTTTAAAGAATACGAGGTTCAACACTTCCGGCACGTCGATGCCGGTATCCAGCATATCTACGGAAATAGCAATCTGCGGCAGTTTTTTAGCATCGGAGAATTCGTCGATGGCACTCTGCACATACTTCGTGTAATTGTCAATAACCTTTGCATATCCATTCAAATGCGGATACTCTTTATTAAATATCTCAAGGATTTTTTCTGCATGCTTGTGGTTCTTGGCAAAGATGATCGTCTTCCCGATCTTGTTTCCGTAATCAACCTTCAGACCGTTCTCCATAAGGATACTCAGCACCTGGCGAATGGTATCTGCGTTGAAAAGCCACTCGTTCAGTGCACTTGAGGCAATACTCTCCGGCATCTCGCCGTCTTCATCAGTGAACTTACTCTCATACTCCAGCTTTTCCTCATCAGACAACTCGTCGTAGGTAATCCCTTGCTGAATAAACTTAAGCGTCGTTTCTACCGACATGTAATCGACAAGGTAGCCGTCCTTGACCGCCTGGGCGAGGTCATAGCCATAGGTCGGAACACCGTTTTCCAGTTCAAACACTTCGTATGTATTCTTATCGATTTCATCCTTCGGCGTCGCTGTCAGGCCCACAAGCGGTGCGTCAAAATAGTTAAAAATGTCACGGTATTTGTTATAAATGGAGCGGTGCGCCTCATCACAGATTAGAAGATCAAAGTGCCCGCAGGAGAACAGTTTTCCCTCCTCATCCTGCACGTCGTCAATACAGTTCATCATCGTCTGATACGTTGAAAAAACGCCGTGCGCCTGATAATTGTCCTTCTCCTCGCAGAGATTGGTAACAGACAGATCCGGAAGCAGGTTGACAAAGCTTCTCTTTGCCTGTGTGACCAGAGAATTTCTATCTGCCAGAAACAGAATATTTCGCACCCATCCCTGTTCCAGAAGGACTTTACAGAGCGCGATGACCGTACGTGTTTTACCGGAACCAGTCGCCATGACCAGCAGCGCCTTCCGCCGGTTCCTGCTGCCAAAGCTGTCACATACAGCCTTGATTGCGGCCTCCTGATAATAGCGTCCGGCTATATCCTTATCGACATTAATGTATTGCAAGCTGCTGCGCATCTTCTGCAGATTAAACAGCTTCTCCAGATCCCGCTTAGAGTAGATAGAGGATACTTTTCTCTCCGGATACTGGTTGTCCACAATGCGCGTATCGAATCCATTTGTCAGGAAGACAACCGGACGTCTGCCTTGCTGTTTTCCAATCAGATCCGCATACAAGCTGGCCTGCTGTCTGGCTTTGGACACATCGACACATGTGCGCTTCGCCTCAATCACCGCCAATATGCGACCATCATCACCGAGCAGAACATAGTCTGCATACCCTACCTCCGATTTGTTGGGCATTCCCGGGATCTTATATTCATTGATCCAGTTCTTGCCCTCAATCCATCCGGCATCACGCAGCATTGCATCAATATAGACCTTGCGCGTCGTATACTCCGATATATCGAGCGGCTTGGGAACATACGTCTCCTGCTGCTCCTCACGGCGAGCCGTCAGCTTCTCCCGCAGCGCTTCATTTTCCTTAATCAGCTCTTGCAGTTTGATCCCTGTCTCCGGATTCACGATCAGGACCGGCGTCTTCTCCTCCTGGTCAAGGAGCTTGGGGTCGAATTCTCCCTCTTCATAATGGTCCGCATAGCAATACGCCACAAAATCCAGGAAGTAAAATAGATTCTCCAGACAAACGCTCGCATCATCTTTTGTAATCTGTTTGCCCGTATGAGCAGCCTGATTGCCCAGCTTGCGGATCAGATCCAGTCTCTGCAGAAGATCTGCGTCTACAATTCCGCGAAAGTCATCGGTGCTGAGCAGGCTGACCAGCTTATCGTCCCAGGGCATGCGAAGTGAGCTGTCAACGGAGTACATCCATTTGACAGCGAATTCCATAGCACGCCGGCAGTTAATAACCGATGTCGCCGGATCGATCGGAAGAATTTTCTCCGCAGATACTGCAACGTCGGCAAAAGATTGAAATTTTGGCTCTGCTTGTAAGAAATCAAAGTTGGTCATGCTTATTCACCTGTCAAAAGACTGTGCGAAGGCAGCTTAATACTTCCTCACTATCAAGAATATTGTTTAAGCATTAATTTCACGCCATCTATCAAATCCTGGCTGAATCCATCCAGATCGTCTAAAGTAATTACGTCTCCTGCCACCAAATTGGCGATGTTCCAAGCAGCAGTAGATTTTCTCATTTCCAGAATGACTCCCGGATGCCTTCGGTCTTCCTTAATTCGCTTTTCCAGTTCCCAGAAACGAGTAGATGCAGGCTCGGACGAGCTCAACAGCTCAATATACTCCTTAGTCAATCGTTCCATATACTTCTCTTGCCACTCAGGAAGCCTTGCGCGGAACAACTTCCAATCTGCTTTTGATATCTCAAACATGACTCTCCACTCTTCGTGTTGATGCTCTTGTGAACAGTTATCTATATCATAGCCGCTTTAAGCTGCTAATTTACCAGAATACTCATGTGCTTGTTTTGATTTGTCGACTTGAGCGACGAAGGCGGCGAACTCTTTCTGTTTCAAGATTGGAGGAACAATAATGCGCGTCTTTTTTATCTCACCAAGGTGAAGATTCGGTACACCAATTCCTTTAAGGCTTGCATCAAACTGTTCCTTTGTCTCCTGTGAATTTACTGCCCCCCAAAGGTAAATAGAGTCAATTTCTATTGGCCGCAAAAGGGCTAAACTAACATAAATATCAAATATCTCATCTCGGTCTACTATAGCGGCAATTCCCGTTGTTCCATTCTTTGCAAGAAGCAAATCTCCCTTTTTAGGTGCTATCCTTGCGTATAGTTCAGTATGTAGCGATTCTGGAATATATTTCAGATGATTCCAGTCAATCTTCCCAGATGTAACATCCTTAGACGAGAGGAACTTAAATCCATTTAGCGAATCCTCAGTGTATGTAGGAGTTTGATGCGTGCCATCCTTTATTTGCTCGCATACATCCTGAATTGTCTGTATTTCATATCCGTATTTGTTATCATGAATCGATCCAAACATATCGACAAATCGGGCTCTGATGAGTTCGTCCAGCTTCTGAAGTTCTCGCTTTCTAGCGCCTATTATACTGTTCACTTTATTCAGAACACCAACAATCTTTTCCTGCTCATCGATAGACAAAACTGGTACCGGATACTCCGCAACCGCTTTCGGTTGCGCCCTTGTCAATGATCCACCAATACCCGTAACTTCGCTGATCATCAGTTTCTTGAACTTTGGGCATCTAAAATACCATGCTAAAAACTCAGGATTATATGTATTACTCCGAATGACAATCCATTCTGAAGAAGCAATACTCTGATGCTCTGATTCATCAGAGACTACCCATACGCGATTAATCCGAGGATTTATTTTGCAGAGTAGCACATCATTTTTTTTAACGATGACTTTGTTTGATCCTATCTCATTACCACTCAAATATTCTGGATGCCCAGTCTCATAAATTGGAACGCTATACATCTCAAACATTGTATTTGGTAACTTCATTGGGTTTATGCTTATACTGACATATTCGTTAATATCTTTCAGCTTTGTATACTGCATTCTTATCTCTTAAAAACCCCTTCTTGATATTCGAACGTCCGTTTGTTATCATATATCTTAGGTGCTGCCATATTCGGTAGGCGGTTAGCCCTCTTCGGAGGGACTGTGACCCTCCGTTCATATAGAAAACCTTACAGGGAATCCAATAGAAAGGAGGGCTGAGCTATGGGAGTAATTGACATGATTGCAGTGCTAAGCTTTGGCTTAACCTGTTTCATTGCCGGTTACAATCTCGGCAAGGATAGATCTGACAAATCGAACACGCAAAAATAGCCGCCCCAGTCTGAGAAACGCGAGCGGCTATTTTAGCTAATCAGTTATTGGGCTGACCGTCTATCGGCAGCACCTTTTGTAACTATAGCTTATCACATAGCCTCTCGACTGTCAAAAGTCTTGTATGACGTACAATACGTCTTGTCCACACACTCCTCGTTACGCCACAAATCTTACCTCAGGTACTCGTCGTGCCATTCGCATTTCGCCCTTCGGGCTTCATGCTCATGCGTCCTGTCGGACTATGTGTCCAAGCCGTCATACATCCTTACGTGAGCAAGCTCCCGACGGACGTCTGCCGCCTTGTCCACGCACTCCTCGTTACCTCGGCAAATCTCAATCTACTTCAACAGCTTCTCCAACTCATCCATCTCTTTGGCAATCTGCTTCTCCAAGTCACGGAGTTCTGCCAGGATTTCCTCCGTCGGCGGGTACTCCACCGGAATATATTCCGTCTTTTTGTACTTGTTGATACTCAGATCATACTCATTGTCGACGATCTCCTGCTTGGGCACCATAAAGCTCTGGTCGGTTCTCTTGCGGCCTTCTTCCTCTTTGAGGTTATGGAAGCGATTTATAATGTCAGGGATGTCATTCTCTTTGGTTTCACTGCGCTTATCATCCAAGCTGAAACCATCCGCCTTCATGTCATAAAACCAGACTTTATCAGTTCCGCCATGTCCGGTCTTCGTAAAGATTAATATAGCCGTGGATACACCTGCATACGGTTTGAAGACGCCTGACGGCATGGAAATTACTGCTTCCAGGCGGTTAGTTTCAATGATTTCCTGCCGAATTGCTTTGTGTGCCTTCGATGATCCGAACAGGACACCGTCAGGAACAATGCAGGCACAGCGGCCGCCGACTTTGAGCATCCGTAAAAACAAGGTGAGGAACAGAAGCTCTGTCTTTTTGGTCTTACATACCTTGAGAAGATCCGTAGATACAATGTCATAGTCAAGGCTTCCCTTGAAGGGCGGATTGGCCAGAATCAGCGTGTATTTGTCCTTATCCGGGTTCTGGTCGGACAGGCTGTCGCGGTACTCAATTGTAGGATTGTCGACGCCATGCGTCATCATGTTCATGGCACCGATGCGGAGCATCGTTCTGTCCATGTCGTAGCCATGGAACATGTTGTTCATGTAGTGGTTCTTGTTCTGCCTGTTGAAGAAAACCTCCTGCTTGCGATTTTCTTTCAAAAAATCACTGACAGCCACGAGGAAGCCGGACGTGCCGCAGGCAGGATCGCATACGATCTCGTCCGCTCTAGGCTCCATTAAATCTACCATCATCCGGATAATGTGGCGGGGCGTTCTGAATTGGCCGTTGACGCCCGCTGTTGATATCTTGGACAGTAGATACTCATAGATATCTCCGCGTGTGTCCGCTGATTTCAGCTGCGCCATTTGCTCATAAATGCTGTCCATGGCTGTCACTATTTTGTCCAACATCAATGGCGTAGGCACTTTGAAAATAGCATCTCCCATGTACTTGGAATAGGCGCTCTCCTTATCCCCATGCAGGTTCTTGATAAACGGGAATACCAGCTCCTGAACCGTGCTGTACATCTTAGCCGCTGGAAAGTCGTGGAAGACACTCCACTTCAGCTGGCTGCCATCGACAACTCGGTCCCCGATCTGCACTTCACTGGCAAAAAAAGTGTTGTAAGGAAGTCCCAGCATGGCGGCTTCCTTGGCACGAAGATTATCTGAATCATCCAAATCATGGATAAACATCAGATACGTCATTTGCTCGATCACGTCCAATGGATTGGTCAGTCCGCCCGTCCAGAATATTTCCCATAGGCTGTCTATTTTGCTGCGCAGTTCTCCAGTAATCATGTTTGTTGCTCCCTCATCTGTTATGTTGTATATTCATTCCTCGCTGAAAGAGTATCGTCTCATTAAAGCAGAATTTGTGCTGTTGTCATTATACAACCTTTTCATTTTTCTGGCATCTTCCCTGGCCTCGTATGCCGTTACATGGTCGAGAAAAGGGACAAGACGAAAGAGGAAAGGATGCCGTCACATTCGTTCCTCTCCTTTCCGTTGAAGCTGATTCCTTTCCTCTGATTAGTAAATCAAGAGTGCCGCAAGACAACCTCCTGCGGCACTCTTTGGTTCTACTTATGAGAAGAGAGTTTCAACACGCCTCCCCTTTCACAAACTTTCTCTATCCTTCCATCAGAAATCCGATAAGCTTCTCCTCGGATCTCCTTCCGGCCCTCCGTCTGCAGTACAAAACTTCCGTCCACGATCGCATAAAAAGTTCTTCCGACGCTGTCAGGATATGTAATATCTTCCATCAGCCGCATTCTGTCGACCCAGTCATTCTTGACGGCCTGATAATGCGGCAGGACATTGACATCTGTGAGTCCTAATCCACGAATGAATTTCTGATAGGATGGATCTACTGCTTCGCCTGGCATCTCCGGCTGCGCATAGACTAGATCTGCGCAGTTCATGCTGCCGGCACTGATTCCCATAATGATCCCGTCCCAGCTGTGTCCATCCGAGCTGTCTCCATTCTGTGTGTTGCCCTCCAGATCGTTCACTCCATGCAGTGCATCCCGCAGCTCAATCTCATCGAAAAAAGCTTTCTCCGTTGGCACATGGCCACCGCCGAGGATCACCATATCATAGTGGGACAGCTTCGAAACGGACTCTCTTCCATTTCGTCTGTCGCACAGATCCATGCATTCCAGTGACAGCCCTGTTTCTCTGAAAATTCTCTCGAAGTCCGCTCTCATGCGGTCGTTTACAGAGTATTCGTCGGGAAAAGCTGAAATTAGAAGGCAACGCGAGTCCTCTCTCCAATAGTGCTTTAATTCGTCCACCAAGCCATTGGACGGATCAAGTCCTTTAAATGCAGGTGCTTCCACACTTCTATATGCTCCCATTGGACTGCTTGTCATGAATAGTTTGATCATAATATCCGTATTACCTTCCCTCTCTCAGTACTCCATCAGGTCTTCCACCGTGCATCGCAGGGCTCTGGCCAACATCCAGGTTGTCATTGTCTGCGCTTTGCGCAAATCTTTCTGTCTCTGCTCGTAATTCTGGATCATTCTTACTGAGACGCCGCTCCGCCGCGCAAGTTCAGACTGGCTGATTCCTAAGCGCTCCCGATACATTCTCAGTCTGGTTGTTCTCTCTTTCTGTCTTCTAATCCTGTCGGCCTCCTCAGCGAAGTGCAATGGATCCATTTCGTGGTATGGAGAATACATATCCCGCACCTTCTCTGCGGTCAGGAATTCGCTGATCCTTCGAAAGCTCTGTCCGGAGTACCACTGATACCACGCCAGGATCCAGCCGGTCCAATAGGTCGCACTCTTGTCGAGGTGAAATACAGGTTCCGTCTGCGGCCATTCGCCAGTCAGCCTCCACACAACCTCTTGCGCTGTCTCCACGCCGGATTTTCCGACAATGAACCTGTAATCTCCCTTTCCAAAGAGATCCGCAATGCCGGAAATCAGAAACATATCCCAGAACTCGTCGAGTGTATAATGCATATCTTCTACTGCATAGCGCAGCATTTGTGCAAGCGCTGTCTGTGCTTTGGCAACATATATTTCATCGTAGGCATGCAGCATAATCTTTCCTCCCATACAATATCGGACGTTATTCTCTCTCGAAGAGAGAGGTTTCAAATGAATGGAATCGCCCTCCACGACTCTCCTCATAGCAGGCGAGGATCATCGGGTTTGATCTCTTCGTCCAAGATGGTCACTGCGTACAGTTCTCCCCGCCGATAGCTCATTCTGTCTGAATGCAGGTACTCATTTCGCGCACGTCTGTCTCGCTCAACCTTCTTCAAGAGCCATTCGCTCTGAAGTGCTTTCTCACATCCAATGTACCGAATTGCTGAAAAGGCATTGCGGCTGACAAGTACAATCTGTTCTCCGAGTTCTCCTAAATACATTGCTTTTTGAAGTTGTTCATACGATATCGTGCCACTTAAAAAATCCTGCGCAAAGGAGAAGTAACTGTCGTCTGCCCGGTACCCGGTAATCACATCATAAACTGTAGTATCCACACTGAAATTCTTCTGCAGATATCGGGAAACTTCTGCAGCAAGTGGTGAATCTATATTAAACGTCCGATTCTGAATAAGTACTGTAAGCCATGTGAGTATGGGATAGCCCTGATTTAAATGAAGGATCTTTAGCCCATCCAAATCCAGCTCATAGCCGTTCGCATAACCGTCATGCTCCTCTGACACAGCCCACTCTTTGGCCATTGTGCGGCTCTCCGTGCAGTAAAAGCCGTATCCATAGTCATTGTGCGGCTTGCCACCATGAAATATTGGAACTTCTATAATGTGGTCAGAGCCATGATAGATTGTTTTTTTCATATGCTAATCCGTCCGTGATCGCTGTACCTGTTTTGTCCTTACGTCATCAATTATACACCTACAGGTGTACATATTCAACAGCGGCAAGAATAGCAGAAAACAACCTCTGGGGTAATTTGGAGACAGCTGTCGACAAATTGCCCCAGAGGTCATTTCTCATAGAGGTCGTATTCTCATATTTTCACCACCACGCCGCCTCGCTGCTACCGAGTTCCGGCGTAGTCCCGTTCCACCTGGGATTGGTCTCCGACATCCGGATGACCGGGCCTAGCGTTTTAAGATCTCCGTAAATTGTGCCGTCATCGCACACCGCCAGCGACTCAAAGGTCTGCGCATCGAGCTTACCAGGTGCGTTTTCAAATCCGGTCACGAGGCCTTCCCTCTGTAAGAGCATAGCCGACTGGCATAAGGAAACACGCACCACATAGGAGCCGCCTTCAAGAGCGCGGCGTCTAAGCGCAACCATGGCGCCGAACGCGCCCATAAATCCGGTCAGGAAGTCGCATGCATAGACAGGCGTCAGCTTAGGCTGTCCTGCCTTTTCCAGCTCGCCTTCTGTGATTGCAATTCCGGTCACTGCCTGCGCAACCTGATCCCAGCCTGCGCGGTCTGAATACACACCGCCCGGACCAAAGCAGTCCACGCTCACATAAATAAGACCTTTCTTGTCTTTGAGCAGATCTTCCGGACCAAATCCATGCTTTTCCATGGAACCGGGGCGATATCCTTCCAGGAATATATCCGCGTCTTTCACAAGCTCGTGAAGCTTCTGACTGTCCTCCGGCACCGTATAATCCAGGAAGCAGCTTCGCTTTCCGTGACTGACATCGCGAACGAAATTGGGAACCTGGGGAAGCTGCGGCGCTGTGACCATCAGCACGTCTGCCCCATGCTCTGCAAGGGAAATGCCGCAAGTCGGGCCTGCCATAATCCTGCACAATTCCAATACTTTGACACCGGAGAGCGGCTGTGCATTGCCGTCTACCTCAGTAATTGCAGGCAGCGGGATCGGCTCTGAATCAGCGATCTTTTCAATCGTGACGACCGGAAGAGAGGCGAGGTGCTTTCCGTGCGGATGCTGCAGCCATTCTTCCTGTGTAAACACAATTCCGCCCGTAGCACCTGCCTCATAGATCGCCCGATCCAGGTCCTCGCTGTTCCACTTGGAGACAGCTTCCGCGACTGCTTCCGGTGTGCCCTCACAGGGGACGCCGTCATGTCCAAGCACGTCCAACACCTTTTTCTCCAGATGGGGGAGATTAAAGTGGGGAAGGAACCATCTTCCATCCGCGCACTTCCAAGGCTGTGTGATGGAAACCATATGCTGCAGGGCCTCGGAAGCCTGAATTCCCTCGTAGATTCCATCGCTGTTTTTGCACTGTGTCTGCGCAGTTCCGCCAAGGCAGGTAGCTGCTGCCGTTTCTACGGATAGTTCGATGCTTTGTCTGCGGCCTGTCCTGAGTTCCCACAGATCATTAGCTGCTACAGCTCGTGCCGCCAGCACCCCTGCCGCCGTCTCCCCGAATTTAAAAGGGGAAGGGAAGAAGGGATCCTGCCCGCTGACCGTCACTTCTGCAGCTGCCGTCAGAGCGGAACCCGCTTCAGACGTCTTAGATCCTCCGCGGATCGCCATTAATTCGCAAAAGGCGTTGTTTGTATTGATATCCATTGAATCCTCCATTCTGGATGTGCTTTATTGTCCTTATTCCTGGCCATTCTCAACTGCTCTTTTTCCGCTCTCAGCAGATCTTCTCTTCACTGATTACAATCCCGGCGTACCCTGTCTTCCCGTTTCCCATGTCTTCCGGTGTAAACCCTTCCCGAACAAACCTCCTCGCGTTGGCCTCCGGCGTCAGCGGCGCACTGAAGGGATATCCTTTGCTGTAATCCAGCTGCTCTGCCGTTTCCATGTAGTCCAGAAGGACTTTCTTCGGAAGCGGCTGCGGTGTGTGTGACATGATCAGTGTGTCAAAATCCAGCTCCCAAGCCTTTTTCAGCGTCTCTTTGTAGACAGACAAAGGGCAGGCCTCCGGTAAAAAGAGCCACAGATCGTCGTTCATCGAGTCCCCGGCATAGAAGATCTTCTCCTCTCTGTACAGAAGACCGATACTTCCAGGTGTATGTCCGGGGACCTCGATCACCTCTAACTGCTTGCCGCCAAGATCAAAGACATCACCTTGCCGAACTTCCCGCAAATTTCCGAGAGGTCTTTCCAGGTACTGCCGCGCGTCGAAGTCCGATTTGAGTGCGTTCACCGGCTGCCCTGTTAAGGGATCCACTGCATTCATCGCCATCTGCACGGCCAGCTTTTTGCGATACGATCCGTGATGGTCCCGGAGCACCGGGAGATCGGCCGGATGGATGTAGATCGGCACATCAAACTGGTAATTGCCGCAGGCATGGTCGATGTGACCGTGGCTGTTAACTACATAGAGCGGAAGGTCAGTTAGTGTTTTGACGACCGCTTTAAGATCCCGAAATCCGTAGGATGTATCCCAAAGAAGCGCTCTTTCACTCCCCGCTTAGATACTTGCTAACGCCCTGATCAGAAGCTCTTTTTTCTATCTGTATTTAGTCTAGCACCTCTTTATCTAGCAGTAAAATTGATGTAAAATAAGTTTGCGATCTGTTTTTTATATATTTGTGGCGCAGCGGCCCGCTCCGCGAGCTCAAACATAAGTCTACTAATAGATAGTCAAGGAGGTTTTATGGATCTGCAGGTTCTACGATTTTTTGTCACCGTGGCACAAGAGGGTGGCTTCACAGCCGCCAGTGAGAAGCTTCACTACGCGCAGTCCAACCTCTCGACCCGGGTCCGCCAAATGGAGGAGGAACTGGGAGAGACGCTCTTCTACCGCAACAAGCGCGGCGTCACGCTGACGGCCAAGGGGGAGTTGTTCTATGAATATGCAAGCCGCATTCTGAATATGTCGGAAGAAGCCATGACCGCCATGCGGGATATGGATCATGCGAGGGGAAGTCTTGTGATCGGATCCATCGAGGCCACCGCGCTAGGTGAACTTCCTCGACTGTTTGCTGACTATCACAAAGAGTATCCGGATGTGAAATTGTCACTGACAACGGATATGAACGATGTATTTGTGGATAAGGTATTGAACCGCGAAATTGACGGCGCTTTTGTGGCGGAATCGCCTGGAAGAAAAGAACTGCATGAATTATTCGTCAAAAAGGACCGGCTTGTTCTGGTCACCAGTACCCAGGAGGAAATCTCGAATCTGCGGGAACTGCTTCAAACTATGCCCATCATTACATTTCCTGAAGGAAGTATCTTTCGCAGGCGACTGGAACTGCTGCTCTCTTCGCACGGAATCATTTCTTCTTCGCAAATGATCATTCTGAACTCGCTTGGCGCACAGATGGTCAACATCACTTCCGGTCTTGGCGTCGGATATCTGCCGGAGTCCATCATTGGCCCCTATGCAGAGCGGGGCCTGATGAAGAGATTTGACATAGAAGACACGGACTCGATTTCCGAATTGAACATTACGTTCATCTATCGTAGAGACCACATTATGGATGCGGCGTTCCGTTACTTTTTGGAGAAGATAGGGTGATGCGCCAGTACATTCCCGACACCCTGAAAAAGGCCGCCGGAGCCCTCCGGCGGCCTTTACATGGCACTTTCCTAATATGTCCGAGTAACTTAGCCGTTTTTGCTTTCCATCAACGTAAATACTTTTTCTGTCCGTCCATCACTGCAGGATCTCCTCCGCCACCTCTTTCTTGGTGAGGCTCCTGTCCATGGCTTCTTTTTCAAGATAATAGTGCGCTTCTTCCTCTGTCATCCCCCGCGTCTGTATCAGGTAAAGCTTGGCGCGGGTAATGACCCTGATCTCGCTGAGGTTCTTTCTAAGGCGCGCCAGCTCTTTGTCCTTGTCGTCCATGACTGCGCGGAGCCTTAACATAAAGGACGCCGCTTCCGCCAGCACCTGCCTCTTGAAAGGCATAGCGATGACAAAAACCTGCTGGTTCCGGCACTGGTAGCTGACCTGCTCGTAGGCCTCCTGCCGCACGAGCAGGATTGTCATCAGCTGCGGATGTCTCTGCGCCACATCAATGATACCCTCAACGCCGGTCCCGTCACTCAGCGGCATCACTGCGATCAGAAGGTCTGCGGGCGCCTGGGCTCCCGCGCCGGATACGCCGCGTCGGATCTGCTCGAGCGTCGCAGCCTGCAAAACTCGCAGCTGCCCTGCGCCGGATACGCCGCGGAGGATCTGCCTAAGAAGCTGGATGCTCTCCTCCTTGCCTGCTGCCGTAAGGACATTGCAGGTCTTATTTCTTCCCTTCATATGCGTACGCCTCCAGGCACGACGCAGGCACGCAGCGTTTCACCAGCTCGCTCTCCATCGCGCATTGCATTGCCTCCTGTCTGGATGCCGGGAGCTGTTCCAATCCTCGCATCAGAGCCGGATCTTCTTTGTACAGGTTTGCCTCAATAGACTGCGGAGGCGTCATGTTTTGACCCATGCCCTCCAGTCCCGCATAGATCAGCAGTGTAAAGGCCAGATAGGGATTGGCCAAAGGGTCCGGGGAGCGCAGCTCAATTCTCCTGCGTCCGGACGGATCTGCAGGGACCCGGATCAGCTGGGAGCGGTTCTGCCCCGACCAGCTGATGTAACGCGGTGCCTCCATGCGGCCAAAGCGCCAGTAGGACTGCTCCGAGGGATTGAGGAACAGCGTGATCTCGCGAATGTGCTTGAGAATGCCGGCCATAAAGGCGTCCAGATCCGCCTTTCTGTCTTCGCCGTCGATGCGGTGAACCGAGATATTGAGGTGCATGCCGTTGCCAGGCTTGTCCGCGATGGGCTTGGGTGAGAAATCCGCCGCATAGCCGTCCGCCGCGCAGATGCTGCGCACCGCCCACTTGAAGGTGGATGTGTTGTCGGCCGCTGTCAGCGGATCGCCGTAGCGGAAGTCAATCTCCATCTGGCCGGGACCCTGCTCGTGATGGGAGGATTCAGGGGTAATACCCATCTCCACAAGCGCATAGCAAATGTCCCTGCGCAGGTTCTCGCCCGCGTCCAGAGGATCCACATCCATGTAGCCCGCCTGATCGATGGGCTCATCTGTTCTGCGTCCCCGATCATCCCGTCGGAATACATAGAACTCCACCTCCGGGCCGAATTTCACTTCCACGCCTCTCGACCGCGCTTCCTGTATTGCTTTTTTCAGCATATAGCGCGTGTCGCGCTCAAAGGGGGTACCGTCCGGGTATACGATATCGCAGAACATGCGGCAGACTCTGCCGTCCGCGGGTCTCCAGGGAACGATTGAAATGGTGGAGGGGTCCGGTCTCAGAAACAGATCGCTGCGGATGTCCGCATCGAAGCCGGCGATGGCAGCTCCGTCAATGGAGATGCCGTATTTCATGGCTCTCTCCAACTCTCCCGACATGATCGCGATATTCTTCTGTGTCCCAAACACGTCAAAATATGCCAGCCTTATAAACTCGACGTCGTTCTCTTCTATATATGCACGGATTTCTCTATAACTTTGCATTCTGCTCTATTACCTCATTTGCTTTTTTCGTGTCCTTACTGCCCCGGCATAGCTGCCTGGCCGCATCTTGTACCGGTTCACTTTACTTTCCGGCTCACTGCCGCCATCACAAGACCCGCAAAGAGCGGATGCGCGCGGTTGGGCCTGGACTTAAATTCGGGGTGTCCCTGTGTTCCAATATAATATGGATGCCGGTTCCATTCAATCATTTCTACGATCCGGCCGTCCGGTGAGATGCCGGAAAAGGTCAGTCCGGCGGCTGCCAGCTGCTCCCGCAGCTCGTTGTTCACTTCATAGCGGTGGCGGTGCCTCTCCTGAATCTCTTCCCTGCCGAACAGCCTGTGCGCCAGCGTCCCTCTTACAAGTTTACAGGGATACGCGCCAAGGCGCATGGTCCCTCCCAGCTGCGTGACGCCAGCCTGCTCCGGCATCAGGTCGATGACCGGATGGGTGGTCTCCGGATCCAGCTCCGAACTATTTGCGTCTTTCCAGCCTACCACATTTCTGGCAAATTCGACCAGTGCCATCTGCATGCCCAGGCAGATCCCTAGGAAGGGGATTCCTTTCGTTCTCGCATACTGCGCAGCCAGGATCATGCCCTCTGTGCCGCGGTTTCCAAAGCCGCCGGGGATGATCATACCGTCAATCCCATAGAATACTTCGTCCAATCTCTCCGGTTCCTTTTCAAGTTCCTCGGAATCCACCCAGCGGATCTTCACTTGCGCGTCATTGGAGAAGCCGCCGTGGTTGAGCGCCTCGACGACGCTCAGATAGGAGTCGTGGAGCTGTGTGTATTTTCCGACAAGCGCGATCGTCACTTTTACTTTGGGGTTCTGCATTGCGTGCACGATCCGCTTCCAGTCGGAGAGATCCGGCTCCGGGCAGGGAATCCGCAGACAGTCGCAGACCGCCTCGGCCAGATGCTCCTCTTCCATCATGAGCGGGACCTCGTAGATCGAGGAGGCATTGAGATTCTGCAGAACATGGGTAACCGGGACATTGCAAAACAGAGCGATCTTGTCCCGCATGGCCTGCGGGATCTCATACTCGGACCTGCACACAATAATATCCGCACGGATTCCCATCCTCTGCAGTTCGCGAACACTGGCCTGGGTGGGTTTGGTCTTGAGTTCCTCCGACCCGTGCAGGTAAGGCATCAGTGTCACGTGGATCATGCAGCAGGTGCCCTGGGGCTTTTCCTGCATGAACTGGCGGATTGCCTCATAGATGGGCTGCGATTCGATATCTCCGACTGTGCCGCCCACCTCGATGATCGCGATGGAGGTATCCGACCTCTGGGGTAGTTTGTCGCTCACGTTCGACCTCTGGGGTAGTTTGTCATCGCTCGAACTCTGCGGTTCCACATAAAACCGGCTCTTGATCTCATTGGTCACATGGGGGATGACCTGCACGGTTCCGCCGCCGTAATCGCCCCGGCGCTCTTTATTGAGGACGGACCAGTATATTTTGCCCGAGGTCACGTTGGAATTGTGGTCCAGACTCTCGTCGATAAACCGCTCATAGTGGCCAAGATCCAGATCTGTCTCCGTTCCGTCGTCGGTCACGAAGACTTCCCCGTGCTGCATGGGGTTCATCGTGCCCGGATCCAAATTCAGATAGGGGTCAAACTTCTGCATGGTCACTTTATAGCCGCGGGCCTTGAGCAGCCTTCCCAGAGAAGCCGCCGTGATCCCCTTTCCCAGGCCGGAAACAACGCCTCCGGTCACAAATACATATTTGGTCATCTTTCCCTCCTTGTCGAAGCGCTTTGCGCGAAGACACGCGAGGCGAATCTCAAATTCGCCGATGCGATCCCCAAGGTTTGTGGCGCTTTGGCACAAACCTTGTGAGTGAAAAATCAGCTCATCAGAGTGATTTTTCACTCTTTCCCTCCTTGTCGAAGCGCCTATTCAAAGTCTTTTTCCCGAGCGCTTTTCACTGACTTCTTACACTCTGCCAAAACACACCGACGCAGCCCGGTGGTATAGGAACCCGCCGGGCTGTGCCGCATCTACGATTCATTTACTGCTCGCGCAGCGATGTGTATCCCATCAGGAATTCATCAACTTCCCTCGCGCATCCTCTGCCTTCCACGACGTTCCACACCACCAGGGACTGTCCTCTGTGCATGTCGCCTGCCGTGAATACTTTGTCCACATTCGTTCTGTAGTGGTCGGGTCCCTCCTTGGTCTCCACGTTGCCTCGCGCCGTCAGATGTACGCCGAAAGCCTCTGCCGTATAGGGCTCGCACCCAAGAAATCCGGCTGCAATCAGGAGCAGGCCGCAAGGGATGACCTTTTCCGTCCCCTCTGTCTCGACAAGCTTGCCATTTTCAAAGTGGACTTCCACGGTCCTGATCTTCCAGAGTTTGCCTTTTCTCAAGATCAGTTCTTTGACAGTTGTCCCAAATACACGCGGATCATGGCCGAATCTGGCAATCGCTTCCTGGTGGCCGTAATCGGTCTTGAGGACTTTGGGCCATTCAGGCCAGGGATTTGCTTCCGCTCTGACCACGGGCGGCGCCGGCATCATCTCCAGTGCCGTCACACTGGCACACCCTTGTCGCAGAACGGTTCCAATACAGTCGTTGCCGGTATCTCCGCCGCCGACGATCACAACATGTTTTCCTTTTGCGTCGCCGCGCCGGTTTTTGCTGCCGCTCAGAACTCTTTTAGTGCTCTGTGTGAGGTAGTCCACAGCAAAGTAGACGCCGGGGACCTGGTCGGCTGACCTCTGGGGTAGCTTGTCGTTATCTTGGTCGGCTGACCTCTGGGGTAGCTTGTCGTTATCTGAACTCTGGGGGACCTTGTCGTTTTCCGACCTCTGGGGTATCTTGTCGCCTGCCGTCTCGGTGATGGCAACGGAGAGGGGTCTCGGTCTTTTGGCACCGCAGGCAAGTACGACCGCGTCATAGGTGTCCATAATCTCTGCCGCGATGGCGCCTTCCACGTTGACGCCGGTCCGGAAGGTCACGCCTTCCGCCTCCATGAGCTTCCTGCGCCTCTCTATCACGGACTTATCCAGCTTCATGTTGGGAATTCCGTACATGAGAAGCCCGCCGATCCGGTCCTCCCGCTCAAAGACCGTCACATGATGCCCCCTGTGATTGAGCTGATCCGCTGTCGCAAGGCCGGAAGGCCCGCTGCCGATGACAGCAACTCTCTTGCCGCTTCTGTGCAACGGGATTCTCGGCGTCATCCATCCGTTCCTGAATGCCGTCTCAATGATATAGAGTTCGTTGTCGTGGATCGTGACCGGCTCGCCGTTCATCCCGCAGATACAGGCCTTTTCGCAGAGTGCCGGGCAAACCCGCCCGGTGAACTCCGGGAAGTTGCTGGTCTTAAGAAGTCTGGACAGCGCGTGCCTGGGGTGGTCCAGATATACCTGGTCGTTCCACTCCGGGATCATATTGTGAAGGGGACACCCCGTGACCATCCCGGAGAGCTTCATCGCACTCTGGCACATGGGAACGCCGCAGTTCATGCAGCGCGCCCCCTGCTCCCTTCTCTCCTCATCGCCAAGCGGCAGGTGAAACTCCAGATAGTCCGACAGTCTCTCCAGAGGCTGCCTGTCAACATTATTTACTCTTTGATATTCCAGAAATCCTGTCGGTTTTCCCATAACACACCTCTTACAATTTAGCCATTCGATCACCCGGAAGCTGCGCCAAAGGCGCTGGTTCACAACATATGACCATTTGATCTCCCGGAAGCTGCGCCGCAGCTTCCATTCATGAACACATCATTGATGTGTTCATGAATTGGTCACCTCGCGAAACGCCTCCAGCACCGCCTTGTCGTGCGGGATTCCCTGCTCCTCATACCTGCCGATTGCCGTGAGCATCCTCTGATAATCGAGCGGCACGACCTTCTTGAAGAAAGGAATGTACGCCTCAAAGTCATCCAGGATCTGCCGCCCTAGCTTTGATCCCGTCTCCGCCACATACTCTGTCAGAATATCGCCAAGTTCCGCGATATCATATTTCTCCGTCAGTTCCTGCAGCGCCACCATGTCTTTGTTGATCCGTTTGAACAGACTGTGGTCCTGATCCAGCACATAGGCGATTCCGCCGCTCATACCCGCCGCGAAGTTCTTGCCGGTTCTTCCCAGGATCACCGCGCGGCCGCCTGTCATGTATTCCAGACCGTGGTCGCCGCAGCCCTCTGCGACTGCCACCGCGCCGGAATTGCGGACACAGAAGCGCTCGCCGGCGACGCCGTTTATAAAGGCTTTGCCGGCCGTCGCGCCGTAGAGAGCAACGTTGCCGACGATGATATTTTGACTCGCATCAAATCTGCTTTTCGGATCCGGCACCAGCACAAGTTTGCCGCCCGAAAGGCCCTTGCCGAATCCGTCGTTAGCATCGCCCGTCAGCCGGATCGTGACGCCCTTGGGCACAAATGCGCCAAAAGATTGCCCGCCTCCGCCGCTTGCGCGCACAACAAATGTGTCCTCCGCAAGGCTTCCGCCAAATCTCTTTGTGATCTCCGAGCCGAAGATCGTCCCGAAGGACCGATCCGTGGACGACACCTTCAGGGAGGTCTCGAAAGTGCAAGGCACCCCAGAGGTCGCTTTGCCCCCAAGTTTCTTCATTCCCTCTTCGAAGGCCGGCAGGAGCACCGCCATATCCGGCGTCTTCTCCAGTTCAAAATCGTAAAGGTTCTTGGGGGCATAGAGCCCGTAATTTCCGCTCTCCCGGTCGGCCTGTGAAAGAACCGGCAGAGGCTGTTCTCCCAGGATTTGCCCCATATCCACTTTGAAGGCCCTGTCTGTGATCAGTTCTTTTCTCACGCGCAGGCAGTCGCTTCGTCCCGTCATCTCCGCCATGCTGCTAAAGCCCAGCTGCGCCATGATCTCGCGCACCTGTTCCGCAATAAAGAGCATGAATCGGGTGACATATTCCGGTTTTCCCTTGAAGCAGCTTCGCAGCGTTTTGTTCTGCGTCGCGATGCCGACCGGGCAGGTATCCTTGGAGCAGACACGCATCATCATGCAGCCCAGCGTAACCAGAGGTGCCGTTGCAAATCCGAATTCCTCCGCGCCGAGAAGGGACGCGATGGCCACGTCTCTGCCGCTCATGAGCTTGCCGTCTGTCTCCAGAACGACTCTGTCCCGAAGACCGTTTTCCGTAAGACACCGGTGCGCCTCTGTGAGGCCCAGTTCCCACGGAAGACCCGCGTTGTGGATGGAGCTTCCCGGCGCCGCGCCGGTTCCTCCGTCATAGCCCGAGATCAGGATCACCTGTGCACCCGCTTTCGCAACGCCGGATGCGATGGTGCCTACGCCTGCCTCGGAGACCAGTTTGACGTTGATCCTTGCGTCTCTGTTGGCGTTCTTGAGATCGTAGATCAGCTGCGCCAGATCTTCGATCGAATAAATATCGTGATGGGGCGGCGGCGAGATCAGCGCCACACCCGGTGTTGAGAACCTTGTCTCTGCCACCCAAGGGTACACTTTTTTGCCCGGAAGGTGGCCGCCCTCGCCGGGTTTTGCGCCTTGCGCCATCTTGATCTGAATCTCTTCCGCGCTGCATAGGTACTCGCTGGTAACGCCGAACCTGCCCGACGCTACCTGCTTGATCTTGCTGTTTTTCTCTGTGCCGAAGCGCGCCCTGAGCTCCCCGCCCTCGCCGGTATTGGAGCGGGCGCCGATGGAGTTCATGGCGATAGCCAGCGTCTCGTGCGCCTCGGCGGAAAGGGAGCCGTAGCTCATGGCCCCGGTCTTGAAATGTTTGACGATCTCCGAGGCGGGCTCCACTTCCTCAATGGGAACCGCCTTCCCGGCCGGTACGAATTCCAGAAGTCCCCGCAGCGTGTGCGGCCTTCCCGCGTCGTCCACGAGGTCCGTATAGGCCCTGAATCTCTCGTAGGAATTCTCCCGCACTGCCCTCTGCAGCGTGACAATGGTCTCGGGACTGTACATGTGGTCCTCTTTGTCCCGGCCGCTTCTAAGGTAATGGAATCCGACCGAATCCAGCGTCTCATCGACGCCCAGCCCCAGCGGATCCCAGGCGTGATCGTGCCGGAAAGCCACGCCTTCCTCGATCTCCTCAATGCCGATTCCGCCGACGCGGCTCACCGTTCCGGCAAAATACCGATCGATCACCTCTTTTCCCAGACCGATCGCCTCGAAAATGCGGGCAGACTGGTAGGACTGGAGCGTGGAAATGCCCATCTTGGCCGCTATTTTGACAACGCCGAATAAAAGCGCGTGGTTGTAGTCCTCCACGGCCGTGTGATAATCCTTGTCCAGGATGCCCAGCTCGATCAGTTCCCCGATGCACTCGTGGGCCAGATAGGGGTTGACCGCCCGCGCGCCAAAACCCAGCAAAGTTGCAATTTGATGCACATCTCTTGGCTCTCCGCTCTCCAGGATCAGGGAGACGGCTGTGCGCTTCTTGGTCTGCACCAGGTGCTGCTCAACGCTGGAAACCGCAAGCAGCGAGGGGATCGGCACGTGGTTCTCGTCCACGCCTCTGTCGGAGAGGATGACGATATTGCAGCCAGCGGCCGCTGCGCGGTCCACCGCAATATTGAGCTGTTCCAGCGCTCTCTCCAGCGACGTATTCTTGTAAAAGAGCAGTGAAATGGTCTGCGCTTTGAAGCCCGGCTGGTCAAGGTCGCGAATCTTTAACAGATCTACGCCTGTCAGAATGGGATTATCAACCTCCAGCACTGTGCAGTTGCCGCTCTTTTCTTTCAAAAGATTGCCGTCAGAGCCGATATAGACGGTCGTATCCGTCACAATCTTCTCTCTCAGGGAGTCAATCGGCGGGTTCGTCACCTGTGCAAAGAGCTGCTTGAAATAATTGAACAGCAGCTGATGCGCCTTGGACAGGACCGCAAGCGGCGCATCGTGTCCCATGGAGAGCGTGGGCTCCACGCCGTTTTCCGCCATGGGGAGAATCTGGTCTTTGACGTCTTCATAGGTGTAACCGAACACCTTGTAAAGTCGGTCTCTGACTTCCTGCGAATGTACAGGAATCTTTCTGTTGGGGATCGCCAGTGTCTTCAGGTGCAGTAAATTCCTGTCCAGCCATTCGCCGTACGGACATCTGCCCGCGTAATAGGACTTGCACTCCTCGTCAGAAATGATCCTCTTCTGTTTGGTATCTACCAAAAGAATGCGGCCGGGCTCCAGTCTCGCTTTCTTCACGACGTGTTCCGGTGCGATATCAAGAACGCCTACTTCAGAGGCAAGGATCAGACGGTTGTCATCCGTGATGTAGTAGCGGGACGGGCGAAGACCGTTCCGGTCCAGTGTCGCGCCAAGCATTTCTCCGTCGGAGAAAAGGATTGCTGCGGGTCCGTCCCAGGGTTCCATCATCGTTGCATAGTAGTGATAGAAGTCCTTCTTGTCCTCGCTCATGAAGGTGTTGTGCTTCCATGGCTCAGGGATGATCACCATCATGGCCAGCGCCAGAGGCATGCCGTTCATATAGAGGAATTCCAGTGTATTGTCGAGCATGGCGGAATCCGATCCGCTTCGATCCACGACAGGGAAAATCTTATCGATATCGTCCTGCATGACAGGGCTTGTCATCGTCTCTTCTCTGGCCAGCATCCTGTCAATATTGCCGCGGATGGTGTTGATCTCACCATTGTGGGCGATCATTCTATATGGATGCGCTCGATGCCAGGACGGCGTCGTGTTGGTGGAGAATCTGGAGTGTACGATTGCGATCGCCGCCTCGTAATCCTCATCCTGCAGATCTTCGTAAAATCTTCTCAGCTGGCCAACCAGGAACATGCCCTTGTAGACGATCGTCCTGGAGGAAAGAGAGCAGATATAAGTGTCCTCGCTCGACTGCTCGAACTCTCTTCTCACAACGTAGAGTCTGCGGTCAAAATCGATCCCCTTCTCCACGCCTTCCGGCCTCTTTATGAAACACTGCCAGATGCAGGGCATGCAGTCGACGGCTGCTTTACCGAGGATCTCTTCATGCACGGGCACTTCGCGCCACCCAAGAACTTCCATGCCTTCCTTCTGCGTGATCACCTCGAACATTCGCTTTGCAAGCGTCCTTTTCAGCGTATTCTGCGGCAGGAAGAACATTCCGACGCCGTAGTCGCCTTCTTCTGCCGCTGCCAGCTTGCCGATACCGGCTTTGCTCACAGCTTTTGCAAAGAATTTGTGGGAGATCTGCGTCAGGATCCCGACGCCGTCTCCCACTTCTCCGGTGGCGTCCTTGCCTGCCCTGTGCTCAAGCTTCTCCACGATGTGCAATGCGTCGTCCAGAACCTTGTGGTCCTTCCTTCCGTCGATATTTACAATGCTTCCGATGCCGCAGGCATCATGCTCCTGTTGGTACCACATTTTGTCAGCCTTTCTAAATTTACCTCAGCGAGAACAGCATCTTCTCATAGGTCGGATACGGCAGGTATTCATCCGGAATAATGGCTTCTGCCTTGTCTGTCCAACTGCGCAGCGCATCCATCTCCGCCAGAACTGTCTCATGATAGAACTTCGCCTGCTCCAGGATGTCCTCAATCCCCTCCGCTTTGGAAGTATCCGCCGCCAGCGCCTCCATGGCCAGCAGGATCTGCTCACTGGTCTCATCCAACGTTTTCAAAATATCGCTCTCATAGCTGCACTTGCTGCCCGGAAGAAGATCTCTCTTCTTGAGCGCCTCCGTCGTCACATCCTTCATGTAACGGACGAGGCCGGTTGTGAAGTCTTTGCGCACCATTTCCATAAGGGTGAGCGCTTCGATGTGAATGGTCTTCGCATAGTTCTCAAGCAGGATCTCATATCTGGACAGGACTTCCTCTTTGGTGAAGATCTTGTGCTTTGTGAAGAGATCCAGAGACTTCTCGGAGATGAAGTGTGGCATCGCATCCGGAAGGGATCCGAGGTTTGCAAGACCCCTGCGGGCTGCTTCCTCCACCCATTCCTCCGTGTAGCCGTTGCCGTTGAAGAGAATCCTCTTGTGCTTGGTCAGCATATCGCGAAGAAGAGCGTGCGCTGAGTCATCCATATCCGCCGGCGCCACATCCTTAAGCGCCTCATAAATCTGCGTCAGTGCTTCCGCAACCGCTGTGTTCAGCACGATGTTGGGGTTGGCTACGGAAAGCGAGCTGCCCGGCATGCGGAACTCGAACTTGTTGCCGGTGAAGGCAAACGGCGAAGTGCGGTTTCTGTCTGTCGTATCGCGGGTGATGTGCGGCAGCACGTGCGCGCCCATGCCCATCTGTTTTTTGCCCGTGCCCGAGACGGAAGTGCCCTCTTCGATGGACTGAAGAACTTCTGCCAGCTCATCACCAACGAAAATGGAGATGATCGCGGGCGGCGCTTCGTTTCCGCCGAGTCGGTGGTCGTTGCCGGCCGTAGCGACGGAGATTCTCAGCACCTCCTGATACTCATCCACCGCTGCGATGACAGCCATGAGGAAGACCAGGAACTGCAGGTTCTCGCCCGGCTTCTTTCCTGGGTCAAGCAGGTTCTCTCCGGTGTCGGTGCTGATGGACCAGTTGTTGTGCTTACCCGATCCGTTGATGCCCTCGAAGGGCTTCTCGTGCAGGAGGCACGCATATCCGAAACGGTCCGCCACTTTCTTCATGACTTCCATGGTCAGCTGGTTGTGGTCGACAGCCACGTTGGCGGTCTCAAAGACCGGTGCCAGCTCGTGCTGGGACGGCGCGACCTCGTTGTGCTTGGTTTTGGCCGGCACGCCGAGCTCCCAGAGCTCCTTGTCCAGTGCGTGCATGTATTCGGATACCTTGGGCTTCAATACGCCAAAATAGTGATCCTCCATCTCCTGTCCCTTGGGCGCCGGCGCTCCCATCAGCGTGCGGCCGGTCAGAAGAAGGTCTTTTCTCTTCTTGTAAAGCTCCTTGTCGATCAGGAAATATTCCTGCTCGGAACCAACGGTCGTGTCTACGTGGGTGACAGCTGTGTTGCCCAGAAGGTGCAGTACTTTGACCGCTGCATCAGAGAGGGCTTCCATGGACCGAAGGAGCGGGGTCTTCTTGTCCAGCGCTTCTCCGCCGTAGGAACAGAACGCGGTCGGAATGTAGAGCGATCCGTCCTTGACAAAGGCCGGCGAACTGGGATCCCAGGCGGTGTAGCCGCGCGCTTCGAATGTCGCTCGCAGGCCGCCCGACGGGAAGCTGGATGCATCCGGCTCGCCCTTGACCAGCTCCTTGCCGGAGAACTCCATGATGACCTGCCCGTCCTCGGTCGGGGAGATGAAGCCGTCGTGCTTCTCAGCCGTCAGGCCGGTCATGGGCTGGAACCAGTGGGTGAAGTGGGTCGCGCCCTTCTCGATCGCCCACTCCTTCATAACGGCGGCCACCGTATTAGCTACGTCCAGCTCCAGGTGCGTGCCGTTCTTGCTGGTCTTGCGCACTGCCTTATATATATCCTTGGGAAGACGCTCCCGCATGACTTTGTCATTAAATACCATACTTCCGTAGATTTCGGGGATGTTCATGATCTTACCTCCTTGTCTTTTTAATCGGTATC
Source organism: uncultured Lachnospiraceae bacterium (assembly GCA_900319245.1). Lineage (GTDB taxonomy): Bacteria > Bacillota > Clostridia > Lachnospirales > Lachnospiraceae > CAG-791. Next base: position 57,773 of record ONNQ01000004.1, on the reverse strand, counting down.
TGTCAATCATTCAGCGCCTCACGTGCTGAATGAAAACAAAGAAGGGTGCCTTAACAGGACGGTCGTCACCGTCTGTTAAGACACCCTTGCCTTTGAGTCATTATTATACATAGCGCGATGTGAATGTCAACTCTATTTTGTATACAATTATACACAGATTGACTTCTGGGGTGAATTTCGACCTCTGGGGTCAAATGCAGCATTTTCTCCACGCTTGGGGGCAATCCACCCCAGAGGTCAAATCACCCTTCGCTCACTCCACATCCTGCAGCGCGTCAAAATCCTCCTCGCCGGTTCTGACTTTCACGACCTTCGTCACATCATACACAAAGATCTTGCCATCGCCGATGTGTCCTGTGTAAAGAGCCTTCTTGGCCGCATCAATGACGCTCTGCACGGAAATCTTGGAGACGACTACCTCTACTTTGACCTTGGGAAGGAGCGTTGAATCGACCACCGCGCCTCTATAGCGCTCTTCGGATCCTTTCTGGATGCCGCAGCCCATGACCTGGGACATGGTCATGCCGGTGACGCCGAGCTCGTTGAGCGCGGATTTCAGCTCATCAAATTTGCTCATCCGGCAGATAATGGAGATCCTGTGCATACCGGTATCTGCCTTTACACCGGTCACAGCGGCACCTTCAGGCGCTGCAGGCGCGCCCTCAACCTTCACTGCTGCGCTGACCTGTGCCGCAGAAGCCTTCGCATATTCGCCTTCCCCAAGGTAGGTGTTCTCGTTGACATCCATGACCATGTTGGAGACGTCACTCACAGAAAAGCCGGAGTAGGCGCTGGCCAGGCCGTGTTCATGCATATCGAGGCCGTCAATTTCTACCTGTGCCGGCACGCGCAGCCCGATTGCGCGGTCAATCAGTTTGAACACAACAAACATTGTGAGAAGCACATAGGCGTCAATCGCGACAATCCCCAGTGCCTGAACGCCGAAAAGTTTTGCCCCTCCTCCGTAGAAGAGACCCTTCATGACGCCATCTTCACCTGTACTGAACAGGCCGACCGCAATCGTGCCCCAGATTCCGTTTACCATATGGACCGACACGGCGCCGACCGGGTCATCGATCCTGGCAACATTATCAAAAAATTCCACTGACAGGACAACCAGGAAGCCTGCCACTATACCGATTACAAAGGCGCCAAAGGGCGAAACACAGTCACAGCCCGCCGTGATCGCCACAAGGCCTGCCAAAGATGCGTTCAAGGTCATGGAGACATCCGGTTTTCCATAGCGAATCCATGTAAAGATCATCGTCACAACTGTCGCGACCGCCGCCGCCAGGTTCGTGTTCATGAATGCCAGCGACGCGTGGAAGGCGTCCGCGCCGTCCGCCATGGAAGCGGTGGAGCCGCCGTTAAATCCGAACCAGCAGAACCACAGGATGAAGACGCCCAGCGCCACAGCCATCATGTTGTGCCCCGGGATTGCCCTGACCTTGCCGTCCCGGTCGTACTTGCCGATGCGGGGTCCCAGCATCCATGCTCCCAGACATGCGATCACGCCGCCCACATTGTGCACTACCGCGCTTCCGGCAAAATCGTGAAAGCCCAGCCCCGACAGCCAGCCGCCGCCCCAGGCCCAGTGCCCGCCAATCGGATAGATCAAAAGAGAGATGGCCGCCGAGTAGAGGCAGTAAGCCTTAAAATTCGTGCGCTCCGCCATGGATCCGGAAACGATGGTCGCCGCCGTTGCACAGAAAACGGTCTGAAAGATCACATAGCACCAAAGGGGCATGGTCTGCGGCACCACTGTATTTTCTGCGCCATAGATTCCGCGGATCATGGGATCGAGCCGTCCGATAATCGGCGCAGTGCTTCCGAACATGATCCCGAAGCCGACCAGCCAATAGCACGGAGTTCCAATACAAAAGTCCATTAAGTTCTTCATCAAAATATTGCCTGTATTTTTTGCCCTGGTAAGACCCGCTTCACACAGCGCAAATCCTGCCTGCATGAAGTAGATCAGGGCGGTCGCCACCAGTACCCAGATCACAGTTGATACATCGTAGTTCATTGTATTTCCTCCTTTTCTCTATCTCACTTCAGGCTCTCATTTCCGCTTCTCATTTTCGATACGGCCGTGCACCCTGCCATACATCAGAAAAGGAGCCCGGATCCTGAGGATCCGGACTCCCTTGCCCGAGTGAGATATATAAAATAAGAAAGGCGCTGCCGGATCTCATCATCCTGCAGCGCCCTTGCTTTATGTCGGTTATTATACTCTCCCCATCTTGGAAATCAAAGAGCATTGTATACAATTATACAGTTTTTTCAAGAAGAAATTATCGTCATTTTGCACAAAGCAAATTCCACCCGTTGACAATTCTCTACACCGACTGTACTCTTTAGAAAAGATTCAAGGGAGACTTCCCAGCCGAGTTAAACATAAGGGCGCAATGACGTGCCGAAGCTTTAATGCTTCCGGAGTCATTGTGCCCTTTTCTTGTTGTTTTCTCAAATCCTGAATAATCAATATTCTCGAAATCAGTGAGGAGCAAAATCATGAAGATCCACGAAGAATGCGGTGTTTTTGGAGTAATGGCAAAGGAGCCGTCTGATGTGGCAAGGATGTGTTATTACGGCTTGTATGCCCTGCAGCACAGAGGCCAGGAGAGCTGCGGCATAGTTGTCAATGAGGACGGACTCTTCCACTCCCACAAGGACCTGGGCCTAGTGAGTGAAGTTTTTACCGGAGATGTTCTCTCCCGTCTTCCCAAAGGCAGCATTGCCGTAGCGCACGCCAGATACGGAACGACCGGCGCAACAAACAGACGAAACTGCCAGCCCATCGAAGTGAATCACCAGAAGGGACACATGGCCATCGCGCACAACGGCAATCTCTCCAACGCCGCCACGCTCCGCTCAGAACTGGAGCTGTCCGGCGCCATCTTCCATACGACCAGCGACACCGAGACCATCGCCTACATCATAACCCGGGAACGGCTTCGTTCCCCTTCCATTGAGGAAGCCGTCAGCCGGGCCATGAACACATTGGACGGCGCCTACTCTCTGGTCATCATGTCGCCGCAGAAGCTGATCTGCGCAAGAGATCCCTACGGCTTCAGGCCGCTCTGTTACGGGCAGACAGAGGACGGAAGCTATGTGGTCGCCTCTGAGAGCTGCGCCCTGGCCGCAGTTGGCGCAGCGTTTATCCGCGACGTGGAACCGGGCGAGATTCTGGTATTCACCTCAGCGGGTGTCAGTTCCCGCAAAGAGCATTGCGAGCGCCGTGAAAGGCGGATCTGTGTTTTCGAGTATATCTATTTTGCCCGCCCGGACTCAGTCATCGACGGCATATCCGTTCACGCGGCAAGACAGCGCGCAGGGGCTGACCTGGCCAAAACACACCCTGCATGCGCCGATGTGGTAGTTGGCGTACCGGATTCAGGACTGGATGCCGCAATAGGCTACTCGCAAGCTTCAGGAATTCCTTACGGGATAGGCCTGATCAAGAACAAATACATAGGGCGTACCTTCATCGCGCCGGATGCACGGGCCGATCAGGTCCGGATCAAACTCGCGCCGATTTGCGAAACAGTGGAAGGAAAGAGAGTGGTCCTGATTGACGACTCAATCGTTCGGGGAACTACCTGCGGGAGAATTGTCAGGCTCCTACGGGAAGCAGGTGCCAAAGAAATCCATATGCGCGTTACGGCGCCGCCCTTCTTATATCCCTGTTATTACGGGACCGACATAGATTCTCAGGAAAACCTGATCGCCTGCCATCATTCGATTCCCGAGATCTGTCAGATGATTGGGGCAGACTCTCTGGGATATCTGCCTGTCGGGCACCTGCACTGCCTGACCGGTCACGATCACTATTGCAACGCCTGCTTCTGTGGGAGCTACCCGACCGCGATTCCTCGGGGAAACAGCAAGAGAAGGTTCGAGCAGCGGCTTTCCGAGAAGCATTTGACCTCGACCTCTGGTTGACCTCGACCTCTGGGGTTATTTGTCCACAAGTGGGGCCAAATTACCCCAGAGGTCGATTAGATTCAGAGGTCGATTAGATTGTTCCGCACACCGCATGGTTCCCTATAGAATCCAGCCAGTAATACAAATTCTCCGGTTCCTTCACCGTGACCATACCCAAGAGCTCCGGCCGGTCCGGGCAGATCTTCTCAAACAGATCCTCCTGCTCACTGAGCAGCAGTGGATCATACCGAATTGTTTTCTGATCATTAAAGACTGCGCTGTAGCTGATCTCTGCCTCCACCAGATCCTGGAACATGTGGCTTCCGTAGCTGAGTTCCGGCATGAAGCCTGCCCGGCTGTCCGAGACCTCGCAAATCTCGCCAAAGCATGAGATGTCCGCAAAGGTGACCGGCACGCCCAGTTCAGGGGAGGAGGTTCCGATCCGTCCCGGTGTCATCAGAAGAAGATTCTTTCCGCTTCCCGCATAATGCCGGTTGATCTTTCCAACAGCATCCGCAACTTTATGCTTCTGCGCATAGGGAAAAGCCGCATATTTGGCCGGATCAATCTGGACAATAACGTCCACCTTTCTCTTTTTGGACGTCCCCATCGACGCGTCCCGCACATCAAACAACGTCCCTGCAAGTTCAATGCCCTCTGTGCTCACTGCCTCGCCTTCACCACCCAGAAAAAGCGGCCTGCACTGAAGAAGATTAACGACAAAATCGCCGTCCTTGTCCATGTTGACGGCATACTCAATATCGACCGCCGTGCCGTAGACCCGCTCCAGCGTCTTAAGGATCCTCTGCATAAGGCCGGTGAAGATCTGATTCTCCAGCAGTTTCTGACAGCTGATAAACCATACGTCACGGTAAACGCCGCGGTCACTGAGCATTCTCTCCGCCTCGTAATCGTGCTCCATGACCATCCTTTTATACCAGAATGGCAGCACACCCAACAATTCTTCCATCTTCACCTCTCTGCAGCAATTGTCCCGACAATCCAGCACATCAACATTTCGCTGCGAAAACTTGTGCTTTTGCGCAGCACTGGTATAGACAGTGACCGTCGGCCGGTCCAGATTCGCGAGCCTGGGATAGTCCTCTCTCGTTCTGTCCACGGCCTTTGTCCCCAGCCCCATGACCATCCGGAGCATTCCCGCCGAAGGGTCCATGTTCGGATACCACTGATAGGCGCTGTGACTGTAACCGACGCCGGCGACACAGGGCATATAATACCGCTCATAGTAGCTTCCCGACACACGCTGCACAAGAATTGCCATCTGCTCGTCTTTTCCGGCGAGCCCCCTCCGCAGGCGATACTCCAGCGCCGAACGGTCCATGGTGCTGGCGTAGACCTGCCGCACCGCATTCTCGAAAGCTTCCAGCCTCTCCTCTTCACTCCCTCTGTTGACGCAGAATACAGACTCATACTTACCTGCAAAGGCGTTTCCGAACCCGTCTTCCAGAAAACTTGACGACCTGACAATGAATGGATTCAGGCCAAAATATTCCAGCACGCCGCGCATCTGCTCACGAATCTTCCCGGGAAATTTGCCTGCAAGGAGCCGTTCTCTCAGCTCCCCTGCCGCGTCAAAAAATCCCTCCTGCGATCTCTGCCTGATCCTGAGATTCCAGTCTCCGTTCGAAACAATATAGGTATAAAAGACATCTGACCCGATATAAAACGAATCGTGCGGCTCCGCGTACATGCGGTAGTCCTCCAGCTCTGTGCCCGCGATCTTTCGGGCCAGGAGCATGCCGCAGGCCTTGCCGCCGATCGCACCACTTCCGATCATCCGATCGCGCAGTGCGAAATAATCAGCCGGTGCAAAGTATTGTCTGACAAGCTTTCTTAAATGCGCGTCCTTGGTCATTGTGCTGTCTATGATCTGCGTCTCCATCTGCGGCGTGAAATGCCCCGATTCGAAGGCCGCCTTTGCCATGGTGAAAAAGCGGTCGTAGCTGTCTATGTTTTGGTCCTGGCTCCTGTCCCTGACCTGCTGCAGCGTCTGGTAATAGCGGCTGATGCTCACCCCGTCTTCCAGCAGCCGTAATTCCCCCGTGCTTTTTCTGTATCCGTGCGGAAGGAACATCGTGTCCGACGCGCGCTCCCACACCTTGATCGGATGCAGATAGACCCACTTCTCGTTGGAGCACACATCCAGAAGCAGCTGTGTCGTCTCGCGGATCCTCGCAATCGCGTCAAAAGAGTGCCGCCCCCGCATAACCGGAAAATATGCTACTGTGTCCAGTTCGAACAAATACGGACATGTCACGCGGAAGAAATTTCCCATCATCAGATCGGTGTACCAGACGGACTGCAGCTCCGACAGGCAGTCGAAGACATAGAAGGCGTCCCGCCCATGTCTTGTGATCTCATCGTGGATGGCCACAGTAAAGGATTCAAACCCTGCGTCCGGATCGAATTTCACCACCTGAACGTGCTCAAGTATCTCCGGATCTGTCAGAATCGGGGCGTGCTGTGCAAACCGGACATAGACAATATCGCGCCGGTCTTCGATTGCCTGCTTCACATACGGAATTGTAAAGAATCGGAACTCATCAATGTCTGAGACCTGCCAGACCACGTTGTCGCCCATGCGTATATAGTCCAGGATCTCATCCATTTGCGGAATTCCACTCTTCACTTTGTCAAATGCTGCCATTAGCGTTTCCTCCTTTCTGTTCTGTCGTCATTTGCCGCCCTCTTATCAGCAAACGAAAAGCGGCAGGGATGTCATCATCAGAAAATACGGACTCTGCATTTTCCGATCACGACATCCTTGCCGCTTGGGTAGAACGTTATTACGTTATTTATAGTTAGATTATTGCGCGCATCTTTGCCGATGTCAACGGGCATTAAGAGCAAAAGACCTCTGGGGTGGTTTGCCCTGAGGAGAATTTGACCTCTGGGGTAGTTTGTCCACAGGTGGGAACAAATTACCCCAGAGGTCTTTTACATATGTTCTCAAACAATTCTGATACCCATGTATTCCTCTCCACTACAAGTGGGTCAAACTGTTCATTTTTCTTGGACAAAGCATAGAATCTGTCCACTTAATTTCGACAACAAACTCTCTATAATACAGATATTTAAAGTTTGAACTACAACCTTGTATTTATATGTATGTACCAATCTGTAAGAAAAAAAGAGGTATTCGATATGACGAATCTGATTCCCCGTGCTGAGAGAGCTATTGCTGAGAGACTTGTTGACAGACTGCTGTATAAGCTGGACGTTGAAGAAAAAATGGATGCAGACAAGAGACAGCAGCAGCGCACAAAGACTTACCTGGAGATCCTGGAGCTTGCCAGGCACTTTATGGGCGAAGCCCTCACGGATGAAAAATATCTCTCGCTTCGAGATTATATGAAAGATTCGGATCATCGCTGGATGCGTTTGATCGGCGATATTTTGGACAACACGGACCCCGGATATGCCAAAAAAGCAATTCTCTCCCTTGGCTTTGAGGCATTCTTCCGGGGTACGAAAGAAATCCGGGCAAACCGCGAGATTTACGGCTGCAACATCCCGTGGCTCATCCTCTTTGACCCCACCATGGCCTGCAACATGCACTGCATCGGCTGCTGGTCTGGCACCTATGACCACAAGGATTCCCTGACTTATGAGCAGATGGACCGGATCGTTTCTGAGGGCAAAGAACTGGGCACGCATCTGTATATGCTCACCGGCGGCGAGCCGCTTGTCCGCAAAAAGGATATCCTGAAGCTTTGTGAGAAGCACAGTGATTGCTTTTTTGCCGCATACACCAACTCAACACTGATCGATGAACAGCTGTGCAGAGATACACTCCGGCTTGGCAACCTCATGTTCCTGCTGTCCATCGAAGGCACGCCGGATACGAACGACGCGCGCCGCGGCGAGGGCCACTATGCGTCGGTCATGCGCGCTATGGATCTGCTGCACCGCAGCCGGATTCCATTCGGAATCTCTGTCTGCTACACTAGTCAAAATATTGATTCCGTCACAAGCGATGAGTTTTTCCGCTTTGTTTCCGGCAAAGGAGCACTCTTCGGCTTTTATTTCCACTATATGCCGGTCGGCCAGAACGCCGTCCCCGCTCTTATGCCGACTGTGGAGCAGCGCCGTATGATCATCGATCGGATCCGCCGGATTCGGAGCGCCGAGTGTGACATCCCGTTCTTCCCCATGGACTTTCAGAACGACGGTGAATATGTGGGCGGCTGCATCGCAGGAGGAAGAAACTACTTCCACATCAATGCCCACGGAGATGCGGAGCCCTGTGTGTTCATACACTTTTCCGACTCGAATATCCGCGACAAATCCATTTTGGAGATCCTGCAGAGCCCACTGTTCATGGCCTATCACAAGGGGCAGCCCTTTAACCGCAATCACCTCCGGCCCTGCCCCATGCTGGAGAACCCCGCTGCTCTTAGAAAGATTGTAAAGGAGACCGGCGCCGTACAGACCAATCTGGAGGCTGCCGAATCCGTGGAAGAGCTGTGCAGTAAGTGTGACGACTATGCGCGTAGCTGGGCACCTGCTGCAGAGACGCTTTGGCAGTCCAAAGAGCACAAAACTCCCGCTTACGAAAATTACGCACCGAAAAATCGCTCCGGCCACTCCTAATACAGAAGGTGATCCTATGCCCTCTCGCAAGAATACCAAAAAGGTTTTGGCGGATGAGCTTCGCAGTCTGATGCAGATCTATCCGTTTGAACAAATCACGGTCACGCAGTTATGCGAAAGCTGCGGTGTAAACCGAAAGAGCTTCTATTATCACTACAAAGACAAATACGATGTGATCAATCAGATTTTTGACAATGAAATGATGAACAGCTCTCTGAGCAGCCGGAATCTATCCGGATGGATCCACCTCCGTTGTCTTTGCGAATACTTCTATGAAAACAGAGAATTCTACAGAAAAGCGCTCGAAATCAACGGTCAAAATTCTTTTGCCGAACACTTTCAGGAGAGTATCTTCCGGCGAATCAGTGAAAGCTACCGCTTAGAATACGAAGAGGATGACCTCCCCGAGTTTCAGCTGTATTTCTTTACGGATGCGATCGTCATGTCTATCCAAAGATGGCTGTGCAGCAAAGCGCCAATGAACCCCGATGTGTTCATCAGCCAGATCAAGAAGTGTCTTCAGGCAATTGCTGCGGCAGCACCTGACTGGTAGTGTGCAAAAAGACCTCTGGGTAGTTTGTCCACAGGTGGGAACAAATTACCCCAGAGGTCTTTTGCATAGTGATTACTTATACGGATTCTCCTGCATGAACACGGGCTGTCACAGCCTATGCGCGATCGGCTGCATCTGTTCAAACGTGTAAATCTCTTCAAATCCCAGCTTCTTTGCCTCTTCCATTGTGTCGAGGATATAGGCTCCCAAATGCTCCTTCCGGTGGCTGTCGCTTCCGATCGTCAGAATCCTTCCTCCCAGATCACGGTAGAGACGAAGAATGTCCCTGGATGGCGTCAGGTCCTGCAGCCCATAGCGATGGCTGGAGGTGTTGATCTCAATGCCCTTGCCGTCCGCGATAACCGTTTCCAAAATCTTAGTGACGATAGGCCGGATTTTCTCAAACGGAAAATAACCGGCTTCGTCATATCTTGAGATCAAGTCCAGGTGTCCCAGAACACTGTAGTTATGATACTTCTGCACCAGCGCCAGAATTTCTTCGTAGTAGCGCAGGTTATATTCCTCCTGCGTCCGCCCGCGCTGAAAATCCTGGGTCCAGAATTCCTTGTCCTCCACCTGATGCACGGAAAGGATGATTAAGTCAAAGGGATAGGACGAGAACAGCTTCTCATATTGGGGAATCGTGTGCGTCTGCATACCGAATTCCATTCCCATTTTGATGGTGATCTGGTCTCTGTATTTTGCCCTCAGAGCTTCAATCTCGGCAGCATAGCGAGGATAATCTACGTTCGCCAGAGGCATGCGCTCCGGCTCTCCGGGACCGCCCGGGCGATAGAGCATTCCGGCCGGGTCGTCCCAGTCGCGCTTGATCCCGTAATCCACGTGATCCGTAAAGCAAATCTCCTCCAGTCCCAGGAAAATGGCGTCCTTAACCACCTCTTCCATGGGGTACTCGGAATCGTCGCTGTAATAGGTATGTACATGATAATCCGAAAACATATCATTTTCTCCTGTTAAGCTGTTCATGGGTGACAAACATAACTGCCAGCAGTATCAGCAGGAACACCGGCATCAGTCTGACGGACAGGGCAGCCGCGATCAAGCCGAACAGCGGCGGCATCAGGCAGGTTCCCAAATAGGCGCTCGCCATCTGTACGCCGATGATAGCCTGAGATCTGTCCGCGCCAAAGTGGTCCGGCGTCGAATGGATCAGACTGGGATAGACCGGTGCGCAGCCCACGCCGATGGCAACAAACCCGATCATGGCTGTCAACCGGCTGATGGGCAGGATCAGCAAGGCAATACCCGCAAGCAAAATGCTTTGCCCGATGCGGACCATCTGCTTGTCATTGAACCTGAAAGTGGCGAATCCGCTGACAGCCCGTCCCGCTGTAATGCCAAAATAGAAAAGCCCGGCAAGCGTTGCCGCCTGTTCCGCGGTGACGCCCCACCGCAGCACCAGAAAAGTACTGGCCCACAGCCCGGCGGTCTGCTCCAATGCGCAATAACAGAAAAAGCATGCCATAACGGACTTTACGCCCGGGACTGCAATGATCTGCCCAAGGGACATGGGTTTTCCTGTTTCCGATTTTGCTGCGTCACTCCGGTTTTTCCACAGCGGCAGACTCAGCACCAGTATAGCAGTAAGAACGACTTGCATGACACTAATGATCCGGTAGCCGCCGCTCCATCCCATGCCTCTTGTGATCGCCGCGCCCATGATGGCAGGACCAATGGAAGCTCCCAATCCCCAAAAACAGTGCAGCCAGCTCATATGCCGGCTTTTGTAATGCAGCGCGACATAATTGTTCAGCGCAGCGTCCACGCTGCCCGCACCGAGGCCATACGGAACAGCCCACAAAAGGAGCATCCAGTAAGCACGAGATATGGAGAAACCAAACAGCGCGGCGGCTGTCATTCCCACACTGATCGCAGTCACGCGCCCTGTGCCGAGTCTGCGCGTCATGCGGTCACTGAGCAGACTGGAAACTATCGTGCATGCCGCGATGATCATGGATGCCCATCCGGCATAGGAGATCGGAACGTCAAAATATAGGTGCATTGTCGGCCACGCGGCTCCCAGCAGGGAATCCGGCAGGCCAAGACTGATGAATGCCAGGTAGATGATGGCGAGAAGAATATGAACCAAGTTGTCTGCCTCCTCAAAAAGTGTTTTTGGAATCCTTCCGCAGATGGGCAGAATGCGGTTTTCAGGATATCAGCTATTTTACCAAGACCTTCCGGGAGATGAAGGGGACCACACCGAAAGAATTCCGTAAAAAGCAAGGTGCACCCGACCTCTGAGGTCAAATGCACCCAAAAATGGCCTCGACCTCTGGGGTCGGACAACATTACCTGATCACAACAAAAGCCTGCGCACCGACGGTCAGTTTTCCATTCTCAAGGCTGCTGCCGCCGATCTCAAACAAAATATCTCCCTGAACCTTACCGCCGACCGAAGCGGGAAGCGAGACCTCCATAGCTCTGCCGGAAGGATTCACCGCGCAGAGAAGATCGCCGCGCCTGTATACGAAGGGACGATCCGGCTCGCTGCAGATGACTTCGAATCCGGCGTCCGCCTGCAGGTCCTCTTCCTGATGGCGCAGCGCCAGGATCGCACGCACCGTGTTCAGAAGGGAGGAAGGATCCTTCTCCTGCGCTGCCACGGTAGGGGCATCGGCGGAATCATCCACCGGCAGATAGAGGTCGGACGCATTACCGGAAGAGAATCCGAGGTTTGCGCTCTCATCCCACTGCATAGGAGTTCTGGCACCCGTGCGGAAGTATCCGCCCTCTTTGGTGGGAACGTCCAGATACTTCATGCCGATCTCGTCGCCATAGTACAGAAAAGGTACGCCGGGCAGCGTGAAGAGGAAGGAATAGGCCAGCTTCAGCTCAGCCGTGTCCAGGTTGTAGCTGGGACGGATCGTGTCGTGATTGCAGGTCAGGACGGAAATATAGCCCAGGTCCTTCGTGTCCTCATACCAACCAAGATACTGATCCAGGAAGCGGTTTATATTGCCGCCGGCGTCTTTTTTGAAATAGCTGTGGTCCTCCGCATTCCGGTCTCCGTGAATGCTGCCGCCGTGATTGTAGTAATCGCGCATCAGCGTGGAATACCCGCCTCCGATCTCGTTGAGGACAAAGTCCATGTCGTAGCCGCAGCGCAGGGACAGGGAAGGATTGCTCCACTCCGCCACCATCGCGGCATCCGGAAATTCCAGATCCAGCATGCGCCGCACATCTCTCCAGATCGCACTGGTGCCGCTCTTCTTCTCGTCGTCGTTTTTGACCAGGGAAGAGGCCATGTCAACGCGGAAGCCGTCGCAGCCGTGGGACAGCCAGAAGCGCATGATGTCTTTGAGGGCCTCGCGGGTCGCGATGGCGGCCGGATCGCGGAAACTCTTCTGCCAGGGTTCTGTCACTTTAAGGAAACCGTAATTGAGGGCAGGCTGGCACTTAAAGAAGTTCAAAATATAGCATCCACTGCGCTCGCTCTCACCGCCGACATAGGGGAGGCCGGCAGCGCCCTTGAAGCAGAAATCCGTCCAGATAAAGCGGTCGGAAAACTCATTCTTCTCGATTTTTTGGCTCTCTAAAAACCAGGGGTGCTCTTCGGAAGTGTGTCCGGGAACCAGGTCTAAAAGAACGCGGACGCCCTTTTTGTGTGCCTCGTCGAAGAGGCGGTACAGGTCTTCGTTCGTGCCGTAGCGCGGCGCTACTTTCTTATAATCGCGGACGTCGTAGCCGGCGTCCTTGAAGGGGGAGTCATAACAAGGGTTGATCCAGAGCGCGTTGCAGCCCAGGCTCTTGATATAATCCAGTTTCTCAGTAATACCGTTAATGTCGCCGATCCCGTCGCCGTTCGTGTCATTGAAGGACTGGGGATAAATCTCATAAAAAACAGTGTCCTTTAACCATTTCGCAGCCATGTTGAAAACCTCCATATAATGAATATTGTTTTTGTTCGGTCTGTAATAGTATGATACGATAGTAATGAGAAAGAATTCTTGCTTTATTGCAGGAATTACTAACACGATTCTACTATTTTGCTGCAAAAGGAGAAGGTAGGAAATGCACGGAATCACGGAGCAGACCGCAGAAAGGGAGAAAGCGAGTCACGGCGATATTTTTCTCCCGGTGAACAGCTACCACTGCCTTGTTCCTCTGACCTACAGAGAGCTCGCGCTCCACTGGCACGAGGAGATGGAGATCACGCTGATCCGGGAGGGCACCTCGGATTACAGAGTCGGGCAGCGCTCCTTTCGGACGCAGGAAGGGGATATTATTCTGGTGCCCCCGTATTGCACGCACTCTGCATTTGAGATTCCCGGCAGGACAATGGTCTCGGACAGTCTGGTGTTCCATCTGGACCTTCTGGGTGCGCAGGGACAGGACCTGTCCGCCTCCAAGTATCTGCGTCCGCTTGCGGAAGGGCAGCTGCAAATGCCGGAGGTGATCAGACCCTCGGACAGAGGATATGACGAAATTCGAGAGGTATTCCTCAAGGCATTGGAGTGCTTTCAGAACCGCCCTCCCTTTTATGAAATGCTGCTGAGGGAAGAACTTCTTCATATCGTTATTCTGCTCTTCCAATTCGGATATATCAGTAAGCCTGACGGAAGCCGCACTTCGCAGGCGGGCAGACAGCAGCTCAAGACCGTACTGCAGTACATCGACGAGCACTACCGCGAAAAGATCAAAGTGGCAGATCTGGCGGACATGAGCGGATTCAGCGAGAGCTACTTCATGAGCTTCTTCCGACAGTATGTGGGGATGAGCTGCATCTCGTACATTAACCACTATCGGATCCAGAAAGCGGCCCACGCCTTGGAGGAGACGTCGGGCCCTGTGATGGAGATTGCCATGGATCACGGTTTTGACAATATCTCCTACTTCAATCTGCAGTTCCGACGGGAGTTTGGCATGACGCCGCGACAGTTCCGAATGCGGCAGAAGGAAGGCGCATGATCCTTCGTCAAAGCCAAGAGGCCGGCGTGTTGCCCTCTTGACAAATTCCCGCTTCCGCCTATAATTTTTACAAATGTAATATCGTAATCTCAAAGGCGCAATGACGTGCCGGAGCTCGAAAGCTTCGGGGGTCATTGCGCCTTTTGCGCGTCAGCAATGAGCCATGCGCAGACAGGACTGCTGCCAGCCGATGGGAGCTTGCTCATAATCGGATGGGAGCAGGACTGGATGCATACGGCGAACGCCGCGACAGTCACGAGCCGTGAAACGGCTTGTGACTTGTCGGCATGGCTCATTGGGATTTTCGGCCATGCGCAGACAGAAAGGATTCCTTCCATTATGAAAAGAAAATGTGACCGCCAGCTCATCCTCGAAGACGGGTCCCGGTATAGCGGCTATGGATTTGGTGACATGCAGGACAAGATTCTGGAGATTGTATTCAATACGTCCATGGTCGGCTATCAGGAGATCCTCTCGGATCCGTCCTACACGGACCAGGCCGTTGTCATGACGTATCCCCTGATTGGCAATTACGGCATGGCCGATGAGGACTATGAGACGGATCGGCCCACAATCGGAGCGCTGATCGTACACGAATACAACGACGAGCCGTCCAATTTCCGCAGCAATTCCTCTCTCGGTGAAGTGATGAAGAAATATGGAATTGCAGGCATCAGCGGCATCGACACCCGAAAGCTGAACCGGTCAATCCGGGACTTCGGAACAAGAAAATGCCTGCTCACCAGTATTGATACGCCGCAGGAAGAGGGCCTTCAGAAACTGCGCAGTTTTTCGACGCCCACTAATGCCGTGTCGAGAGTTAGCAGCAAGGAAATCTGGCGCTCTCCCGCAAGTAATGCGCAGACTGGCAGCATGAGCGGGCAGGTGCCGACCCCGGCTGCGGAAGATGTGGTTGCTGAATGCGAAACTGCACCTGCACAGGCACACGCTCCTGCTCCCTTCCACGTCGTCCTCATCGACTGCGGCATGAAGAAAAACATCCTCCGCTCCCTGAACCGGCGCGGCTGTGATGTGACCGTCGTCCCTTGGAACACAACCACAGAAGTCATCCGGTCCCTGAAGCCGGACGGCGTCCTGATTTCCAACGGTCCCGGCGACCCTACGGATGTGCCCGAGACCATTGAGACAGTGCGGGCTCTGCGTGGCCAATGCCCTATCTTCGGCATTTGCCTGGGACACCAGATTCTGTCTCTGTCCTATGGGGCCAAGACTTACAAGTTGAAGTTCGGCCACCGCGGCGGAAACCATCCGGTGCGGGATCTGGCGACCAGCCGCATTGAGATTACCTCGCAGAACCATTCCTACGCCGTGGACGCCGGGTCTCTGGCGCAGACGGCGCTTACCGTGACCCATATCAATATATTAGACGGGACTGTCGAGGGCGTTAAATGTGAGAAAGACCATGCCTTCAGCGTGCAATATCACCCTGAGAGCGCGCCCGGGCCGCAGGACAGCGCCTATCTGTTTGATCGGTTTATAGAGCTGATGCAGACAGCGCGAAGCGGCACTGAATCGTTCGGGAAGTGCACTGCAGAAAGTGACAAGGAGGTAGAACATGCCCAAACGAACTGACATCCACAAGATCCTCGTCATCGGCTCCGGCCCCATCGTGATCGGGCAGGCCGCTGAGTTCGACTACGCCGGGACGCAGGCCTGCCTCGCACTCAAAGAGGAAGGCTACGAGGTCATCCTGTGCAATTCCAACCCCGCGACAATCATGACCGACACTTCCATTGCGGACAAAGTCTACATGGAACCCCTGACGCTGGAATACATTGCCAAAATCGTGCGCAAAGAGAGGCCAGACGCTATTTTGCCCGGGATTGGGGGACAGACAGGGCTCAATCTGGCCATGCAGCTGGAGAAGAAGGGCGTACTGGCTGAGTGCCGCACAGAACTTCTTGGCACGAAAAGTGCGTCCATCGAGCAGGCGGAGGATCGCGAACTGTTCAAGGAACTGTGCCTGCAGCTGGGCGAACCTGTCTTGCCTTCGGAAATCGCCTGTTCCATAGAGGAAGGCCTCAAGGCGGCGCGCGACATCGGCTACCCGGTCGTTCTGCGCCCTGCTTTCACCTTGGGCGGCACCGGCGGCGGCTTTGCGGACAGCGAGGAGGATTTCCTTCCCATCATGAAAAATGCCCTGGCGCTCTCCCCGGTCAGCCAGGTCCTGATCGAAAAGAGCGTCAAAGGCTATAAAGAGATCGAATATGAAGTGATGCGCGACGCCAATGACACCGCTATCACCATTTGCAACATGGAAAATATGGATCCCGTCGGCATCCACACCGGGGATTCTATTGTCGTGTGTCCTTCGCAGACGCTCTCCAACAAGGAATACCACATGCTCCGCGACAGCGCGCTCAAGGTCATCCGCGCACTCGGCATTGAGGGCGGCTGCAACGTCCAGTTTGCGCTGGACCCCGGTTCCTTCCAATACTACCTGATCGAAGTCAATCCGCGCGTGTCCCGCTCGTCGGCGCTGGCATCGAAAGCAAGCGGTTACCCCATTGCCCGCGTCTCTGCCAAAATAGGAATCGGCATGGCGCTCGATGAAATTCCGCTCGCCAACACGCCCGCCTCCTTTGAGCCGGCCCTCGACTATATCGTCACAAAGATGCCTCGCTTCCCCTTTGATAAGTTCACAGAGGCGGACAACTCCCTCTCGACACAGATGAAGGCGACCGGCGAAGTCATGAGCATAGGGCGCACATTGGAGGCCAGCCTCCTCAAGGCGGTCCGCTCATTGGAGACCGGCCACTACCATCTGCATGATCCCAAGTTTGATCCTCTTTCAAAAGATGCGCTTCTGGACTACATCCGTACCGGCACGGACGACCGCATCTTTGCGATTGCAGAACTGATGCGTCGGGTGTTGATTCCCTCTGCGGCACTGGGCTTTGTGAGCCGGGACGTAGCTGCCCCGACAGCACAAGAACAGATGTGCCAGGATGTGGGTGACACGGCACCCGCTCGCGCTCTCGAGCAGGATATTCACCGCCTGAGCGGCATCGATCCCTTCTTCCTGCGCGCCATTCGGCGCATTGTGGAGGAAGAAAAAGCTCTCCGTTCGTCCCCGGGCGATCTGGAAGAGTTATGTGAAGCCAAGAAAATGGGCTTTTCTGACCGTTCTGTCGGTATTCTATGGGGCCTTTCGGAAGAATCTGTCTTTGCGCTGCGAAAAAAACACGGTATTATGCCCGTCTACAAAATGATCGATACTTGCGCCTCCGAATTTGAGAGCTACGTTCCCTATTTTTATTCAACCTATGAAACTGCAGATCCGGGCGAAATCTGTGAACAAATCACCCCAGAAGTCGAGGCAAATGTCGCGTCAGAGGTCGAAAATGAAGTGCAACTCTCAGGCAAAAAGAAAGTGATCGTACTCGGTGCGGGACCCATCCGCATCGGCCAGGGCGTGGAATTCGACTATTCCACCGTACACGCCGTACAGACGATCCAAAAGGCGGGTTACGAGGCGATCATCATTAACAATAACCCGGAAACCGTTTCTACCGACTATACCTGCTCGGACAAGCTCTATTTTGAACCGCTCTGCGTAGAAGACGTGATGAACGTGATCGAGATGGAAAAACCCGACGGTGTCATCGTAACGCTCGGAGGGCAGACGGCGATTAATCTGGCGGATCCGCTCCACGCCCGAGGGGTCAGAATCATCGGCACAGACTGCGACGCCATCGACAAGGCGGAGAACCGGGATCTGTTTGAGAAACTCCTCGAGACGCTGGGAATCCCGCAGCCCAAGGGTTGTGCCGTCACTTCCGCCGCAGAAGGGCTCGCCGCCGCGCAGAAGATCGGCTATCCGGTGCTGGTCCGCCCCAGCTTTGTTCTGGGCGGCCGCGCCATGCAGATCGTCGCCAAGGAGTCTGACCTGCGGGAGTATCTCCAGACGGCAGAGCCCATCGACGAGAGCAGGCCGGTCCTCGTGGACCACTATATACGCGGCAAAGAAGTAGAGGTAGACGCTGTGTGCGACGGCGAACGGGTCTTTGTCCCGGGCATCATGGAACTGGTCGAGAGGACTGGCGTCCACTCGGGCGATTCAATCAGTGTCTATCCGCCCTACAGCCTGTCGGCAGGTGTCAAAAAGACGATTCTTGATTACACGGAAAAGCTCGGCATCGGCATCGGCATCCGTGGTCTCTTTAACATCCAGTTCATCGTCGATGAGAGAGAGAATGTCTACATCATCGAGGTCAACCCCCGCTCCTCCCGGACTGTCCCGTTTCTCTCCAAAGCAACAGGCTACAGTCTGGCGGACATTGCCACGCTTGTCAGCCTCGGTATCACTTTGAAAGGGCAGGGCCTCATCACGCGCTATCCCGCAGAGAAAACTCGCTATTATGTCAAGGTTCCTGCCTTCTCCTTCTCCAAGCTCCACGGCATGGACGCCTACCTCTCTCCGGAAATGAAGTCCACGGGCGAGGCCATTGGCTACGACAGAAAGCTCCACCGCGCGGTGTACAAGGCCATGATTGCCTCCGGTATGACACTCCGCAATTACGGTACAGTCCTTGTCAGCGTCGCCGACGAGGACAAAATAGAGACCATCCCTCTCGTTCGCCGCTTCTACGAAATGGGTTTCAACATCGAGGCGACCACCCTGACTGCCGAGTATCTGAAGGAGGCCGGGATCCGCACAAGGGTCCTGCACAAGCCCAGTGAACACAGCGAGGAGATGCTTGATTCCATCCGCGCGGGCTACGTCAGCTATGTCATCAACACGCGCGCTGTCCTTTCCGGCGTGCACTACGGCGACGGCGTCGCGCTCCGTAGTATCGCGGCACAGAACAACGTTGTCATGCTCACCTCTCTGGATACGGTGCGCATGCTTCTCGATGTACTGGAAGAAGTGACCATGGGGATCTCGACGATTGATGCGGAATGAGCCCAGCGCGGCGGTTTCATGTTTCATTCTTTTGATGTTTTACCTTCAAGGATGAATCATTTTATCGTTGATAATTAATCGTCTTATTGATAATCTCTTTCCAATGGAATTCTACGATCGGGTTTTAATAAGAAAGGATCTTGCTCTTATGAAAAACTTTATTTTTGTATCCCCGCATTTTCCTGTAAACTACCGCAATTTCTGCATGAAACTGCACGAAAACGGCGTCAATGTCCTTGGAATCGGGGACGCGCCTTACGATTCTCTCGACTTTATGCTGCAGGGCGCGCTGACAGAGTATTATCGTGTTGACAACATGGAAAACTATGAAGAAATGTACCGCGCAGTGGCGTTCTTCTGCTTCAAATACGGGAAAATCGACGGACTTGAGAGTAACAACGAGTACTGGCTGGAACAGGATGCACGCCTTCGTGAGGACTTCAATATTCCGGGAATGAGACCGAAAACAATCTCTGTGATCAGGCACAAGTCCGAAATGAAAAAGTACTATGCGCAGGCCGGCGTTCCTACTGCCCGCTATCATCTGGTGACAGATCTCGCGGAGAGTCAGGCTTTCATCGATCAGGTCGGCTATCCCGTGATCGTAAAGCCAGACAACGGCGTCGGCGCTGTAAACACCTACAAGATCAGCAGCGATGATGAGTTGGAAAGCTTTCATTCACACGACTTCGGCGATATACAGTTCATCATGGAAGAATTCGTCCCCGGTGATGTGTATTCCTATGACGCGATCATCGACAGCTCCGGCCAGCCTCTTTTGGAGACAGGAAATCATACGCCCGGATCGATCATGGAGACCGTCCTCAACAAGGAAAGCTGTGTCTTTTACATTGAAAAGAAGATCAAAGATGACCTGCGCGACGCCGGCCGCAGGTGCGTAGCCGCTTTCGGAGTCAGGAGCCGTTTTATTCACTTCGAATTCTTCCGCCTGTCCGAGGACCATGTCCACTTGGGCAAAAAAGGAACCGTCGTCGGCTTGGAAGTGAACCTTCGTCCTTCCGGCGGTTTCACACCGGATATGATCAATTATGCCAATAGCACAGATGTCTACAAGGACTGGGCGGATATGGTATGTTTTGACCACCTGCCCCCAAAAACATATAACGAAAAGTTTTATTGTGTATCCGTAGGCCTGAGAGACAGCCGCCACTATGTCCATACACAGGAAGAGATCCTGCAGAAATACGCGGACAAGATCGTCCTCCGCCAGCGCCTCCCGGAAGTTCTGGCCAACGGAATGGGCGACAACCTCTATCTCGCGCGCTTTGCAACAGAAGAAGAAATGAATTCCTTCATCCACTTCCTTGCGCAGGAGAAGGAATGAAGTCCCTGCAGCCCTTCTCTCTGCAATTTAGAGATCTGCACCAATTCACCCGGGGCAGCTGTTCACCTCTGGGGTAGCGGCTCACCTCTGGGGCAGCTATCCACCTCCGGGGTAGCTGTCTGCCTCTGGGGTGGAATTGTCTCCGCTTCGGCATCATAGGAGGTATCCACTTGCATCTTTGCACACTCCTGGCAGTCGCTGCCGCCAAAGCTGCTCTCAAAGCCTGTCATCTGGCAGGCCGCCCCGGATCATCACTTCCGGGAAGGGCCGCCCTGAAAATCGACTCGCATATCATCGCGCCTCTCGCTGCGCAGGTGCGCCGCGGAATCATCGTGACCTGCGGCACCAACGGCAAAACCACCACCAACAATCTCCTTTGCTCAGCGCTCGAGGCGCAGGGCTTTCGTGTCGTCTCCAACCGGCTCGGCGCCAACATGAAAGAAGGCGTCGCCGCAGCGCTGGCCACTGCCGCTGGTCCCCTGGGACTTCTCGATGCAGACTACGCATGCCTCGAAATCGACGAGGCCTCTGCCGTCCATATCCTGCCGTATCTACAGCCCGACCACATGATCATCACCAACCTTTTCCGCGACCAGCTGGACCGCTACGGCGAGATCGATCTCACCATGAAAGCACTGGAAGAGGCGATCCGTCTTGCGCCGTCAATGACCCTTGTCATCAATGGCGACGACCCTCTCACGGCCTTTTTGGCAAAAAAGAGCGGCCGCCGTTTCGCCAGTTTCGGCGTCAGTGAAAAAGTGGCTGGCGCTGGAGCAACTGAGGATGTCTCTTCGGGCGAAGTTCGGGAAAGCCGCTTCTGTGAGAACTGCGGCGCGCCACTAAAGTACGAATTCTATCATTTCAGCCAGCTCGGCGTCTACCATTGCCCTTCCTGCGGCTTTGGAAGACCTGCAATCAACTATGATGCTTCCGGCGTCAGGCTTTCGCCGGAGCTGTCTTTGGACGTGATAGAATCCGGGGCCGCTACTGTCGATTCGTCAAGCCCCCAGAAAATCAAGCCCGCTTTTCGGGAAAGCACGGCCGCTCCTGTCAGGATTTCCGCGCCGATGACCGGCTTCTACAACGTCTACAACATACTGGCTGTTTACAGCGTTCTGCGGGAACTGCGCCTGCCCGCCGACAAGCTGAACGAAGTCCTTCGCGACTACAAGCCACAATTCGGGCGAGGTGAAGTTTTCCATGTGGGCCAAAATAGCGAGCAGAAAATTCTGCTGAACCTGGCCAAGAACCCCGCCGGCTTCAACCAGAATATTACAGCCATGCTGCAGGACCGATCTTCCAAAGACCTGATCATTGTGATCAATGACAATGCCCAGGACGGGCGGGATGTGTCCTGGCTGTGGGACGTGGATTTTGACAGGTTGGCAGACGATACGATCCGTTCTATCACGGTGAGCGGCCTGCGGGCGCTCGACATGCAGCTGCGGCTCAAATATGTGGAGATCGAGTCGGTTTGTGCGCCCACTGTGGAGGAGGCAATTGCGCGCTGTCTAGCGGATGGATGCGGCAACCTGTATGTGCTCGTCAACTACACGGCGCTATATGAGGCGCACCAGTACCTGGAGGGAATTCAGAAATGAGTAATGACGCTGGCAAGGAAATGCATCGTGATGAACCTATGCTGAATGATCCGATTAAGAAGCCTCAGGCCGGTGATTACAAACTGAACATTGTACACCTCTATCCCGACCTTCTGAATCTCTATGGAGACCGGGGCAACATACAGTGCCTTCGCATGCGCTGTAAGTGGCGCGGGATTGACGCGCAGGTCACGGAATGCAACCTGGATGACAAGCTCTCTCTGGCCTCTGCAGACATTGTCCTTCTGGGCGGCGGATCAGACCGGGAGCAGCAGATTGTCTGTACTCGTCTGCAGCAGGTTCGCCCGGAGCTACGCGATTATGTGGAGGACGGCGGAACTCTAATCGCAATCTGCGGCGGCTATCAGCTGCTCGGCCACTATTATGATACGCCGGAAGGAAGGATAAAGGGACTCTCGCTGGTCGATCTCTATACGGAACAGGGATCGCCCCGGTTAATATCTAATATTGTGCTTAGAAATGAGTCGCTGCCGGATTCAAATGCCAATGCTCTGTCCAGTGTTATTCCTGATACATTGCCTGCGGCAGCAGCTGGTTCGCAATCCAGCGCCATTCCTACGGCATTGCCTTACGAAATCGTCGGATTTGAGAATCACGGTGGAAGGACTTACATCGGCAACAATATGCCCTTCGGCAAAGTTCTGTATGGTCACGGCAACAATGGAAAGGACGCCTGTGAAGGCGTCCTCTACCGCAACGTAATTGGCACTTATCTTCATGGGCCGCTCCTGCCCAAGAATCCACATGTCTGTGATCTTCTTCTGCAAAGAGCATTGAACAGGAAATACGGCGTCTCTCTGGCATCGTTTCCCGCTCTGGATGATTCCCTTGAGATGGCTGCTAACCGGGCTGTTGTCACTCGATTTCACTCCCCGCTCGCCCCATAGTTGGACAGCACTCTGGCCGACGGATCGTTCACGTTGCAGCCCTCCCACTCCCGGTTGGGCATCCAGAAATCAGCCACCATCGCGGCCTGTCCGGGATAATACTTCTCAAAGATTTCCCGATATAACAGCGATTCCTTCGTAAAGGGCTGCGCATGGTCATACGCAAGTCTGCGCTCCTCAAACACCTCATCCGAGTACAGCCCCTCCGCATATTCGATCAGGTCATTGACAAGCGAGTGCCCGACCGCGTCAGAGAACGCCGCCTTCTCACGCATCAGAATCTCCCACGGAATCAGCTTGTCTTCCTCAAACGCCGCGCGCAGAAGATATTTTCCAATCCCGTATTTGTTCATCTTTTTTTCCGGATCGATCTTCATGCAGTAGGAGACAAAATCCAGATCGCCGAAAGGCACTCTCGCCTCCAGCGAGTTCACGCTGATACAACGATCCGCGCGAAGCACATCGTACATATGGATCTCCCGGATCCTCTTCTCCGCCTCCTCCTGAAAAGCCCGGGCATCCGGTGCAAAATCCGTATATTTGTAGCCAAATATCTCGTCCGAGATTTCCCCCGTCATAATGACGCGCACATCTGTATTTTCATGGATCCATTTGCAGACCAGATACATGCCGATCGACGCGCGGATCGTCGTAATGTCGTACGTCCCAAGTGCCGCAATCACCGGCTCCAGCGCCGCGATCACGTCGTCCCGGGAAATGATCACTTCATAGTGCTCACTTCCAATATATTCTGCCACCTTGCGCGCATATTTGAGGTCGATCGCATCCAGATCCATGCCGATGGAGAAAGTCCGCAGCGGCTTATCCATGAGCTTCGCCGAGACGCCGCACACCAGCGACGAATCCAGTCCGCCGGACAGAAGGAATCCGACCGGTGCGTCCGCGTCCAGCCTCTTCTCAATGCCTGCAATCAGCTTGTCGTGAATATTTCGCCTGATCTCCGGCAACTCGTCGTCCAGGTAATACCCGGCGTCCCAGATCCTGCTGTACTCCGCCATCGCAATTCCCTGGTGTTCTAACGGAATGCATTCGATGTCCCAGGGGCCCAAATGCGCGGCACTGATCACCGCATAATGTCCGGGCGGGAACGGCTCGATCCGCTCACAGACTCCCATCAGGTTTTTGGCTTCTGATGCAAATACCGGAATGCCTTTCTCATCCCTGCCAAAATACAGCGGCCTGATCCCGATCGGATCCCTAGCCGCGATATACTCTTGTCTATCTGCATCGTATAGAACCAGGGCAAACTCCGCATCCAGAAAGCGGAACATGTCAATTCCATACTCCTCATAAAGAGGCAGCAAAATCTCACAGTCAGAATCGCTCTTGAAAGAGTAACCTTTTTCGATCAGCCTCTCCTTCATCTTGCGAAACCGATAGAGCTCGCCGTTGCAGACTACGGAATTCCCGTTCAGAGTAAAGGGCTGCATGCCCTCAGGTGTCAGTCCCATGATCGCCAGACGGTTAAATCCCAGAAAACCATTTCCGGTATTCAGGATCCGACTGTCATCCGGTCCTCTCGATATAGTTCTTGAGAGCATCTCTGCCACTCTCTCATAATCTGCCTGTCCGCTGCAGTAAGCTAAAATCGAACACATTTCCTGCCTCCTCTCATTTGTTTAAATCGACCTCTGGGGTATCTTTTCACCTTTGGGGTTGATTCCGCTCTCTGATAATTAAAAAACAGCGCTCCAAGCGCGGACTATTCTGTCCACGCCTGAAGCGCCTTTGCTTCATTTCTAATAGTTATTTTGTCAAGAGACCTCTGGGGTACCTTTGCTACATTCTCCTGATCCGGTCCACCGCCTCGATCGTGCTCTCCCGGCTTCCAAATGCTGTCAGCCGGAAATAGTGCTCCCCGTGAGGGCCAAATCCCGAGCCCGGCGTACCTACAACATTCGCCTGCGTGAGCAGCTGATCAAAAAACTCCCAGCTCGTCATATTACCGGGGGTCCGCAGCCAGATGTACGGTGCGTTGACGCCGCCCGACACCTCATAGCCTGCGGACCGCAGTCCCTCCAGGATATACTTTGCATTGCCCATGTAATAGGCAATCTGATCACGCACCTGCTGCCTGCCCTCATCCGAATAGACTGCTTCGCCGGCCCGCTGGATGATATAGGGAGCTCCGTTATATTTGGTCCCATGGCGCCTCGCCCACAGAGGCCACAATCTTTCGCCGCCCGCCGTCAGATCCAGAGGCATCACCGTATAGCCGAGCCGCAAACCGGTAAAACCGGCTGTCTTGGAGAAAGAGCGGAACTCGATTGCGCAATCCCTCGCGCCATCGCACTCATAAATGCTGTGGGGAACATCCGGCTCCGCAATATAGGCCTCATAGGCCGCATCATAGAGGATGATCGAATCATGCTGATTAGCGTAGTCGACCCACTTCTGCAGCTGTGCCTTGTTCATAACCGCGCCCGTCGGATTGTTGGGGAAGCACAGATAGATCAGATCCGGCACCTCTTCCGGTAGGTCCGGTACATACCCGTTTTCCGCTGTGCAGGGCATATAGATCACATTGTCAAACCGCCCTGTCTGCGCATCGTAATCACCCGTTCTGCCTGCCATTACATTGGAATCCACGTAGACCGGATACACAGGGTCGCACACTGCAATCCTGTTCGATGTGTCAAAAATCTCCTGTATATTGCCGCAGTCGCACTTCGCGCCGTCCGAAATGAAGATCTCCTCCGCTGAAATCTTGCATCCTCTGGCCTTGTAGTCCTCGCGTGCGATCACATCCCGCAGAAACTCGTAACCCAGATCAGGAGCATATCCGCGGAAACTCTCAGCGTGCCCCATCTCATCAACTGCTCCATGCAATGCTTCAATAACTGCTGGCGCTATGGGCTGCGTCACATCCCCGATTCCCAGACGGATGATCTTCGCCTCCGGATTTGCTTTAGAGAATTCCCGCACTCTTCTTCCGATTTCCGAGAACAGATAGCTTCCCGGCAGCTTTAAATAGTTATAATTGATCTTTGCCAAAATATGCTCCTTTCGCGAGGATCGTCCACGCATGGTTGTTTATATATGCGATGAAGGCGCACCAAGTATGGATCCTTCGATCCATACCTGAAGCGCCTTTGCCTCATTCGTCTATTAGCGGTCACTATCGTGACTATCTTTGTTAATACTACTTCCTAAGTCTCGGAAAATCAAGATGTATTATCAGCAGCGTTTTTGCCACCGATTATATGAGCTGCTTGACTTTGCCCCTCAAGCCCTCTTTTCATAATCTCTTTTCGTTCTCATCGTTCCGACGCCTGTTCTTCTGGATCCTCCGAAAACATTTTGATCATGGCTCTCATAGGTCCCGACAGGGCCTTGTCCTGGCGAAAAACGAGATTGACCCGGTTTTCCAGACAGTCCAGTTCCCGGATCGACAAGAGTTTAATATTTGACGGTATAAATTTACCCGCAAAAAGGATTCCCACCCCATATCCGGCTGCTATACAGGAGTAAAGTGTATTGATATCCGTGACTTCGAGAGAAACGTTTGCATCCGGCATGTATTTGCGCAGGATCTCCGCGGCAAAGGTTCCGTTTCGGGACAAAGAGCTGAGCATCACGAATTTTCGATCCTTTAGTGCACTGATGCTGATGACCGGATGGGGATATCCTTCTATGGGAATCGCCTGAGTAAGAAGTTCCGACTCTCCTGGAACAGCAAGAGAAAAAGTCTGATTTTCCAGCAGAATATACTCGTACCCCGGTTTGTCTTCCATATTTGTAACGACTGCCATATCAAGCGTTTCGTTTTCCAGCTGCATCATAAGATGGCGGCTTGTGTCCAGCATCAGGTTGATCCTCATATCCGGATATCTTTCTGTGAACCGCCGCAGAAGGTTCTGGATCACATATTCCCTCAGTCCCATCCCTGCTCCAAATCGGATCTGCTTCTTCATCGTGGCAGCATGGTTGCGCAGCTTATTCATCAGGTCCGAGTCCAACTTCATGATCACCCTTCCGGTTTCCACATAGTCGCGCCCTATTTCCGTCAACAAAAACTGGTGCCCCTGCCGCACAAACAGCGGGACTCCCAGATTTTTCTCTGTCTTTTGCAAAAACTTGGTTAGCGCAGACTGTGTGATGAACAGCGAAGCTGCTGCTTTTGAAATGCTGCGGTGCTCAGCAATCTGCACGATATACTCATAATCCCTTATATCCATTTCTGTCCCTCCGTGAACTCCCCCCACCCTCGCTTCGCATATTGGAAGCAGGTATTCTGCCATTAATCGGGCAAATTATTCCTAATAGGAATTTTATCAGGAAAATTATGAATTTGTCTACATATTAAAACACGGTGTATAGTAATGGCATAGAGCTCCGGAACTCACGTGAACAACAAAAGAAAAGGAGGTATTTCTAAATTATGTCTCAAACATGGATTATTGGTGCATTTCTTATATCGATGGCCTACATGCTGGTCACCATCATCAAGTTCAAAATGAACGCTTTCTATTCTCTTCTGAGCGGAAGTTTTATCCTTGCGTTTCTGATCAGAATGCCTTTGACAGATATCAATGGCGCCATTACAGGCGGCTTCGCCGGCGCTCTTGGCGCTCTGGGTATCGTAGTCGCACTTGGTGCGATTCTCGGTTCACTGCTCTCCATGTCCGGTGCAACTGAACAGCTTGCAGCTGGCGTCCTGCGCGCGGCAGGTAAAGAGAGAAGTTCTCTTGCCATGAACATAATCGGATTTATCATCTCGATTCCGGTTTACATGGGTTCCGCTTACATTATCCTGAATCCTCTTTGCAAGAATCTTTCCAAAGATACAAAGAAAAACGTCATCGTGTATACCACAGCTCTTTCCATCGGCCTGCTGGTCACTCACTGCCTGGTAATCCCGACTCCCGGTCCGCTGGCTGTAGCTAATACTCTGGGAATCGATATCGGATGGTTTATCCTGTACGCACTGCTCGTCAGTATCGCCGCTTCCCTGACCGGCGGATGGCTGTATGGCGAATTCATGGGAAAGAAATATCCCTATGAGGAACTCATTGAAGATCTGAAAGAAGATACTGCTGAAGCAACTGATTCTGACAAAAAGGTCCCTTCGTTTGCACTCTCTGTCAGCCTTATACTTCTTCCGATTGTCCTGATCCTTGTTGGTACCGTTCTGCCCTTCATCGTTCCCGCGGCAGCACCCTTCTCCGCATTCCTTTCCGGCAATTCCGGTCTGGTGGCATTATTGATCAGTGATATCGTTGCATTTGTGGCATTAAAGCCTTATATTGATACGCCCCTCTCCAAGATCATCTCCAAGACCTTCAACGAGCAGGGTGAAATGCTCCTGATCCTTGGTGCAGGCGGAGCTTACGGTTCGATCATCTCCAACGGCGGTGTCGGTGATGCTTTGGTATCTCTCCTCTCCAGCTGGAACATCAGCGTTCTTATTCTTGCTTTCATTCTTTGCATCCTTCTGCGTGCAGCACTCGGATCTGCAACTGTCGCTCTGCTTACAACAGCTACGATCCTCGGACCTGTCGCCAGTGAAATGGGTACAAACATGATCCTCCTTGGTCTTTCGATCTGCGTGGCGGCAGTTGGTCTTGCCCTTCCGACAGACGGCGGTTTCTGGCTGGTTGAAAAGCTTGACAACCTCGGCTTCAAGAAGACCTTGATCTCCTTCACCGGCGGCGCTACGATTGCTTCATTAGTTGGATTTGCAGTAGTCATGATCTTGAACGCCTGCGCAGGATTCCTGCCGGGACTTCACTGATAAAGGGAGGTTATTATGAGATTTATCGATCAGGTGCGTGTCCCCATTCCGGCAAAGACAGAACACATTCGCCGCAAGTATCTTGATCTTTCTTATGATGAAGGGTTCTATCGCAGAAAGCTTGATATCTATCTTCCGAATGAGGGAGAAGGACCCTTCCCTGTTATCGTGGATATTCATGGAGGCGGTTGGTATTTTGGCGATAAGAGCGAGCACAAACTGGATCCGGCTCTCCACCTCCTCGACAGAGGATATGCCGTTGTTTCGGTTGGCTATTCCCTGAGCTGGATGAAAAAGCTGCCCACGCAGGTTTTCGAAGTGAAAGCTGCCATCCGTTACCTGAGGGCACATGCCGATGAATATCATCTGGATGGAAAGCACATTGCTCTCTGGGGCGAGTCCAGCGGCAGTCACTACGCTGCTCTGACCGCCTGCAGCGCTTCCGCTCATGAACTCTTTAATACAGAAATCGGAGGAAATGCTGAACAGAGTGATGAAGTCCAGGCAGTGATCGGCTGGTTTACGCCTACCAACCTGGGAAGGATTCCCGAGCAGCTGTGGGTGTGTGGACAGGATGTCCCTGCCGAAGCCAACACTGCACCGGACAGCCCGCCCGGAGTAGTCCTCGGCGCGTCACCGCAGGACGTCCCTGAACTTGTGAGAGTATGCGATCCCAACACATACATCAATAAGAACACGCCTCCTTTCTTCCTCTTCCACGGCACAAACGATACGGTAGTTCCGATCCTCAGCAGCATGATCTTAGCAGAAAACCTTATGCGTGCGATCGGCAGAGATAATGTCCGATACAGATGGGTTGAGGGCGCCAGACATACTAAAGATGATTTTGATAACGAGGAGAACTATCAGCTGATCGGTGATTTCCTGGACACGTATCTCAAAGAGAGGTAAAAGATATGGCCTACACAGAAGGAATCAATACTACACTTTGCCTGAATACGATCGGACTCCGTTGGTTCAACGACGCATGTTATGAAATCAGCCTTCCGACCGGAAAGAAAATCGTGATCGACCCTACCATCGATACCAGCCCCTATAAAAAGCTGGGAAGCGATGCGTTGGAGGGAGCCGACTACATCCTTCTTTCCCACACCCACTATGATCACATTCTGAACGTGGGAGATCTTGCCCGGAAATTTGATTCCAAGGTCTTTGTAGGCAGGACCAGCGCTCTGGCTCTGGCCAAATACTTCGATCTGCCGGGCTACAGGGTCTATCCCTGCTCCAGCGGCGATGTCTATGAGATGGACGATTTTACCCTGGAGGTCATCCTGGGCAAACACACAAAGATGGGAGACATGGACACCATCGGCCATATGAAGGCCAATCTGGACCATTTCCGTCTGGCAGAGGATCTGGAAGAAACCATGATCATGGGATCCTTTGAGTATTACAACTATCTGCTGACTCTTCCGGACCATACTAAGATCCTGATCTGGGGAGGGGAAGCTTCTCCGGAATGCATCCGAAGAGCAGGACATTACGATCCGGATATTTCCATCGTACAGATTCCAAGAGAAGGAGCCAGGGCTATTGCGGACCTCTATAAAGCCGTAGGCGGCAAGGTCATCTTCCCCCACCACCATGAGACGATTTTGGATCTGGAGGGGGGTCCTGATCTGATCAGCGACATGCTGGACCTGGTCCACCGGGAAGCTCCTGGTACGAAAGTGATCTGTCCCAGAAAGGGAGTCTGGTACAGGATTGGCATGCAGATCCATGAAGAAGCTTGAGACATAAACGAAAGGGGGTGTTGCATCTCGCTGATGAACTGCTCCCCGTCAAGTAGACAATAAAAAAACAAAATTTCTGCCATCAGATTATCTGGTCTGGTGGCAGTTTTTATGCCGCCGCCATATATTGCTCGTACTTCTCCCTCGGTGTCAGAACGCCTAGCTTTCGCTGCAATCGCCTGTTGTTATAGTACTCAATGTAGTCCTCAATCATTTTTACAAGTGAGTCTCTGCTGAAATACCGTTTTCCATAGTACCTCTCTCGCTTCAGAATGCCCCAGAATCCTTCCATGGGACCGTTATCGATACATTTTCCCACTCTGGACATACTTTGAGTCATCCCAGCAGCTTCAAGTTTGGCATGAAAGACCCGGTTGGTGTACTGATATCCCCTGTCGGAATGAAACAACGGTTTTGCATCTGGGTTCGCAGCAATGGCTGCATCAAAAGTGTCAAAAACCAGAGGGTTATTGTTTGAATCTCCGGTTACAAATGATACGATCCTTCGGTCATAAAGGTCGAGAATAGCACTTAGATAAACCTTGTGAACTTCAACGCCGGTATAATACTTGAATTCCGTAACGTCTGTCAGCCATTTTTGGTTTGGTGATTCTGCTGTGAATTCCCTGTTTAAGATGTTTTCTGCAATGAACTGGGGGTGTGCTGCCCGCCTGGTACATCCGTGGTTGGAATACTTGATCGTGGATTTTATTCCTTTCTTCCTGCAGATCCGCAGTACGCGTTTGTCGTTTACCTTGATGCCGTGATACGTCTTCAGATCATCCTTTATTCTACGATAGCCTTTATCCGGACTTTCCAAGTGGATCTTCTCGATCACATCGGCGATCCGTTCGTTTTCTGCTTCATTAACCGGGATGCTTCTGTGAAGCCATTTGTAGTATGCTGCACGGCTTACATGTCCCAGTTTGCAAAGCGCCCCAATCGGATAACCATGCTCTTTATGTTCTTCTTTGATTGCCTGATAGATTTGTCCATGCCTGATCAGGCTCAGCCCCGCCTCCTCTCTATCTCGTTGAGTTTTTTTAAGAAAGATGCCTCCATTTCGGCCCGTTTCTTTTCGGCGCGCAGAATCCTGTTCTCAGCGCGGAGCTTCTCCAGTTCAGACATCTCTTCAGTCGGCTTTGATTTGCCGCGCCGATCCTGGAGGGCGTCTATCCCGCCTGCTTCATACTTGACGGTATAGCTTCGTGCTTGTTGATAGGAAACACCGAATTTAGCCGCTGTTTCTGCATAATTATGGTCATGTGCAATGCAATATTGAACGATCTCTACCCGGTCATCAAAAGTGGTCTTTCTTCCTTTGGTCATGATAGCGGTTCCTCCTGTTCCAGAAGCCTTCAGCTCTTCATGACCATTATACTTTTTAATCCATTTGCGTAGTTGTGTTTCTGAACGAATCTGATATTTCTTCAGAATTTCTTTAACTGGCAACTTATGGTCCAGATAATCCTGAACAGCGGCCTGTTTCGTTTCCTTGGAATAATATGTGGCAGAGGACCCGGTCTTCAACCCTTCCATACCAAAGGTTTCATATAGCCTTATCCAGTCTTTCAGCGATTGCTGCGCAATGCCATAGATTCGGCATAGCTTTCGAAAGCCGTGGATTCCTGCTTGATACTCCATGAGAATCTTTGCTTTCTCATCATAAGTATACTTGTGTTTAAAAGACAAAAATGCCCCCTTCCTGGCAGCAAGCTTTTTGTTTTTTTGCTTGTCTACCTGGAAGGGAGCATATCATGATTTATCAGCGAGGGCAACGCCCTCTTTTTTTACTCATCTTCCATAACCCATCAGCTTCAAATAGCAGTCCGCCAGTTCCTCCGGCGGCATCTCCATCCTGCTTCCGATCCACCATCTCACATCGTCCGCAAGACTCCCCACCAGATGATTCAGCGCAGCTGCTTGGCTTTGTTGCCTATGGACTCAGCATCTGTTATTATGTTCACGCCCAGAGACTCCTCGGTGCCGCCCGGACGGGCGACTAAAACTCTCTGCTATACATCTGCAGTCTTATGCACGTGAGGTGACATGCAATATGATTTACACAAATGATTACGAATCCCCTTTGGGGAACATTTTGCTTGCCGGTGATGAACAGGGATTAACGGGCCTCTGGTTTACGGAAGGCGGCAGATATACTGGACTCGGTCTGAAAAAAGAGGCCAGCCGATGCGAAATGGACTATTTTGACCAGACGAAAGAATGGCTGGATATTTATTTTTCAGGCCGCGATCCGGGCTTTTTCCCTCGCATCCATCTGGTGGGCTCCGATTTCCGCAATCGTGTCGGAGAGATTATGTGCGGGATTCCTTATGGAAAGACAGTTACATACGGTTGGATTGCCGACAAACTGGCAAAAGAGCGCGGACTGGAAAGGATGTCCGCACAGGCAGTTGGCGGCGCGGTCGGCCATAATCCGATCTGCATCATCGTACCGTGCCTCCGGGTAGTCGGAGCGAACGGGAACCTGACCGGATATGGCGGAGGGATCCTGCGAAAGAAAGCCCTCCTTGAGCTGGAGGGCAATGATATGAGACAATTTACAATTCCGACTAAGGGAACTGCACTGTAAAACTATGCTTCTCCTTCACCACCCCGCCAATGCCTTTTTAAGCCTCCTGTCAATGTCGATCCGGGTTTCCCGGCATTCCTTTTTGTGCTCTTTTCCCGCTTTGAACATGAAAGAGACCAGCAGCCCGGAACCCACCGGCAGCATCATCCTGAGCATGGATTCAGGAAAGGCGAAGTGCGTTCCGTGTTCATAGAGCCAGCTTTCAAAGGTGCTGTCGTGGGACAGCCTTCTGAGCCGCTCCTCCATCCTGCGAATGTATTTGCAGGTGTCCCACAGCACGTCATCCTCCGCACCGATAAAGATGATCTTCCCGTGGATGTTCTCCACCTTGATCCGTTCTTCCTCCTGAATGGGATGCCTCTTCTCGGATTCGTCAAACATTTTCCGCGAAGCGATCTTGTCGCCGCCTGCCTTGGATTCCTCCTGAATCTTTTTCCAGTATTCCGGATGGCGATAGGCGTAAGGCAGATAAGGCAGCGGTCTGCCCTGCCAGGTTACGGTGGATTCATTGTCTCCGGGTCTCTCCGTCATGCCGTCCTTGCCGTCCCGATAGAAGCCTTCCATCACAAAGTCCGGCGGCGAGATCGCGATCGTCAGGGACAGCTCCGGATAATAGGAAGCTGCCAGCAGCGCCATCATTCCGGTGGTGGACGCACCTATAACGCCGATCTTTTCGCACCCCTGTGCTTTCATATAAGCGATCGCTTTACCAAACCTCTCCAGCGGATAATTATGGTGGCCGTAATCCTTTTTATCAGCACTCATTGCCATCACATGAAAACCCTGTTCATGCAGCCATTTCGCTCCGGTCCTGGCCATGTAATCTTCCGAGCTGTCACCGAGCATGATGATAAGCCCTCTGCTGCTCTTTGCGGGAGCCGGATACCACGCTCCGTTAAATCCGTCAGAGCTTACTCTGAATACTCTCTTTTTCATAAAGAATCTCCATCATTTGGTTCCAGTCAGCAAAGCCGATCCTGAAAGTCCCATCCATCCTGCTTCGCTCTTCCGGATCCATTTTCCGTTCGTTGTATCGATCAGATCGACCTTTTCATATCCCAATTCTTTCAGCTTTTTAATGAAAGCCTGCATATCTCCGTATTTTGACTCAGAG
This sequence comes from uncultured Lachnospiraceae bacterium, assembly GCA_900319245.1. GTDB lineage: Bacteria > Bacillota > Clostridia > Lachnospirales > Lachnospiraceae > CAG-791. Next base: position 23,750 of record ONNQ01000004.1, on the reverse strand, counting down.
AAGATATCGTGAATAGCAAAGGTTCCGCCCTTTTTCAGGGTTCGCAGTGTCTCAAGCAGGATCGCCTGACGGTCTTTTGACGGAATGTTGTGGTAGACGTAATTGCTGGCCACTGTGTCGAAGGTCTCGTCCGGGAAATCCAGGTGCGTGGCGTCTCCCTGGCGGAAGCTGACATTCTCTACGCCTTCAGCCTTTGCATTATTCTCGCAGAGGGGCTTGTTGAAGGAGGCGTACTCCTTGCCCCAGCGGTCAACGCCGATCACCTCTGCCTTGGGATTTCGCTTTGCGATCGCGATCGCCAATGCTCCGCTTCCGCAGCCAAAGCTCCCGCAGTACCTCCGACAAAGGAAGCTACCATTCCTTTGCGGCAGCCACTTTTTCCAAAAACGCCTCTCTTTCATAGGATGTCCATCTCCAACAAAATCGGCGTGTGGTCCTGTCTGGGCCCTGAGTCGATCATCTCCGACCGCTTCACCTGCTCCTTGATGCGGTCGCTGACCAGGAAGTAGTCAATTCTCCATCCCGAATTATTGGTCTTGCTGGTCCGGATCCTCTGTGCCCACCAAGAGTAGACGTCCTTCACATCTCCGTGCACATATCGGAACGTATCGACGAATCCTTTCGCCAGCAGATTGGTGAATCCTTCTCTCTCCTCATCTGTGAAGCCCGCAGACATGTGGTTGGACTCGGGATGGGCCAGATCGATCTCTTTGTGAGCCACGTTGAAGTCACCGCAGGCGATCACAGGCTTTTTCTGATCCAGTTGCGCCAGGTACTCCGCATAGCATTTGTCCCATTCCTGACGCTCGCCCAGCCTCTTGAGTCCGTCGCCAGCATTGGGCGTGTATACGTTGACAAAGTAGAAACTGCCGCAGTCCAGCACAAGGAGCCTTCCCTCGTCATCCATGGTGCTAGGTGCGCCGATTTTGGGTGCAATCTTCTCTGCCTGAATCCCCTCTTTGTAGAGGATCATGGTACCCGCATATCCCTTTCTGGCCGGCGGCTCCGAACTGATCCACTCGACATGATAGCCCGGAAACAGAGTTTCCAGTGCCTCTGTATGTTTTTTGGCAGGTCCCGTTGCCGGAAGCTTGGTCTCCTGTATGGCAATAATATCGGCGTCTTCCCCGGCCAGTGTATGCAGTACGTCTCTGGACAGCTGCGCTCTGGGAGAGTCCGAGGTCAGCGCGGCGTTCAATGAATCTATATTCCAAGATATGAATTTGAGCATGTATTTCTCCTTAGTGAATTACTCTTTGCCTTCGCCCTTGTTATTTCCTTCCGGTATTCATGAGCCACGCAAATGCTCATTCTACTCTCACGAAGACTGCGTCCGTGCTGTTTTTGGAATCCTGCCAACGAAGCTTGTCGCCCTCTTTCATCAGAGCGCCGCTGGTAATTTCCTCACCGGAAATTGTTTCCTTGTCCTCGTCATCCCAAGTGTGGACACAGTATTCGCCGTTATCATAGGTCAGCATTCCGGCGGTCTCATCATACGTGCCGCTGATTTCCCAGGTAGCGGCTTCTTTGGCGCCTGCCCCCCAATGGATCAGAATGTGATACGTTCCGGTCTCGGCTTTTTCGATATCCATTGTCGCGCGCTGGCTGACTTCATCCTGCCAGCTGCCGGTCAGATCCATCTCGCCTGTAAACTCGTCCAGGATTTCTTCCTGCTTGCCGATCGTTTCGCTGACCGCCTCCTCCGCGTTTTCCACTGTTTTCGCTGCTTCCTCCTGCTTTTTACCGCAGTCTGTAAAGGCCAGCACGCTCATTATAAGCAGTCCCATAATCAGCCATTGTTTTTTCATGTTTTCTTCCTCCATATTGATGCGATTTGTGCGGCTTCTCAAAATGCCAACCATGTTGTTAGCATATTATTCTATCACTGTTTTGACTTGTCAGCATATTTTTCTGCTGTCTCAGATCTCCAGCCCCGTTTTCTCTTTTATGAGCTTTTTGGTCCTTTCATCCGTGCGGAGCGGACTCTGCGAAGGACCGTCGGTGAATGTCCGACTGTAGGAAAACGATATTTCGTAAAAAACCTGCCTTGCAGTTTACTGCGCGGCAGGTCTTTTTCACTGTATTGTTGCTGAGAGAGCCGTTTCGCCTCCCGGTCTTCTCACCGGTTCACGATCACTCTCGCCTCATAGGGCTTCAATGTACTATCTGTCACATCCTCCACTGCATAATTGCAGATCAGGATGTCTCCCTTTGCCGAATACGCGTTAGGTACCTCAGTTCCGCGAAGGTTACAGTACACGGTCAGTTTTTCCTCCCCCAGCGTGCGCTCGTACGCGATCACGTCGTCCGTGCCGGTCTCCAGGAAATGGATATCGCCATCGGCGATGATCTCGTGGTCCTTGCGCAGCTGCACGAGCTTTTTGTAGTAGGCGAGGATGGAATCCTCATCCCTCTCTTCGGTTTCCACATTGATATAGCTGTGGTTGGCCGGAATGCTGAGCCAGGGCTCACCGGTCGTAAAGCCTGCGAATTCGCTTGCGTCCCACTGCATGGGGGTCCGTCCGTTGTCTCTGGAGCGCTCGCCGATGATGTGCAGTGCCTCTTCCGCTGACTTTCCTTCCGCGCACAGAATGTCATAATAGTTGGTGCTTTCTACGTCTCTGTACTGGTCAATGGACGTGTAACCCGCATTGGTCATGCCGATCTCTTCGCCCTGATAGATGTAGGGCGTGCCACGCATCATGTGGATCAGCGTCGCCAGCATCTTAGCGGACTCTTTCCAGTATTTCCTGTCGTCGCCAAATCGAGATACCGCGCGGGGCTGGTCATGGTTGCACCAGAACAGCGCGTTCCAGGCGCCGCCCGCCTGCATGCCTTCCTGCCACTTGCACAGAAGATCCCGCAAAGCCTTGAAGTCGGGGTCCATGAGCGCCCACTTCTCGCCGCCCTTGTAGTCCACCTTGAGGTGATGGAAAGAGAACACCATCTTGAGTTCTTTCTCCGCAGGGTTTGCGTAGCGCAGGCAGTTGTCAAGGGATGTGGACGACATCTCTCCGACAGTCATCATATCTGCAATGCCTGTATCCTGAACAAGCTCCTTGAGATGCTGATGAATCCTGGGACCGTCTGTATAAAATCTTCTTCCGTCTCCGACAAAGTCGTCTTCCAGCACGTCCGGCTTGGAGATCAGGTTGACCACGTCGAAGCGGAAGCCTCTGACGCCTTTCTCTTTCCAGAAGCGGATGACATTCTTCAGTTCCTCTCTCACCTGCGGGTTTTCCCAGTTGAGGTCTGCCTGGGAGACGTCAAACAGGTGCAGGTAATATTTTGACAACGAGGGTACGTATTCCCATGCGTTGCCGCCAAATTTGGAAACCCAGTTGGTGGGGGCGTGTCCGTCTACGGGATCCCTGAAGATATAGTAGTCCATATACTTGGGATCACCAGCGAGGGCCTTCTGAAACCACTCGTGCTCGGTAGATGTGTGATTGAAGACCATATCAAACATGAGACCAATGCCTCGCTCGTCCGCCTCGCGGATCAGGGCTTCCGCATCCTCCATGGTTCCGAACATGGGATTAATGGAATAATAGTCCGCCACATCGTAGCCGTTGTCGTTCATCGGCGATTTGAAGAAAGGCGTGATCCAGATATAGTCGATTCCCAGGGACTTCAGGTAGTCCAGGCGGGAGCGGATCCCGTTCAGATCTCCAATTCCGTCACCGTTGGAATCACAGTATGACTTGATGTATATCTGGTACACTGTGCTGTTTCTGAAACTGCTCATTGTTACCTCCTTGTCGAAGCGCCCAGCACAGCGACGCGCGTTTGCGGCATCCTGCGCTGAAATATCCTTATGGCAATGCGGGCCTCAGAAAATGCTTGCATAACGACGCTCGCATTTTGGGAAGCCCGCCTGTTTGATCTTATCCGATCGATCCGATCGTTGTGGCGCCGGCCTTTACGTCGATGCCATTCTTAAATGCGAGGTTTTCATAGCCATTGTCATCTGTGATGACCATCATGGTGACCAGAGGGTGACCCGCTGCTTTGATCTTATCAACATCAAATTCGATCAGTGCCTGGCCCTTCTTTACTTTCTCATTTTCCTTCACAAGGCACTTGAATCCGTCGCCGTGCATGCCGACTGTATCCAGACCGATATGAAGAAGGATTTCCGCGCCGTTCATAAGACGAAGGCCGATTGCGTGGTTGGAGTCAGGCATTGTGATGGATACCATTGCATCTGCAGGTGCTACCAGCACATTGTCTGTGGGATCGATAGCGACTCCTTCTCCGAGTGCCTTGGAGGCAAAAACCTGATCCGGAACATCCTCGATGGCAACAGTCTTGCCTGTGAGGAATGCGGAGAATGCTACAGGCTCACGGTTTGCAGCAGCTTCTTCTTCCAGAGCAGCTTCTGCTGCGGCAACTTCTGCTTCCTTGTCGATGCCTCTTCTCTTACCAATGATATAGGTCAGAGCGAAAGGAACACCAATCGCGATCGCCATGGCGATTGCAAAACGTCCCCAGAAAGTAGGAATGATGGAAAGGATTCCGGGCAGTCCGCCGACACCGATGGAAGAAGCCATGCAGCCTGTCGCTACGGAGAACATAGCCGCAAGGGCGGAACCGGACATCGCGCAGACGAAGGGGAACATGTACTTGAGGTTGATACCAAAGATGGCGGGCTCTGTAACACCCAGGTAGCAGCTAATGCAGGAAGGAATGTTGACTTCCTGTTTCTCTGCATCCTTCTTCTGAAGGACGATCATGGCCAGAACTGCGGAACCCTGTGCGATGTTGGAGAGTGCGATCATAGGCCACAGCATTGTGCCGCCGAAGTCAGCAACCAGCTGAAGGTCGATGGCGTTGGTCATGTGGTGCAGACCAGTGATGACCAGGGGCGCATAAACGAAACCAAACAGTGCAGCGAACAGGATCTTAACGGGGCCGGTGATTCCAGCGTAAACAACTGCGGAGATTGCGGAACCGATCTTCCAGCCGATGGGACCCAGAACGAAGTGTGCTGCCATAACGGAAAGGGTCAGGGAGAAGAACGGAACGAAGATCATAGACACAACGGAAGGAATGATCTTTCTGAAGAACTTCTCAAGATAGACCAGGCAGAAAGCCGCGAGCATAGCCGGGATAACCTGCGCCTGATAACCGATCATGTTGACCTGTGCAAAGCCGAAATTCCACTTCGGAATATCTGCTGCAGCTGTACCTGCCACTGCATACGCGTTCAGGAGCTGTCCGGAAACCAGAGTCATACCAAGAACCAGACCGAGCATTTCTGTTGTGCCCATCTTCTTGGCAACGGACCAGCAGATACCAACCGGAATACCTACGTGGAAGACCGCCTCACCGATCAGCCAAAGGAAGTGGTCGACGCCGGCCCAGAACTGGCTCAGCTCTACCAGTGTGTGTCCTCCCTGGAAGACATAGAGCGAATCAATACAGTTGCGGAAGCCCAGGATCAAACCGCCGGTGATGATCGCGGGCAGGAGCGGTGTGAAGATTTCCGCCAGGACGGTTGCCAGTCTCTGCAGCGGATTCTGGTTCTTCTTGGACGCCTGCTTGACCGCATCCTTGGAAACGCCGCTGATTCCGGAAACTTCCGTGAAATCATTGTAGAAGTCGGAAACCGTGTTTCCGATGATGACCTGGAACTGACCTGACTGCGTGAAGGTTCCCTTTACTACCTTCATGCCCTCGATCTTTTCGATGTTTGCCTTGCTCGGATCATTGAGCACGAAGCGCATACGCGTCATGCAGTGCGCTACGGCGCCGACGTTCTCTTTGCCGCCGACGTACTGGAGCAATTCTTTCGCGTCCTCTGTGTACTTACCCATACTTTCCTCCTCTTTGTCTGATAAGTATTGTACCATAGTTATTTTGTTTATCTGCTTCTTTTGATGTCTGAACTAACTTGTTTAAACTTGTTAGTTTATATATATCAGATGCCGCAACACTTGTCAACACTTTGTTGCACAAAAATAGCTGCAGCCTGGACCAAATCTCCAAACTGCAGCTTCTGTGCATTTCTATACAATATTTTGTCATCCATTATTGAAACGACGCGCCCCCGGCAGACCATCGTTGTCTGCGGTTGCATCACTTTCTCCTTCTCGCCACCGAGTAGAAGGCGAACATATCCGGTCTGTGCCTGGACTGGGTATATTCGAACATCTCTCCCGCCGCGTTGTAAGTCTCCGACGTGACCACAGCCATCGCGCCGCAGTCCACCAGGTTCAGATACTTCTCATCGATCTCGGTGATCTTCTCCACCGTGAGCGTTCTCCGCGTCGTGACGATCGTGTCACCGACCACGTTTTCCAAATACTCGTAAACCGACTTCTCCGCAATCTCCGCCGTGAGCCCCGGCACGACTCTGGTCAGGAACCAGTTGTTGTCCAGGATCATGGGCACGTCGTCAAAATATCGCACGCGCTGTATATAGTACACTTCCTCTCCGATCGGGAACCCGGTCTTGCGGGACAGATATTCATCCACCTTAAAGGTCGTGAAGTGGATCACCTTGGTGTGATATTCGCGGTTATTCCTGGCCGCCGCCTCTTTCATACTCTCAATCACATCAAATGAGAATACATTTGCCTCTGATTTGCGATAGATCACGATGACACCCTTGCCGTGAATGCTCTGTACATAGCTCTCATCCGCCAGTCTCGCGATCGCCCGCCGCACAGTGTTGCGGGACACGCCGTAACGCGCCGTCAATATATTCTCCGAGGGCAGGATCGACTGCGGGGCATAGAGCCCTTCTTCGATCTTTTCTTTCAAGTCATTGTATATAGCTGTGTATTTCTCGGCAGGCATTTATAAGCTCCTTTTTTGTAGAATCAGCATCGAGTAATTGGATTTGCAGGGAATCTGCCCCCACTTGATCAAACCGGCATAATACACTGTTCCCCATAATATGGAATCAGAGAATCATGCGTAAGAAAGACCATATTCTCAGCTTTCGCCTGTGCGATCAACATCCTGTCAAAAGGATCATTGTGCCTTGGCGCATCTGCGGGACGTGATAATGTCTCCAGCGCAAAAACATGCCTGTCACGCACTTCAAGGGGAAGGAATCCGGCTTCTTTGCAGAATCCCGCAAGTTCTTTTCCTGTAAACGCCACATTGTCCGGATGAAGCGCATGCTTTATAGCAATTTCCCACACGGAAACCGTACTATAGTAAATGGCATTATCGGAATCGAGGATGAGCTCTCTCGCCTTCTCGGAAAGAGCCGGATCTTCGTTAAGTGTCCAGATCAGAATATGCGTATCGAGCAACAGGTTCATTATTCGCCTCCAAACAGTGCCGCGATCTCTGCATTGTCACGATCCAGGTCCGCCGGTGTTTTCAGCTTTCCCTTGGCAATGCCTATTCTTCTGGATACTGGAATATCCTGATAGATCGTCATCTTCACGACCGGCTTTCCATAACGGGCGATCACTACAGTTTCTTCTTCTCCGGTTTCAATTTTTTTAATCAGGCTGGACAGATTGGTCTTAGCTTCCAGAATATTTACCTGCATATCGACACCTCCTGTACCATGTAATTCTGACCATGTTGGTCTTCTTTATAATAGTGTATCCCAGGTTTCAGAAACATACAAGCATTTTTCTGACCATGTTGGCCAGCAGCGCGCCGTGCTCTGTAGGGTGAGAGATGTAGATCATCCACGGCATTACCATATGCTCATGATTAGCGTCATTATAATAATCTGCCAGATATTTCTCCGCGCTCTCCGGCGATACTTTACCAAACCGGTGCGGCATGGTGAGGCGCGTCACGACTGACAATATACGATATTCTTAACGCAACAGAGCCGCCGAAGACTTACCTTCAGCGGCTCGTAATCGAAACCATATATTCATTGTCCAATCACTTTTTCAACAGTTCCACAAAGGCATCTCCGCACTCGGAAGTCTTCGCCGTCCCGCCCTGGTCAGGCGTCAGCTTCTCTCTGTGCTCTGTCAGCATCACTTCCATCGTGTCCAGAATCTTCCTGCCAAGATCCTCGTGGCCGAAGAAGTCCAGAAGCTGCGAAGCGGACCATATCGACGCCAGAGGATTGGCGATCTGCTGCCCGGCGATATCCGGCGCCGAGCCGTGAATGGGCTCAAACATGGACGGGAACTTCCTCTCCGGATTGAGGTTGGCGCCTGCCGCCAGTCCCATGCCGCCTGCAATGGCAGCACCGAGATCCGTCAGGATATCCCCGAACAAGTTGGAAGTTACCACGATCTGGAACCGTGAAGGGTCCTTGACCATGAACATAGACGCCGCATCCACAAGAAGTGAATATGTCTTGACGTCCGGGTATTCTTCTCCCACTTCCTTGAAGATACTGTCCCAGAAGACCATGGAATAATTGAGGGCATTGGCCTTGCTGACACTGGTCAGCGTCTTGTGCTCCTTCCGCGCCAGCTCATAAGCATATCTGATCACGCGCTCCGTTCCTTTTCGCGAGAAGACGCTGTCCTGAATGACCACTTCATTGGGCTGCCCCTTGTAGAGCCATGCGCCTTGCCCGGAGTACTCGCCTTCCGTGTTCTCGCGGATGAAGGTCATGTTGATTTCCTCTTCCTTCACACCCCTCAGCGGGCACTGTGCCCCTTTCAGGAGCTTGACCGGTCGTAAGTTGATATACTGGTCAAAATCATGACGGATTCGAATGAGCAGATCCCGCAGAGAGATATTGTCCGGAACGCCGGGATAGCCCACCGCGCCGAGAAGGATTGCATCATATTTTGACAGAGTTTCAATTCCATCCTCCGGCATCATCTGCCCAGTCTTTAAGTAATACTCACATCCCCAGGGATAATCTGTGAAGGCAAACCGAAAGCTTCCGTCTAGTGAAGCCGCTGCATCCAGCACTTTTTTGCATTCCGCCATGACCTCCGGTCCGATTCCGTCTCCTGCTACGACTGCGATCCGATATTCCTTCATAGTTGCCTCCTTCTGCATCGCTTTGCGTTTACGAAAATGAGGAGAGCATCGCTCCGAAGTCTGCAATATTTTGGCAACGACTCGCAATACTCTCCTCTATACTATCTTACTTAATAAATCCAACCTGCTTGCTGATCAGCTCTACCTGCTCGTCTTTCTTACGATTATACTCCACTTTCTTCTCCTCGAAATAATTTCTTCCGTAGGAATCAATGGAAACGATCAGAGGACCAAATTCCTTTACGTGGCTGTGCCACAGGGTCTCGGGCATTCCGAGGTCCTTCCACTGTGCCTCGACGATCTCTTCTACTTCGGTTGCTGCCACAACGGCGTTGCCTGCAGGGAATACGCAGTGGATGGCGCCGAAGTCTTTGCAGGCGCGCTCTGTGTTCTCTTTCATGCCGCCCTTTCCAAGAATCACGCGGACACCGGTGATCTTGACGAATTCATATTCGAACTTCTCCATGCGCATGGAGGTTGTGGGTCCTACGGAAACCATCTCATACTTGTCGTCTCCCAGAGGACGAATGATCGGGCCTGCGTGCAGGATTGCTGCGTCCCTGACGTCTACAGGAATCTCGCGTCCCTCTTCTACAACACGGCGGTGTGCCACGTCACGGCAGGTGGTGAGATCACCTGTCAGGTAAATGATGTCGCCGATATGGATATCTTTGAGGTCCTCCGCGGAGATGGGGGTGACCAGGATCTTCTTGCCGTCTCTGAATTCTACTGCCATTTTTGTACTCTCCTTCCTGAGTATCTGTTTGTATCCTTCCTATTAGGACTTTCCGGATCTATCTAACTTCAAGTCTGTGTTTGACTGAGCGCTGCATTGCCTTCATGACATATCTGTATTTCACTGAGCGCCGCATCGCTTTTTTGACAATTATTTCTCTTTGTACTCAAATCCTGTGTGCGTATCCACTGTGAAGTTAAGGTCCTTGTCAAAAACGATATGGCCTCTTCTGTGGCTCCAGCAGCCGACGTTGACTGCTACGCCGATTGCGGAAGGATGACGAGCTGTGTTCTCAATATTGACGCCCATGACGGAGTAGTTGCCTCCCATGCCCTGGGGTCCAAGGCCGATCGCGTTGATGCCGTCCTCAAGAAGCTTCTCCATCTTGGCCGCATTGGCGTTGTCGTTGTGGGATCCGATGGGACGCATCAGCGCCTTCTTGGAGTTGAGAGCTGCCGTCTCTACGGAAGTACCGACGCCGACACCGACCAGCAGAGGCGGACAGGCGTTCAGTCCATAGGTAGTCATTCTGTCGAGAACGAACTTTGTGACGCCTTCATAACCTTCACCGGGCATCAGAACGGTTGCGTTGCCGGGAAGTGTGCAGCCGCCGCCTGCCATGTAGGTGTAAATCTCGCACTTGTCGGAGTGAGGAACGATGTCCCACCATACGGTAGGGGTGCCCTTGCCGACGTTCTTGCCTGTGTTGTACTCGTCAAAAGTCTGCACAGAGTTGTGGCGAAGAGGCGTATCAACGGTTGCCTGCATGACAGCTTCCTTGAGAAGAACTTCCAGATCATCGATATAAGGGAACTGCGTGCCACACTTTACCCAGAACTGCAGAACGCCTGTGTCCTGGCAGGAAGGGCGGTTCAGCTTAACTGCCAGCTCCTGGTTGCGGAACATGGTCTCGTAGATAACCTTTGCCATGGGGGAAGTTTCCTTCTCGCTCAGCTCCTGAAGTTTGGCGATGACATCGTCAGGGAGCTTGATGCCGGTGAAACCGACAAACTGTGCCATAATGTCCTTAAGTTTCTTTACCTGTGCTTCGTGTGACATGGAAATCTCCTTTCATGAATAAGCTGTATATTGCTTTTGTGTTTTTTATTAGCGGCTGTCCTGCATCTTTATGCATTTGACAGTCCTTTCACGGCTTCCCTGTATTCGGCTGCAGGAAGCCGGGGTTCTCTATTAGGACAATCCGCGCATCAGCCCGGGTAGAAGGGGAATGCGATCGGAAGAATGATCATACTCACGACGGTTGCGATGACGATCAGCGGCAGACCAGCCTTCACATAGTCGATAAACTTGTAATTGCCGGCGCCCACAACCATGGTGTTGGCAGGCATGCCGATCGGTGTTGCATATGCGCAGGAGCCGCCGATGACGCAGGCCATCAGGACTGCTCTGGGGTCAGCACCCATGCCCTGTGCAATGGAGAGGCAGATGGGAGCCATCAGAGCGGTTGTTGCTGTGTTGGACATGAAGTTGGTCATGACACAGCAGAGAATGAATACTACAAATGTGAAGATCAGCGGGGAAGGATTGGATCCCAGTGCGCCGATTACCTTACCTGCGATCATCTCGCCAGCACCGGTATTCTGCAGTGCGGATGCCAGGGAAAGTGTGCCACCGAAAAGGAAGATCGTCTTGAGGTCGATGGACTTAAGTGCTTCTTTCTCGGAAATGACACCCGTGAGGATCAAGAGGATCGCACCGACGCAGCCGGAGACACAGAGCTTGATGCCGATCTGATCTTCGAAGATCATGGCAGCCAGTGTTGCGATCAGGATGACCAGGGAAAGAGTCTTCTTCCACTGCGGTACCTTGGAGAAATCTTTCTGCTCGTCGAATACGGAAGTTCCATCGTCTGTCGTGTCGTGATTGGGAAGAAGTTTGAAACCGATGGTCGCATAGAAGATAATGCCGCAGATCAGGATCGGAAGTCCTACGATCGCGTATTCGAAGAACCCGAATTTGAGTCCGAGAGGCTCAAGGGTGGACTGTGCGATCATGTTGCCGGGCGCGCCGATCAGGGAGAGGTTGCCGCCCATGGCTGCCGCAAATACAAGGGGCATCAGGAGTCTGGAGCGCTTGAATCCGGACTTGGCTGCGATTCCGATTACGACCGGGATCAGCACTGCTGCCGTTCCCGTGTTGGAGAGAACGCCGCTCATAAGTCCGACGATCACCATGATCGCTACGATGAGGCTGCGCTCTGTTTTGGCAAACTTGGTGACGATGCCGCCGATCTCATTGGCCATGCCCGTCTCGAAGAAGGCGCCGCCGACGATGAACATTGCTACAAACAGAATAACGTTGGAATCGATAAATCCTGCGAAAGCAGTCTTGACGTCAAGGACGCCGGTGACACAGAGGCCGACGCAGACAATCATGGATGTGAGGCCGAGCGGGATCTTTTCCGTGACGAACATAACAATGGCAAAAGCCAGAAGAATCAATGTAATTGTGGCTGGACTCATTTCTTTTCCCTCCTAAATACAGGTTTTGCTGTTTCCTAAAGATTGATAATCCGGCCGGGATTTCTTTGTTCTGACTTTATTGTATATGGGGTATAGTGATAAGTAAATTTGTGTGTTTTTAGAATAGTATAGGTAAAATTTATACTGTCAGCCGTGTTTGTGCGCTTTGCTCATTGCGATTGGTTGGCAAAGTAAATCCCGGGGAAATGCTGCCATCTCCCCGGGATCCATCATCTGATCAGCGGTTGCTTCTTGATATACTCTATGAATTTATTGGTGCGTTCCGGCACGAAGATCCCTTTCTTCCAGATCACGCCGAACTTACTGGTGATCTCGGGAGTGATCGGAATCTGCACAAAGTCTCTGGGGTTGGCTGGCAAAACGGAATATAAGAGTGCACCGCAGCTGCCGCTTCGCAGGAAGTTGAGAATGGTGTATAGCTGGCTGGTGTAGGCGATCACGTTGGGCTCAAGCCCCATGGCTCTGTAGCGGGCGGTCACTGTCTCATTCTGCACCGAGTCGGTGTTGAAGAGAATGAGTTTCTCATCCCTGAGCATGTCGAAGGCCACTTCTTTTTCCCCCGCATACTTGTGGTTTCTTCCCACACAATACACATACTTGTCTTCCATCAGGACATGGGCGTTAAACTGGTCAATATTATAGAAATCCATGTTGACCAGCGCGCAGTCCAGCTTCTCCTCCTGGACCAGGTTGCAAGCTTTAACAGAACCGTATTCAAAGAGTTGCACCGTCAGTCCTGTCTTTTCCTGAAATTCATCTGTAAGCCTTGGAAAAAACACGGTACTGACCAGGGGCGGGATTCCAATCCGGATTGGCGTCTCCTTTGCCCCCAGAGAAGAAAATTCTGTCACTATCGCCCGCGTCTCCTTTAAGAGTGCCTCCGCTCTTTGATAAAAAGCCTCCCCTTCCCTGGTCAGAGAAATCCTGTTTTTCTCATGATGAAACAGGCGGAGCTTCAATTCGTTTTCCAGCTCACGGATGGCGACCGATATCGTCGGCTGGGTCACATATAATTCCTCTGCCGCGCGAGTGATGCTGTGATAACGGCAGACAGCGCAGAAATATTCTAATTGGTTGAGTTTCATGACTGCCCCTTACAGCACTTTTGATATACTCTATCGAAACCAGGTTTATGATTCTATTATAGTCATATTTGTCGTGCAGCCAACGTCTAATCTAAAGTCTGATTTCAGATTAGTCGCAATCAGTTTTTCCTTGATCAATGTCAAGCACCGCATCCGATCACTTCTCCACAACCATCGTAAACTTCTCCCAGGGGATATTCACTTCCGCTCCCTGATTGATGATCTCATCCACGTGCATAAGAAGCGGATAATCATCCAGGCTGACCACGCCTCTGGCCGCCAGCTTCTTAACTGCCCGCGCTGTTCTGGTCGCGATCACGATGGACTCAAGCGTAACGCCCTTCAGCTCTTCCATCGCCTGGTCAAAAGTCAGTCCTCTGCCGAGCAGTGTACCGATCTTGCGGGTACGTCCGCCGAATACCGTTACATACAGATCGCCTGCACCGTGGATAATATTCTCGGGGCCTCCTCCAATCAGCGCGAGAAGCTGCATCATTTCCTTCACGCCCTGACCGAAGAGAGCCGCCTGAGAATTATAGTGCACGGCGCCGATCTTGCCGTCGCGCTTTTCCGCGAGGCCGACCGAGAGAGATACGCCGAGCGCATACGCATTTTTCATAGCGACTGCACACTCCACACCGACAACATCGGTGGAGAGACTGATGTGGTAGTAATCAGTCGCCAGGAGCGCCTTGATCTTTTTCAGCGTCTCCATATCTTTGCCGCAGAATGCGACATGGCTGTCATCATGGTCTGCCAGCTCATAGCTGGTGCAGGGACCGCCGATCGCATTGAAATTAATGTGCTTGCCTGCCGGCTGGCGCTGCTCGAAGATCGTGGGATAAGGAACCAGCGTGCCGTCCTCGAGGTCTACCATGCCCTTGGTAACTGTCAGAAGCGGAACTTCCTCGGGCAGGACCGGAAGGATCTCATCACAGAACCAGTCGAGTCCGAAGCTGCTGACGCCGCCCAGAATCAGGTCTGCTCCTTCCAGAGCTTCCTGCAGCTCCTCGATCTGATAGTATTTGATCCCGTCATGCAGGGTTCTCTTTAATGTGATGTGATAGTTGTCTTTCTTAAGTCCGTCAATGATCTCCCTGTCCAGCGGGGATCCTACCAGTCTGACCTCATGTCCGTTTTCAAAAGCCGGGAATGTGATTGCCGAATTCATCTGTCCTGCACATACGAAAGTGATTACGCTCATGGTTTCCTCCTTACATGATGAAATATTAATATTGATATTGCTTTGTGTTCTTTCTTATGTTGGCTGATTTCATTTTCTGACACAACACTAACACCTGCTATTTCTCATGTCAAATCTCCTAACCGCCTGTTTTATCGCATTTTTTATCGCTATTTAATTAATACTAATACTTGATTAATTCAGGTATTCAAGTCGTTTTTATACTCTCTTTATATAAAAGCATTTTGTTTGGCGGCTTTTCTTGCCCGCATCGTTAATCAATGTTAAAATATTAATAATCAAACAGCCACATTGATTAATATTTAGGCCAAAATCACAGCTAATCAAAATAAATCAAGAAATATTGGGGGAATTGAAAGATGGGAAAAAGAAACAAAGTCACGACAAGAGATATCGCGGAGTACGCCGGCGTCTCCCAGTCCACCGTCTCCATGATCCTGAGTGAAAAGAAAAACGTCTCCTTCGGGGCGGAGACCGTAGATAAAGTAAAGAAGGCCGCCAAAGCGCTCGGCTACCGCAAGCCTGTCAAAAAGAAAAAGGCCCCGGACCGCTCTCTGTCCCAGACCATTATGATCCTCTGCCCCTCTGTTTCCAACGGCTACTACAATTCCGTGGTCCACTCTATTGTAGAAAAGGCGGAGGAATACGGGTACACGACGCTGACCGCTGTGACCTTCCGAAGCGCGGAGCGAGAGGAGGCCTACTGGAAGCTCTTTGCCGAGAATGAACTGGCCGGTATTATCTCCCTCTATCCACTGACCAAATACACGGAGGCCAACGCACTGGCAAAGCGCATCCCGGTTGTATCAATCGGAGAAAAGCCCGAGGGAATCCGCTTCAATTCCGTAGAGCTGGACAGCCAAAAGCCCGGCTTTATGATGGCGGAACATCTGGTGCAGCTGGGACACCGGCACATCGCTTTTATCTCTGCGCCTGTTGTCAAAAAAGAGATCAGCCGCACGCGCAGACTGGCAGGCCTGCAGCAGTACTATCGCGAAGCCGGACTGGATCCCGCCCTGATCAAGCTTTTCTGCCCCACGCTGAAGGCATATGCGGATTATCCGCACACCGGCGCGGAATATCAGGCTGGCTATGATATGACCATCCGCGCTCTGGACGCAGAAACGCCTGCCACAGCTTTTGTCGGCAACAGCGACGACATCTCCTTCGGCATTCTCGCAGCGCTCGCCGACCGTGGAATCCGGGTCCCGGAGGATGTCAGCGTCGCCGGATTTGACAACAACCGCATCTCCAGCATGCCGCAGATCTCTCTTACGACGGTCGAACATTCCTCCTGGCAGAAGGGACAGAACGCCGTCGAGATGATCCACCGGAAAAACACGAGCCGGGAAGCCGGCAATGACAACATGCCGATTGTCCGTATGGAATATGAGCCGGAACTGATCGTCCGTGGGAGCACCGGGCCTGCGAAGCCGCATACATAATATAAAGGGATCCCACGACCATTTGGTCATGGATTACAAATCAGCATATTTTATTTGATTAAATTTCATAGAAGCCTCATTACTATACCCTTTCAGGTGTATTTATAATCATTTCTATATGGTATATACCCTTTAGGGTATATTTCATTATGTTACTTTTCAACTCTTCACTAATCTTTGCAGCCTGCCCGCCACAAAGTTCTCCATCTCTTCCTTCTTTTCTTCCGGCAAAAAAGAATTCCGGATTTCATCCCGAAATGCGCCCTCTCTTGAGACGAGACGCGCAATCATCTTCTCTGCGGTTTTCCTTGTCAAGTCGCAGTGTTCCGCAAGAATAAGAAAATCCTTGCGTCGAAGGTTCCGCTTTTTACCGTTTACGGTCAGCGCTGTCTCGTCCTGATCCGCCGGAAGCACAATGTTGACCGGAAGCAGATCATAGGCTTCGGAAAGAATAAAGTCTCTGCCGCCTGGTGTCATTTCACGAAGCGAGAAGTTCTTGAGATGCATATCTGAATTCCCTGTTGCAAAGGAAAACAGGACTCGAAGATAGAATTCCGCCAGATCCAGTCCTATATGCTCTGCGTATTTTTTGATCAGGCCTGCACATCTCTCATAAGAGCCCTTGTATTTATCCTCTGTCATTCTCCATGACAGCTGGCAGAAATCCTCCATTGCATACATTTGCATTTCGCCCTTGACCGGCTTCCTGTCGACCCTCGCCGTAATATACGCAAATCCGTCCCCGGTTTTCATCAGTGCATGGGGAACCGTGCGTATTCCTGCCGGCGAAGCCATTCTCATGACAAGGTCCTCGTATTCCGGAAGATTTGGATACTCTTTCGTCTGCGGTTTCAAAATATAGCCCGACGGATAGTCAACGATTGTCAGCCTGTATTCCGGATCTTTTGACAAATGGAGGGACATCTTCTTCTGTACGCCTGCCACCGTCATACCATTGTGCACCAACTTCTCAGCGAGGTGAATCAGTTCCTGCTCGTCAAGATCCAATACGGGCAGCTTATTCGTCCCGAAGAAAGATTTCACACATCGGCGATGCCACCCATTCCGCTTCTCTTCCTCACTTGCATTCTCTTTTATTTCTTTTCCGCAACATAAACAGCGCATTTCTTATTCCTCTGTGATAATACTGACATCGCCTATACAGTCCCGGCATGCAGACAGAAGGACCCCGAACCTGTCCCTTCTGTCCAGTTTCCATATTTCCTGCGTCATATGAAGCAGCCAACCTTCTGGAATGAGTCCGTCAAAAAAGGGAAATAAAACCTCACTGAAATACGGCTGCGTCCGCAGAGGCAATGTCAGACTGGCCGCAACCGCACCCTCCTTTTCACAATACGCAGGATCATACGTAAAGCGATATCCCTCATCTGTCTCTTCTATCATTCCTGCTTTCTCACCGCGAATAAGAACAATGCCCTTCCTGTAATTCTCTTCCATGCTCATCGCACCTGCTATTCTTCCCTCTCAGCAAGTTTACCGGGAACCGCCTGCATACCGAACATCTTAAGTGCCTGATTGACCTTGTCGAGCCGCACTGTCTCCTTTCCCTGCTCCAGCTCTCTGACAAAGCGAAGGCCCAGTCCGGACCGCAGTGCAAATTCTTCCTGCGTAAGACCTGCTTTTCTTCTTTCCTGTTTTACATATTGTCCTATAATACTCATAAATCAAATATACACCCTTTCGGGTGTATATTCAACATTACTCATTTAATTTATACCTTTTCGGGTGTTTCACTGTTTCAGACAAGCTTCTCCCCTCCTGCGGAGTGGGGATCTTTCCTCTGGAGAGAATCACTGCGTCTTTTCCCATCAGGGCATATTTGATAGATGTGCCTCCGATGTCGATAGATAGAATACTCATGAGTGCCCTCCGTCATTCAGCAGTCCGCCATGCTCTTTCCTTCTCCGACCAGTCCCTGGAAATCCTTGGTGAACTGAGCGATCGCAGCGTCAATCGCAGCGTTCTTTACGAGGCCGTCAATAACATCCGGCGCAACAGTCACTGCCTTCACGCCATATTTTGTCAACTCCAGGACCTGCTGGCTGTTCTTGAAGCTTGCCGCAAGAAGGCCGCTGTCAAGGCCGTTCGCCGTGATTGCGTCGTGGATGTCCTTGGCGACCTGTACGCCGTCAAAGCCCATATTGTCAATGCGGTTTACATAAGGCGCCACATACTCAGCGCCGCACTTCGCTGCGAGGAAGCCCTGCATCGCTGTGTAGATCGCCGTGCCGATGAAACGGATGCCTTCTTTCCTGAGCTGCTTCATAGCCTTGAAACCTTCGGGGACACAAGGGATCTTGACCAGTGTAGTTTTTCCCAGCACTTCCACAATCTTGCGGGCTTCTTCTACCATGCCCTCTGCCGTTGTCGAGGTGGCCTGCACGAACAGCTCGCCGTCCTCGCCGATGATCTCGCGGATTTCCTTCAAGACCTCATAAGGATCTCTTCCGGACTTGGCCAGGATCGAAGGGTTGGTGGAGACGCCATCAACCGGGTAATACTCATAAATGCGGCGGATCTTTTCTACATTTGCGTCATCGATACAGAATTTCATTTTTTACCTCCTATTGTTTTCGCGTCTTGGGTGTGTCACGGGGACGTATCTTACAGCGTCTGTTCCGTCCTTCCGATAATATCATCCTGGGTCGCCTTGGAAAGGACATTGAAGAATGCGCTGTATCCGGCCACGCGGACGATCAGATCTTTGTGCTTCTCCGGGTGCGCCTGGGCATCCAGAAGGGTTGCTTTATCAACTACATTGTACTGCACATGGTAGCCTTCCAGGCGGTTAAAAAATGTGCGGACAATGAATTCCAGCTTCTTGGTGTTCTCCTTCGTGGAGAGCATAGCGGGTGTTACCTTCTGGTTCAGCAGCACGCCGCCCGTGATCTCATGGGTGGGAAGCTTGGACACACTCTTGAAGACAGCGGTCGGGCCATGCTTGTCCATGGAGTGTGCGGGCGAGCAGCCCTCAGCCAGAGGTTCTTTAGCGTGGCGTCCGTCGGGCGTCGCCATGGTGCCAAAACCCTGTCCGACGTTTGCGGAGATGGAGGACGTTCCGCCGTAGCGGATGCCGCCGATCGGGCCTCTGCCGAAGCGGGTGTTCTTATACTTTTTCATCTCATCCAGGTAAGATGCGTAAGCGTCCACCACAAGCTGATCGACATAATCGTCGTCATTGCCGTACTTGGGCGCGTCGTTTATGAGCATCTGGCGGATTCTCTCTCCTTCTTCACCGGCAAAGTCATTAGCCAGAGCATTCATGAGCTCGTCTCTGGAAATCTTCTTCTCCTCGTACACAAGTTTCTTGATTGCGGAGAGGCTGTCCGCCATGTTCGCGATGCCGACCTGCAGGCCGGAGATGAAATCGTAAACGGCGCCGCCCTCCTTGATGGTCTTGCCGCGGCCCAGGCAGTCCTGAGTCAGGCAGGAGCAGAGGATATCCGGAACTTCACGCTCACTGGCCAGGTCAATGGCGTTCTCTACGATGACGCTTGCGCGGGTCAGTTCCCGGATCGCGCCGTCCCAGGCCTTCATCAGCTCGTCAAAAGATTCCATATCCCTGAAGTTACCGTAATCCTTCACAAATCTCTTGCCGCTGGTCACGTCGATCCCGTTGTTCATGACCATGAGCAGGATTCTGGGGAAGTTGAGGTAGCTCATACCGGTGCAGCGATAGCCCCATTTGCCGGGCACTGCAGTCTCCACGCAGCCGATTGCAGAATAGCAATAGGCGTCCTCTTTTTTGACACCCTTCTCAATGAAAGAGGGAATAATTACTTCGTCATTGTTAAAGGCCGGCATGCCGGTCCCGAGCTTTAAGACCTCGATCGCCTCGTCCATGAAGGCCTGATCAATGTTCCTGTGATAGCGGACTGTCAGGTTGGGCTGAGGAAGCCTCGTCTGGCCGATGGACTTCAGGATCAGGAAAGACAGCTTGTTGACGGCGTCCTTTCCGTCCGCGGTCTGCCCGCCGATCGTGACGTTCTGATACATGGGGCTGCCGGCGCTGGAGAATGTGTGCGCCTGAGAGCGGACCTTGTTAATGGTCAGTGTTTTGATCCAGAGGTTTGTGAGCAGCTCGACGGCCTGGTCCTCGGTGATCAGTCCCTTCTCCAGGTCGGAGGCCAGATAAGGATATACATACTGGTCGAAGCGGCCGTAGCTGAGGGAGTGCCCGTTGGACTCGATCTGCAGGATCAGCTGAATGAACCACACAGCCTGCACTGCCTCGTGGAAAGTCTCCGCCGGCTGATAAGGAACCTTGTCGCAGACGCGGGCGATCTCGAGAAGTTCGGATTTCCTGAGTTCTTCCGCTGCTGCCGCCTTCTCGCGGGCCAGAGCCGCAAAGCGCTCTGCGAAGCCCCTGACCGCATCGATCACGATCAGGACCGCCTTGTAGAACTGGTACTTGTCGATGGACTCGGGCTCTGTCAGATCCAGACCTGCCTTGAGCGCCTTTGTACGCTCCTCGTACCCTTTCAGTCCGACCTTCAGCATGTTGCCGTAGTCCACTGCCAGGTGCGCGTCGCCGGCGTTGAGCTTGCCCTCCATGCCGAAGAACCCGGTATCCATGTAGACCTGCATCTCCTCGGGAATCAGCGTCTCGCCGCGGGCTCTGAGGTTGTTGTTCTCCCAGAAAGGCGCGATCTCGCGCAGCTGCTGCTTAGTCTCTTCCGTAATATAGAAGACGTCGCCGTCGCGCTTCTCAAACAGGTCCAGCTCGTCCATGATGAACTTCATCGTGTACTCCGGAAAGACCGGCGCGCCGCGGTTGACGGAGGACTGGTTTCCGACCAGAACGGTCTCGTCCTCAATATAAATATCCATCTTTGCCAAAATATTCTGCAGCATCAGCGCTCTCTTCATGACCGCAGGCTGATTCAAATTCTTCTTATAGGATTCTGTAGCCAGGACAGCACGCTGTGCGTCGATGTAGGGTTTCTGATCCAGGACGCTCTCGCGGTATGCCTGCATTCTGGGTGTCAGAGATCCGAAATGTGCTTTGTTTTCCATTTGGCGCTCCTTTATTTTCTTTCGTAAGTTAATTTCGTTCCGTTTGTAGCTTGATTATATCATGCTACACCCGTTTGTCAATATACTTTTCGCAAGAAATTTATATTAATTTCATTCGCAACTTATTCTTTACATATTCGAATGCTAATGCTATGATAAGAACGTAAAAAGCAAACCAGGTTTCAAGTCTATGCCCTGACTGGTTTATAAACGGAGATTTCACGATCAACCTCTGCTGTTAAATCTCCCTACAGTATTTTATAAGGAGTTTTCTAAATGGAAGTAAAAGGCATTGTTTTCAATATTCAGAAGTTCTCCATCCACGACGGCCCCTTCCTGAAGGGATGTCCCCTCCGCTGCAAGTGGTGCTCCAACCCGGAGTCCCAGCTTTCAAGAGTACAGATCATGTACCACAGCGATAATTGTCTGCACTGTCAGAAGTGTGTACACACCTGTCCTGAGAAAGCAATTACTGCTGAAGAAGATGGAAGAATACATATCGACTTTAATAGATGTACAGGTTGCCTTGCCTGCGTGCAGGGCTGCCCCGGACGCGCGCTGACAAATGAAGGCGAATGCAAGACTGTTGATGAGGTCGTAGATGTGTGTATGCAGGATGTCGATTTCTATGAGGAGTCCGGCGGCGGTGTAACTATCTCCGGCGGCGAAGGTATGGTGCAGCCCGACTTCGTGGAAACGCTGATCCTTCGTCTTAAAGAGAAGGGTATTCACACTGCGATCGAGACCACCGGGTGTGTGAGCCCGGAAGTCTTCCACAGGCTTGCTCCCCTCTTCGATCTCCTGCTCTTTGATGTCAAGCAGTATGATTCTGAGAAGCACAAAATGGGGACAGGCGTCGGCACTGAGCTGATCCACAAGAACCTGCGATGGGCGCACGAACAGGGGCTCACTGTTTTGCCCCGCATTCCCGTAATTCCGGGCTTCAACGCAGAGTTGTCAGATGCGGAGGGAATTGCAAATCTTCTGCATGACATCGGACTCTCCCGCGTGCAGCTCCTGCCCTTCCACCAGATGGGCGAGCGCAAATATGAATTCCTGAACAGGGAGTATGAAATGACGGGCGTGAAGGCGCTGCATCCGGAAGATCTGGTGGGATATCAGAAGGTATTTCTCGACCAGGGGATTGACTGCTTCTTCTGAAAACTATGGAACGGGCCGCCGCATTAAGAATCACCTTCTTACTGCGATGGCCCGTTCTTCACTGCTCTTCTTTCTTCATCTGCTCATCCGCCAGCAGGATCCCTTTTTAATGGCTCGAAATCCACTCTTCGACAAAATACAGCGGAATATTAACCATCCATCCCTGTTCCATATACCCGGACATTGAAAACCTCCATCCTGTTATTCCCGGATTATGCTCAACAACTTGTCTCAGGCTTTTGGCTCTTACATTTTCTTCTGCCTTTACTTCGATCGGATACAATTGGGATTTCTGGAGCAAAAAATCAAGTTCCAAAGTAGAGTTCTCTTTTGAATAATAATATGGCTTCTCCCCTGCCGAAATCATCTGCTGTGCAACATACTGCTCCGTAAATGCGCCTTTATATTCAGAAAAAATACTGTTCTCAATGAGAATATCCTTTGCCTGCACGTCACTCATTGCGCCAAGGAGACCAAGGTCCAACATAAATAACTTGAATGCTCCGAAATCTTCATAAAACTTCAATGGTGCCGCGACCTTTTTTACACGATTCACACGGCAGATCAAACCTGCGTCTTCCAACCACTGGATTGCATCTTCGAATTCTTTTGCGCGGCCTCCCTTTTTTAAAACACTATATATAAATTTTTTATTCTCCTTCGCGAGTTGTGACGGTATAGAATTCCACACCATTCGAACTTTTGTAACCTGGCTTGCAGGTATATGTTTTGAAAAATCCCGGTTGTAATCATTCAATATTCTTTTTTGTATTGCCCTTGTCTCTAATAGGTTTTGAGTTTCTACATAACATGCTACCGCTTCCGGCATTCCTCCGGTGTAATAATACTGACGAAGTAAATCTTCAAACATGCTGCTCATGGAGCATAGTTCTTTCCAATGATGCTCTTTCATCTGATCAACCAACAGGTCCTGATGCATTGCTTTCAGGAATTCTATAAATGTCATTGGAAATATCGTTAACTCATCGACTTTTCCGACCGGATATCCCGTTCCCGTATGCAACGTTACTCCAAGCAGACTTCCTGCAACCGCAATATGATATTGCGGTGCATCCTCAGAGAAATACTTCAATGAAGTAACCGCCCTCGGAACTTCCTGAACTTCATCCAGAATAATCAACGTTTTCTCAGGTTTTATCTGCTCGTTCGTCAACGCTGAAAATACACGGATTAGTCTTTGAACGTCAAAATCTGAAAAAGCCCCCTGAATCACAGGATTATTGTCACAGGAAATATACGCAACATTATCATATTCCCTCTGTCCGAATTCTTTTAACAGCCAGGTCTTTCCTACCTGACGTGCCCCGTTAATAATTAGCGGTTTACGCCTGTAGTTATTTTTCCAGTCTGCCAACTTTTGATATGCACTTCGTTCCAAAGCGTTTCCTCCCATGAAGTAATTCTTTTCGTTTCTTGATTTTACATTTTTATGAGGGAATTTTCAATCATGCTCAACATTTTTATGAGCGATAATATTGTAATAATCCACATTTTTATGAGGGAATCTGGTCATATTCACCATTCACGGGTGAATTGCAGTTAGAGGTTCCCGTTTGCAAGATTAACTTCGAGCTATACCCTTTTTTGCAAAAGACACCTCTAGAATCGCACCTTGAAAACAGAAAT
>ONNQ01000012.1 GCA_900319245.1 uncultured Lachnospiraceae bacterium | reverse complement strand
GAAGCCAATCTCCCGCAAGACTGACTTCCAGATAACTGCTTGTAAGACTTATTTCTGGTAACGTTTACCATCAACTAGAATTTATTATTTCAATTCACGTTAAATGCATTTAGGTAATACTCGTTAATACAAACTCTTCACTTTTTCATAATCTATGGTGTCACGAGGAATCTCACAAGACAGCACTGTTTCCCAGTCTCCCTCGTTTTTCCTTTTTGCGAAGGAAACTTCCAGTGTCCACTCGTATTCCTCCCCAGAGTTAAGAACCTGGCAGAGAGCTGTCAGTCCAACAGCCTCATCTGCGATGCTTTCCATCTTTTCCCGCGGAACGTCGCTCCCCATGCGCAGGGTGATTCCCTGATAGACCCTGCTCAGGTTGTTGTAGACGGGGCCGTAACTGGGATCGTAAAACTTCAGCTCTTTGCGCAGCTCCTCAAGACGAGCTTCATAGATTCGCACCAGACGGCTGAACTCACGGGATTTGCCCCGAATCCGCACCGAGTTTTCCTCGACAACCAAGCTCCTGTAGAAATCTCCATCCAGAGCTTCAAGCCCTGCAGCAAATTTCTCCGCATCCGTGTGGAGGAGACCAAGGAGTTCTTTATCGATCACGACTGTCTGCATCTTTGTCCCGTCGTCCAGCATGAGGTCCGTCACAGCGTTCAGCTCATCGACCTGCATGGATACTTCCCCTTCTGCCTGGTAGGCACAGGTGTGGGAAGTTCCATCCTTACCGGTGAATTCATAATTCGTCCAGTCACCTCTGACCTCGTATCCTTCCTCCAGAAGGATCCGGTAAAGGGAACCGTATGGAATTCCATAATAGTAGTCATAGGCATAGCCCGGATATGCTGCCGTCTCCTCACCCAGCCTTCGAATCTCGGTGTTGTAGGAATCCGCCTCAATCACTGCGCTTCGCTCCGCAGTGTTGTACTCATCCATCCGGTCAAGATTTCCGCACTCGATGCAGTCCATTAGATAGTTGTCAGAGACATTCCGCAACTTTTCTCGAACTTCCTCATCCTTTGTCTCAGCGTTGAAGTAAAATGAATAGGATTGTCCAATGAGTTTCCAATCAGGAGCCGCACCGGTATCATTAACCTGAAAACTCAGTGTGAATTCCGTATCATTGATTGTCGGATATTTGGCGGCATAGTCCCGGTAATTCCTGACAAATTCCACTCCCTTCTCAAAGTCTGCGCGCCTGTCGAATCCACACACAACCATGATCCAGCTGGGACGCCCACTTGAATCAGGAATCTCCTTCAGAGAAAAGCCATCCGGTACAGAAAAGCTTTCCATAAGAACTTTCTGTTTCTGATATAGAAGATCATCTGTCATGCGGTTCGTGACCCACTCAAGGCCCCAGTATCGATCGTCGCAGACGTGGAAGACCAATTCCTCCCCAAGATCAAAGTCCTTCGTCGACACCGTCCAGATTCTGTCGGTGTAGCCGTCCTCGCCTTCTACTTCCTCGGGCCCGCTGATGACAGAGTATGAAGAAAGTCCCATCTCTTCACGGATGTACTTTATGACATCTTCTTCTTTGTAATCCTTTGTACACGCAGAGAGTATGACGGCTGCAAGGAGCAATGCCGCGATCAGAATTCCTTTTGTCTTCATCTTAAGCCTCTGTTATTCTAAAAGATTAAGCCTCTGTTATTCTAAAAGAACCCTCCACCAATCCCGGTGAAGGGTTCTTTTCATCATGATCAATAGAGCTTCGCACCCGCCGGAATGTGGTTGTCCACCATCAGCAGGTTGAGCTTCTCCTCGCCCTCTTCCTCATGCACTGCGCTCAGCAGCATGCCGCAGGAATCGATGCCCATCATCTTGCGGGGCGGAAGATTTGTGATCGCGATACAGGTCTTGCCGACCAGCTCTTCAGGCTCATAGTACTCGTGGATGCCGGACAGGATTGTGCGGTCTGTGCCGGTTCCATCGTCCAGAGTAAACTGCAGAAGCTTCTTGGACTTCTTGACTGCCTCACAGGCCTTGACCTTGACAGCTCTGAAATCAGACTTGCTGAAGGTGTCAAAATCCACCTGCTCCTCAAACATGGGCTCGATCTTCACCTTGGAGAAGTCGATCTTCTCGTTGGGGGTGAAGAAGCCTGTTGCCTCCGCTGCGGGAGCTTCCTCTGCAACTGCCGCATCTGTAGCGCCAGCTTTCTCAGCTGCCGCTGCCTTGGGCTTGCCGGATCCGTCCAGGGACTTCATGGTCGGGAACAGCAGAACGTCTCTGATCGCTGCGCTGTTGGTCAGCAGCATGGTCAGACGGTCGATGCCGTATCCGATACCGCCCGTAGGAGGCATACCGATTTCCATGGCGTGCAGGAAATCTTCATCGGTGTGCTGTGCTTCGTCATCGCCGGCCTCAGCCAATGCATCCTGCGCTGCAAATCTCTCCCTCTGATCGATAGGATCATTGAGCTCGGAGTAAGCGTTGCACATCTCCCATCCGTTGATATAGAGCTCGAATCTCTCTACCTTGGTCGGATCCTCGGGCTTTTTCTTGGTCAGAGGGCTGATCTCGATCGGGTGATCCATGATGAAGGTAGGCTGGATCATCTTGTCCTCGCAGAACTCGTCAAAGAACAGGTTTACGATGTCGCCCTTGACATGGCGATCCTCGTACTCGATGCCCTTTTCGTCTGCCAGCTTCTTAGCCTCTTCCGTTGTAGCAACCTGGTCAAAATCAATGCCAGTCTGCTCTTTGATGGCATCGATCATGGTGAGCTTTCTGAAGGGCTTGCCCAGATCGATTTCCTTGTCGCCGTAGACAATGGTTGTCGAACCGCAGACCTTCTCGGCCAGGTAGCGGAACATGCTCTCGGTCAGTTCCATCATGCCGTAGTAGTCTGTGTATGCCTGATAGAGCTCCATGAGTGTAAACTCAGGGTTGTGTCTGGTATCGACGCCTTCATTTCTGAATACGCGGCCGATCTCGTAGACTCTCTCCAGTCCGCCGATGATCAGTCTCTTGAGGTAGAGCTCCAGGGAAATACGGAGCTTGACGTCCTCATTGAGCGCGTTGAAATGGGTCTCGAAGGGGCGAGCTGCCGCGCCGCCCGCATTGGCGACCAGCATAGGTGTCTCGACCTCCATGAATCCACGTCCATCGAGGAACTTTCTGATCTCGCTGATGATCTTGGATCTCTTGATAAAGGTGTTCTTGGACTCCTCGTTCATGATCAGATCCACATATCTCTGGCGGTAGCGCATATCCACGTCCTGCAGGCCGTGGAACTTCTCCGGCAGGGGAGTCAGAGACTTGGACAGAAGGGTCAGTTCTTTGGCATGGACGGAAATCTCGCCGGTCTTGGTCTTGAAGACAAAGCCCTTTACGCCGATGATATCGCCGATATCCATGCGCTTGAAATCCTTATACGCCTCTTCGCCCAGGTCGTCTCTGGCGACGTAGACCTGGATTCTGCCTTCCTTGTCCTGTACGTTGCAGAATGATGCTTTGCCCATGACGCGCTTGAACATCATGCGGCCGGCGATGGATACGGTCTCATTCTCGAGACTGTCAAAATCCCGCCTGATCTGTTCGCTGTGATGGGTCTGATCATACTTGACGATCTGGAAAGGGTCTCTTCCCGCCGCCTGCAGTTCCGCAAGTTTCTCTCTTCTGACCTTCTCGAGCTGAGAAGCGTCCTGTCCCTTCTGCTGATTATTCTGTGCCACTTTCTTCCTCCATGTTGGTACATGCCTTTACAGGCGCTGCATCCGCCTGCATGGCTTTACTTAAAATAACGGCGCCTTCTATGTATGGCGCCGTTAAGACTTTCATTATCGGTTGGGAGCTGTGATCTCCAGGACCTTGTAAGCGCTCTCTCCGGCAGGTGTGTGAACGGTCACGGTCTCACCTACATGTGCGCCGATCAGAGCCTTGCCGACAGGGGATTCGTTAGAAATCTTCCCCTTGATGCTGTTTGCCTCTGTAGATCCAACGATCTTGTAAGACAGTTCCTCATCAAACTCTACATCATAGATTCTGACCGTGCTGCCGATCATGATCCTGTCTGCAGTGACGTCTTCCTCGTCGACGACCTCGACGTTCTTGAGGATCTTCTCAAGCTCTTCGATTCTCGCCTCGATGTCTCTCTGCTCATCCTTCGCTGCATCATACTCAGCGTTCTCAGACAGATCGCCCTGCTCTCTAGCTTCCTTGATCTTCTGTGCAACTTCTTTTCTTCTTACAACCTTCAGTTCGTGAAGTTCATCCTCATATCTCTTGAGGCCTTCTCTGGTCAGAATATTCTTTTTCTCTTCCATTTCCTGCTGCTCCCAAACTATTACAATATCTACTTAAACCAACCCATGGTTCATTTCATTGACACTGAATTATACAAGAGTACAAGTGATATTGTCAATTATTTTTGTACAATTCACGCGTAGGGGTACTCTTTGGCCAGAAGTGCCTGCAGCTGCGCCTTCGTCGTAACGGAATTGACGCTCTTTCTGACTCTGGACGCCCCCGGAAAGCCGGACAGATAATTGTGGACATGACCTCTCATCTCCCGCATACCAACCTTTTCGCCCTTGCACTCGCAGAGCATATCCGCATGCCGCAGGATCATTCTTACTATGTCGCGCCTGGGCGGCCGCTCCAGAATCACGCCTTTTTCCAGATAGGCGTTCACCTCCCGGAAGATCCAGGGATTGCCCTGCGCCGCTCTCGCGATCATGACCGCGTCGCATCCGGTCTCATCCATCATCCTTTTCGCGCTGGGGCCGTCCACCACGTCCCCGTTTCCGATGACTGGGATCTGCAGCGCTTTTTTGACATCTGCGATCGTGGACCAATCCGCGGTCCCGCTGTACATCTGCTCTCTGGTCCTTCCGTGAACAGCTACTGCCGACGCGCCGCCCTCCTGGGCCGCAAGTGCGCACTCCACCACATTGATGTGATCTGCGTCAAAACCTCGACGCATCTTCACCGTCACCGGCCTGCTCGTGTTCTCCTTGCAGGCGCGCACCACCTTCTCGATCAGGGCCGGATCCCGCATGAGCGCCGACCCCTCCTGGTTGTTCACGATCTTGGGTACCGGGCACCCCATATTGATGTCCAATATGTCAAACGTCTGCTCCTCCAGGATCCTGCAGGCCTCCGCCATGACGTCCGGCTCGTGGCCAAAAATCTGCAGCGACACAGGCTTTTCCTCCGGCGCCGTCTCCCACAGTTCGCCGGTCCTCCGGCTCCTAAATGTGATTGCCTTGGCGCTGATCATCTCCATGCAGACGAGTCCCGCGCCCATCTCATGGCAGAGAAGGCGAAAGGGCAGGTCGGAGACGCCGGCCATAGGGGCAAAAATCGTACGGTTGGGAATCGTCACGCTCCCGATCTGCAGTGGGGATGTGTATCTGTTGTCTGTCACAAGAACCTCCCTTTCACTGCGATCACTCATCTTCTTCGTCTTCCTCTTCCAGAAGCGCCGCTGCGTCCTGATGCAGGAAGGTCACCTTGAAATAGATGGAGAGGGCCCCGAACATATCGGCTTTCTTTCTGCGGATCTCCTTCTTGAGAAGTTCCGCGCCGATCTCGTCATAGAGAAGATCCCCTTCTTCCATCTGCGTATCCATCTCGACCTCGCCAAAGGGCGTAAATCCGATAGTAAAAACGCCGCCAACTTCTTCTGTAAAGAGCACGCAGATAATGTGGAGCTCTTCCTTGATGTTCTCCGGAATCTTGTCGAATTTGTTGTTAAAGTAATACTTTTTCTCGTATGCATTGGCGCCGCAGAGCACTACGCGGTAGTTATCCGCGCGCATCTCTTCCATCTCATCCATTCCATCCTTGGCAGCACCAATTTCATTGTGTGTATATTGATCGCTCATGCAAGTCTCCCATCTATTGTTTACACATATCCCATTACGCCGCGGACCGACACCTCTCCGGTACCGACGGTCCGATCGGCGGATCCGTCCTCCAGGCGCACAACCAGCTCTCCCTGGGAATTGATTCCCATCGCCGTCCCCTCAAAGGGGGCAACCGGATCGAGGACTCTCACCTTGCGCCCGCGGTTGACCAATCCCTTTTCATAGCGCTCCCTGAGCGGCTCCAGAGACTGTTCCTTTACGAAAATCGCATAATCCTCTTCGAAATGCTTCCAGACGGCCGCCGTCAGCTCCGCGCGGTTTACCACTTCTCCGAGGGCAAGCCGCAGCGATCCCGCCGTCTCACGGATCTCCTCCGGAAACTCCGTCTGATTGACATTCAGGCCGATTCCGATCACGATGTCCCGAATCTCCATCTCCTCCAGACGCATCTCTGTCAAAATACCACAGATCTTCCTGTAAGGTCCACCCTCTGCACTGACCACGATGTCGTTGGGCCACTTGATGCCAAATCGGAGGGCATCATCTGGTTCCCGGGCTTCTTCCTGCGCCGGCCCCCCGGCCGCGTTCTGTTCCGATTTCCGGTCCACGCCCTGATTCGCCCCCGTTTTTGCATCCCCATACAGTTCCTCGCAGGCCTCGTACACGGCCATTGCCATGACCAAAGTCAGCATAGGCGCCGTATCCGGCCTGATGGCGGGTTTTAGCAGTATGCTCATGTACACGTTGACGTCTGGCGGCGAGATCCAGGTGCGTCCGCGCCTGCCCTTGCCTGCCGTCTGCTTGGAAGTCACCTCAATAGTTCCCTGCGACGCCCCTTCCTCTGAGAGCTTGAACAGATCCGTATTGGTGGATCCAGTCTCCTCTTTGTAAATGAGGGGCTTTCCGACCCAGACCGTATGCATGGCCCGATCCAGTTCTTCCTGATTAAAGAGATCTCTTCCTTCCACAGAAAGGAGGCGGTACCCCTTATTAGTTACCGCCTCGATCGGATATCCTTCCTGTTTGAGTTTTCCTACGATCTTCCAGACAGCCGTTCGCGAGATGCCAAGCGCCTCGCTGAGCTCCTGCCCGGACAGATAGCTGTCGGTCTCCCGCAGCTTTTGCAAAACCTGTTGTTTCCTGTCCATTCTGTTATGTACCATTCCAAGTATTAGAGCGTCGCCGCCATGACCGCCTTGATCGTGTGCATGCGGTTCTCCGCCTCTTCAAATACCACCGACTGCGGTCCCTCGAACACTTCATGTGTCACTTCCAGTTCGGACATGCCGAACTGCTCGTAGATCTGACGACCGATCACAGTTCCCTGATCGTGGAAAGCGGGCAGGCAATGCATGAAGACAGCATTCTCGCCAGCCAGATCCATCAGCTCCTGTGTCACCTGATAAGGCTTCATCTGCTCAATTCTCTCAGCCCAGGCTTCCATAGGCTCGCCCATGGATACCCATACGTCGGTATAGAGGACGTCGGCACCCTTGGCGCCTTCTCTTGCATCCTCTGTGAGGGTGATGCTGCCGCCGGTTGTCTCTGCAATCTCTCTGCAGGTCTTCACCAGTTCTTCATCCGGGAAGAAGTTTTTGTTGGCGCACAGCGTGATGTGCATGCCTGTCTTAGCGCCGGCTACCATCCAGCTGTTGGCCATGTTGTAGCGGCAATCGCCATAGAAGCTCAGCTTGATGCCCTTGATCCGGCCAAAATGCTCTCTGATCGTGAGCATATCCGCCAGCATCTGGGTGGGATGGAACTCGTTTGTAAGACCGTTCCAAACCGGTACCTTACTATACTTGGCCAGCTCTTCCACGATTTCCTGGCCGTAGCCGCGGTACTCAATACCGTCGTACATGCCGGCCAGTACGCGCGCCGTATCTGCTATACTTTCTTTCTTGCCGATCTGGGATCCGGTCGGATCCAGGTAAGTGGTTCCCATACCCAGATCATGGCCTGCCACCTCAAAGGAGCAGCGGGTTCTGGTACTTGTCTTTTCAAAGATCAGCGCAATGTTCTTGCCCTCGCAGAGTCTGTGGGGAATCCCCTTCTTCTTCTTGTCCTTGAGGTCTGCCGCCAGATCGATGAAATACAGGATCTCTTCCTCACTGAAGTCCAACAGTTTCAAAAAATCTTTTCCCTTAAGGTTCACTGCCATTGGTCGACCGTATCCTTTCCTGATGTCCCGGATCATTTAAGATCCGATTTCATTATTTCGCCGCATCTTCCTTCATGAGCTCCTTGACGGAAGCCGCAAGTCCTGCGAGTCCCTGAATCTCAGAAGGGATGATGATCTTGGTTGCTTTGCCGTCTGCTGCCTGCGCGAAGGCCTCCAGACTCTTAATCCTGAGGACTGCCTCATCGGCGCCTGCCTCGCGGATCATGCGGATACCATCGGCGTTCGCCTGCTGTACCTGACGGATTGCTTCACTGCGTCCTGCAGCTTCCTGGATCATCTTCTCTTTCTGTGCTTCCGCAGCAAGGATAGTAGCTCTCTTGTCCGCTTCCGCCTGCAGGATCATGGATTCCTTCTGTCCTTCTGCGACCAGGATGGCTGACTTCTTCTCACCTTCCGCCTTCAGGATGGATTCACGTCTCTCACGCTCCGCCTTCATCTGCTTCTCCATGGCCTCACGGATCGCGCTGGGAGGCGTAATGTTCTTGAGCTCGACACGGGTGACCTTGATACCCCAGGGGTCGGTCGCGACGTCCAGTGAAGAGCGCATCTTCGCATTGATGATCTCACGGGAAGTAAGGGTCTCGTCCAGATCCAGCTCACCGATGATATTTCTAAGCGTTGTCGCTGTCAGGTTCTCAATCGCCATGATCGGATTCTCAACGCCGTATGTGAAGAGCTTGGCGTCTGTGATCTGGAAGAACACGATCGAATCGATCTGCATTGTGACGTTATCCTTGGTGATCACAGGCTGGGGAGGGAAATCCACGACCTGCTCTTTGAGGTTGACTCTTCTTGCAATCCTCTCAATGAAAGGGATCTTGAAGTGAAGGCCTACGCCCCATGTCGCGCTGTAAGCGCCAAGGCGCTCAATGACATATGCATGCGCCTGCGGCACGATCTGAATGCAGGACACCGCGATAGCCAATACGATGACGATCAGAATTCCAAGTGCTATAATTCCACCCATTTTGTACCTCTTTTCTTAATACTATAAATGTTGATAGGTTGTTGCTTTTGCCTATGAACTTAATGAACCATTCCGATATTTATTGATTTTCTTCCTGGCCCTGTCCTTCGATGTTGTCGATGCGCTTGCCGACGATCAGCTTCACGCCCTCGATAGCACGAATCATGACGATCTCGTCCTTTTCGATCACATGCGCCGGATTGACCGATCGTGCCGTCCAGATCTGACCGTTGACCTGGGCTGCGCCTGTGCTTTGCAGGTTGTCGATCCTCTCCGTGACGACTGCCTCCTTGCCGATCAGGCTGTCCGCATTGGTCCGCGTCTTGTCTTTACTCATAAACCGGACTGCCAGCGGCCTTGTCAGGACCAGCAGTATTACGGAGCCCGCCACAAAGAGCGCAGCCTGCAGCCATACGGGGCCGCCCATCACCGCGCAGAGTAACGCGATCAGAGCACCGCCCGCAAACCATATGGTCGTCAGCGCCGATGTCGCAAATTCTACAAGTAAAAGGAGCGCGATCGCAATCAGCCAGAACTGAATCATACTGAGTGACATAGAATAATCCTCCTTTACCAAAATATCTATGATTCACAATATAACCGCAAGCGGTCTAACTGTCAAATCACATTCCCAATCACATTCCGCCGTGCCTTCTCTGTCTCGATGCCTCGAACATCAGGATCCCCGCCGCCATTGCGGCGTTGAGCGACTCGATCTGCCCTTCCATGGGAATATGGACCCTGGAGGACGCAGCGTTCGCTGCCTCATCGGTAAGTCCGTTCCCTTCATTGCCGATCAAAAAGGCGCATGGACCGGTGCAGTCCGCCTGGTCGTAGGGAATACTGGCATCCAGATGTGCGGCATAGACCTGCATACCATATTCATCCCGCAGCGATCTGATCGCGCCCGTCAGATCGTCCGTATACAGAAACGGCACGCGGAAGATCGCGCTCATCGTTGCGCGCACCGTCTTGGGGTTGAAGAGATCGACCGTATCCTTGCTGAGCAGGACGCCTGTCACGCCCGCCGCCTCCGCGGTCCGCATCATGGTACCGAGATTTCCGGGGTCCTGAATGTTTTCCAGGATCAGCAGCAGGGGAGCCTTCCCGGCCTCCGCCTTAGCACTGCGCCCCAGCAGGTCTTCTTTTTGATAAGACGGCATCTGTGCGACACACATTACACCTTGCGGCGTCTCCGTATCAGAAACTTTCCGCATGATCTCTTCTGTCAAAATCGTGCAGCCCGCAGGCATCGAAGCCTCGGGCCGATCCTTCAGATACTCTTCCGTCACATATATTTCCCTGATAAACGCCCGGGGCGTATCGGTGAACAGCCTCTCTCCCTCCAAAAGAAAAACCTGCTCCTGTTTGCGCAGTTTGGCCTTTTTTCTGAGACTGATCAGTCTTTTGACACGGGCGTTGGTGGCAGATGTGATTTTCTCGATCATGAATATTCTCCCATAAAAAGGACCGGACGAAATAATCCGTCCGGCCACATAATACTATCTCTATTACAGATGCGTACTGATCTGATACTCGTATTCGGAGATGGACTTGGACATGGAAAGCGCTTCCTCGATGTCCATATCGACAAACTTTCCGTTCTGGTAGCAGACCACTCGATTGGTCTTGCCCTGTACCAGAATGTCAGCCGCGTACGCGCCCATGATCGATGCGTAGTAACGATCCTTACAGGTCGGTGATCCGCCTCGCTGCATGTAGCCCAGAATCGTGGCGCGTGTCTCGATGCCGGTCGCCGCC
Organism: uncultured Lachnospiraceae bacterium; assembly: GCA_900319245.1. Classification (GTDB taxonomy): domain Bacteria; phylum Bacillota; class Clostridia; order Lachnospirales; family Lachnospiraceae; genus CAG-791. The sequence goes on along the minus strand of ONNQ01000012.1, from coordinate 71,814 downwards.
TCGATTCGTCTTGCCATGGAAGTGGAATGTCCGATGCCTTCTGCGTTGATGATCAGATGGTGCTTCTTGCCGATGCGTCTGTTCATGATGATGTGATCGACGATCTTCTGCTCATCATAGTCATATTTCTCAGGGATCAGAATATCCTCTGCGCCGTTGGCGATACCGCACCAGAGCGCGATATAACCGGCGTGGCGTCCCATAACCTCGATGATACTGCATCTCTCGTGGGAGGACGATGTATCCTTGACCTTGTCGATCGCTTCCATCGCAGTGTTGACAGCTGTGTCAAAACCGATCGTGTAATCGGTGCAGGTGATGTCAAGGTCGATGGTTCCGGGAATACCGATGGTATTGATTCCGTGGCGAGACAGAGCCTGCGCACCGCGGTAAGAGCCATCACCGCCGATGACGACGATTCCGTCAATGCCGTGCTTGTTGCAGATGTCCGCAGCTTTCTGCTGTACCTCTTCCTCCTTGAACTCAGGGCATCTGGCTGTGCCCAGTACGGTGCCGCCCTGTTGGATAATACCTGCGACATTAATGGATTTCATCTCGTGGAACTCTTCGTTGAGAAGGCCCTTATAACCTCTCTGAATTCCAATCACTTTGCACTTATTGTGCATTGCTTCTCTTGCAACCGCACGGATCGCAGCATTCATTCCAGGTGCATCTCCGCCGCTTGTCAATACGCCGATTTGCCTTATTTCCTTAGCCATAACTGGTGCCTCCGCATCCTCTGGTTCAATCAGGGTTAAAAACTTATCAACTAATATTTTATCCCAATACAGCCTTTATTGCAAACTTTTCGCTCATGTAAGGACACAATTCTTGTCCCCGAATCGCTCTTTTATAAGAGCGACCAGACGCTCGTCCGCCCGGACGCCCTGCCCTGCCGGGAGCTCTTTTCGGAGCTTGGGATTCTCAATAAAAATCACCACTTTGTCCCTTCCGCCGTGCTCATCCACAATCCTCTTCAGATCCGCTGCGCCTTGCTTGTAGGTCTCCGGGTCCGGGAAACGGATCCAGAGTTTGCGCGGCACATCGTCGAAAGGAATCACCTTCTCGCAGATCAGTTTTCCGTCCCTCTCCTCTTCGAGAGAGATCCGGCCTGACAGGAACACTTTATTGTCTTCCACGAGCTTTTCACTCTCTTTTTCGTAGGTATTGGGGAATACGATGACCTCCATGGTGCCGGTCATATCTTCGACGTCCAGAAACGCCATGACCTTGTTGTTCTTGGTATATTTCACTTTTTTGGCCGAGATCATACCGCCGATCACAGCCTTATCGCCGTCATGGACACGGGTTGCGCCGGTCTCCTCATCCAGGATAAAATCGCTGACCCGGTTGGTGATATGGCTCTTCCAAAGTCCCATATACTCTTCCAGCGGATGTCCGCTGACATAAATGCCAAGAACCTCCTTTTCAAACGCCAGTTTGAGCTCCTTGGGGTACTCTCCGATGTCGGGCATGGTGACCACATAGTCCTTCTTGTCCTCTTCGTCCGCAAAATCGAACAGGGAGAGCTGTCCGGCCATATCGTTCTTCTTGGAGTTCGAAAGGTCGTCCATCATGCGCATATATACGCTCATGAGCTGCTTGCGGGTGGCCCCAAGACAGTCCAGCGCGCCGGCTTTAATGAAATTCTCGACGACTCGCTTATTGACTTCACGATCCTTTAAGATCATGCGGGATAAAAAGTCGTGCAGATCCCTGAATTTGCCTCTTTCCGCTCGCTCACGGATCACCGCGTCGATCACAGGCCTTCCGACGCCCTTGATCGCGGTCAGTCCATAGCGGATTGCGCCGCCCGAGACCGAGAATCCCGCTTCTCCCTCGTTGATATCCGGGGGCAGGAGCCGTATGCCCATACTCCGACATGTCAAAATATAGCCGGCCACCTTGGTCGGGAAGTCAATGACCGACGTCATAAGCGCGGCCATAAATTCCGTCGGATAATAATACTTGAGCCAGGCGGTCTGATATGCAACAACTGCGTAACAGGCGGCGTGGGACTTATTAAACGCATATTTGGCGAAGTCCATCATCGTATCATAGATGTGGGACGCCACTTCCGCGCTGATTCCCTTGGCCACACAGCCGGGCACGCCCTCCTCGGGATTGCCGTAGACAAAGTTGCGGCGCTCCTGTTCCATGACCTTCTGCTTTTTCTTGGACATCGCGCGGCGCACAAGGTCGCTTCGTCCCAGTGTATAGCCGCCCAGATTTCGCACGATCTGCATGACCTGCTCCTGGTAGACAATACATCCATACGTGGGCTCCAGAATGGACTCCAGTTCCTCCGCGTCATAGGTGATCTTGTCCGGATTCTTCTTGCCATAGATATACTTGGGGATGAAATCCATTGGCCCCGGGCGGTACAGGGAAATACCGGCAATGATATCTTCAAAATTCTCCGGGTGCAGTTCTTTCATGAATCCTTGCATACCGCCGGATTCAAGCTGGAAAACGCCGTCCGTCCTGCCCGTCGAAATGGAGGCGTAGACGGCCGGATCCGCGTAGTCCAGGTGAGACAGATCCACAGGATACCCGATGGGATTTTCTTTCACCTGCGCCTTGTCGCCACCCAGAGACGGCTCGTAGGCGGGATAGGCGCCGCCCGCCTCTTCGATCGAGCGGTTGGCCATTCGCACCGCATTCTGGATCACCGTCAGGGTGCGAAGGCCCAGAAAGTCCATCTTGAGAAGGCCCAGTTCCTCGATCGTCGTCATGGTAAACTGGGTCGTCACAGAACCGTCGGCCGCCCTGGAGAGCGGCACAAGGTCCTCCGCCGGTTCCGAGCAGATGACGACGCCTGCCGCGTGGACAGAGCTGTGCCGGGGCAGGCCCTCCAGCTTCTTGCTCATGTCGATCAGGCGGCGGATCCTGTCGTCCTCGTCGTAGGCCTTCTTGAGTTCCGGATTTTGGCTCAGCGCCTTGTCCAGCGTCATATTGAGCTCTGCGGGCACCATCTTGGAGATGCTGTCCACAAATCCGTAAGGTAGATCCATGACGCGCCCCACGTCGCGGATGACGCCCTTGGCCGCCAGCGTTCCGAAGGTGATGATCTGCATGACTCTGTCACGCCCGTACTTGCGGGTGACATAGTCGATGACTTCGCCCCTTCGCTCGAAGCCGAAGTCCACGTCGATATCGGGCATGGACACGCGCTCTGGATTAAGAAAACGCTCGAACAGAAGGTTATATTTGATGGGATCGATGTCTGTAATATGCAGGCAATACGCCACAATGCTGCCCGCGGCGCTGCCTCTTCCGGGGCCGACCATGATATCGTGCTCCCTTGAGAAGTTGATATAATCCCACACGATGAGGAAGTAGTCCACGTAGCCCATCTGGCGGATCGTATTCAGCTCATACTCCAGTCTCTCTCTGAGCGTTCCGTCGTCGTCCGGATAGCGTTCTTTCATGCCGTCGTCGCACAGCTTATTGAGATAGGTCCAGGAATCGTACCCCTCCGGCACCTCGAAATGCGGCAGCTTTGTGACGCCGAACTCGATCTCGACGTTGCAGCGCTCTGCAATGCGGTGCGTATTGTCCAGGGCCTCCTGGGCATAGGGAAACAGGGCCCGCATTTCCATCTCACTTTTGACAAAAAACTGCCCTCCCGGATACCGCATCCGGTTTTCGTCAGAAAGCTTCTTGCCGGTCTGGATGCACAGAAGGATATCATGGGCCTCCACATCGTCGGCATAGGTATAGTGGATGTCGTTGGTGGCGATCAGGGGGATCCCCAGCCGTCTGCTCATCGACATCAGCGCCATATTGACTTTCTGCTGGTCCTCATAGCCGTGGTCCTGCAGCTCCAGAAAGAAGTTGCCCTGGCCAAAAATGTCCAGGTACTTGAGGGCCGCCTTGTCCGCCGCCGCGAGGTCGTCCCGGACGATATTGCGCGCCACTTCTCCCGCCAGGCATGCGCTCGACGCAATGATCCCCTCGTGGAACTCGCGCAAAAGCGCCTCGTCGACACGAGGCTTATAGTAATAGCCTTCCGTAAAGGAACGGCTCACGATCTTCATGAGATTGGCGTAGCCCTTGTTGTTCTCAGCCAAAAGGATCAGGTGATAGTACCGGTCGTCTCCGGCCCCCTGCTCCCTGTCGAACCTCGATCCGGGCGCCACATATACTTCGCAGCCGATGATCGGTTTGATTCCTGCCTCTTTGGCCGCTTTATAAAAATCGATCACGCCGTACATGACGCCGTGATCGGTGATGGCAGCGCTGTCCATGCCAAGTTCCTTGACGCGCTTTACATATTCTTTGATCTTGTTGGATCCGTCCAGCAGCGAGTATTCGGTGTGGACGTGCAGATGTGTAAATGCCATTCTGCCTCGCTTTCCCGGCTTTTCATCCGCCGCAAAGCTTCTGTGAGGACCGTTACAGCTTTCCCTATTGCAGCTGTACCAGTCGCTGCATTCCTAATGGTTATTGTTTGTCCGGCTCCTGCTTTTCTTTCAGATACGCGAGCACCGTGACCAGATCCTCCGGCGTCGTGACCTTAATATTGCGATAGGACGCCTTGACGAGCTTAACTCTACATCCTGTGAAGAACTCCACGACCATGGCGTCGTCTGTGATCACTACGCCCTTCGCGCGCACGTCGACATAGGAATGCACCATCTTCTCGTAGGCCTCGCGGATCATCTCGAATTCAAAAACCTGCGGCGTCTGTACGATCCAGACGTCCTTGCGGTTGGGTGTTTTGACAACGAATCCCTCGCTGTCGGAGATCTTGACGGTATCCTTGGATGGTACGCCCGCGACGCAGGCCTTGTGGATCCGGACCTCGTTATAGAGCCTTTTCAGCGTGTCCTCCTCAATAAAGGGACGCGCCGTGTCATGAATGAATACATAGTTGCAGGGCCAGTCGATCTGCTTGATGCCCTTATAGACAGAAAAGCAGCGCTCGCTGCCGCCCGCGATGATCTTGCGGACCTTCTTGCCAAGACCGCACACGTCGATCATCTCTTTACAGATCTCTTCATCTCCCTTAAGGACTGTGATCACAATATCTGTGATGATATCGCAGTTGTCCATCGTCGCCAGTGAATAGGTGAACAAGGGCCTCCCTTCGAGATCCAGATACTGTTTGCGGGTATTGCCGCCCATTCGCAGTCCCTTTCCTGCTGCCAGCAGGATCGCGGTACAACGATCTTTCATCTTTCCCCCAATCTCAGCCCGGGCTTTGCATTCAGGTCCAGGCCGCTGCGGATTCCTTTGATAAACTCATAGTAGGCTGCGCTTCCGATCATCGCCGCATTATCTGTACACAGAATCGGCGGCGGACAATAAAACGCGACGCCTCGTTCCGAACACGCCTTTTCCATCGCAGCGCGCAGGGCTGTATTGGATGCTACGCCGCCCGCGAGCGCGAATTTGTCAAGGTGAAACTCTTCAATCGCCCACATTGCGTGGGACACCAGCACGTCGACAACTGCCTGCTGGAAGGACGCTGCAACGTCCGGCACAGAAATCTCTATATTCTTCATCTTGCATGTGTTGAGATAGTTGAGTACAGAAGACTTCATGCCGCTAAAGCTGAAATCATAGCGGGATCCCGCCACCTTCCCTCTGGGGAAGTCGATCGCCGCCGGATTTCCCTCTTTGGAGACCTTGTCGATCTTGGGCCCGCCCGGATAGCCGAGTCCGATCTCTCTGGCCACTTTGTCAAACGCCTCTCCGGCTGCGTCATCCTGCGTCCGGCCCAGGATTTCATACTCGCCATAATCCTTTACCAGGACCAGATGGGTGTGGCCGCCGGATACGACCAGGCACGCGAATGGCGGCTCCAGGTCCTTGTTTGCGATGTAATTGGCGCTGATATGCCCCTCAATGTGATGCACGCCGATGAGCGGAATGCCGGTCGCGAAGCTGAGCGCCTTGGCCTCGGAGACGCCAATGAGGAGCGGTCCGACAAGGCCCGGACCGTAGGTCACAGCGATGGCGTCCATGTCCGTAAGCGATTTGCCGGCCTCCGAAAGGCCCTTTCGCACGACCTGGTTGATGCGCTCCGTGTGCTTTCTCGAGGCGATCTCCGGCACAACGCCGCCATACAATGTGTGGATGTCAATCTGCGAGGAGATCACGTTGGAGAGGACCTCTCTTCCGTTTACGACGACAGCCGCCGCCGTCTCATCGCAACTGGATTCAATTGCCAAAATATAGGTGTCTTTTTGCATACTATCTTACGTCTTAAATCTATTTCTGATATCTATTCCTGTTCAAACTTCAGTTCCATTGTCTTGCCGTCCTTGCCGGGCGCCGCATTGGGGAAAATCTTCCATACGACCGGCATGAACTCCTCGGGGTGGGTCAAAGAAGGGCTGTAATGGGTGAGCCACATCCTTGCCGGCTGTCCCTTGCGGGCAATCTGCGCCGCCTCCGCAAAGGTCATATGCTTGTGGTCTTTTGCCTTGGCGATCTTGTCCTCTTCGCCATACATGCCCTCACAGATAAAGAGGTCGGCGCCTTCCGCCGCCTTGACCGCGCCTTCGCAGGGGCGCGTATCCGTGCAATAGCCCACTTTGAGTCCCTTTCTGGAAGGGCCAAGAACCATATCCGGCGTCAAAATACCCTTCTCCGTCTCAATGGTCTCTCCCTTCTGCAGCTTGTTCCAGTAGGGCTTGGGAATATCGAGCGCCATTGCTCGTTCCACGTCAAATTTACCTGCCCTGTCAAGCGTCATGGCGTAGCAATAGCAGGTCACGTTGTGATTGACGCGGTATGCGTGGATCATAAAATCCTTCTCGCCGGGAAGGGCAAAGGTCTCCTCCGGCTCCCGGATTTCCTTAAACTGAATCTCAAAGGGGAGCTCCGGCGCAATGACGCGCAGTGAATTGACAACCCTCTCAAGGCCCTTGGGGCCTGCGATCAGAAGGGGCGTCGTCTTTTCCGCATTGCCCATAGTCAGGAGTAGTCCCGGCAGACCGCTGATATGGTCTGCGTGATAATGCGTAAAAAGGATCATATCAATCGGCTTGGGGCTCCATCCCTTTCGCCTGAGCGCCATCTGGGTTCCCTCGCCGCAGTCGATCAGAATGCTCTTTCCGTTGTAGCGGACCATCAGGGAAGTCAGATAGCGGTAGGGAAGGGGCATCATGCCGCCCGATCCCAGAAGACAAATATCGATCATATATACCTCATGTAAAAACTACTGCGCGTTTCTGCGCCACATAATGAGGGCGTCCTCCACCGGCTCTTCGTAAAAGCCTTCTCTGACTCCCTCCGTCTGAAACCCGAATTTTTCATACAGCGCTATGGCAGGCCGGTTCCCCGCCCGCACTTCCAGTGTAAACGCCTGCATGCCCTTCTCAAGGGATTCCTCAAGGAGTGTGCCGAGCATACGCCCTGCCACGCCGGCTCCGCGAAACGACGGCAATACTGCGACGTTCGTAATCTCTCCCTCGCCAAAAATATCTCTGACGCCGCATTCTCCGATGATTCTGGCGCCCGCGCCATCTGTCAGAAGCTCCGCCACATAGTAGTGCGCGTAAGGAAGAAGAAGCGTGGCAGAATAGACATCTGCTGACCACGGCTGAGAAAAGCTTGCCCTCTCCACTTCCAGCACCTGCTCAATATCCTCTCTGGTCATCCGGCGGATCCGGATCTGTGCCGGGTCAATCGCTGCATGCCGGATGGCAAAGGTCTGTTCATTATGTTTGTCTATTTGCATGTTTTTATTCTATTACGTTTTGTCCTATACACGGCTGTCCTAAATACCCAGATAAAGTGCTCAGATATAATGCTCAGACAGAATGCTCAGACAAATACTTTGTAGTTGCGCTTGTCGCCGCGTTCACGCTCTGCCTGCGGGATCCTGAGATACTCGGGTCTGAAGTCATCCGCTGTGACCAGCGCTGCCTCTCCCATTTCCGCATAGATCTGCGCCGCTCTCACAGCCGTTGAAGCCGCGCGCTGGCGACTTAGGTGGGCCGGTGCGAGCAGATAGGGGACCTGCATCTGTTCCTTGAGCGCCTCTTCATTGACCGGCACGCCATCGCCTACAAAGATCACTTCTTTGCCCAGTGTGTTGAGTTTGGCTGTGATCTCGGTGAGTGCCGTCACGCATTGCGGCTCCAGGACCTTTAGTCCGTCTTTGTTTTCATAAATACCCGTGTAGACCTGCTGCCTTCTCGCGTCCATGAGCGGGCAGATCACGCGGTCTGTTCCGTACAGGCCGCATGCCAGGGAATCCACTGTGGGAACCGGCAATACCGGCTTGTCCAGCGCAAGGCCAAGGCCTTTCACCGTCGCCGCGCCGATCCGAAGGCCTGTAAAAGACCCGGGGCCGGCTGTCACTGCAATGAAATCGATCGAGGAGAGATCCAGGTCCACCATTTCCTTCATCTCCTGCAGCATCGGCACAAGACTCTGGGAGTGCTTTTTCTTATATTGTACGCTGTATTCCGCTGTGAGGGTTCCGTCCTCGAGCAGGGCGCAGCCCGCCACAGGGCCGGACGCCTCAATTGCTAGTATCTTCATCTGTACGCTTTCCTTTCGTCTGCGCAGGGTCAGTCGGCCGCTCCGGGTCTGACCACTGTGATCTTTCTGTAGTCCAATCCTTTGCTGAGGTCCTTCTCGATCACGATATAGATCGTGTCCGCCGGCAGGATCTCCTCAATCCTGTTTGCCCATTCGATCAGGCAGACGCCGTCCCCGTCCACGTATTCATCGAAGCCAACCTCCTCCATTTCCTCGGGCTCTTCGATCCGGTAGACGTCGAAATGATAAAGAGGAAGTCTTCCCTCCTCATAAATCTGCAGAATGGTGAAGGTGGGCGAACTCACCGGTTCATCAATGCCGAGTCCCTCGGCAAATCCCTTCGTAAACACAGTCTTTCCCACGCCAAGATCACCGATCAGGGCAAAGACCTGACCGGGCCTGGCATCAGCCGCCATCTGATATGCGATTTGGGCCGTAGCCTCTGTGGAATATGTTTCTGTAATATTCTTTGTTCTATTCATACTATCCATTATTTCACAATTACAGGTGTAAAACAAGCAAAGAGCGCTGTAAGCACAGCGCTCTCATAATACCACAATTTGTTTCAAAGAAAAGCCTATCTTGTATCCAAATGTTTCAATCTGCCGCCTTGACGCTCTCCTGCGGCGTATTTCCGTACTTGATGATCGGGCTCAGCTTCTTGTAGACGAGCATTGTGATCGCCGAAATGCCCACGCCCTTGATGATATTGATCGGCGCAACCATCAGGATCACGAAAGATGTGATATCCTTGACGCCAGCGTTGATCGCGGCGCCCATGCCGAGAATGGCGTCCAGAGGCATACCATAAAGCTTGGCAAATGTGGGAAGCAGGTAGACTGCGTTAAACCATGTTCCGAACACGGTCATGACCACCGTGCCGACTGCGCAGCCGATCAGCGCGCTTCTCTTGGATTTGTGGAACTGATAGATGACGGATGCGGGCAGCACCAGCATGCAGCCGATCAGGAAATTGGCCAGGTCGCCGACGAACGCGGTGGAAGTCGACTTGAGAAGCAGCTTTACGATTTCCTTAATGAACTCCACAAGCACGCCAGCGACAGGGCCAAACGCAAAACCCGCGATCAGGGCCGGGAGCTCGCTGAAGTCCAGCTTGTAAAAAGAAGGTGCGATGGGAAGGGCAAAGTCGAAGCAATAGAGGATACCCGAAATCGCCGCAAACATGCCGATCATAACCACTTTTCTTGTCGCGAGGACTCTGTCTGTATCCCCGTTGACCTTCTTGGCCGCCTTCTCAAATCCGTATGCGATCGCAACCATCACAACAACAGCCACAAGGCACACGCCTACAAATCCTGCATTGTCCTTCACTGCGCCAAAGAATCCATTCATCGCTCTTTCCTCCTTATGAATCGTGAATTTTCCTGTCCGATCAAACGGACGACCTGTTTTACGGTTTCCAGTCTCATACGGAGGTTTGCTGCCCATGGATCTCTTGCTGCCGGTTGATCAATACAAAAACCCCGCACGCAAATACGTACGGGGCATACCATGCAAACCGGCAGATTGAGACGTTCATTTCATCATCTCTGCACAAAACCAGAAGTTTGTTCTTCCATCCAGACTATACTGTTGGTCCCGGAGTTACACCGGGTCAGCCGCCGAAGCGGGTCGCGGACTTTACCGCCAGTAGGGAATTGCACCCTGCCCCGAAAAACATCATGGTTATTTCATTACTTGTTCATTATAGTACCGCAAATATAGGTTGTAAAGCGCGATCAACCGACTATAAACATAAATTTGCGCTTCTCTTCTTCCGAATCGATCTTCTCGATATGTGCACCAATCCTCCGAAGCTTCTCCGGGAAATCCTCATATCCTCTCTCAATATACTGGATATCGAAGATTTCACTGTAGTCATCCGACGCCAGCGCTGCGATCACAAGGGCCGCGCCTGCGCGCAGGTCCGGTGAACTCAGATGCGCGCCTGTATACTGCTCAACGCCGTCGATGATCGCCGTATTGCCTTCTACCGTGATACTGGCGCCCATCTTGGTCAGCTCGTCGACATATTTGAAGCGATTCTCGAAGATACTCTCCGTCACGATGCTGATTCCCTTGGAAAGACCGAGCACAGCCGTGATCTGCGGCTGCATGTCCGTAGGAAATCCGGGATATGGAAGGGTCTTGACATTGGTGCGTCCGAGTCTTCTCGTCGCGACAACGCGGAGCATATCATCCGATTCCTCGATCTGACAGCCGATCTCAAGGAGCTTGGCTGACATGGGCTCGAGGTGCTTGGGAATGACATTCTTGATCGTGACGTCGCCCTTTGTCGCAGCCGCCGCGAACATGAACGTACCGGCTTCAATCTGGTCCGGAATAATGGAATAATTCGTTCCGTGCAGACTGCTGACGCCCTTAATACGAATGACGTCCGTGCCGGCGCCCTTAATCCGTGCGCCCATACTGTTGAGGAAGTTGGCCAGATCAACCACGTGCGGCTCTTTCGCTGCGTTCTCAATGGTCGTGTTGCCTTCCGCCATGACCGCTGCCATGATGATATTGATGGTAGCGCCTACGGAAACGACGTCCATATAAATATGCGCACCGATCAGTCGCTCTGCCCTTGCGTCCACTCTGCCCGAGGCAAGTCGGACTGTCGCGCCAAGCGCTTTAAATCCCTTGATGTGCTGGTCGATCGGGCGAAGCCCGATGTTGCAGCCGCCGGGAAGCGCCACAGAAGCCATCCTGTATTTGCCAAGGAGTGAGCCGATCAGATAATACGATCCTCTGATCTTTCTAACGTATTCGTTGTCTACAGGTGCTTCCTTATTGATGCTTGATCCGTTGATCCGGAAGGTGTGACGATCGATCTTCTCTACATAGCCCCCGATGACTTCGATCGTTTTCAAAATCGCGCGAATATCGCTGACATCCGGCACATTTTCCACCGTCACAGTCTCGTTTGTCATGATCGAAGCTGCCAGAATTGCGAGCGCCGCATTCTTCGCACCTGCAATCTCTACCTCTCCGGACAGGGAGTTTCCGCCTTTGACAATATAATGTTCCATACCGTCCCTCTGTTTCAATCGCTTTTTTGCAGTATCGAGATGATACTCCCGTGTGCATCTGGTGTCAACTGACACATTGACGACAAAATACTGCATCGGAAAGTCGATATTTATTGTTTTTTATGAAGTTTGGCCTTTTTAGGGCCCCCCGGGTGCTTCTTCACACCCTTGCCGGCAGATCCGGCTTTCCCCGATACGGGCTTTTTGCGAACCGAATAGCCAAATGTTCCGATCTTCTTTCCCAGTTCATAGTACTCTCCATGGGAATAGGCGATCAGATCGGCCCGCTCCAGTTCCAGTCTCCCGTTTGGACTTAATAACGCCTCGTCCACACTCACATTCACCACATCCGCGATGAACATATCGTGACTGCCCAGTCTCATGATCTGCCTGACCTTGCACTCCAGTACGACCGGACTCTCTGAAACGCCCGGCGCGCTGATCTTCGTGGATGCCAGCGGCGTGAGATTCATGTCGCTGAACTTGTCCCTGTCTCTGCCTGACCGGACGCCACAGTAATCTGTGGCACGGGCCAGTGCCGTTGTTGTGAGGCTGAGCGTAAATTCGCCTGTTTGTTCAATAATATCGTGGGAATACCGCTCCTTGCGGATCGATACAGACACCATGACAGGATCACTGCAGATCGTACCCACCCAGGCGGCGGTCATCAGGTTGTCCTCCCCATTTTCATCCCTGCAGCCGACAAGGACTGCCGGTACAGGATAGAGCATATTGGAAGCTCTCCAATTCTGTCTTCCCATTTGCCGTCCTATCTTCTTGTCCTCATTCTTTACTCTGTAAAGTCCTGCTCAGTGGATCATGCCCGTGAGGATCGCGATCAGACCCGCTCCCTCCAGAACCTGCAAGACCATGACCGCGATCAGAAGCCCCAAGGAGACCTTCTGCATCAGTGTCTGGCCCTGATCCGGCTCGGACTGCTTCTGGATCACGTCCAGTCTCTGTGTGAGCTCAGCTGTCTGTCTGGAGAGCTCTGCGATCACAGACGCCTGCACGTTTCTGTAGACACGCACATTGTCTCTGTGCTGGAAGTCATTGGATTCCCGGAAGAGATCCTGGGCCGCGCCATTGGATTCCCGGATCGATCCCATGATCTTGTCCGTGGCGTCGCTGATGGAAGTCTTCATCTCCTCGCGGAATGCATTGTGGTCCCATTCCTCGAGTGCGCTGAGCTTCTCGGCGATCTGCCGGTTGTTATCCTCGATCAGTGTCCGAATCCCATCGGTCGTATTGCGGTTCATGAACTGCAGCTTTTGCACCAGCTCATTGTTCTTCTCATAGAGCTCGCGAAGTTCTGTGAGCGTCTTGGAGTAGTCTTCCACTTCCGCTTTGAGACGGTCTGTCTGGGCGGCTTCTGCCGCGCCGTTTGCCCGGATCATCTCATCCGGATTTGTGAAGTCGACCTTGGGTACTGTATTATTGTAATTCCATAATGCGGATGAATCGTTCATTCTTAACCCCGTTTGAAAGCGCTCTGCGCTTCTTTCAAGGCGGGCCATTGCGCCCGCGATCATACAAACCTCAATATCTTGTTATCGGTTATCTCGTCTCACCCATAATATCATTATCCGGGTCCATTTACAATCGTTTCGGGCTCGCAAGAGCCCTGTGCCGTATTGTTAGACTTTGGCTCAAATTCGCGCAATATTCAGATTATTTCAAATTAACGCAGCAAATTCCGGATCCTGTCGGCTGTTCCCACGGCCATCCGGAGCCTCATTTTCAGAAGATCCGGAATGTCGGCCGGCGACGCCTCGCTTCTCTCACCCAGATACAGGGGAAATACCTTGCGCACCGCCTCATCCTTGACTTCCATACAGAACTCCTCCGGAAGCGTCTGTTTGGTCACTGTCATGGCGAGCTCCGTGCGTTCCATCATCTCCATCTCCGCCTGGAAGCACAACATAGCGCCTCTTTGCACGGCCGTTTCATAGCCCGGATCCTTTCGATGGAGCAGAGACCGAAGGGCTTTGCCCGGGTCACCCAAACCGTGCTTATAGCGGAAATAGATCTGATTCCCAATTTCCATCTGCCTGTAAAAGTCGCTGCTGCGCTCGCTTTCCATCTCTCTGCATACGGCGGAGGGCTCGTAGAGGTTGTCAAATCCGGCCATGCAGCCCCTGTAGCCGAGGTCCAGATCTTCCAGCCGCGAGTAAAAGCGCTCGTCCAGAATACCCACCGTTTCCAGCGCTTCCATGCGGAACAGGCAGGCGTCCAGCTGCGCCGCTAGAACCATGGCCCTCTTTCTATAGTGAAAGGCCTTGGCGCCTTGTCCGCGCACGAACGATGCCGCATCCGCGGAAAGGTTCCACCCCGCTCCGCTGATCCGTTCCGGATCCTCAGACGCCAGGATTTTCGCCTGAACGCTCATCAGATTCTTGTTCTTCTCCATCGCTGCCAGCATTCTCTCGATGCAGTGTCTGCCCACAAGGATCCGGGGTGCCAAAACACAGACATACGGCGTCTTCGTAATATGAATGCCCGTATTCACCGCATGGGCGCGTCCGGGATTCATGCCCATATCAAATACACGGACCGAAGGGAAGCTGTTGCGGATCTGGTCCAGCGCTCCCTTTTCCGACGTACAATCCATGATCACGATTTCCGGCACAACGGTCCCCGCTGTGATCGCCTTCAGACACTTGCGCAGCTGCGCGCCGCCTTTGCGGACCGGCAGGATCAATGTGCAATTATGATTGATATGATTATCCATCCGTTCTTTCTACTTGCTCGTTTCTGTCTTCAGATCACCGTAATAAAAGAGGGATCCCATACGATGAGATATCCCAGTTCACGAACCCTTGCGCAGAAAAGAATGCTCCTTCTGCGAAGTTCCTGGGGATCTCTCTCCCATTCACGGAGCGTCTCCTCTCCGGGTTTTCCCACAATTTCTTCGTAAAGGCCCCGCAGATCCGGCCGCACCTGCATGCAGCGCGCATCCACCGCATAAGCGTTCTGTACACAAAGCGCGCGATTCATCGGCCCTCCTTCCGCCTCATCCCAGCCTTCGTACATGACTTTGCCATAGGAGTCGAACATGCCGCCGATCACCTTGTGCGTGCGGCTGAGCACCCTTCCTCCCACCACGCCGACGTCACTGCGGCAGGCGAAGATATTGGGACTGTAACGGATATTATAGATGCCGCGCCGCCCGGAGTAGTTCACCGTCGCCCGGATCGAGCGCACCCTGAAGTAGTCCTCCAGCGCCGCCTTTTCCGCCGCGATGTCTGCATCCGGCTCCCGTCCTGCATTCTTGGAATCCTTGGACGCGGTGCTCACATGATACAGAATATGGGGCACATGGCATACTTCCGACTTGGGCGCACGGAGCATCAGATCATAGGACAGCGCTCCGTCAAAAGAGTCGCGAAGGCGCAGCGCCAGAAACAGCTCCCTTCGAATGACTAAGAGCCGTCTCATATAGTTGTTGGATAACAGGTAATCCTTATTAAAATCCGGTTTGTGGTTGGGCTGGTCAAATCGCTTTCCTGCCGCGTCGCAGTGGTCCTCATCCGTATAGAGGATCTCCGCGCCGGTCCGCATGATATAGAGAAAGACCTCAAACAGCGCGTCCTTGGTGAGCAGATCGCCGACGTCCACCGTGCAGATGTAATTGCCGGCGGCCAGATGCGCCGCGTCATTGATCAAAGACGCTTCGCCCCGGTTGCCCGGCACACTGTAATAGCGGATTCTCTCATCCCTGTAGTGGTCCAGCATGTCCTTCACGCCGGCGCTCAGGCTCGTATCCGCGATGATCAGTTCAAATCCGCCGTACGTTTGCGACAGGATCGAGATCAGCGTCTGTTCAAAATATCGCATTACCGGTTCATACGTCGTCACGATCACGCTGATACAGGGCACATGGTGCACCTTCAGTACAGATGCGGAGGCCCCCAGCGCCTCCTCCGGCTTTTCTCCTCCCTTGAGGCGGTTCCACGTTGCCCGCTGATTGAGAAGGACAGATGCCTCCGGCTCCTGGTATTCATATTTCTTGCGTCCTGCCCGCTCACCGCTCATGTCATTTACACGCGGCAAAGACAGCTTGGGAAGACGCTCTCCAAGCTTAGGGACTTTGATATTTGACCGGACGCTATTGAGCCGGTTTCCAATATTACTCCAAATGGACACGTTTGGCTACCTCACGCAGGTTATTTGACGCTTGTGTCATCCAGATTGATCTTAAAACGCGCTTCTTTGGCATCCTGGGTCAGGTATCGATGATAATAGGGATCCCTTCTGGAAATCTCAGGATGCAGCTCATACAGGCGCTTGATCTCTCCGGGACGCTGCAGCTCGCGCTCTTCCTTGGTCTTACTGTTCTCCGGAGAGTAGGACTCATAGTAAAACAGATACATATTGTTGCGGACTACATTGTAGTAGCCCTTTTCAAAAATTCTCCAGCAGAAGTCAATGTCGCCGCCGTACGCGGGGAAATTCTCCTCGTCAAAGCCGCCGATCTCTCTGAAAAGCTCCGCCCTGACCATAATGCAGGCGCCGCTCATAGCCAGCATATTGCGGACACCCTTGTTGAAGTCAAAATAATACGACTCCTCATTTCTGCAGTACTGCAGCTTATATACAATCCCGCTCTCTACGGAGGTGATGCCCGCATGTTGAATGATGTTGGAGCTGGGATACAGCAGCTTCATGCCGACTGCGCCGACATAGGGAAGCTTGGCCTTCTCTGAAAGGTGCGACAGCCATCCTCGTTTCTGCACCACAATATCGTCGTGCAGGAACAGAAGCATCTCGCCGTTTGCGTACTGCGCGCCAAGATTATAGAAAGCAGGCATATTAAAGCCCATTCTCTTAAAGATATAGAGGCATCTGCCGTCCTCGTTGATCTCATCGACCAGCTCGCGCACTCTTCTTCTGTTGACCTCATTAGAGCCATTGTCCACGATAATGATCTCGTGGGGCACAGAGGCATGCTTTTCAATCGAGCGAACGCAGCGCGCCAGCATCTCGGGATTGTCCTTACTCGGAATAATGATACTGATCAGCCTTGTGTAGGCAGAATCGACGCTGTAGCGGCCTGTCAGAGACTCCTTGATGAGATTCCCGTTCCAGAGCTCCACTTTGTGGTCTCCGTGATAGAGCACCTCCGGAATATGGCCGATCGGGAACTCCTGCCACTTGGCGGAGCGCCTCTTGGTGTAGCCGCCGTCCGCCTGTGCGAGTTTGAGGCAGAGCGTGCCGTAGATCCAGGCTCTGACGGGACCGTCATCCTCGTTGGTTCGCGCTCTCTCTTCGTCGAGGCTGTCCTCTCTAAGGGACGCCGCGCTCTCATAGTTCGCTGTCCGCCTCTTTCCGGGATTGATCAGTGCAAAGGCCGATGAACGGAATGCGATCACGTTGCCAAAATAGAACGTCGACAGGAATGTATCCGGCGCCCACTCCGACTTGAACCAGGGGTCGAGATGCACGCCGTCCTCTGCGATCCTGTCCTCATCGCCATACAGCAGGTTGATCTCCGGATGGGCGGCAAAATAGTCCTTGATCAGAATTTCCGCGCATTCATCCAGACTGCCATCATCGTCATGTGCAATGATGATATCCGCGGGCTCGTGGTCTTCCGCCAGCAGGTGGTTCTTGAGATGAGAATATCGGACCACCTCCGCAGTCAGCGATTCTCCCGCTGTATGATCCTCTGCGCCGATCTTCTTCATCAGTTCTTCTTTATGGATCAAATACCAATCATTGTAGTTTCTTACTGCCATGTGCTGTGCACTCCTCTCTGCACCGGTCCCTGGATTGCTGCCTGCTTCCTTTACATGCGTTTCAATGCGTTCTTTGTGGACCCGTATCCGGTTTTTCCCGGACCTGCTTGTCATTACTTGCATTAACTTTAGCATCTTTTATAGATGAAAACAATGCGTTTTGCGGATGCGCCGAATAGTAACGTTTTCTGTGTTTTGAAAAAAAGACAGTGCGTAATGGCGTAATTTTCATATGCGTTTCACTTAGCGTTATTTGAGTCTATCGGATACATTGACAAGTGTTCGCAAACTTCGTAATATTAATATTAGGTAGAAATGCCTAAAACAGGTTTATTCTTTTTAGGATGATTGGGCAGTTTTGAATAAAGCGCCAAAACTGCGTCAAGCATTCTGGTGATGTGCAGTTATGAATGTGTGAGGGAAAGACTTGTTCCCTTACCGGTCACACGCTGTCTGTGAAGGAGCGCCGCAGGCAGTACAACAGAGCTTGCGCTCTAGAATGGAGAGGAAACTTATGTATCTGGATGATTACAAACGCTGGCTCGCCGCTGATCTGATCGACTGCGACCTGAACGCGGAACTGCAGAGTATTGAGGGCGACGACGACGCCATCAAAGAGCGCTTTGCTGTAGCGCTTCAGTTTGGTACCGCAGGTCTTCGCGGAACCCTTGGTGCCGGCACAAACCGCATGAACATCTGGGTTGTTCGCCAGGCTACGCAGGGCGTTGCAAGCTGGGTACTCACACAGGGTGGAACCCAGACAGTAGCAATCAGCTATGACAGCCGTCTCAAGGGCTGGAACTTCGCACGTGACGCGGCAGGCGTTCTCGCTGCAAACGGAATCAACGTCCGCATTTATGATGAGCTTATGCCCGTTCCCGCGCTGAGCTTTGCGACCCGTTACTATAACTGCAATGCAGGTATCATGATCACAGCGTCCCACAACCCCGCCAAGTACAACGGCTTCAAGGCGTATGGTCCCGACGGATGCCAGATGACCGATGACGCAGCGGCTGTCGTCTATGATGCAATCCAGAAGACAGACGTTCTGACCGGTGCCAAGTATATGTCCTTCGCAGAAGGCGTAGAGAAGGGCCTGATCAAGTTCGTCGGCGACGACTGCAAGGAAGCTCTGTACGAAGCGATCGAGGCACGCCAGGTTCGTCCGGGTCTGTGCAAGACCGCTGGTCTCAAGCTCGTATACTCTCCTTTAAACGGCACAGGTCTTGTCCCTGTTACCCGCGTTCTCAAGGATATGGGAATCACCGATATCACCATCGTCAAGGAGCAGGAGTATCCCAACGGCTACTTCACAACCTGCCCGTATCCGAACCCTGAGATCTTTGAGGCTCTCCGCAAGGGTCTTGAGCTCGCGAAGGAAGTCGGCGCAGATCTGATGCTGGCAACCGATCCCGATGCTGACCGTGTCGGTATCGCTATGAAGTGCCCGGACGGCTCCTATGAGCTGGTTTCCGGTAATGAGATGGGCGTTCTGCTTCTCGACTACATCTGCGCAGGCCGCATCGAGAAGGGCACAATGCCCAAGAACCCCGTTGCTGTTATGTCCATCGTCTCCACTCCTCTGGCAGCCAAGGTCGCTGAGCACTACGGCGTAGAGCTTCGTCAGACCCTGACAGGCTTTAAGTGGATCGGCGACCAGATCGCACAGCTCGAGGCAGCTGGCGAAGTAGACCGCTTCATCTTCGGTTTCGAAGAGAGCTACGGCTACCTGGCAGGCCCTTATGTCCGTGATAAAGATGCCATCATCGGCTCCATGCTGATCTGCGAGATGGCTGCATACTATCGCAGCATCGGATCCAGCATCAAACAGCGTCTGGAAGAGATTTACAACGAGTATGGCCGTTATCTCAACAAGATTGACACCGTTGAGTTCCCCGGACTTTCCGGTATGGACAAGATGGCAGGCATCATGAAAGGCCTTCGTGAGAATCCGCCGGCTGCATTCGGCAGCAAGGCTGTTGCCTCTGTGACCGACTATGCGAAGCCCGAGACCACAGGTCTTCCCAAGGCCAACGTCCTTTCCTTCGTACTCGAGGACGGCGCAAAAGTCATGGTCAGACCTTCCGGCACAGAGCCCAAGATCAAGGCTTACTACACCACACTTGGCAAGGATCTCGACGCCGCACAGGCTGAGAAGGATGAGCTGTCCGCAGCGATCAAGCCTATCTTCAGCTGATCCGAGCCGCTGGGCTATTTCTGAATTATAATTGAAAACGAAAGAGGGTGTTGCATCTTGCAACACCCTCTTTTCTTATGCAATCTGTAAAACAATTCCTAAAACACATAACAGCGCACCACCGATTCCGGTCGCCTGATCCGTAAAGAGCGCTCCATTCGCTCTCCCGCTCACATAGCCGATTCCGGCAAAGATCGCGGAGAAGCCAAACACGCAGAACAGAAGGATGGAAATCGGGAGCTGGAGAAGGCCGCAGGAGATTCCCAGAAACAATGCCTGTGCGCACAGCCGCAGGGAAAGGACGGTATCTGTCTTGATGTCCACCGTCTCCATCCTATGTTCCAACAACGTTTTCTTCTGCAGGGCATGCATGAGCATGCGCACACCTACCGCTGCCATCAGGACACCCGCCAATACATGCACCCAGAAGCGGTTCTGCTCTGCCGGGATTCTTCCCGCTTCGACCCACCTGCCGGCTGCGTAGCCGACAAGCGCGGCGATCAGCTCCAATCCGCCCCATATTGCTGACATGATCACGGTATATCTATCCAGTTTAACCAGATTCGCTCCCCTATGCGCTGCGATCCCGTAGGTACTCAGCGCCAGGGCGAGTGAAATGACAAGTATCCTGCCCATTTCCACTTCCTTACATAAAAAGCATTACATAAAACACATCCAATAATACATTGAACTACAATAATCACTCATTCGGCTCGATGCTGTCTGCCTTGTAGATGAACTTAACTCTGGAATTCTCGGGGTTACTTGTGCCGCTGAAGGTCTTGTAGGACTTCGCCGCATCCTTGAGCAAGCTGATCCTATTGTCGATGGACTTGACGTCCGTCTTGTAAAGGTTGGCCAGCTTCTGCACGCCCTCTTCGTTGAGCTTGACGCATCCGTCCTTGAGCTCGAGAGCGCCGGAAGAAATTTCAGACATGCCGTCTGCCAGCTTCTTTGCACCTTCGCTGAGTGTGGAGACACCATCGTTCAGCGTACCGCTGTTGTCTGCCAGCTGCTGCGTGCCGTTCTTGAGCTCTGTCATGCCGCCGGACAGTTCTTTGGCACCGTCCGCCAATTTCTTGGCACCGCTGGTGAGCATCTCGTTGTTCTTGGCCAGCTGCGCGGTTCCGTTCTTGAGGGTGCCTGCACCTGTGGAAAGGGCCTTTGCTCCCTCATCCAGCTTCTTGGAGCCGTCGAGGATCGTCTGCATGCTTCCGTTGAGGGTCTTGGATCCCTCGTGGAGCTTCTGCACGCCTGCGTCGACTTCAGAGACACCCGCTGTATATGCGGCAATCGCCTGCTTCAGTCCGGGCTGCGTCTGAGAATCATTGGAGAGTCCTGCCGCCAAGGCAGCTGCTCCGTTGTTGAGTTCTGCGTTGTTCTCGCCGTTCTCACCGGTCAGCTGGCTAAATCCGGCTTTCAGAGCAGTCACACCGCCCCAGATTGTCTGCGGATTCGTATTGTCGGCACCGATGCCCTGATAGACTGCTTCCGCACCGGCCTGCAGCTGGGCAGATCCCTGCTGGACCGCGTCGGCCGCTTCCTTGAGCTGTCCTGCGCCGCCGGAAAGCTGCTGCAGTCCGGAACTGAGGTTGGATAAGTCAACCGCAAGACCTGCTACGGTATCGCCCATTTGGACGATTCCATCGTGAACGCTGCCTGCGCCCTGAGAAACTGCATCCAGGCTGTCAGAGACGCCGCCAAGGCCAGCGCTGAGCTGTGCCGCTGTTTCCTTGATGCCGCCCAGCTTGCCGTTTGCATCACTGGCCACTTCCGCAGCCGCTGTATTCGCAGCTTCTTCCGCAGCCGTCTCGATCTTGCCATTTGCCTCAGTTGCAAGGCTATCCAGCTTATTGTTGGCTTCATCCTCGGCCTTATTGGCTGCCGCTGTAGCGATCTCTTCTCTGTTTTCCAAGTCTTCCGGAAGCATGCCCAGCACAGTGTCATATACATCGCGATAGATTTCTGCGCTTCCGCCATCTACCTGGCCAGCTTTCTCTACGCCGGCTTTCTTGCCTGTCTGGCTGGCAGATTCTGTAGATACGTCGCCAGCTGCGTCCTTGATCGCAGATACCGCAGGCTTAACATTGTTGTCTACGGCATCTTTCACGCCCGCTGCTCCATCCGATACGCCCTTGGCGCCTTTCGCCAGTGTGCTGATCGACTGACCTGCTTCGTCAATCTTCTCGATTTTCTCCTTGGCGCCTGCCGCGCTGTCCACCATCTGCTGTGCGCCTTCGCTGATCTGTCCGGCTGCATTTTCTACGCCGCCTGCATAAGCTGTAAGACCGTCTCTGAGTGTTTTGGCGCCTTCAGAGAGTGCGGGCAGTCCGTTTTCTGCAAGGAGCTGGTCTGTGCCGGCCTGCAGCTGATTCACACCGTCTGTATAATTCTTGATGCCGCTCTGCAGCTTGGACGCTCCGCCTGCCAGCTGTGCAACGCCATCATTAAGTGCCTTGGAATTGCCGGTCAGCTGCTGCGTTCCTTGCTGAAGGGTTCCAAGTCCACCCTCAAGTTCACTTACACCGGCGCCAAACTGCGTCAAACCGCTGCTGAGTGCGGATGCGCCGCCCGTGAGATCGGGAAGGCTGTCCACGAGGGTCCCCAGACCCTTGTCAACCTCCGACACGCCATCCGTATATGTCTTGAGGCCCTTCGTCAGGGTAGGCATGCTCTTTACAAGAGTTCCGGTTCCGTCTGCCAGCTTGCCGGCACCCTCATTGACCTTCGCGACGCCATCTGTATACTCCTTGACGCCATCAGAGAGCTGGCCCGCGCCATCGGAAAGCTGGTTGCTGCCATCTGCCGCCTCACCAATACCGTCGGAGAGCTGACCTGCGCCGTCCGCGAGGTCTCCGCCATCCTTTTCCAGATCGGCGATCTTCTCATCCATATCTTTCAAAATACTGTCGTGGTCCTCTTCAATCTCTTCGTCATCATCGAAGAGGCCGGAGAATACCATTGTCATGCAGGTGCTCATCTTGAAGTCTGTGGCATCCAGTGTAATCTCGACCGAATCCGGGATTTCCAGGTCGTTCAGTTTGTCCTTGGACTTCTGGCTGGCCTCTGTCTCATCGAGCAGATGCTCTGCATCGTCCTTTGCACCCTGCAGGCTGTCAGAGAGACCCGGGAAAGCCATGCCGACGACAACCGTGTTCTTGCCCTCGGAGATGACAGAGCCATTGTCGACGGAGACGTTCTTCACATTGTCATTGGAGAAGATGATGCCTGTCATGGTCGTGAAGGGGACGTATACGTCGTCATACTTCTCTGTGTTCTCATAGTCAATGTGAATGGTGACCTTACCGGTCTTGCCGGCCAGATCTTCGGGAGCGATCTCCTGCCCCTCATAGTAATAGGTGATCTTCTGCTGAACCGGCGGCTGCTTGTCGGTCGTTCCCTGGTAGTAGATGTCGTTGCCGCCCGCATTCCACGTCACCATCTCGCCATTCTGTGTAAAGGTCTCATCGCCCTTGACGTTCTCGATATTCTGCAGTGCGGAGTTGTCGTAGAGCTTGTCCGCGCCGTCCTTGTTCTTGAGCCAGTTGGAAACGGTCATGCTCTTCTGCTTGCCGCTTGCATCCGTGAATACGTATACGGTTTCTTCCTTTTCTGCATTCTGGGATTGGGCGCTATCTCCGTTTCCTTTTACTGCTGCGGAGAGTGCGGCTGCCAGATCCTCTTCTGTGATGGTTTCCACCGCCTCAGAATGTGTATAAATGCTGCCGTAGACGGGTGTCACAGACGCCGCCATAGCCGGCATGGACATATTTGCTGTCATCGCCACTGCAAGAAGCAGGGCAAGAACCTGTTTTCTTTTCATGATTACACATCTCCTTTATGAAATAGAATGGGACAGCTTTCTGTCCTGATTCTCTACACTTACATCTTTACTTCTGAAGCCCCGGCTGGTTCTTACGATGATCGGATCAAACAGAAGAAGAACCGCAGGGAGCGCAAATATAACCGTCACCATACTGATCAGGGCGCCTCTCGCCATCAGCATGCATAGAGAAGAGATGACGGAAATGCCTGAATACATGCCCACACCGAAGGTGGATGCAAAGAAGGACATTGCGCTTATAAATATACTCTGAATCGAGGTCTTGTGGGCAATCAGAACCGCTTCTTTCTTGTCCTTGCCGGAGGCCCTTTCCACCTGATATCTGCTGGTCATCAGGATCGCATAGTCAACGGTGGATCCCAGCTGGATCGTTCCGATGACGATCGATGCAATGAAGGGAAGTGATGTTCCCGTATAATAGGCAAGTCCCATGTTGATGAAGATGGCACACTCAATAACAAGCACCAGGAGCACCGGAAGGCTCAGGGACATGAATACGAACAAAATGATTGTCGCGATAATACCGATCGATGCCCAGTTGACGACGTTAAAGTCGTGGTTGGAGATTGCGATCAGGTCCTTGGTACAAGGCGCGTCGCCAATCAGCATCGCATTCTTATCGTACCGGTGGATAATCTCATTGATCGCATCGATCTGCTGATTGACCTCTTCAGTAGCCGTCACATATTCGCTGCTGACCAGGATCAGCTGATATCCTCCGCCATACAGCACATCTGTTGCCTCCTCGGGCAGGATCTCTCTGGGAATGCCCTCTCCCATGAAGCTGTCCACAGAAATGATGCTCTTTACGCCATCCAGATTTCTGATCTCCGCAGCCATCTTGTCACCGGACTTGGCGTCCATGTCTGCATCTGCCAGAATCATCAGCGTGTTATTCATGCTGAAGGTATCTTCCATTTTTTGGCTGGCCACCATGGAAGGAAGATTCTTGGGCAGCGTCTGGATGATATCGTAGTAAATGTCATAATGCGTATATCCGTAGATAGCTGGAATCCATGCCAGCAGGAAGATGATAAAAATGGCTTTGTTGTGCTTCTGCACAAAGGCCGGAATTCTGTTAAAGGAAGGAAGCAAGGGTTTGTGTCTTGTCTTCTCGATCGGCTTTTCAAACGCCAGGATCATGGACGGCAGGATGGTGACGCAGCTCACAACGCCCAGCGCAACGCCCTTCATCATGACAAGGCCAACGTCCAGTCCGAAGCGGAAGGTCATAAAGCACAGTGCCGCGAAACCGGCAATGGTCGTGACGGAGGAGCCCACAACGGATTTGAGGGTCTCATTGATGGCGACCGCCATGGCCTCCTTGGCATCCTCATATTTTGTCTCATTCTCCTTGAAGCTGTGCCACAGGAAAATCGAGTAGTCCATTGTGACGCCGAGCTGCAGAACTGCTGCCAGCGCTTTTGTAATATAAGATACTTCACCGAAGAAATAATTGGAACCCAGATTATAAATAATCGCCATTCCGATCGAAAGAAGGAAGAATACCGGCGCCAGGAACGTATCCATGCTCAGCGCCAGCACGATGGATGCGAGCAGCACCGCAATCGCTACATAAATGGGTTCCTCCGACTCCGCAAGATCCTTTGTATCAGTAATGACCGCTGACATACCTTGCAGATAGCAGCCGCTGTCCAGCACCTTGCGGATCTCTGTAACAGCTTCCATCGTCTCATCCGATGAAGTCGAGGAATCATAGATAATGGCCATCAATGTGGCGTTTCCGTTGATAAATGCATCTCTGATCTTAGGAGGAAGCATCTCCTTGGGAACGGTAATATCCGCAAAGCTGTCGTACCAGAGGGCCTTCTTGACGTGATCGATCTTCTCGATCTCCTGTCTGAGGGCAACGATATCCTTGTCCTCCTTGTCCTCCACGATCAGCATGGTAATCGCGCCTGTTCCGAACTCATCCATCAGGATGTTCTGACCCTGAATGGTCTCAATGCTGTCCGGCAGGTAGGTCAAAATATCGTAATTGACTCTTGTGTGCAGATATCCCCAGATGGCCGGAACCATGAGGATCAGCGCAAGCGCCATGATCAGGTGTCTTAGTTTGACCACAACATTGCCAAAGCTCTTCATAATCCTATGATCTCTCCTTTCTTTTCACTGCCAATGAGTATAAAAAAAAGGACTGAATATGAACATATTCAATCCTTTGACGCTGTTCAAAGCCGATATACAAATAGTGCCATTTGTCTATGTTTGATATAACAAACTAAGCAAAGTGTAGTTGTTACAATTCCTCCAATATATCCCAAAGAGACCTTGTCACAACATACTCATAAATGTTGGCCATTTCCTCCGGAGAGACTGTCATGCCGGACCGGATCCAGTAGATGACGATAAAATTCATGGACCTGGCGTAATATCTGGCCAGCGAGTCCACGGTGAGCCACGGATGCTTGGAGTGGGGCTTCCCACTGCTTCTCTCGCTGAAGAGCTCCAGCAGCAGCTTATAGATGCACTCCTCCGTGATCGCCTCAAAGGAGTTCTGCCCCTCGATCCGCACAGCCTTTTCATAGAAAGCACTGTCCTTTTTCAGATTGGTAAAAATCAAGGTGAGCGATTCCTTGTACATATTGTTCTTGAGCAAAATACCAACCGGCTCCAGAATCTCCTTGCGGATAATGAATTGGAGCAGGTCATATTTGTCCTGAAAATGGTTATAAAAAGTAACACGAATGACGCCCGCTCCATCCGTGATCTGCTTGATCGTTATCTTTTCAAACGGCACTCTCTGTACCAGATCTTTCAGGCTTTCCGCCAGGGCAAGCCCTACATCCTTTCGTTCTTCCTGCACTCTGTGCTCCTCTGCTGTACGTCTATGCTGTATATTGTAATGTATTCTCTACCTTTATGCTCTGTCTCGGGCAGTTCTTACGCTGTGGTTCTATGCTCTGCCCCCAAAGGTCTCTTGCGCCTATATCCTGCATCCTTATTTGATCCTGCTCATGAACCATTCTTTCTTCCAGAGAATCACCGCGATTATCACACATTGAAAAGCGATTGCCAGTCCTGTGAACAGCCATTGTCCCTGAATGATGAACTGCCCCGCCATGCAGGAAGTCAGGATCTGCAGCCAGCTGCCCATTGCGACAGCCTTCACATACTCCTTGGCCGTAATGGATGTTTTGGCAGCTATAAAGGGGATCACCCCGTTGGGAATGGCCGGAACCATGTTGGCGATCACGACCATAAACTGCGGCTTTGTCCCGTTTAGCCTTTCCATCAGCCACTGGCTCATCCTGCCCATGGATACGTCTTTGATGCGATCGCTTCCCATTTTCCTGGCAAACAGGAATATCAGAAAGTTTGAAAGTACAAACCCGAAATAGCACATAAGGAAGCCCTCGAGCCATCCATAGATCAGGCCCGAAGCCACCTGAATCGCCATCCCGGGCATCACAATACTCGCAACCTGGATCATCTGAAGCAAAATGACCGCAATAATCCCCTTGATCCCGGTTTCCTGGGATAGGTAATCAGCAATCTTTTGCCCATCTCCCTCTTTGAGCAGGGGGATCAATCCCGGAATCTTATTTCCGAACGCAATCCAGATAAGTACAGCGACAACAATAACCGCCAGAATAGGGACCAGCTTCTCTTTGAGCTTATACCAAAAGCTGTTTTCCCTTATATTCATATAAGCTTCTCTACCACTAAATGAATGCGGACCCGCCCGTCCGAATCCGCCTTTAACGCAGCTGTAATGTTTACATTTTCTTTACGTTTATTTACGCATACTATACACTATCCGGCTGGATTTCTCAAGCTGTCAAGCTGTGTACACCACGGACCATTGCGTCCTATTGCTTCACGCCCCCGGCTCTATGTCCTGCCAGGTTGGCTCCCGCATCGCCTATGGAAACGCAATCATTCCCCCTGGATTTAGGTTCAGCAGTTTCAATGTCTGATGGCACTATATAAAAGAACAAGCCCATACAGCACCGGCTGATGCAAAAGATAGATGGTAAGAGAATTTCTCCCCATGAACGAGAGGGGCTTAATCTCCTTCTTCATGATCGGCAATTCCAATATTCCCTTCTTCCGAGCGATATGATGCAGCTCATAGCCGCACAGGTACAGGAAGGTCCAGGGGATCAGCGAAAAGTAGTCTGTGGAATAAAAATCAAGCGGTGGGAATCCCAGATAGGCTGTGAAGAGATTGCTATACAGGAATTCCGGCAGCGCCACGGAAATATTCGGGATCACCGGAATGACCCGATGAAGAAGCCCCGTACCGATCACACCGCTGTTGATATCTCTTAAAAAAACAAATAGCGCGGCAAATATAAGTAGTTTGATCTCTGCACTAAAAATGCCACTACCCTCTTCATGATTTGCTTCTCTGTAATCCTGACCGCTCCGCTCACTAGCGGGACCGACGGTCATGTCTGTTCTGTTTCCGGTCAAGGCACGCACAAGAGCCATGAGAAGCATGCATGAGCCAATTAAAGTCAGCACACCAAATATGACGCGGTCCTCTGGAAGTACCAGGTTGGTGACCAGCATAACCAGTGCTCCGGCGCCAAATACTATGAGCCCGCGCCGCAAGAGCCGCCTGGAAAAAGGAATACAGAAACCGGACAGGAGGATGAAGGTCCAGCAGATGCTCTGCTGCCAGATAAAGCCGCCGCGGCTTCTGTACCAGGGCCAGTCCGCGCCTATGATATAGACGACGTCCCAGCAGGCGTGATATAAGATCATGCTGATCAATGTGATGCCCCGCAGGCTGTCGAGCAGTGCCAGACGCCTGTTATGATTTCCTTTTTTTTGCATTCAATCCTCCGCCTGGAAACGCTGTGCATGGGCAGGCACCGTCTCTTTGGGGCCCAATCCGGCCAAAACTATGGGAATTGGAATTCTTGCATCGTTACAGTATAATAAAATCGCAAGGCTCGGTATTAAGACACACCGGAGCCCGTCAGTAAGCAGACAGGAAAATGCACTTTTTGAAGCGATGTTTTTCGCTCAGCGCAAAGCGCTGCGACATGGAGGTAATGATGGAAATAGAAAGAAAATGGATGGTCAGCGCCTGGCCTCCGGCACAGCTCAATCTTCCGCTTCTGTATGAGCAGAGTATGCGACAGGGATATATCAATGTCCGTCCCACCGTTCGCATCCGCGAAGAAGCCATGACCGGCGGCGGCACAGAATACATCCTTTGTTTTAAGTCCGGTACAGGTCTTGTGCGCAAAGAGATCGAGATGGATATCCCTGCCGACCGATTCCGCGAACTTGAAGATCTCATCGGCCTTCCACTGATCCCCAAAGTGCGCCGCACTTACGGACTGCCCGACGGCAATAAGCTGGAAGTCAACCATGTCGATGAAGGGCTCCCCACTGAATTCTGGTATGCCGAAATCGAATACGACAGCGTCGAATCGGCAGAAAGCTGGGACGCCGCATCCATTTCCCCACTGCTCTCCGAGTATCTGTGCGATGACGTCACAAATGATCCGGGGCAGACCATGGGTGCATATTGGATCTACACGCGGCTTGAAAAGCACTGATCCCGATTTCTCCGCACTTCGTTTTCTCTTCCATTGACCGGCTCTTACTTGGACGCGTTCTGCCCGGTTTCCTCCTGCACTCTGCTGCAGCGAACCGCGCATCGCGTCTGACCGCCGGTATTACAGGTAAACAAAGTCATATCCCATTCCATCGTTGACGTCTCGCTGTTCTTGGTATTCTCGATCATCGTCTCTACATCTGTGGGTTCAACGGTCTCTCTGTTGGTCACAATGTAGTGGATCGTCAGTCCTTCCACGTTGGTGAAATAGACGTCAGCTCCGATCTCAATCCATTTGATCGGGCTAAAATGTTTGGCATAATTGTGCGCACAGATCACCAGATCGTCCGTGTAATAGGAACCGGTAAAGCGACACGGCGATATCTTCAGTCGGTCATAATCCCATTCCTTCATAACCGGCAGCGTGAGATTGAGACTGGGCATTTCCAAGATACCGATATACTCATACCCATCGATCATTGCTGTTGGCATTGGCGTGTCGGCAGATCCGTATGGAAGCGCCGTTAAACCATCTTTCACAGCATCTCCGATTTCCTCGATCAGTTCTGACGCGATCTGATTGGAGGTCTCCTCCGCCCGCTTGGCGTCCCATACGTTATAGAGCACAAGGCCGCCTGCTGCAAGCAGCAGCAAAATTCCTACTGTGATCAAAAATCCGCCCTTTTTCCTGCTCTTTCCGTTCTTATTCTGTCCCATCTTAATACCTCGTCAGTTCCGATCCGCAATCATTGCGCTTCCAGCCATCTGCGCAAGAAACAGATCAAATGAAAGAAATAACAAAGCAAGCATTAGGGGCTGCAACACTAAGAAGCGCAATTCTTCATGTAGCAACCCCGTTTCCGTATCATAAATATCCTATAATTCATTAATCATATTTCATTTATCATACATCATTTATCAAGGAACTCTTTCATACCGATCATCGTGATCTCCCCATTTTCATCGAGCAGATCCACTTCCCCGTTCTTGCCCCATGAATACAGTTCCAGAGCGTCTCCTGAATCCAGGCAGAACAGAACCGAATCGATATATTCCGTCTGTTTCTGAAACTGCTCCGCATACTCCGTGGCAATCTCAGGGAAATCTTCTGTGACCTGGACTTCGATAAACACAATTGCCCTGCCGATCGTTCTGGCAAACAGGCGGTCCAGGGTATTGGCCGTCACTTCTTCCTTGATTGCCTCCAGAGGGATCCGGTTCAAAGAAAGACGGAATACCGATTGATCCTGCATGTAAAGTTCCAGACGCGTGCCGTCAGTGAACAAAATGATCAAAGGACTGGACAGCGCCGCAAACGCGGGAATCATCACTTCTTCCTCCGTGTTATCCCATTCCGGAAGCTGAACCGCTGAATAATCAAGCAGTCTAAAACCATGGATGACCTTATTCTCCAGCTGCATATGAACCAATGCGTGCCGAAGTTCCTCTGCGCCGATGTATACAGGCGCGTCCCAATCTTCAAGCGTAAACCTGCTCTTATTAACCATATTCCGGCTCCCCTTTACATCCCCCAGTATTCAAAGTTCACATAACGAGCTTATGCGCCTTCACAGTATAGGCGACGTCACCACTGCTGTGCCTTCACGGCATAGGCTGCATCACCGCATGATCACAACTGCCCAATTAGTACCTGGCAGCCCTTTTCATGCTGTCCATGTTGGTATACGCCTTCGGGATTACCAATTCATTACTTGCGATACCAGTCGCCTGTTCCTTGATGTTTCCCTTGACAATATACTTTCTTCCGGCGTCCTCGACTTTCTTGATCTGTGTTGCCACGTAGATGTTTTCCTTCATGCCGGCCGCCGTCTTCTCTACAATCTTGTGGTACTCTACTGATTTTCTGCCTGTCAAAACATAGCTTTCCTTGAGTGTGCTGGTCTTCCACGAGCGGAGCATCCACACAGTAGGCAGAATAAAAAGCGAAGGCACCACGTAAACAGCTATGATCAGCATAAAGATCAACTTGACCCAATCCGGGTACTCACCGAACTTCGTCATGCCGCCCGAGTTAATGATGGCGACCATCGCTACCCCAATAAACATAGCCGGCAAAGTGCAGTAAATCAGGATCTGATAAATCCTTCCGGCACCTTTTTCAAACACCTCATAATCAAAGACCAACTTTTCCACTAACGAATTCCTCCCTCATTCTATGGAGGATCGTCGCCAAGCCTCCGATGCTCCGATTATATCATTTAAGCATCTTTGTGAAAAGTGCACGCATTAAAAGACTGCCGCATGTGCGGCAGTCCTTTCATATGTAACGTATTCAGTATCCTTCCATTTCAGATTATGCGATCTCACAGTTCTTGGTGACGACAACGTCAACATCCGTGCCGCATACGCCCTTGATCACAACATCGCCGATCTTCAGCGGAGCCTGCGCACGGACCTGGTTGATCTCCTCCATGCACTGGAAAATCTTATCCTTGGGGATATTGGCATTGGTCTTGACGCTGGTTCTCTCCTTGGCGCCGCCTACGACCACGACCGTGGAGGTGACGGTGCGCTCAGGATGAGTGACTTCCTGACGGGCATATTTGTCGCCGATCGCACAGGTATTGCCTGTTACGCTAAAGACTTCTTCGCCCTCGAACTCAACAGTGATCTGGCAGCCCATGGGGCAGCCGATACATGTAAGATTTCTCTTTTCCATATTCTGCCTCCTTTTATTCTGCTTCGATCTTGATCGTGATAGTCTTGAGGTCCGGCTTCTCGTCGATCTTCTTCTTCTGCAGGATCACCTGCTCCATCTCGCCGGGTGCCATGATCCTCTTCTTTTTGTGCATGACGCGCTCGTCGTCAAAATAGACGCTTACATAGGAGTCTTTGAACACGGCGCCGACACGGAAACGAACGGTGAGCAGGTCATCCATTCTCTCCGGATTGATCGTGCAGGGAACCGTGTAGCGGGCGCCATCGGTAGCCTTGAGCTGAATGATCTTGCCGCCATCCTGGTCCTTGCAGCCGTTCTGGACATACTTGGCTGCATTCTCGCCTGCGCGGGTCGCTTCCTCGGATACATAGTCTACCAGGTCGTGTACATGCAGAACGTTGCCGCATGCGAAGACGCCGGGGATGCTGGTCTCGAGGATCTCGTTGACAACAGGGCCATTGGTAACAGGGTTAATGGAGACACCTGCGTTTCTGGACAGCTCGTTCTCAGGGATCAGACC
Organism: uncultured Lachnospiraceae bacterium; assembly: GCA_900319245.1. Lineage (GTDB taxonomy): Bacteria > Bacillota > Clostridia > Lachnospirales > Lachnospiraceae > CAG-791. The sequence goes on along the minus strand of ONNQ01000012.1, from coordinate 39,759 downwards.
TGTGGAAAGAAGCAGTGTATCGCAGGTATATCTCTCTTCCGTTCCGGGGATCGGCTTCATATCGGGGCCGACTTCCGCGATGGTAACAGCGCTCACGCGCTCCTTGCCCTCGATGTCCACAACTGTGTGGGAGAGCTTGAGCGGAATGCCGTAGTCATCCAGACACTGAACGATATTTCTCTTCAGACCGCCGGAGAAAGGCATCAGCTCTGCAACGACCTTGACGATCGCGCCTTCAAAGGTCATACGTCTTGCCATGATCAGTCCGATATCACCGGAACCGAGGATGACGACTTCACGGCCGGGCATATAGCCTTCCATGTTGACCAGTCTCTGTGCAGTACCTGCACTGTAGATACCTGCGGGACGGTAACCGGGAATGTTGAGGGCGCCTCTGGGCCTCTCTCTGCATCCCATCGCCAGGATCACGGCGCCGGCCTTGATCTGGAACATACCGTCTGTGCGGTTCATAGCGGTGACGACCTTCTCGGTGGAGATATCCATGACCATGGTGTCGAGCTTGTACTCGATGCCCAGATCATAGACCTGCTGGATGAACCTGTACGCATACTCGGGGCCAGTCAGCTCTTCCTTGAAAGTGTGAAGGCCGAATCCGTTGTGGATGCACTGGTTCAGAATTCCGCCGAGCTCTTTGTCACGCTCGATGATCAGAATACTGTCTGTTCCTGCCTTCTTGGCGGAAACAGCGGCTGCGAGGCCTGCGGGGCCTCCGCCGACGATTACGATATCATAACTTGTCATGCCTCTACCCCCTTTGTTCTCTCGATCACAAGCTTGGAGTCTCCGCCGCTCTTGGTGATCTCAGTGAAAGGAAGACCAAGTTCACGATTGATGATCTCCATGGTACGAGGTGAGCAGAAACCTGCCTGGCAGCGTCCCATGCCTGCTCTGGTCCTGCGCTTAACGCCATCGAGAGAGCGTGCGCCGAGCGGTCTGTGGATCGCGTCGATGATCTCACCTTCCGTGACGGACTCGCAGCGGCAGATGATGCGGCCGTATGCGGGATTCTTCTTGATCAGTTCGTTTCTCTCTTCAATGGAGAGGTCGGCAGGATTGAGGATGCCCTTGCGGGTTCCGATCCAGTCTTCCTTCTCCTCAAGTCCCATCTTCTCTTTCATCATCTGGCCGATGTACTCGCCGATCGCAGGGCTGGAAGTAAGTCCAGGGGACTCGATGCCGGCGCAATCGATGAAGTGAGGCGCATCCTCGACTTCGCCAAGGATGAACTCATGGCCGTCCTCGTGCGCGCGAAGGCCAGCGAAAGATGTGATGACCTGGCGGATCGGCAGGTTGCGTACATGGTCGCCTGCCTTAGCGATCAGATCAGCGATGCCTGCTGCCGTCGTGTTGTTGCCTTCCTTGTTCTCAATATCCACAGCGGTAGGACCTACAATCAGGTTACCGTGAATGGTAGGAGAAACGAGAACACCCTTGCCGAGCTTAGTGGGCTGCGGGAAGATGGTGTGGGACACGTGATTTCCTACTGTCTTATCGAGCAGGCAGTAGTCGCCGCGTCTGGGTGTAATATGGATCTTCTTCTCGGAGACCATGTTGTGGAAATAGTCGGCATAGACGCCGGCTGCGTTGATGACATAGCGGGTCTTGTACTCTCCGTTATTGGTGCGGATCTTCCAGATCGGCTGGCCGCACTTCTTGCAGGTATCAGGTGTGAGTTTCTCGACCTTGGTATTGAAGAAGAAGTCAACGCCGTTTACGTTTGCATTCTCTGCCATCGCGATGTTGAGCATGAAGGGGCAGATAATGCCGCTTGTAGGAGCATAGAGAGCAGCGACAACCTTATCGGAAAGGTTGGGCTCCATTTCCAAACATTCTTCTCTGTTCAGGATCTTCAGTTCTTTGACGCCGTTTGCAATGCCTCTGTCATAGAGGTCCTGGAGGCCATCCTTTTCGGACTCATGGATGCAGACGACCATAGCGCCGTTTCTCTTGAACGGGATATCCAGATCCTTGGCCAGATCTCCCATCATTTCATTTCCGCGAACATTAAAGCGTGCCATCAGTGAACCGGGCGCCGCATCAAAGCCTGCATGGACGATCGCGCTGTTTGCCTTGGAAGTTCCGCAGCAGACATCCTCTTCTTTTTCCAATACACAGACGTTGAGTTTATAACGGGACAGTTCTCTTGCAACTGCAGAGCCTGTAACGCCGGCACCGATGATAATTACATCGTATAACACGGACTCATCTCCTTTCAATTTGAGCGCAAAGGGAGGGCGGTAGGTTTCCACCGCCCTCCCCTTTAGCTAACCTTTAGCTAATTAACACTATCAAGAACTATGAAATTCAATCGTTATTTTCAATCGTTCATCTCTATATAGCGATTGATCTTAAAATAGGTACTCAGCTATGTGATCAGTGAATAGCCATGTACAGCAGGGAAGCTACGACTGAGCCGCAGATCGGAGCTACTACCGGAATCCAGCCATATGCCCAGTCGGGATCCTTCTTGCCAAAGTTAGGAGCAAGAACCTGATATGCGAAACGAGGAGCAGCATCTCTTGCTGCGTTCATTGCATAGCCGGTCAGACCGCCGAAGGAAGCACCGCATGCTACGATGACGCCGTATACCAGAACCCATGAAACTCCGGAAGCACCAGCTTCGCCGGGGATGGATGCAAGTGTGAATACCAGTACGAATGTAGCTACGAACTCAGACAGGAAGTTGTTCACAGTGTTGCGGATGGAAGGGCCTGTTGCGAAGCAGCCGCGAATGGTTGCATCGTCAGCAGTCGCTTTAATCTGATCACCGTAAAGAACGATCAGGATCGCTGCGCCTACAAAACCGCCCAGCATCTGTGCAATAATATATCCGGGAACCAGGCCCCAGCTCATGCCGCCGCGCATTGCAGCGCCGATGGTAACAGCGGGATTGAAGTGTGCGCCGGACATAGCGCCGAATGAGAATGCAGGAACCATAACGGCCATACCCCAGCCAATAAGGATGTGAACAACGCCACTTCCCTTCATTCCGGATCCTTCAAGATTGACGTTACAGCAAACGCCATCACCAAGGAGAACGAGCATAGCTGTTCCGATAAATTCTGCTAAGTAAGCTGACATAGTTTTACCCCTTTCTTAAAAAAACATAAAAATAACTATATTGATATTCTCAGTCTTTTGACTGAACCGGCCTGCGGGCTTTCACCCCTGACCCGCAGGCCGGGAATATCCAGATTTACTTATGCGATGCGCTTAGGTCTGATCAGGCAGTTTTCCTGCTTATACTCAGTCTTTCGCCCATCCGAGCGTCTTGCTGACAGCCTTCTTCCACTGCTTGAGCTCAGCTTCTCTGGCATCTTTTTCCATCTTAGGAATGAATTCCTTGTCGAGAGCCCAGTTCTTGATGACATCCTGCTTGCTGTCCCAGAAGCCCACTGCAAGGCCTGCCAGGTAGGAAGCGCCCATAGCGGTGGTCTCGACGCACTCAGGCCTCTCGACCTTCGCGTTGATGATGTCGGACTGGAACTGCATGAGGAAGTTGTTCTTGCAGGCGCCGCCGTCAACCTTCAGAGCGCTCAGCTTCACGCCGGAGCCCTCTTCCATAGCCGCCAGAACATCGCTGGTCTGGAATGCCAGGGACTCAAGGGTTGCACGGATCAGGTGATATTTGTTGACACCACGGGTCAGGCCTACGATTGCTCCACGAGCATAGGGATCCCAATAAGGAGCGCCCAGGCCGGTGAATGCAGGGACGACGTAGCAGCCGTTTGTATCTTTTACTCTGGTTGCAAAATACTCAGAATCCGGAGACTGATCGACGATCTTAAGCTCGTCACGCAGCCACTGAATAGCAGCGCCTGCTACGAATACAGAACCCTCGAGAGCATACTCAACCTTGCCGTCAAGACCCCAAGCGATTGTGGTCAGAAGGCCATTGTTGGGATACAGAGGCTTCTCGCCGATGTTCATCAGCATGAAGCAGCCGGTACCATAGGTGTTCTTTGCTTCGCCGGGTGTGTAGCATGTCTGTCCGAACAGAGCTGCCTGCTGGTCGCCTGCTACGCCGCGGATCGGGATCGGGCCGCCGAAGAATTCAGGATCGGACTCGCCGAAATCTGCGCTGGAAGGCTTTGCTTCAGGAAGCATGCACTTCGGAACTTCGAGTCTCTCGCAGAGCTCGTCATCCCACTCGCAGGTGTTGATATTGAAAAGAAGAGTTCTGGAAGCGTTGGAATAATCGGTTGCGTGTACTTTGCCCTTGGTCAGCTTGTAGATCAGCCAGCTGTCTACAGTACCGAATGCCAGCTCACCAGCCTCAGCTCTCTCGCGAAGTCCCTCAACGTTGTTCAGGATCCAGCGAAGCTTTGTGCCGGAGAAATAAGGGTCAAATACAAGACCGGTTTTGTGGTATGCGCTGTCCGCAATGTCAGGATATTTCTCCATCAGTTCTGCCTTCATGTCAGCAGTTCTGCGGCACTGCCATACGATTGCATGGTATACAGGCTGGCCAGTCTTTCTATCCCAGACGATGACGGTTTCACGCTGGTTGGTGATGCCGATGGCTGCAATGTCTTCGTATGTAGCACCGACATTCTTCATAGCCTGACGAGCAACAGAGAGCTGTGTCTGCCAGATCTCACTTGCATCATGCTCTACCCAACCGGGCTGAGGATAATACTGTGTGAACTCCTTCTGCGCCATGCTGCAGATCTCGCCCTTCTCGTTAAACAGGATACATCTGTTACTGGTCGTACCTGCGTCCAATGCCATTACATACTTTGCCATAGAATACCTCCTTCTAACTTTGCCGTCACGCCCCCGCATGCCGGCATGTCCCCATTACATAAACCATACGTCAGAGCATGTTGTCGAGATTGCCGTTGCACCGCTTGCCAGCGCATTCAGGACATCCTCCTTCTCCTGGATCAGTCCCCCGCAGATTACGGGCACCCTGCTCATCGAGCGGATCTTCCGAATCATCTTGGGAACAATGACTCCCGGCAGGATCTCGATCATATCAGGCTGAGATTCGCGGCTGTGATGTGCCTGCTTCTCAATGCTGATTAGCGCCATGCTGTCGAGCACGAAGTATCTCAGCACTGTTGCCAGCCCGATCTCCTTTGCGTGAGTGATCAGATTTCCCTTCGTGGTAATGATGCCGTCTGCCCTGGTATATTTGCGGATAAAGTCTGTAGAAACATCCTTGGAGCTAAGACCATTGATCAGGTCCATGTGGACCATTGCAATCTTCCCTGTATCCTTTACCTTGGCAACGATATCGGATATTGTACAGATATCACCATACAGAATAAACACTGCATCAACATCCGACTTCAGACACATTTCCAGTCCGTCGTCATCCTTTACTGCGGCCACAATAGGCGCCGCTTCAATCGCTTCAACAAATTCTCTTCCCATACAGTCCCTCATTTTGCATAAAAAAAGAAAACACGACAATAGCAACAGGATCCCCAATCCCAATCACTGCCATATTCTCTCCTCTCTAGGCAAAACTCATATTTAACTTAGCTATATATTACCACTTCGTTGGTGAATATGCAATATAGTAATCTGAACTTTCTTGATATTTTGTTCAATTTCACAACATTATAAAATATCATTTAAGAATTGTTTGTACTTTCACTCACTGTAACCGATTTCATCAGTATAATTATAAGCTTTTTGCCGCACTCCCCCTGCTCGCCGCAATGATCGGTAAATCGTATATTTATAAATATCAGTCCATAAAAAAGCAAGCCCACGTATAATTATACGTGAGCTCGCTCCTTGCGAAATATAAAACATATCTAAATGTTCAATCATTCATAGCCTTTTTGATCGCAGCCATCAGTTCATCGTATTCCTCGAAGGCGGGAAGCTGCGGATAATCCTGCTTGATCTTATCGGTAGAGCGGAACAGGAAGCCGGCCTTGCTGTTCAGGATCATGTCCAGATCGTTATAACTGTCGCCGCTGGCGATCGTCTCAAACCCTATAGACTGCAGTGCCCGGACCGTACTGAGTTTGGACTTCTCTGTGCGCATCTTATAGCCGGTGATCTCCCCGTCCGGAGCAACCTCCAGGGAGTTGCAGAACAGAGTCGGCCATCCCAGCTTTTCCATAAGAGGTGTGGCAAATTCAGTGAAGGTATCACTGACGATGATCACCTGTGTGAAGGAACGAAGCTCATCCAGAAACTTCTTGGCGCCGGGAAGGGGCTCGATCTTTCTGATCACATCCTGAATCTCTTTCAGTCCCAGGCCATGCTCCTTGAGAATGCCGATTCTCCACTTCATAAGCTTATCGTAGTCGGGCTCATCTCTTGTCGTTCTCCGCAGCTCCGGGATGCCGCTCACCTCAGAAAATGCGATCCAGATCTCCGGTACCAGGACTCCTTCCAAATCAAGACAGGTAATATACATAGTTTCCTCCTTGCGAGTGAAGGAATGCTCGCATTCTCCACTCCTCTTTCTTTATTGTTGTTTGTGTTGTTATTCGTTATAGAGCTCCAGAAACTCCTCCAGAGTCAGGTCGTGCTCCATGATATAGGTAGCCGCTTCTCTGCCGACATAGCGGAAATGCCATGGCTCATAGATGATCCCGGTCACATCCTCCTTGCCATCAGGAAAGCGCACGATGAATCCGTATTCCTGGCAGTGCTCACTCATCCACTGATAGAGCTCCGTCTCCTCCAGGCTTCGATCCTTCATTTCATAGTACCGGTCTGTGATGTCACAGCAGAGCCCTGTTTGGTGCTCACTGGTCCCGGGTCTTGCCACGATCGTCTGCGCCACTGCTTCGCCATATTCAGCTACTTTGCGGTTAAAGAGGTAGGTCTGCTCCGCATAGCTGCGGTAGCCCGATGACAGAAGCACGCTCAGTCCCTCTGCCCTGGCCGCCTGCACGAACGCTTCCATGTCGTCCGCGATCCGCACGTCGAACTGTTGTCTTTCCAGCGTCGTCAGCTCCGGCGTGTAGTCGCCGATCTCGTTCCACGGATTAGCCAGAAGGAACATCCAGTCATCCGGATCGATGTCCGGCTTGTCCCGATAGGGGTCCATGGCGTCCTCCGCAGCAGCACGGCCGATCTCTCCCGCCGCTTCTGCGACAACCGCACCTGCTGTCTGCACGGCGGTCAAAACACTGCCTCCATACACATTGCGCTGCGGTTCTTGCGATAGCAGCGTCGCCGCACCCGCCGCGATCAATGCGCATATTTTTAATCGATATTGTATCAACAGCTGCATCCTCCTGCAATATCAGCCGAGCGGAATCTCAATCACTTCAGCCATCTGCATCAGCCGACTGGGATTTCAATCACTTCAGCCATCCGCATCAGCCGAGCGGGATCTCCACGACTTCGGCCATCCGCATCAGGCACTGCTCGATCTGCTCGGAGATCTCGCCCACGAGGCGCTTTGTGATCGCCTCATTCTTGTCCTTTTCCAGGCTCTTAAAGAAGCTCTCTCTGACTTCGCCCGCGATCTTGTCCATGCGGGACATAAAGTGTCCCCTGGGAACGAGCTTTCTGACCGGGCGGGGAATCACAATGTTCATGACTGCCTCTTCCATCTTCTCCTTTCCCAGAATCAGGATCATTAAGGAGAGCATAGCACCTGCCACGATTCCGGAGATTCCGCCGGAAATCAGTGCCACACCGCTGCCGCCGCAAAGAAGGCCGATCAGGATAGAAATGATCGTATCGATCATCCAGGTTAGTTCCTCCACCGCGAACACATCCTTGGCGTCCACGCGGATATCCAGATCGGATATGGACAGGAAAGAACTCAGACTCAGCGCCTTGTAAGGCACGCCGTGGCGGATGCAGATTGGAATGGTCTGTTCCTCAAGTTCATAGGAGATAGGCTTGAGCCACTGTGTGATGGGGCCGACTAACAGCGCCTGCACCTCTTCCGTGTGCAGATAGCGCTCAATCTCCTTTTCCATCTCTTTGTTGATGTCCGAGAGTCGCTCGATTTCTCCGTCCCGCCACCTGTCAAATACAGGCATCGCCGCATTCTCCAAAATGGGCTGCACAAGCGTATCCACTGTGCTGTGGTAGAGTTCTCCGATGTGCTGCTCCACGATCTTCTCCACCGTGCTCGAGCGAACCAGTTCCTGGATCTCTGCGCGGAACTGCCTCAGTTCTTCATCGATGCGGCCGCTCCAGGCAAGGCCGCGGCTCACGGAAAACTCAGGCTCTACGCCTGTGATCACAACCGACTCCGGGAAAGCTTCTCTGCACCAGTCCCGCACTGCGGGAAGCCTAGAGACGCCGCCTGTGAGGAAGACGAGTTCCGGCAGTTCTCCCTGTATTTTGGCACGGACACCGTGCAGGCTATCCACGAAGACTTCCTTGAAACTCTTGCCGCCGAGCTGCGGGATCCCGCCGTAGAGGATGCGCTCCGCTGTCTTTTCATTCATAAAGAGGGGAAGGCGCACCGGCTTTTCGTAGCTGATGATCACCGACTGTCTGCATTCGTTTTCTTTCCAGTATTCCTCATCGGCAAAATATTTCTCTTTGAGCCTTCTGGCCGCAAACTCGCAGTAACTGCGCCAGGGCGGGCTCTCTTTAAAAATCTCCTGGATCCTCTCTCCGCGGACGGCTGCATCCAGGGCGATCTCCAATAGCACTTCGTCCATCAGGCCGCCGCCGAGAGCCACCTCTCCCGCGGTCTGCAGCTCCACCTCTCTGCCGCCCATGATATAGGCGAAATCCGTCGTGGAGGAGCCGATATCGACAACCAGCACGGGCTTGGACAAAATATCATAGCCCACCTGGAAGTGCTTGGACTGGCAAGCGCTGACAAGCGCCGCGCGGGACTCAGAGATGATCCGGACCGGCGGATAGCCTGCCTCTTCAAACAATTCTCTGTAGATTTCCCTCGCAGTTTTGTCCCAGCCCGCAGGGCAGCCCACATAGAAGCAGCAGTCCTCTCCCTTTACGAGGTCGCCGCTCATATAGAGTTCTCCCAGAACGCCGGCCGCGAAAGACTTGATGTCCTTGCGGCTCTCGGGATCTTTCAAAAACCGGCTCTTGAAACGGAGCTTGCGCGTCATGGCGTCCGGATTGTAGCAGGCCGCTTCTCCGATCACCAGTTCGCCGTTTCTGAGTCTGGCATAGGCTGTCACAAAGCTCCTGGCCTCCCGCACTGTCAGGACGCGGGGAACTGTGACGTCACTTTTATTGAGATAGGAGACCGCGCTCTCGGCGTCTCCAAGGTCAAATCCATAATAGCGATCCATCGTGCCACTCCTTTACTCACTGCGGGGAGACGGCAAGTCCCTTGCGGATGAGCGCACCGTCCCTTGTCAGCGCGGGGCGGAGCGTCATGCCCTGTTTGCCGGGCAGAAGCTCAAACCACTCTCTCTTGCCGTTTCCATAGTCCACCGTCTCCACCTGTTTGCGGTGAAGGTAATAGCGCACGGCGGAGATCGTTTCCAGGGCGGACGCATCGTCCGGCACGTCGTTCTTCTGGCTGTAGGCGCTCTCCAAAATAGCGGCGAACAGGTCCGCCTCCTCCGGCGTGATCCCGTTTCCGACGGATGCGGAGAGGCTGTTTTTCTCATAGTGGACCACTTCCGCCGCCTCCTGCAGGTTCTTGTCCATGGCAAGCACTGTCGTCCGAAGGCAGCTCCAGACCTTGTCGGGATCCACCCGGATCTCGACCTGCGCTGCGCCGCCCTTTCCTGCGCCGCCTCCGCTCTCAGTGTGCCTTCTAAGAGACAGTCTTCCCGACCAGAAAAGCAATGCCCCGCCGAGAATCGCTGCCGGAATGGAGCCAAGAAGCGATGTAAAAGATAGACCGCTGCCGGCTGCCACCGCCAGTCCCAGTAGTGCGCCTGCAAGAAACAGAACGCCGCCCGCAAGGCTGATGATCGCCGTCTTGGACCACTTGGTTTCACCGCCGGTCGCCCCCGACGTACTCCTTTCCCAGACTCTGGTCTCTCCCGCCGCGCTGATCATAGGACTCATGGTCTTGGCCGTCTGCAGCATATAGCGTGCAGTGTCCCTGACCCGCTCCTCTTTGCATTCCTCATTATAGCGCAGCAGGAGCCTGTCGAGTTCCTTTTCGATCACGCCTTCCACCTGTTCCGGCGTCCCTGCCTGGGTTATACTCCCATATAATTGCTCTTTGTCCGCTTCCAGAAACTGGATCATTTCCATATCGGATTCCTCCGCCTGTTCACATCACGATACCTTATAGTCCATTATAATGTTTGAACAGGCAATTCGGAACCCCAATCCGGCAGGCTCGCCGTATTTTGGCACAGCCCTTTACAGCCTTGCCGCTGATCGCACATCAAAAGCGCTGCAACAAGCAAATGCAGGCCGCAGCGCTTTGTGACTCTCCATCCGTTCGCAGTGCGATCACAGGGTCATTCCAGATTCGAGTACATATTCAGAATGTGGTTGTAAAGGGTGCGCACGGCCGGCGCCATCAGGTGGGGCCCCCTGGCCGCAAGGCCGATGATCCTGGCCGCGTCCGGCTCCATCCTGTACTGCCGCACTTCATAGGGGATGTCATTCATGACAAGTTCGGGCATGATGCAGATGCCGAATCCAGAAGCAACCATGACTACCGTGGACAGGTCGTCCACCACATGGTACCGTGTCTGGATGTCCAGATGATTCTGCTTCATATAATTCTGGATATCCGCATCCGTGGACTCCCGCTGCACGACAAAGCGGAGCTTTTCCATCTCACCGATGGTCATCTCCTCGCAGGGCAGCTCCTTCTCGAAGTCCTTGGGAACGATACAGAGAAGCGGATCCCTGTAGAAGGGCTCGATATGCAGGTCGCCGGCACTGGAGGTGGACAAAAATCCGAAATCCACAATTCCGTTGCGGATCCAGTAGCTGACGTCGTCATAGGTGCCCTGGAAGACCTCGATCTCGATCGCGGGGTACATCTCGCCGAATGATTTGATGATCTCCGGCATCCAGCTGGTGCAGACACTGGAAAAGACGCCGACCTTGACCGTTCCCTGTTTGAGTCCGTTAAACTCCGCAACTGCCTGCTGCAGGCTCTCCTCGCTGTTGAGGACCGCATTCACATACGGCATCAGATGCTCGCCGTAGCTGGTCAGCGTAACGCCTGCCTTTTTTCTAGTGAAAACAGAAAAACCGAGTTCCTTCTCCATAGAAGAGACGGCATGACTGATGGCAGAGGGCGTAAGGCCGATCAGGTCGGCCGCTTTGTGGAAGCTTCCTGCTTCCGCTACTGTCTTAAAAATCTGATAACTGAGAAGTGTCATGAATCTCCTCCCTCGTCCGTTGTTTACAGTTTGATCGTCCGGCGTCTATCTGGCACAGCGGTACTTGAGGTCCTCCCATCGCTTGTCCACTTCCTTCTGGAAGAGGGCGATCAGTTCTTCATTGCCGGGCTTAAAGAGGTGCTTGAATCGTCCCTGCGGCTTTAAGAAGTCCTCAATGGGCAGTTTATGTTTGGGCTCATAGTTGAGGATCCACTTGCCCTCCACCACTTCAAATAAAGGCCAATAGCAGGTTTCCACAGCCAGTCTGCAGATCTCCATGATCTCGCTGGTCTCGTAGCGCCAGCCTCTGGGGCAGGGCGTCATCATGTTGAGGAACGCAGGGCCTTCGGTATAGATGGCGGTTTCCGCTTTTCTGTGCAGGTCCTTAAAATCACGGGTCAGGGTTGACTGCGCCACGTAGGGAACATAGTGCTCCGCGATAATGGAACTGAGGTCCTTGCGGTACTGGATTTTGCCATTGGATACTTTGCCGGACGGCGTCGTGGTCGTATCCGCAAACATAGGCGTCGCGGAAGACCGCTGAATGCCGGTATTCATATAGGCACCATTATCATAGCACACATAGACCATATCGTGTCCACGTTCCATAGCACCGGACAGGGACTGGAACCCGATATCATAGGTGCCGCCGTCGCCGCCGAAGGTAATGAACTTGAACGTGTCCTTTTCACCAAGTCTTCCCTTTTTCTTAAGGACCTTGTAGGCTGTCTCCACGCCGCTCAGTGTAGCGCCTGCATTCTCGAAGGCGTTGTGAATGTAGCTGTCCTCCCAGGCGCTGTAGGGATACATATAGGAAGAAACTTCCAGACATCCCGTCGCGTTGCCGATCACGGCGTGGTCGCCCTCATGAAGGCCGCGCAGCACCGCGCGAACGCCAATCGTCGCCCCGCAGCCGGCGCACATTCTGTGGCCCGGCGCAAGTCTCTCCGGTTTCTCCATCATTGTCTTCAGACTGTAATTCTTTGCTTCCATTGTCCTATATCCAATCACTCTCTAAGTCCGATGTACTTGTGGTGCGGGGCGGGTTTTGCACCCTGCGCGACCTGTGCAAGTTCCTTGAATACGTCCTTCACATGGTCCACCGTGAAATCTCGGCCTGCCAGACCATAGATATAGTTGACCGTATCGACCATCACTTTATTTCTGTAAAGGCCGGCGGGAATCTCGCTTCCCAGCGGTCCGCTATTTCCGTTGTAGCTCTCGCACCGGTCCATAATGGCCACTGCCTTGCAGCCGCTTTTATGAATCGCCTCCGCAATCTCCTTCTCCGGGAAGGGCCTGAACACGCGGATCTTGATGATCCCGACTTTGTGCCCTTCGTTTCTGAGCTCGTCGACCGCTTCTTTGGCAGTACCTGCTGCGGATCCCATGATAACCATCAGATACTCGGCATCCTCCGTCCTGTACTCCTCAAAGAAGCCGTATCCTCTGCCGGACATAGTATGGAAACGGTCCGCCACTTCCAGTATGACCTCTCCGGCCCGCTCCATCGCAGCTTCCTGCGCACGTTTGGCTTCCATGGAATAGGCTGAGATCGCATAAGGGCCCACAGAGACCGGCTTTCCGGGATTGAGCAGGAATTCCTCCGGTCTGTACTCCCCTACAAATCTTCTCACATGCTCGGTTTCCAGAAGTTCGATATTCTCCACGGCGTGGCTTGTGATAAATCCGTCCTGGCAGATCATGACCGGCAGATGGACCCTCGGATCCTCGGCGATTGGGAACGCCTGGATGTAATTGTCATAGGCCTCCTGGTTGTTCTCTGCGTAAATCTGGATCCATCCTGTGTCTCTTGCGCCCATGCCGTCGGAATGGTCGCAATTGATATTGATGGGCCCCGACAGCGTTCTATTGACCAGCGTCAGAACGATGGGAAGCCTGTTGGAGGCTGCCAGAAGCAGTTCCTCCCACATAAGCGCAAGGCCCGCGGAAGACGTCGCCGTCATCGTTCTCGCACCGGCAGCCTCCGCGCCGATCGCGGCCGACATGGCGGAGTGCTCACTCTCCACCGGTATAAATGCTGTATCGATCTCTCCGTTCGCAATAAAGGTCGACACCATCTGCGGGATCTCCGTAGACGGCGTGATCGGAAACGCCGGCATGACGTCCGGATTGACCTGCTTGATCGCATAGGAAACAGCCTCATTGCCTGACATTCTCTCCGGTATGGCTTTGCTGCATACCTGCCTGTCCCGGCTTCCATTCATGCTCATGCCTCGATCCCCTCCTTCATCGTAATCGCCCCGAAAGGACATACTTTGGCACAGATCCCGCATCCCTTGCAGTGATCGTAGTCAAAATCCAGCCGCCTGCCGCCCTGCACCGGAATACTTGAATCAGGACAAACAGGCGCGCATAACAGGCACTGCCTGCATTTGTCCTGATCCAGTACCGGTGTATTCGTTCTCCATTCCCCCGTCTTAAACAGGCGGGAGGTGCCTCCGGCATAGAGCTGAAGCCCTTCTGTAAGATCTGTATAAGGAGATCTTTCATTTATATAAGTGATATCAGTTCGCATTAATATCTGGTCCTCATAAAAGGACCTCCGTCAACCGGCGGAGGTCCGTACATCCTGGGAGCAAAACGCCGCAGAACTTCAGGCGCTCTGTTTCATCTGTTTCGCAGTTGCTTTCTGGTCGACGGGCGATACGTTCGTCTTCGCCATATCCTTCTCCACTTGATCGTAGGCCATCTCGAGTGCGGCCATATTTCCCTTGATCACTTCCGGCTTCTTAGCAAATTTGTGTGCGAAGGAGCTTTCCATCTCTCCAAGGAATTCCTTGCGGTTCATCACGCCGCAGACAGCTGCTGTCGCAGCGAGCATGGGCGTGTTGGGGAAGTTCCTGCCAAGCGTCTCTTCGCTGATCCGTCTGGCGTCCACTGTGAAGACTCTGCCCTGATAGCCGCGAAGAAGGCTTCTGACCTCTTTTGGAGAACGAGGGGTGTTGACGATGATGGCACCGTCCTCTTTGAGTCCATCCGTCACATGAACGGAGTGAAGAAGCGTCTCATCGACAACGACAACGTAGTCGGGATCATAAATGTTGGAATGCACGCGGATCTGGTCTTCACTAATACGGTTAAACGCGGTAATGGGGGCTCCCATACGCTCCGGACCGTACTCCGGAAATCCCTGTACACAGCGGCCTGTCTTAAACGCAACGTCCGCCAGAAGAAGCGCTGCCGTCTTGGCGCCCTGTCCTCCTCTTCCGTGCCATCTGATCTCAACTGTCTTTTTCATTGCCTGCACCTCGTAAAGTGAATTCATTTCATCGTTTCGGTGAATTCTTTTAACTTTTAAGTCACCGACATTTGTTATTATACGCTAATTTCGATGAATGTAAATAATTTTAACGATGAATCATTTTCAACATTTATGAGGTTCAAGACTTAGGCACTCATTTTACAGTACCTTTACGTGTCACGTTTCTTCCTGCTCCAGCGCGTGGCGGCAGATCTCTTTTAAGCAGCAGTCATCACACTGCGGCCTTCTGGCGACACAGACCGCGCGGCCATGAAGCACAAACCGGTGACAGAGGTCGTTCCCTTCTTCCGGCGGCACGATCTTCCACAGTGCCTTCTCTACTTTGGCAGGCTCCTTGATCCCGTCCACGAGGCCGATCAGGTTGCAGAGGCGGATGCAATGCGTATCCGTGACGATCGCGGGCTTTCCAAAGACGTCGCCCATGATCAGATTGGCGCTCTTTCGTCCGACGCCCGGCAGGGCCAGCAGTTCCTCGAAGGTCTCCGGCACCTTGTCGTTGTATTTTTCATGCAGGACCTTCATACAGGCGTTAATATCTCTTGCCTTACTCCGCCCCAGGCCGCAGGGCCTTACGATCTCCTCAATCTCCTCTGCCGTCGTCTCGGCGAGGGCTGCGACCGACGGAAACTTTGCATATAAAAGGGGCGTGATCTGGTCGACTCTGGCATCCGTGCATTGCGCGGCCAGGCGGACGCTCACCAAAAGCTGCCAGGCCTTGTCATAGTCCAGCGTGCACTTGGCTTCGGGGTATTCTTTCTTTAGGCGCTCGATCACTTGCAGCGCCAGTTCTTTCTTATTTAAGTTGGTTTGCATAATCATTCATTTCTTTCCCGGAATAGTCGGCAGTATCAGCCAGTATTTTGACACATTATGCATGGATTTGTCAAAATAGAGACTATCTCCATTTGACTTCACCTCTTTGGTGTATTACTATACTAAAGTATTAACTCTATTAAGAAACTATTGGAGGGGAAAAATGCAAAAGAATGATTCGAAAATCTCTGTTTCAGTGGTCGCAATGTTCATTGTGATCCTGCTCATCGTGGCCATGGCCTTTGTGACCAACGCGGATTCGGTGCAGCAGACCTTCTGGTCTCTGGTTCCTCCCGTGATCGCCATCGCGCTGGCGCTGATCACAAAGGAGGTGTACAGCTCTCTGTTCATCGGTATCATTACCGGTGCGCTGCTCTACTCGGGTTATAATTTCGAGGGAACACTGACCCACATCTTTAACGACGGCGTCATCGCGGTTCTCTCCGACTCCTATAACATGGGCATTCTGGTATTCCTGGTCATTCTGGGCATCATGGTCCAGCTCATGAACCGCACCGGCGGCAGCGCTGCCTTCGGCAACTGGGCGTCCGAGAAAATCAAATCCAGAGAAGGCGCGCAGCTCGCAACGATCGGCCTTGGCTGCCTGATCTTCATCGACGACTACTTCAACTGCCTGACAGTCGGCAGCGTTATGCGTCCCGTCACCGACAAACACAAGATCTCCCGTGCGAAGCTCGCTTACTTGATCGACGCAACAGCGGCTCCTGTCTGCATCATTGCGCCGATCTCCTCCTGGGCTGCCGCAGTATCCGGCTTTGTTGAGGGCGAGAATGGAATCAGCCTCTTTATCAAGTCTATTCCCTACAACTACTATGCGCTGTTCACGATCGCTATGATGATCCTGATGGTCGTCATGAAGATCGAGTACGGTCCCATGTACAAGCATGAGTACAACGCACTGCAGTATGGCGACCTGTACACCACCGAGGATCGCCCTTACGCGAACGTCGATAATTCCAAGATTCCTACAGAAGGGAAAGTCATCGACATGCTCTTCCCGATCATCACGCTGGTCATCGGCTGTGTCATCGGCATGATCTACACCGGCGGTTTCTTCGAAGGGACAAGCTTCATCGAGTCCTTCGCAAACTCCGACGCCTCTGTAGGCCTGGTGCTCGGTTCCTTCTGCGCGATGGTTCTGACCATGTTCTTCTATATGTTCCGCAAGTCTCTGGATTTCTCCTCCATCATGGAGTGCATCCCGGAAGGCTTCAAGCAGATGGTTCCCGCTATCCTGATCCTGACCTTCGCGTGGTCCCTCAAGGCCATGACAGACAGCCTCGGCGCTAAGGAATTCGTCGCCTACATCATTCAGAACAAGGCGGCCAGCTTTGCCGGACTTCTCCCCTTCATCATCTTCCTGATCGCTGTCGGTCTTTCCTTCGCGACCGGAACCAGCTGGGGAACCTTCGGTATCCTGATCCCGATCGTCGTTGCCTGCTTCCAGAACACTGACTATCAGCTCATGATCATCGCCATGTCCGCTTGTATGGCAGGCGCTGTCTGCGGCGACCACTGCTCCCCTATCTCCGATACGACCATCATGTCGTCCGCCGGTGCGCAGTGCAATCACTTGAACCACGTATCCACGCAGATCCCTTACGCGATGACTTGTGCCGCGATCTCCGCGATCACCTACATCGTAGCGGGCCTGTTCAAAAACGTGTTCCTGTCCCTGCTGTTCGGTCTGGTGCTCCTGATCGTCGTCATGTACATCCTGTCCAGACGGGCGGCCAGCGAGAACGCGTAATAACGTTGATACCGGTTTGCAGCTTGTATACCGGTTTGCACTTTTAGGCCGGGTTTCAGCTTGTATTAGCTCATTAAAAAGACGCCGCGCGGTGCGGCGTCTTTTGTTTTTAGGTACAGCGAACACTTTATTACATTTGTTCCCCAACGTTTTCTCTCGCTTTCTGCAAATTCTCACTTGCCATCTGTAGTTTAGGTACTGCGAGCACTTTTCTTACATTTGTTCTCCAACGCTTTCACTCGCTTTCTACTGTTTAGGTACAGCGCAGGCTTTTCTTACATTTGTTCTCCAACATTTTTGCTCCCTTTCTGCGTTTTAGGCACAGAGAAGGCTTTTCCTTCGTTTGTACTCCAAGATTTATCGGCTCATTGTAGTACAATTACTAAAAACCTGCCGTCTGTACCTAAAATTCTTGTTGCGTCCAGAAAAATTGGGATACACTCGCTTGATATCGACCTTCTGTACCTAAAAGTCCAGAAATCCATGGGGAACAATCGCAAGAAATCACTCTCCTGTACCTAATCGGCATTTCCCGGGCTACACTAATCGTCAATCCATGGGGCACAATTGCAAGAAATCACTCTCCTGTACCTAATCGGCATTTCTCGGGGTACTCAGCTCATCTATTATACTTCCTCTCCCCATACTATTCTTCTATCATCTCACTTACACCGCTATCCTCACCGCTGCCGCTGCGCTTCGCAGCCCCAGCTGCTTCCTGAAGCTCAGATACAGCATCAACAGCACCGTTGCCCCCACTCTTCGCCTCCCCCAGCTGCTTCCTAAATCTCAGATACAGTACCGCTGCCGTCACCGCCGACGTGACCTCTGCAAACGGGGTCGCCCACGTGACGCCGCTTAGTCCCATCAGCATCTTGAAAAGGATCATAGCCGGAATGTCGACGACGCCCTTACGCATGGTGGAAAGCGCCAACGAATACTTGCGCTTTCCTGCCGCCTGGAAAATGGTATTGGCCATATACGAGAGTGCGCACAGAGGCGCCGCAAACGCGATGACCCGCAGGAACTGTGTCCCGAATTCGACAGACGCCGGTTCATTGATAAAGAAAGTGATCAGTTGTCTTGCGAACAGTCTGAAAAGGATTGTGCAACAGGTCGTATAGCCCAGCGCAACTGCTGCCGTAAAGCGGATCACCTGTTCCATCCGCACATGCTTTTTTGCGCCGTAGTTGTAGGCAATCAGAGGAAGCACGCCCTGCGTCAGTCCCATAGTGGTGTTGAAAGCGATCATATTCACCTTCTTGGCAATGCCCATGCCGGCCACTGCTGCGCTGCCGTACTCTACGACAAGCTTGTTTGCGAATATATTGGAGACCATAGCCAGAAATGTCTGTAAGGCCGCCGCTGTGCCGATGGAGAAGACTTCTCCGGGAATATCCTCCGCAAGGGTCACATCTGCCGGAGAGAACGTAAATACCGGATTGTCCCGATGTCTGTAAAGATAAATACCAAAATATACAAGCGCTGCCGTGTTAGACAGGCAAGTGGCAACCGCCGCACCCGTAACTTCCATACCGGGCGGAAGCAGCACAAACATGAAAATCGGATCCAGAATGATATTGAGAACGCCGCCCATAGACATGCCAAATCCGGCCTCCCTGGCCGCACCGATCGAGCGAACCAGATGTCCGCACAGAGCATTGCCGAGGGTCGGAATCGCCCCCACAACCATAGTCCAGAACATGTAGTCGTAGATGTAAGGGTAGGAATCCAAGCTGCCGCCGATCAAAGGAATCATCAGAGGGCGGGCCCAAAACACAACGAATGCATATACAATCGCCGCGAACAAGCCGCCATACAGGCTGAAGGCAAAGATCCTGCGGGCTCTCACCGTATCTTTCCTGCCGAGGGCTCTGGAAATCGCGCTGGAGCCGCCTATGCCAAACAGATTGGCCAGTGCCTGAATAATGATAAAGATCGGCAGACTCACCGAAAGCGCCGCCATCATGGCCGCGCTCCCCGTCCTGCCCACGTACCAGGCGTCCGCGAAATTATAGACGATATTGATCAGCTGCGTGATGATGGTCGGAATGGCCATAGTAAACACAGCCTGCGCGATGGGGGCCTCTTCAAAGATCCGTGTTCGGTTTGCGTTTCTTTCTCTGCTCATGCATCTTTCCTTTGTTTTGTCATCTACCTCTACAGATCCGCAAAGGTGATGTACTCACAGACGATAATAGTCGGCCGAAGTTTTACTCTCCGTTTTGACCATCGCTCACGCGCAGCAGTCTTCATTCGTCAACAGACCTTTCTCAGCCCGCACTCTTATAATCCGGGTCAGCAGTTCTCCCCTTTCCTTCTGAGCATCTCTTCCCGATACTCCTCATAGGGATCTCCGTAGATCCTGATCTCTTCCTCCAGCTCGCGTTCTCTCTCGGCGCGCGCCTCTGCCGCCCTCCTGCGCACCCTGTGGGGACCGCCGTACGAGCCGCCGCCATCCCATCCAATCGGTTCCTCGGGCTCCGGCTCCTCCGCCGGCAGTTCCATTGCGCCCTTGAACTGGGTCTCATAGAGCTCTGTGTAGACGCCGCCCGCCTTGACCAGATCCTTGTGCTTGCCGCGTTCTGCGATCTCGCCGTCCTTGATCACCAGAATTTCATCCGCTGCCAGGATCGTAGAGAGCCTGTGGGCGATCAGGATACTGGTTCTGGATGACACCAGTGGATCGATGGCATCCTGGATCTTGCGCTCCGATATGGAATCCAGGGCGGAGGTCGCCTCGTCAAAGATCAGAAGCGCCGGGTCTCTGAGCAGCACGCGCGCGATCGACAGGCGCTGCTTCTCACCGCCTGAGAGCTTGAGGCCGCGGTTTCCGACCATGGTATCCAGCCCCTCCGGCTGGTTGGAAATGAAGTCGTATATATTGGCCCGCTCGCAGGCGTCGATCAGCTCCGCTTCGGTCGCCTCCGGCTTTACGTAGAGAAGGTTGTCTCGGATCGTGCCGTTGAAGAGATAGGTATCCTGGGTCACAACGCCGATATTGCCGCGCAGAAATGAAAGATCCAGCTTCCTCACATCAATGCCATCAAAGAACACTTCGCCATGCACCGTGTCATACAGACGCGGAATCAGGTTTACCAGCGTGCTCTTGCCGGAGCCGGACGGCCCCACGATTGCGATACTGTGCCCGCTCTCCAGCGTAAAGCTCACATCTTTGAGGATCTGCCTGGAGGGATCGTAATGGAAATAGACATGACGGAATTCGACATTTCCTTCCGCATGGTCGGGAACGATCGCATCCGGCGCGTTCTCGATTTCGATCGGCATGTCAAAATATTCAAAGATCCTCGAGAACATCGCCATGGACCGCATCCAGTCCACCTGAATATTGAGCAGAGAATTGACAGGTCCGTACATCCTGCCCAGCAGGGCGACCAGAACCGTGATATCGCCGACCGTCAGATCGGAGTTATAGCGCAGCATCAGAATTCCGCCCACCAGATACAGAAGCATCGGTCCCACGCTGGTGATCGTCGTGAGGACCACCCGGAACCATCTGCCGGCCATGCTCTCTTTCACATTGAGATCGATCATCCTGCGGTTGGCGTCCTCATAGCGCTTGTACTCGAACTCCTCCTTGCAGAAGAGCTTGACCAGCGTCTGACCGCTGACAGACATGGTCTCGTTCAGAATTCCGTTGATCTCATCGTTGCAGGCCTGCGCCTCCCGGGTGAGACTCCAGCGCTTCTGTCCCGCTTTCCGGGTGGGGAGCGTGAACAAGGGCACGATAATAATGCCTACTGTTGCCAAAATCCAGTTTTTCTGATACATGGCCACCAGTGCGACGACCAGCGTAATTACGTTGGACAGGATATTGGCGAACGTGTTGGTGATCACGGTTTTGACCCCGTCGATGTCACTGGTCATACGCGTGATGATATCGCCCTGGTTGTTGGACGTAAAAAAGCGCTGAGACATATTCTGCAGATGGCGGTACATCTGATTGCGCATATCGAAGGTGATATGCTGTGCGATCCAGGTGTTGAGGTAGCTCTCCGCGACGCCGATCAGGTTGGCGCCGGCCGTCACCGCCAGCGACAAAATGATGTACATGACCAGCTTCTGAAAGTCCCTGCCGATCAGGCCTTCGTCGATGATCTTGCCGGTCAGGACCGACGGCATGAGCGTCATGATCGATGAGAAGACGATGCAGACCAGCGTCAGCGCCAGCTGTTTCCAATATGGCAGAAGGTAGGAAAAGACGCGCTTTAATAGTTCCGGCGTCACCTTGGGAAGGCTCTTTTTCTCCTCCTCCGACATAAAGTTTCTACTGCCTGGGCCGAACCCCATTCCATGTGCTCCCGGGGCCATAGGCCGCCTCCTTTCTCAATGTCTTCCGGACTGAACCTGAACACGAAAAATCACAACACTCTGCAAACGCGTACAGAAAAGTGTTCCTCAATATTTATTGATGTGGATCTTGTAAAACGGCAGTGCGTCAAGAGGCGTCTCCGGCCATTCCTCCTCGGGCATACCGAGAGAAAGGATTGCCTCCAGCCTGCACTCCTGCGGGAACTGCAGAATGGTCCTCGCGTACTCCTCCGTTGTCTCCCCGTCCATGGCCATTCTCTCTCGCGCCTGGATCCAGCAGCTGGCCACGCCGAGCGCGCTCGCCATCAGGTGCATATTCTCCATCACAACGCAGCAGTCCTCTGTCCAGGTGTCCGACTTCTCTTCGTCGCCCACTACCGCGATTGCCAGATCCGCACCGACCAGCATTCTGGCTGCGCCGCCCATGCGGCAGCTGGAAAGATCGATCAGTTTCTGCTTGTCCCTGATGACGATCAGTTCCCAGGGCCGGATCGCTCTGCCGGAAGGGGCCAGCATGCCGGCCTCCAGGATCAGATTCAGCTTCTCCATAGGCACCGGATCGCCGGTATAGCTGCGCACGCTTCGTCTCTTCTGCATGGTCCTTAGTAATTCTTCTCCGCTCATCGTATTTTGACACCTCCTAGTGACGTTTATTCGAGTCTTATATAGTCCCATTGTACCAGATAAGCGCTGCAGAAATACATTCCGCAGCGCTTAAAATCATTTCTTTATGAAGACGATCTGTTCCTTACAGAACGCCCTTGTTGGCATTTTTCAGTACCGGAATTTCGGTCTCATCCTTGTCGTTGATGTGCTCTCCACTGTACTTTTCGGTCTCCGCCGCAATAACATTGCTAAGGAGCAGAACGGCAAAGATATTGGGGATGGCCATCAGACCGTTGAGCAGGTCCGCCAGATCCCAGATCAGGTTCAGCTCGACCAGAGAGCCAACGAAAATGCCGATGACCCAGAGGATCTTGTAGAGCATGATGACCTTCTCACCGAACAGATAGACGGCGCAGCGCTCGCCATAGTAATACCAGCCGAGGATGGTTGAGAAGGCGAATGTGATCAGGCCTACGACCAGGATCGGCACGCCGATATAGGGGATCATGCCAAAAGCCAGACTTGTCAGCTCACTTCCATTTCCGGAAAGACCATCTATGGACGGGTGCTTGATGATACTGGATACCAGAACAAGGCCGGTCATCAGACAGATGACAACGGTATCCCAGAAGGTACCTGTCATGGAGACAAGCGCCTGCTTCTTGGGATTGCGGGTCTGCGCTGCGGAGGCAACCAGGGGTGCGGAACCCATACCGGACTCATTGGAGAAAAGTCCGCGGGCAAAACCATAACGACATGCCGTTGCGATCGTGCTTCCGACAAATCCGCCGCCGACTGCCTTCGTTGTAAAGGCAGAGGATACGATCACGCCGATCGCCTGTCCCAGTACGTCCCTGTTCAGGAAAAGGATGATCAGGCAGCCAAGCACATAGAAAGCCGCCATAAAAGGCACAAGCATCTCAGAAACCTTTGTGATGGACTGAATGCCGCCGATAATAACAAGTGCAACGACAATACTGAGAACAATCGCCACAACAACCGGATTGACGCTGAAATTCGTCGTAATATTGGCAACCACCGCATTGGCCTGCACCGTACATCCGATACCGAATGCGCACAGGGCAGCCAGACTGGAGAACAGGATGCCGGCCCACTTTGCGTTCAGACCGCGGTCCAGCGCATACATTGCGCCGCCGATCATGGTTCCGTTCTCACTCTTTACTCTATATTTGACGCCGATCAGGGTCTCTGCATACTTGGTGGCAATGCCGAAAATACCGGTCATCCACATCCAGAAAACAGATCCGGGACCGCCCATTGCAATCGCAGTGCCGACGCCGATGATATTACCGGTTCCGATTGTGGAGGACAGCGCTGTTGTCAGGGCACCAAACTGGGAGACGTCGCCTTCGGAATCCTCATCTGCCGTGACAGACATCTTAATGGCCTTGAAGATATCCTTCTGAATAAAGCCGGTGCGGATCGTCATAAAGATATGCGTTCCGAACAACAGGATGATCAGCGGCCATCCCCACAAGAAACTGTCAACGGTGCTTACCAATTGTGCAAACATATCATTTCCCCTTCCTTCGCTTCCACGATGCTTTACAGCGCCGCTTCAGCGTGTTAAATGTACATCAGATACAACTTTACCACACTATAGAGTGAAAGTCTAATCCTTTTATAAATGCGGATGCGTATTCTTGTATATTTTGACCCGCATTTCTTCTGTCACAAAGCCATGCTTCTTATGTGCGAAAAAGGCTGCCACATGTGTGACAGCCTCTTAAATGCTTTATGAATACAGAATCCAAACTGCGTATTACTCGCTCAGTTTCCCGCGGATTTTCTTAATCTCCTTGATTGTATCCGCAAGATCCTGCAGTGCGTCATGCAAATCCTCTGTCGGTGCAGAAGGATCTGTCAAAACGCCATAGGTCTTAACAAGTCTTGCGTGGATCTTATCCCTTACTTCCTCCCCGGTGTGCAGAAGCTGCAGGTTTCCATCACCCTTTCTGTCGATATACGCGACATCAGGGAACGCATTGTCATCTGTATCGTCCAGGAACAGATTAAACTTGTGATCTCCTGTCAGGTCTAAGGCCAGAAGATCCGCATTGCCATTGTCTGTTGTATCGATCAGCGCTGCCTCCGGTTCACCGTCTCCATTGAGGTCGATCAAAACCTGATTCTTGTCGCCCTTGATGATATCGATTCTCTCCAGATTGGCTGCTTCTTTCAGTCTCTTCTTCATTTCATTGAGTGTTGCCATATTGTTACCCCCCGATTTATATATCTAACTATTATATATATTAAGTATATTCCAAATCAGTTTCAAATCAAGCGTTGGCAATGCACTAATTCTCAATCCTTTGAAACATTTTTTACATTTCTTTCAATGTGTATTGTGTCACATGGATCTTGGCGGCGCCATTGGCCATAAAGGAGATGCCATCTGCGGCCATGTCTGTATAAAGAGTCGCTGTGAGCACTTTCTCTCCATCGTTGACAAAAATCTCCGCGCTGAACCGGTCCAGGATCAGACGAAGCTTGATCCTGCCATGATCATGATTGACCGCCGCGCGCCTCTGATGGATGATCGCTCTGCGGGATCCGGAGAACTTGCGGTCGATCTTGACAATTGACTCATAGGGGCGGAAGCTGACGCCGGTATGGAAAGTCTCATTCTGGGCAAAGCGAAGTGCGAACTTTCTGTAGAGTTCCTTGCCTTCCACCGGCTCAATCTCAAGGGTGAGATCCACAAGCCGTCCCTCGACGCCCTTAAGACTGATCTCTGTATCCTCTACCAGTACGTCCCTATAACGAACAGGATCGCTCCTTAACGCCTCCAGTTCCCGAATCGGCGCCTGATAGATCCTTCCGTCGCGAATCGAGAGCTCCCTGGGAATGCTCATCTGTCCGAACCAGGGCGTGGACTTGGTGTGAAGATTGCAGGTATCCCAGTTCTGCATCCAGCCGATCACGACGCGCCTTCCATCGGGCGTGAGGATTGTCTGCGGCGCATAGAAGTCAATGCCGTAATCCATCGCATAGTTGCATTCCGGCTTAAAATCGCTGTTCTCCCAGTTGTAATCGCCGATAAAATAGAAGGTGCCGTTTCCGTTATGGTATTCCAAACCGCTCGGCAGCATGTCCTGCGCACTGGCAAGAAGCACCTGCTTGCCGTCAAGAGGGAAGAAATCCGGGCACTCCCACATCTGTCCCATGTGATGATCGTCCTTCATAAGCGCCTTCACGAAGTCCCAGTGCACGCCGTCTTCACTTCTATACAGAAGCATCTGGCCGCCGTGCCGCGGGTCCTGATTGGCGATCACAACACGGTAAGAGCCGTCCTGCTCGACCCAGAGCTTAGGATCTCTGAAGGCATAAGGGTTTCCACCCTCCGGCAGATCTTTGCCCGTAATAACCGGGTTTTTGGCATATTTGACATAATTGTCGCCATCGCCAAAAGCCAGACACTGCGTCTGCACTTCCTGCTCTATCCCGTTTTCATCGTAGATCAGCTGACGCCCTGTATACATGAGCATCTGTCTTCCATCCGGAAGTGTCAGTGCGCTGCCGGAATAACAACCGTCTCGATCATACGTCCTGTCCGGCGCCATCGCCGCAGGCAGATAGCTCCAGTGGATCAAGTCTTCGCTCACCGCGTGTCCCCAGTGCATGGGACCCCAATGAGAGTCGTAGGGATGATACTGATAAAACATATGATACTGGCCGTCATAATAGGAAAACCCGTTGGGGTCGTTCATCCATCCTACGCGTGCTGACAGATGGAAGGCCGGCCGGTCCTTCGCACTGATCAGCTTCTCTTTCTCTTCTTCATATCTTCTTGCGTCTCTTAATACCTGACTCATTGACAAACCTTTCGTCTTCGTTTCAATTGAAATTTCTACAAGCGCTGATACAGGAGCATAGATTACCATGCTCCTGTACCATTTACAATACTATTCTTCTAAACAGTCTATATGGTCCCGATCTTCAATCGTTCATGCTGTCTTCCAACGCATCTACAATGGTCTCTACGACCTTGGTTGCCTTCTCCTGCACGATCTTGGGTGCATAGGGGAAAGTATAGGAGACGTCGGAGGCCTCCAGAAGCGGCAGATCATTAATAGAATCGCCGATTCCGTAAAGCTTAATGTCGCCGTAGGTCTCTCTCATATACTCGCGCAGGAACTCCACGCCCTTGCCCTTGGAGCATCCCTTGGGCGCGATATCGATCTCAATGACGTTCTGGAATGCATTGACGCTGTCACCCCAGATTTCATTGATCTCTTTGCTCATTCTCTCGGCTTCGTCCAGGCTCTCGGTGTGGATGCTGACCTGATGGATCAGTCCGGGCGGGCAGTCCGCAACGGACTTCACCACATAATATTTGCCCGGGTAGTCCATGGGTGCGAATACACAGATATCGCCTTCCACGTCGAGTGTGAAGCGGTAGTTCTCAATGCCGTACTTGTCCAGGATCTCCTGTGCGACCTTGGGATCCACACCGCGCTTTCTGATCTCTTTCAGGTCCTTGTCGACGATATTCGCTCCACTGCTGGTGATATAGAAATCAGGCTCTACAAATCCGGTGATAAAGGGGGTCAGACCGCCGACCTGTCTTCCCGTGCAAAGGCCGAACAGATGACCTGCCTTCTGGTATTCGCGGATCTTCTCCACGTTCTCAGCGGGGAGCTTTCTGTCATCCTCTGCCTTGTAAAAATACAGCGTACCGTCAAAATCACTTGCAAATACTTTCTTCATTTCCAAGGTCTCCCTTCTATCTCCCTATAAGCCTCAGACAACAAAATCATCCTTGACGGACGCCTTCATATTCCAGATCTTCACCGAGACGTCGCCGCTTGTTGTATAGTGGAATTCCTCTGCCGTCGGATAGCTGTGGGCCGAGAATGTCGCTTCACCGTCGTTGGCAAAATATTCCACCGTGCTTCTGTCCACAAAGATATCCAGTTTCTGAAGCCCGTTCTCAAGAGGCATATCCAGAACTTCGCCGATCTGCTCGTTGCAGCGGTTGATCATGCCCGACTTGTCGAATGTGCACACGCGCTTCGCGGCGTCGTAATGCATTGTCAGGCCGCCTGTGCCGTCTGCCTTGGTAAAGAGGTTGAAGTCCGCATCGCCGTCGCCGAAGGTCACCTCGATCTCACAGGCAGCAGGAAGCGTGCCGTCTGCCGGCGCCTCGCCGTCCCGCAGTCCATATACGTCGACCACAGGCGTCTGGATCAGCTTGCCGTCCTTGATGCGAAGTTCCCTGGGCAGGCCCATGGTTCCTTCCCAATCCTCCGGCTCTGTGCAGTAGTGGTTGTCCGGCAGTCCGATCCAGCCGATCAGGATTGCCTTATTGGGATCGCCGACATTGGAAGCGCCCTGCGCCGCATAGAAGTCGAAGCCAAAGTCCAGATAGCGGTAGTCGCCGTCTGGCGTAAAGGTCAGGGTATCATAATCCATCGTGCCGATCAGGTATACGTTGTGGTTGGTGCTCTCCGCTCTTCCGGGAAGCTTCGTATACTGCGGCGAGAAGATCAGAAGATCCTTGCCGCCGATATTGACGATATAGGGGCATTCCCACATGCCGCCAAAGCTCTCGTAGCCAGGCACGTGAAGCTGTCCCGCAAAGCTCCATCCGCTCAAGAGCTCCTTGGACTTGTAGATCAGGATGGTTCCCTTTTTGTCCAACGTCTGCGCGCCGATCAGGATATAATACATATCCTTCTCTTCATTGTAGATCACCTTGGGGTCTCTCTGGTGCTCGCTGTAGTCGTCGCGGGGACCAAACAGGGGCTCCGGAAGCTTCTCCGGTTTGCCGTCCTTGCCGAGGATCGCCGCGCATGTCCAGGGCGTTCTGACCCAATTCTCGTCTCTGTGATTTCCCGTATAGAAGAAATACAGGTCATCTCCTGCCGAAATAGCAGAGCCGGAGTGCGTGCCCTTGTTATCATAGTCTCTGTCAGGCGCAAGACCTACGCCGGCGTTGGTCCAATGGACAAGATCCTCACTGGTCACGTGATACCAGTACTTGAGGCCGTGCACCGCGCCCCAGGGGCACCACTGATAGAAAAGATGCCATACGCCTTTGTGATAGGTGAATCCGTTCGGGTCACTGGACAGGCCGGTCACCGGCTGTACATGATATTTCTGTCTATATACAGATTTCGAAATTCTCTCATGAAGATCCCTGATCTCATCTGCACTCTGAAGCACTCTGTAGCGCTCCTCTCTACTCCATTCTCTCATTCGAAGCCTCCCATCTCCATGGCGGATAAAACAATTACTGCTATCATTTTATCATGTAGAGAGGATACAAGTCACAAAAATATGTGCAGTTTTGACAAAAAATACGCAAAAGCAGCCGGATTCTCCATAAGAAATACTATGCTTTGGCCTTGTATGCCATATAGTAGGCGGCGGGTACAACCAGTCCGCCTCCGATGATATTGCCAATCGTCACAGGGAGAAGATTCCCCAGGATCATCTGTCCCGCCGTGACATTTGCGCCCAGCATCATGCCGAGGGGAATATAGGTCATATTGGCCACGCTGTGCTCAAATCCGGCGAAGACAAACATCGCGATGGGAAACCAGATGCCCAGAATCTTACCGCTCAGGTCCTTGGCCGCCGCCTGCATCCAGCAGGCCAGTACGACCAGAATGTTGCACAGAACGCCGCGGATCAGCCCCTGGCCAAACTCCATGGCCGCCTTGGACTCTGCCACAGCGATTGCCCGCTCTCCGAGCGCGCCGCTGTACAGACCGCTGCCGGCAAGAAGCGCCGATAAGAACAGCGCGCCAATGAAATTGCCCAGATAGACCAGCACCCAGTTCTTAACCAGCTGCTGCACAGTGATCTTCCTGTCAGCGAGGGCAAGTGTCAGAAGGCAGTTGCCGGTAAAAAGCTCTGCGCCGCATAGGATGACCATCATCAGTCCCGCCGGAAACAGGCTGGCTCCAACCAGTTTTCCGATCATTTGCTCCGCACCGGTTTCCGCGCCGGTTGTCGCGATCAAAAATACATGGGATCCGAATCCGATGTAGATGCCCGCCATGATCCCCAGGATCACCATTTTCGCTGCCGGAAGATTTCCTTTCTTCGTTCCATTTCCGATCCAAATCTCCAGTACCTCTGCAGGTGTGTGAAATGCACTCATTGTAACTATCATCTCCTTCATTTTCTCGTGCCTTGCCGCCGTATGGCAATGCTCCATTCAGCTTTTGTCCGCGCATAAGAAAACGCCTGCGGCAACGTGCCGCAGGCGCGTTCCATTTGCCTGTTCATTATACAGGCAAATATCATGCAGTAAAAGTATGAAACTTAGGTATTTCGCAGATCTTATGCAAGTGCTGCTGTGATGATCGCCATGGAATATACCTCGATCGCGTTGCAGCCGCGGGAGAGGTCGTTGATCTGTGCATTCAGACCAAGAAGGATCGGTCCATATGCCTCGAACTGACCCATACGCTGTGCGATCTTGTAACCCAGGTTACCGGCGTTGATGTCGGGGAAGATGAAGGTGTTGGCATAACCAGCGACCTTGGAGCCGGGCTTCTTCTGCTGGCCTACGCGAGGAGAAACGGCTGCGTCAAACTGCATCTCGCCGTCGATCGGAAGATCGGGATACTTCTCCTGTGCCTTTTTGGTTGCGTTCTGCATCTTGGTAACAGAAGGATCCTTTGCAGAGCCTGCTGTGGAGAAGGAAAGGAAAGCAACCTTGGGGTCGATACCGAATACCTTCGCGCACTCAGCGGTCTCGCCGCAGATCTCAACCAGATCATCCTCTGTGGGATTGATGTTGATCGCGCAGTCGCCCATTGCGATAACTTCTCTTCCGCCGGTTGCCGCTGCACGGACCAGAATGAAGCAGGAAGATACGATGTTGTTGCCGGGTTTCGTCTTGATGATCTGCAGAGCAGGACGAACGGTATCCGCTGTGGAATAGGTTGCGCCGCCGAGCAGGCAGTCAGCGATGCCCATCTTGACCAGCATGGTTCCAAAATAGTTGGGCTGAAGAAGGATCGGTCTTGCCTTCTCAGGGGTCATTCCTTTGCTCTTTCTGAGCTCGCAGAATACCTCAACCATCTCGTCGAAACGATCATAGTTTGTGGGATCGATGATCTGTGCGCCGCGGATATTGTAGCCTTCTTCCTCTGCTGCATTTGTGATCTCGTCTACATTACCTACCAGTATAGGGGTAAGGAAATTACTTGCCAGAAGGCGGGAAGCCGCCTCAAGAATTCTTGCGTCTGTACCCTCTGTGAAAACAATTGTCTTGGGATCTTTTTTCAGCTTTTGAATCATTCCGCCAAAGCCATAAGCACTCATGTATATTACCTCCTAATGTAATTTGAAAATCATCCTTGCAAACAATATATCACAAAAAGGGTGCAAATAAGCAATCCAATTGTTTAATCTTTAAGACAATTGCGAAAGTTATTTTTTTGACAAAATACAGCTGGCGGGGCATCTGCTTCCCGTCTGATAAACAGTAGTTTTCTGCACGCTTTTGTGTTATACTGCAATGAATCGTAAAAGTGAAAGCACCATATCGGCCGCTTCCACATAAAGGAGGATTCGTTCAATGAAGATTATTGATACACTGAAGTCGCATCCCATTACCATTTCCATGGAGGTGTTTCCGCCCAAGTCCGACGTAAAGTTTGAATCGGTCCGGGAAAGCGTGCGCGCCATCTCCCGGCTCCATCCTTCTTTTGTCAGTTGTACATACGGCGCCGGCGGCGGCACCAGCCGTTATACGGTGGAGATCGCGCAGGACATCATGCAAGAGGGCGTCCCTTCCATGGCGCACCTGACCTGCATCAGTTCCACCAAGGACAGCGTGCACGAGCAAATCATGAAGATCAAGGCCGCCGGCATAGACAATATCCTGGCGCTGAGAGGCGATATTCCTGCCGGAATGGACTTTCCCTCTCCCCGCTACTATGAACACGCGATCCAGTTGGTCGAACAGATCCGCACAGAGTATCCGGACGCCTGTATTGGCGGCGCCTGCTATCCCGAAAAGCATCCGGACGCCTTGAATAAAGACGAAGATATCCGCCATATCAAAGAGAAGGTGGACGCAGGCTGCGATTTTCTGACGACACAGATGTTCTTTAATAATTCCATTTACTACAATTATCTCTATCGTCTGCGCGAGGCCGGCGTGACGGTTCCTATTTTGGCAGGCATCATGCCCGTCACGAGCCGACGCCAGATGGAGCGCTCCATTCAGCTGTCCGGGTGCGTCATCCCGCCGGAACTGACTGCGCTGGCAGACCGCTTCGGAGACTCCCCCGCAGCGATGCAGCAGGCCGGCATACTCTACGCCTCCCACCAGATCATCGATCTGATCGCCAACGGGTGCGGACACATCCACGTCTACACCATGAACAAGCCGGAAGTGGCGGCCGGCATCCTGGACAATCTAAAGGGCATTATATAAATGCAAAGCGGGTCTCCCTCAAAGATAAAAAATCCTCCATTCCGGGGGATTTTTTTATGCCCGAAATGGAGAATTCAAAACGCTTTCTATTCTTCTATTCTTGTATTCGTATCTGCGCATCCTCGCGTCGCCACTTGGGGCTATTCTCTACGCAGCGCATCGATCGGGTTGAGATTGGCGGCCTGCACAGACGGCAAAAAGCCGAAGATCACGCCGATGGCCATAGAGAACAGAACGCTCAGGATGATCGCCGGGATGCTGATCGCAACAGGCGTCCCCGCCGCATGGGAAATCACTTCTGCCAAAATAATGCCCGAGATCACGCCTATCACGCCGCCGAGACTTGTGAGCACAACGGCTTCTGTGAGAAACTGCGCCAAAATGCGGTTGTTTCTGGCACCGA
Organism: uncultured Lachnospiraceae bacterium; assembly: GCA_900319245.1. Taxonomy (GTDB): domain Bacteria; phylum Bacillota; class Clostridia; order Lachnospirales; family Lachnospiraceae; genus CAG-791. Next base: position 7,884 of record ONNQ01000012.1, on the reverse strand, counting down.
GCGCCTTTTTGAGGCCGATCTCATTGGTTCTCTCCGTCACAGATACCAGCATGATGTTCATGACGCCGATCCCGCCGACCAAAAGCGCGATACTGGCGATCCAGATCAGCAAACTATTGGTACTGTTGGCCAGCTCCTGTTTGTTCCGTGCTTTTTCCAGAAGGTCCTCGGCCTTGTATGTAACGACGTCCTCTCCTTCCCCAGACGTGCCGGCCACTGACTTTTTCATGATCTTCTCCACCGCTTTGCCCATTTCGCTCATCTTTTCAGTGGAGACAGCTCTGCATACGCAGTTCTGCGGTTCATCATAGTTATAGATGATCGGCCAGTCCGCATCCGGAATGAGGACCATGCCGTACTCTTCCCGGTTATAGGTCTCATAATCACTGATCGACTCGATGACGGGCTGGAAGTGATCCGATTTCTTGATCAGACCAACGACGGTGAAGGGCTCTCCCTTGATCTCAACGACGCGTCCGACAGGCTCCGCATCCGCAAAAAGCAGGTTGGCCGCTTTCTCGTCCAGGAGCGCCACTTTGTGAAATGTGCGATAGTCCTCTTCTATAAAACTTCTTCCCTTATAGGCTATATATCCGACTGTCGACAGATAATGGGCATCAATCCCGAACAGACTGCCGCCCGATAGCGAATTGCTGCCTGCGCTGATATTCTCCGCATAGCTTCTCTTGAGGTAAAAAGAAGCGTCCTCCACAGAATCCAGTTCCATAATCTCTTTTTTCTGCGATTCTGTGACAGGGATCACATTGCTGGGAACGCCTGCGTCCATCCAGTATTCAGAATCTCCTTGTCTGAGCGAGACTGTCACGTTGTTGTTGCCCGCACCGATCAGGTTATGCATGATCTGTTCATTGGTCCCCTTGATGGTGGAGACAATTGCAATGATCGATGCAATTCCTATGATCACGCCCAGCATGGTAAGAAAGGAGCGCAACCTGTGGGACCAGATTCCTTTCAGCGCGAGCCTGATATTTTCACTCATTGTTTACTATTCCTCCATGTCGGCATCCTGTGTGCATAGACGTGCGTCAACTCCATATTTTGACGCCGCCGCGCCAGCTTATTCATATAGCTCAGAGACAGAGCCTTCTCTGGTCCTGGCCCCTTCCTTGACATTCTTGCCATAAGGGAAGGCGATCCAATCTGTATCGCTTAAACCGGAGAGCACTTCGTAGCCGCTATCACTGAGATTACCGGTCTCAATATACTGCTTGGTAAGCTTATTGTTGTCTCCCCTCTTGTAGACATATTTCCGGTTGCCCTCTTCGCGAACAAAGGCCTTCGCAATGGTCATCGCCGCTGCGCTGCCGCTATCCGACTGCGCGCTTGTCACATAAGAGACTTCTACCCACTCGCCATTTTCGATTTCTGAACCGTTGTCCAAAATACTGGCTGTAAAGGGATAATAAGTCTCGGAATTGTCATCAAACATACCGGTCGTGTCCGGATAGGGCGAAATATTCTTGATCTCCGCTTCATACTGGCCTCCTGTCTGCCAGGAGGTGACCAGTACCTTGTCGCCTTCCTTGATCGTTCCCAGCTTGCTCTCCTTAATTCCGCTCCTGACAAAGAGTCCCTCGGAGCCCGACAGAACCAGAAACGCACTTCCGTCTGTCGGCGGTGACTGGGGATCATGGGCTGTCTTGATCACGCCGTCCATATTGGCCGTCACAACGCCTTGATCCAGCGCATTCTCTCCTTTGGTGATCTTGATCTGCGATTCTCTGATACTGAGTTTGAGATCCCGCAGTTCGTCTCTGGCTTCACGCTTCGCCTCTTCGAGTTCTTCACTCGTATACTCCATATCATCAGAAAGCAGCGTTCCCGCGCCTGTCTTCTTGTCATCTGCAGGACTGGGCGCCGTCGAAGGTGTTTGCTCTCCGGCTTCCTGGTTGTTGCCGTCCGCGCCATTTGTCTGGCTGCCGGCATCCGGATTCTGTGCGCCGCTCTCCTCATTTCCGCCAGTGCTCTGGCCTTCGTTTCCGCCGGTCTCCTGTTCCGGTCCGCTTCCACTGTCCTGGCCTTCGCTTCCGTTTTCCGTGCCCGCATTGCCGCCGGTTTCCTGACCGGTGCCGCCCTGCTGGGTGCCACCGCTGCCGGATGTCCCCGCGTCGCCGTTTCCGCCCTGCTGGCCCTGGCCGCTTCCGCCCGTCTCCTGGCCGGCGCTGCCGCCCTGCTGGCCCTGACCGCTGCCCTCGCCTTGTCCGTCTCCTCCCGTTCCGGGATCATCGGGATCCTGCTTGGGGTGTGAATCAAGATACTCCTGCAGCACATCCGTCAATTCTTCGCCTCTGGCCGCAAGAAGCTTCTGCATGAAGACACGAAGCTGTTCCTCGTTCAGCTTCAAGACAATCTCACCGAGCACGTCGGTTCCGATCGCATTGACCTGCTCCGCAGAGAGTTTTCCGATCAGCGACGCGATGTGTTCGGCATCGATCGCCTGCACCTGCTGCTCTGTCATATTAGAAAGAAGCACTGTCAGGAATGCAGCCGTCGCCTCCTCATCCACTTTTTCCAGTGTTTCCGATGTCAGCGCCTCCGAAAGACTCCTGAATACAATGGCCAGCGTCTCTTCATCCATACGCGCTGCCGCTGCAGAGAGTTCTTCCTGGTCTTCTTTACTGAGTTCATTGATCATCGAAGCGAGTAGTTCTCCCCGCTCCGTACGTTTTTCCTCTTTCTCCGTTGTGACCATCAGCTTGTCGATGAGAACGGCCAGCCAATGCCCGCGCTCATCCTCCGGCACCTCTTTCAGGATCTTTCTAAGGAGCTTGGCCATTTCCGCAGGATCGTTCATCGCCGCATAGCTCGTCTTACCGGTCGTGAGATCTACGTCGATGTCATAGCGGGGATCCATGCGCATGACGTCGCTGATCCATGATTTCAGGAGATTCATCCCCTTATCTCTGGTTTCCAGCGCAATGTAGAGGTGTTTGACATTCTGCTTCTTCGCCTTTTTCTGCCACTTTTTAATAAAATCTTTGGTGATCGTGACGGAATCGCCTTTACACAGGAACACGTAAGGAAATCCCTCTGTCCCCAGCGTCTCATCTTCGGGATCATCGTTGACCGGCTTCGCATCCGCCTTGAGAACTTTCTCATAGACAGTCGCTTTCTCCATCTGTTCCACCGGGTCAAATTCGCCAAAATCATCAATCACGCCAAATCCTCCATCCGAGATCGGGGATTTCGCATTCAGCTTGCGAAGGTTTTCCTCCGCCACCTGGACTTCCAGAAGAAGCTTTTCATAATTGATCTTTTCTTTTTCCAGACTCAGCTTCGTGCTGGTCGTGTCATAGCGCATGAGCACGTCGCCCTTGTGGACGGATTGTCCCTCGGTGACCAGTACTTCCTCGATCACTTCCGTATCAGAAAGATAGACGTCCTGCTCCGCGTCTGTAGTGATCATGCCGGCCACACTATTTTGCCAATCCAGATACTCTCCGTAATTCAGTTCAGAGGCTCTGACGACCATGACGGTAGAGGACGTTGTCGCACGCACTGCAGCAACAATGCCTATGACGGCTGCGACGCCCAGGATCAGCGCAAGCACCGCAGCGGTGATCTTTTTGTTGTTTTCGATCAGTTTCTTCACTTTCCGTTCTCCTCAAGGTGACCCAACTCACCGTCGCGGATCTCCACTTTGTTTCTGGCTCGCGACGCGATCCCATTGTCATGGGTAATGATCAGTACCGTGACACCTTCCCGATTGAGTTCTTCAAACAGGTCCATGACCTGGGCGCCGGATTTGGAATCCAGGGCGCCGGTAGGCTCATCCGCCAGCACGATGCTGGGATGATTGACCAGCGCTCTCGCAATGGCGACTCTTTGTTTCTGACCACCTGACAGCTGATTGGGCAAAAAGTCCATTCTGTCATGAAGTCCCACCCTGGTCAGGGCTTCTTCGGCCCGTTCTCTGCGCTGCTTTCTGGGTATATTGGCGTAGGTCAGGGGCAGCTCCACATTTTCCAGTGCTGTCTGCCCGCCCAGAAGCTGGAAGTTCTGGAAAACAAATCCAATCTTCTCAAGCCGCAGATCCGCCAGCTCATTGGCCGAAAGGGTCTCGATCTCTCTTCCGTCGATCCGAAGACTTCCGCTTGTAGGCGTATCCAGACAGCCGATCAAATTCATCAGCGTCGACTTGCCGGAGCCGGAAGGTCCTATAATGGCCGTATAATCGCCCTCACACACTGTGAAATTCACATTTTTTAATGCCGGGATCTCAATTTTTCCCTGTAAATAGGTCTTGCAGACGTCCCTGCATTCTACAATCTTTCTCATGCTCATTCTCCGGACTCCAGTCCAACACCGGCGCCGTTTTCCATTCCTTCTTCCACAGCGCCGAATCCTTCGCCTGCGGATTCTGCATCCTCCATTCCTTCGCCTTCGAATCCTTCTTCCTCGAATCCTTCTCCTTCAAAGCCTTCGCCTTCGAATCCTTCTTCTGTCCCTGCTTGCTGGTCCTCGTCATCCACCGCTTCCTCTGCCGGTTTTTCGCTCATTGGCAGGGTCTTCATCCCCTCCTTGAGGCTCTCGTCCGGCATGCAGATCGAATCTTCCAGCGACAAGCCATCCGTGATCTTGACTTTTCCTATTTCATCGCGGGTCTCGCCAATTGTCACTTCCTGCTGTTTGAGTCTTCCATTGACGTCCTTCCAAACAAATGGATGGGACGGATCGCTCTGGTCCACCATGAAGCTTCCAATCCAGATACTTCCGGCTTCCTCTTCATTTTCCTGACCAAGATCGGGCTCCACATAGACGTGCTGACCCATGATCAGACCGTCGCTCTTTTCCAGTTCTACATAGAAGGGATAATTGGAGCTGCGGGAGGAGTTATCTCCACCGCCATATCCATACATACCGCTTCCGGCGCTCTCCGGATTCTCTGTATCGATCTTGGATACTTTTCCTTTCCAGGTCCTGTCATCGACCCTGGAGTGGACCAGCACGTCGGCGTCCACGTAAAGCTCGCCGATATTCTGTTCGTTGACCGTCCCCTTGATCCGGTAATTGCCGACCTTCATGACCGTGATGAAATCATTGCTGTCACTGTTGTCATCGGAACTGCTTCCATCGTTGATCTTCTTGACGACGCCGCTGATCCCGCTCTTGACTTCTGCATTGTCAATATTGCTTTTCAGCTTTTCGATCTCTGCCTCTTTGATCTGAATGTCCAGTTCCTTGTCCTTGAGAGAGAGATTCTGCTCCTTGATCTGAATTGTATAATTGGCCTGTTCCGACGAAGATGCGCTCCGCTTCTCCTTCTCCAGCTGCGCAATGGTTTCCTCTGCGCTCTGGTACTCATTATGCAGCCTTTCCAGATCAATTTCAGCCTGCTGCAGATCCTCTTCATACTTGTCCGTACTATAGGTAAAGAGAACGTCGCCCTCCTCTACCTCGTCGCCTTCAGACACATGGATTTCGTCGATATCCACTTCACTGTTCTTGGCCACGGACCAGGTCCCCTGCGGTTCCACAACGCCGGCAAAGCGGTTGACCATGCCAAGCGACGCGTTCTGTCCGGTCAGGTTGGCAACCGTCTCCACATAAGCGACGTCGTCTGTGCCGCTGTCTCCTCTGCGGGAACGCACGAAAATGACAGCTGCTGCGAGAAGCACGACAACAGCTGCTGCAAGAATCCACTTTTTATATTTTGACCAAATCTCACTCATGTTTATTTGCACTCCGTTCTTTGTGTAAGCATTCATACGTATCGGATGAATTCTTACTTCTCATTATAGTCAGTTGTCAGTAACAAGTAAAGCGCCAAATTATTAAAATAATGTGAAGGCGCGCCAAAACATGCCGACAGATGGTCTGTCTGCAACGGCATGCGAAAAAAAGCTCCCGTGAGTGTCCTCACGGGAGTATATACGTTTCTGCATTTAGTCTTCCACAATACGGATCGTGTCAATGACTTGGTCTTCATAAGGCCTGTTGTTCCATCTGCTGGTGGGAACGCTTGCAATCTGATCGACAACGTCCATACCGCTCACAACTCTGCCAAAAGCCGCATACTGGCCATCCAGATAATCCGCGTCCGCATGCATGATAAAGAACTGGCTTCCTGCGCTGTTGGGATCCTGCGCGCGGGCCATGCTGATCACGCCGCGTGTGTGACTGATCGGATTATTCCATCCATTAGCCGCAAACTCGCCCTTGATGTGCCAGCCGGGACCGCCCATTCCGGTTCCCTCGGGATCGCCGCCCTGGATCATGAATCCGGGAATGATCCTGTGGAAGATCAGTCCGTCATAAAACTTGTCCTTTACCAGTTTCTCAAAATTCTCAACTGTAATCGGAGCCGCCGCCTTGTCCAGTTCCAGGTCTATGATGCCTCCATCTTTCATTGTAATCCGAATCATTTTCATCTGCTCCTTTTCAAAACTGTCTGCAGGCCATCATGGCCTGCAGACGATACAACTGCGCTATCTTCCACTCACTTTAACGATCACTGCCCGTTTGTCCAGCTCTGCATGTCTCTTTACCGCCGTCATACGGGAATAGCGGACAGCGCCTTCCGGCTTCACAGGATCGTTAAAGACCAGTTCATTGGGGTCGCTTCCAATTAACAGCATGCACTCCGCTCCGTTTGTCCAGCGCACGGTCTTGCCGTCCTTGCAGGTCCAGCTGACGCCGGGATGCGTCGGTTTCATGCCTTCGCTCGCCCAGTACAGGACCGGAACGCCTTTCGAAATCCCCTCGTTCAATAGTTCTTCTGTCGATTTGCCCGTCGCGTTTACGGCCGTATACGGCAATCCCTTCTGCGCGAAACAGCTGTTGAGGGCCTTGACCATGACTTCTGGATAGCATCCAAACGAATTCTTTTCATAGGGGCTGCCTGCGAATACGGTCTCCGGATCCGGCCCCGTCAGCTGTCCCTCCCTGCGGCGCATCTGCCCCTGCGGCAGGAAAAAGTCAACGAACTCATTCATGGAGATTCGGATTCCCAGATAACGCAGCAGCATGACTGCGCTCAGGCATTCGTCCCCGCAGGGCCATTCATCCGTCTGCTCCATATGCGGAACTCTCAGTATAGTTCCCACGATTTCCTCCTTTGATCACTTGGACGAGCGTAAATGCTTCTCGTAAAAAGCATTGATCTTATTGTACGTGTCGTCATTGATATCATGTTCGATCCTGCACGCCTCTTCCGACGCCGTCTCACTGTCGACGCCGATCGCGACCAGTACCTTCTCCAAAAGCTTGTGGCGGGAATAGATTCTCTGTGCGATCTCTTCGCCGCTTTCCGTGAGTGTGATGTACCCGTTCAGATCCATCTCGACAAGCCCTTCTGACCGAAGCTTCTTCATCGCAATGCTGATGCTGGGTTTGGAATAATTCATCTCATTGACGATATCAATGGATCTGACGTTCCCGTTTCTCTCCCGAAGGATCAGTATATTCTCTAAATAATCCTCTGCGGACTCATGGCTTTTCTTCATTTCGCACCACCCTATTTTTTACAAAGAAAACTCAAAGATACATGCGCCATAGGCCGGAAGATCAAACTCGATGTACTGATCTCTGCGATCACATTCGCCCTTTTTCGCCCTTAGTACTTCCGGTACGCTGGTCTCACCGTCGCCGCCAAATACCAGGTCTGTGCTGTTGAGAAGAAGCTTGTACTGTTTGCGAACCGGTACGCCCACTCTGTATCCTTCACGCTTTACAGGCGTCATATTCAGAACAAACAGAAGACTCTTCTTCTGGGACGGGCACTTGCGGTAGAAGGAATAAATGCTTCTGTCCGCATCGTCGGCATTGATCCACTCAAAGCCTGCCCAGTCGTCATCGATCTCATACAGGCACTTATGGCTTCTGTAAATCTCCAGCAGCCTCTGTACATAGTATTTGAGACCG
>ONNQ01000021.1 GCA_900319245.1 uncultured Lachnospiraceae bacterium | reverse complement strand
TTGTCGGAGTTATTTATCGACAGCTAACGGCCGAAAACCGCTGTATCCATTATCTAAAATGGAGCAGCGGTTTTTTCTTAGAGTATGTCACTCTGCGAAGCTTATACAGCCCTATAGAAGAGAATAGAAGCTGTGATAAGGCGCTAGTGCCGCTGAGAGGGACATACTATGCATAAATTGACGCATCGATTCGTCGTAAGAAAAGACACAAATAGGGCATTCCTTTTGGGCATATGCACGATTTCCTTGATTATTATAACACATATAATCAATCACAATTATTATTTTTGGCGGCGGTTACAGTTGCACAATGGCGGCGCTTACGAACCTTTTTCAAGCAATGGGACAGAGCTGGTTCAACCGAAGGAAGACATTTATGACATTATTCTCTTTACCGGGCAATCCAATATGGTTGGAAGCGCTAGAAATGAAATAGAGGACAGGTACAATCGCAATCAGTATAGCTATTCTGGAGCGCTAAACATTGAAGAGTACGCATCAGCGACGGGAATTGAGAGCAATATTTTAGCCAATAATGGCGAAACGCTGAATTTCGTTTCTGTCAAGCAGGAAAAGAACACAGTTTATGAATACAGATATTTGACAAACACTTTCCGTGAAATAGACTCCACACGGAAAAGCAACTATGGAGAAAATCTGGTTTATAAAGATGGTGAGTTGATTGCATTCAAGGATTCGGATCAGACAAACACTTCACTGGCTTCGTCTAGCGGCACAAATATGGTTCCTCAGTTCTGCCAGACCTATTATGCGTTGACGGGGCATAAAGTCATTGCTGTATGTGCTGGAAAAAGAGGCGTGCCGATTCAGACATTTCTTCCTCAGGATGACAAGAGAAATACAAGATTTAAGTGCTATGTCTATGAAGCAATAAGAACAAAATTTAACGCAGCCGTAAAGCTTGCCGAAAGCAGGAACCTTCATATTGGCAATAAGATTTATGTGATCGCACAAGGCGAATCAGATGTCAGTTCGAAAACGACGAAAAGAGCATACAAGAGAATGTATAAGACATTGCACAGAAAACTAAAAAGAGATCTTGGCATTGAATGGGGGGTAATAGTAGAAACTGCTACAACCACTGGTACGGGAACGATGGAACGTCTTAATGCAGTTCATCAAGCGCAGGAGGATCTGATCAAGAGGAACAAAGATATTATTATGGGGTCCTCTTACTTTTACGATCGATATGTTCCGGCAGAGGAGGACTACGAAAACTGCCACACAGAAGTGACGATGGGCAGTGACGGAAAAAAGCTTCCCTACGAGGAAGCTTTGAGAAGATCCAGATATAGTAATGATCCATCCTATAAAGTGAAAGAGAAAAAAAGGAATTATATTCATTTTACATCTGCGGCGCTCTCCCATGTTGGCTTGGAAGCCGCATCGAACCTGTCAGAGGTAATTCATTAAGAAAGCACTGCTGAATAGCAAAGGGATCAAAATGAAAATAATTTGCAGTACTACAGTCTGGAAATAATGACTCCCAGAATAATAATGGCGACGCCGAGCGCCCTGCGCCTGGATACTTTCTCTTTGAGAATGAGAACGCCCATGACGAAGACCCATACGAAACTGGTCGCTGTGATGCAAGGCATGACAGATACCGGCACATGGATCAGGGCCACCTGGTTAATGACCAGGGTGGAGAATAAAAGTCCATAAGAGATAATGACACGCGGATTCAGGAATTTGGCAAAGAATCCGCTTTTTTTGGCCTCTGTGATATTGGCCTGCTTCTTAAGAATGATCTGGCTCAGCGCGGTGACAAAAGCGGCCACGATGGCGGCGCCATAACAAAACGCGGGCGTAAAAAGTTCAGAATTCATAGGGTTGCCTCCAATGCTGCTGCAATCAGTTCGATTTCTCGTCGCTGATACTGACGACCATGCCGATCGAGATGACGATAATGCCGAGAATCTGTTTCCATGTAATGGTCTCATGGAAGATCAAGGTAGCCCACACAAAAATCAGGATATAGCTGAACCCGCGTCGCAGGTAGGCGGTTGTCAGCGGAAGCTTCTCCAGGATCAGCTGCCAGCAGACGGCATAAAAGCCGAGAATCACGACCGCCAGACAGAACCAGGCGATGTAGCCGGTAGAGAGAAACGGGTATTTGCCGCCGAGCTTCAGGCAGGGAGACGTCAGGCTCTCCATGAAGACGGCGACGATCGCCAGAAATATAATATTGCGTCTTTTACTTAGAAATTGATCTAACACGTCTTACCTCACTCCCATATTAGGGGCTTTATACCGTCTGCCGTCTCGGTCTCGACCTGCAGCATTTGACGGATCTGCGCAGCCCGCTGGTTAAATGTCTCCCGGTCCGGCGCACTGACGATCAGAGCCAGGCGGGAGGTCTTATCGGTATGCCCCTCTTTGTTTTCCTTGCCGACCTGCAATTTGGACAGCTGGTTGCGGTGCACATAGGGAAGCGCCTGCACTTCCTTGACGCCCTCCACGCGGACAACCTTGCCGGTGGGGATGTAGAAGGCCAGGTATCCGCACACGCACTGCTGCGGCTTGATTGTAGGAAGGCCGTTCTGCTTGCCGGTCGCAATGTCCAGAAGGAAGCCCTCTGTATCGAGTCCGCTGGAGAGACTGATCAGGTCGGAGGAAATAAAGACGCCGCCGCCTCTCGCTGCCGTCTCGATCAGGTAGATTTCGTCGCCATCCATGATAAATTCACTGTGCGTAATGCCCTGCTTGAGACCAAATCCCGTGATAATGCGTGTGTTGAGATCCAGCACGCGCTGCGCCAGCGCGTCGTCCGCCAGCGTGGGGAAGATTCGGCTCTTGGCCGCAAACGCGTCAGGCAGGTCAAAATACAGCGTATCTCCAATACAGAGATTGCGGAATTCATAGTCGACAGCCAGACCTTCCACGACGAATTCACGTCCGGTCGCAAATCGCTCGACGATCACTTCGTGGTTAGAAGACCAGCGTGCAGCCTCCGCATATTTGGCAGTCAGCTCTGCAGCACTGCAGCAAACCTGTACGCCCCGGCTGCCCTGGGTATCCAAGGGTTTAATGATCACATCGCCGCCGATCTCTTCATAGTAGGAGAGGGCCTCCTCGAGGGAGGTCACCGTACGGTTGGGCAGGAGTTTGATGCCAAGTTCCGCCATGCGGGTCCGCATCAGGCTCTTGTCCGTGAATAAAACGCCGGTCTCATAGCCGATGCCGGGGAGCCCCAGCTGTTCGGCGACATAGGCAACCGATCGGACTGCGATATCGGTCTGGTCCGTCGTGACGCCGCAGATCGAGTGCTCGCGCGCAAAGGCAAGGATTGCGTCTTTATCGCGTACGTCGATGAGGAGAGAACCCTTGATATAAGGCGTGAATGCGTCGGAGATTACAGGTGCGGCCAGATAGACGTTATAGGATTTTGATGCTCTTTGTACAAGCGGGAGCTGGAAATCGCCAGCCCCAATGATCAGTATGTTATCCATTTTGATCTCCATTCTCACAATTGTGGTCACCCTCTTCCTGCCCATAAATCTGGCGGATCACGAACTGGGGCGAGTTATTGAGAGAGATATAGATTCTTCCAATATATTCGCCGATGAGACCCAGCATGAACATGATCATGCCGCCGATAAACAGCAGCATAGACATAAGGGAACTATAGCCGATCGCCACATTGGGGTTGACGAGTTTGTGAATGACCGTATACACGACGAGCAGCATACCAATGCAGGCGAAGGCGACGCCGCAAGTGGTCGCAAAGCGCAAAGGCTTTACGGAAAACGCGGTAAAACTGTTCATCCACAGCGCAAAGGATTTCTTGAAGCTGTAGTGGCCAACGCCGATCGTACGCTCCCTTTCTTCCATCTCCACATTCACCACGTTTTTGGTAGAGCGGAGCATCAGGCCGGAGAGATAGGGATAGGGGTTTTTATACTTAATTACCTCGTCCTTGACAAAGCGCTTCATGACAGAGAAGTTGGAAAACTTCAGATCTTTGTCCTTGCCGAGCAGCCAGTTGGCGACTGTGTCGTTGACTTTGGAACCAAAATTCTTGAAGCCGGACTGGGTCTTGTGGGGATACTTGGCGATTGATACGTCGGCATCGCCATTGATCAGCGGGTCCATAAGGTCCCAGAGCCTGTCGGTGGGGCACTGCTGGTCGTCGTCAATGAAGACGATATAATCGCCGTCCGCATAATGGCATCCGCAGATCAGCGCGTTGTGACGCCCGCCGTTCTTGGCAAGGTCAATGGCCAGAACCTGCGGATCCTTCTCCGCCTCGCGCCGAATGACGTCCAGCAGATTGTCCGGCGAGCAGTCGTTGACGGCAATGATTTGATAAGTAAAATCAGGCCGCTCGGAGACGACCTGACGAATTTCATCTATGACGAGTCCTACGGACCCTTCACTGTGGTAGCACGGAATGATGAAGCTGATCAGCTTCCTTCCGCTCTTATGAATTGCATGAATGTTCACGAAATACTCCAATCTGTAAATCAGTCAAAATAGGAGAGCACGGTAGTGATCACCTTATTCCGATCTTCCTCTGTCATACCGTAGTAGAGAGGCAGTCTTGCCAGACGGTCGCTCTCTTTCGTTGTGTAGACGTCTTCGCCGTGGAAGCGGCCGAATCGTTTGCCGGCCGGCGCAGAGTGCAGGGGCACATAGTGGAAGACGCAGCCGACGTCATGGCTATGCAGGTAATTGATAAAATCCGTTCTCTCATGAAGATCCCGGAGCTTGACATAGTACATGTGCGCATTGTGTACGCAGCCGTCCGGAATTGTGGGCAGCACAATCCTGCCTTCTTTCTCAAGAGGGCGGAAAGCGTCGTCATAGGCGTGCCAGGTAGCCAGACGGTTGTCGTTGATGCGGTCCGCCTCCTGGAGCTGCGCCCAGAGGTAAGCGGCGTTCATATCACTGGGGAGATAGCTGCTGCCATATTCCACCCAGGTGTATTTGTCGACCTGGCCGCGGAAAAAGCGGGCCCTGTCGGTCCCTTTCTCTCTGAGAATCTCAGCCGGCTCAATATCTTCCTTGTGGTTGAGGATCAGTGCGCCGCCCTCACCCATGGAATAGTTCTTGGTCTCATGGAAGGAATAGCAGCCGAAATCACCGATCGTGCCCAGCGCTTTTCCTTTGTAGGTGGACATGACGCCCTGCGCGGCATCTTCGATAACCTTGAGGTCGTGTCTGCGGGCAATCTCCATGATGGTGTCCATCTCGCAGCTGACGCCTGCGTAGTGTACGGCCATGATGGCCTTGGTCTTGTCTGTGATCGCTTCTTCGATTTTGCGCTCATCGATGTTCATGGTATCCGGACGGATATCCACGAATACAGGCGTCGCACCGGTCAGGACGATCGAAGTCGCCGTGCTGGAGAAGGTAAAGCTGGGCAGGATGACTTCATCGCCCTTTTCAAGGCCGCACAGAAGCGTCGCCATTTCAAGCGCAGTGGTGCCGCTGGTCGTAAGAAGCGCACCAGTCGCGCCGAAGCGCTCCTGGATCCAAGCATTACATTTCTTGGTAAATTGTCCGTCGCCGCAAATCTTGTGTGCGTCGATCGCCTGTTTTACATAATCAAGTTCCGTTCCGATGAACGGAGGAATGTTAAAGGGTATTTTTGCCATAGGATGTATTCCTCTTTCTTCGTACATTATTGTCATTATACTATCATAAGCCGGATTTTCATACTTTTTTCTGCCTCTTCTCCCATACTTGCTTTCCTCGAAAGCATCATGTAGAATTACGGTGATACATTAGGACACTAGGCTCAAATGGCAGATGCCGGTTGGAGAGGAATATATGTATAAAAAAGAACGAATTGTAGACTTAAAAGCATTGATCCGCTGTGTATTGGAAAAATGGAAAGGGATTCTCGTGGTTGCCCTTGTGGCGGCGCTCTTATTTGGCGGGCTCAAAGGGTTTGAATTATATAAAGTATACAAACAGGGACAGGCGCAGCCTGAACAGGAAGCAGCCCCCGAAGAGGATTCGCAAGGGGCGTCCAAGGCGATTGAAATGCGCAGGATCAATAACCAGCTGGATCTCAAGAACGCGTATTTCACGGAGTCTATTATGGGGGACATCGACCCGACAAAGGAAGGCTTCGCGTCTGCAGACGTGATCGTAACGATTGGCGATGAGGCAGTGGAGGCTGCACAGCCTGCACAGACAGAGACGGAAGACCAGGCTGCCGGGGAAGGCGCGGCAGAGGAAGCGGCTGCGGAAACGCAGGCGGTACCACAGGAATACGCCCAAGTGCAGAACAGAGAAATGACGATTCTCAACTACTATGGCAATTCCGCCATGTATCGCACAGACCTTACAAATGTGGCACAGCAGCTGGGGACGACAGCCAACAGGCTCTACGAGCTGATTTCCTTTAAGTATAGTACGAATAAAAATTCTTTTATCACGGTCAAGGTCATTTACCCCGATCAGGAAGGCGCAAAGCTCATCCTGGACGAGGTCATTGCGCAGCTGCGGCAGATGGAGCCGGAAGCCCAGGCGCAGTATGGCCCGCACACCATGACGGTTGCCAATGAGCTCGCCGCTACGATCAACGACACAGGCATGTATAAGTGGGCCTACAACCGTGCGACGGAGATCGTACAGCTGATCAACTCCAAAAAGACGTTGGACAAGAACCTCGCTTCGGGGAACAGTGTTGTCGTAGAGAAGACATCGAAACGGGATGTGGTGAAAGGCGCCGTCAAGCAGGCCTGCGCAGGCGCCGTTGGCGGTATTTTGGCGTGTGTGTGTCTGATCGTTCTGTATCTTCTGGCAACGGGCAAGGTTTTGTCGGCGAGAGAACTCAACAACCACTTTGGACTGCAGAAGATCGCATGCGTCCCCGGCAGGAAATTCAGCACCAAAAAGGGTCTGGACAAGCTTGTGGCGTCCATCGATGCTTCTTATTATAACCATCCCAAGAGAGCGGTATGCCTGCAGGTGGCAGACGCCGGACTCGGCATTCTCTTTCAAAGAGGCGCGCAGGTCGCGCTTGTAAGCGACTTGCAGACGGAATATCTGGACAAGATCTGCGCGGAGCTTAACAAGTCAGGCAACGGCAGAATCCGTTACTTTTCTGTGCCGTGCGCAGAGCAGACGCCGGAAGCGATGGCGGCAATCGAGAACTGTGATGCGGCGGTGGTTGTCGCGAGAGCGGAGAGATCCAGCTATAAGGGCGTAGGCGACGTCCTTTCGATCCTTAGCCTTCTGGGCAGGGAAGCGGTTGGCTCCATCGTCTTTATGTAATAAGACGCGGAGGTAACTATGAGAGCGGATAAACGGATCGACGCGCAGACCGGGATCGGGACGACCTGGCTTCTGAGTGCGATCATGACCCTGTTTCTCTTTCAGACGCTTCTGGAGAACTATTTTTCGCAGTCATCCTATATAGACGAAGGGCTTGCGGCGCTGTTCTGCGGCGTGTTTGTATTGGATCTGATCGTGAGCGGCGAAGCCAGGATCCGGGAAATTGGAATCTGTTTTCTGATCCTGTGGGCGACAGCGGCGGGTCTTTATGGAAACTGGAAATTCGGAATCCAGGATGTCAATTCTGCCATCTACCTGGATATTGTCAGTCACTTCAAGTACGCACTGCTCTATCTGGGCGTGACGTCCGCTGCGAGAAAGCGGCACTGGAATATAGAAGAAGCGGCGCGGATCCCGGTTCTTCTGGCCAAGGGATATCTGATCGTACTGTTTGTGTTCGGCGTGCTCAACATCTTTGTTGATCTTGGCATGTACGGAGAGATCCGGTACGGACTGCGCAACTACTCGTTTGTTTTTGGAACGCCCGGTATTGTCACAAATACGGTGCTCTATATCATCATGCTTCTTTTATTGGATTCGGCACTTCATGAGGAACGGTCCAACAAGGTTTTTCTTCTTATGGCAATCGCGGTGCTGATCATGGTGATCAAATCCAGGTCGTTGATTCTGGCAGCTACAGCACTTGTCTTATTTGAGTCCTTTGTGCTGGAAAAGAAGCAGGATATGAGGTTGAGGATTCTGGTCATCGCAATCATCGGCGGGGTGATCGGCTATCCTCAGTATCAGAACTATTTTGTCAACGGTGTCACGGCAAACCGCGGCACTGCTCCCAGACAGCTTTTCTGGCAGGGCGGGTTGCGGCTGTTTCAGGAATATTTTCCTTACGGGACGGGCTTTGGCACGTTTGGATCCAGCACCGCGGCGACCAATTACTCTCAGCTTTACTATATTCTGGAGTTCAACACGGTCGCGGGAATGCAGCCGACCAATACCAAGTATCTCAATGATACGTTCTGGCCCATGATCTTTACGCAGCTGGGGCTGTTCGGGATGATCCCGTACATTCTATTAATGATCATTATATTCTATGATATATATCGGAATGCAAAGAGATCCGGAAACCTGTATATTCGATTCGCGGCGTATTTGTATATCGCGAACGTACTCTTCTCCTCGATACAGTCCTCGTATCCATGCAACAACTCAATGGTGATGATGACCTTCATCGTCACACTGATGCCATATTGCGTCCGTTGGGAACGAGACAGAATCGGCATGGAGGCGAAGCCGGAGGTGCAGCATGGTTATTGAGTGCATTGGACTTCCGGGAAGCGGCAAAACATACTTGATGGCGCATTTGGAAGAGGAGATCCGGAAAAACGGCGTCCGCTGTGTCAACGCGTCGGACCGCAGTATGAACCGGGTCTCATGGAAAGCAGCCCGGAAGCTTCTGCATGCGGGGATCTTTCTTGAAAGAAACGCAAGAAGGCTGCAGGCGCGAATGGAAAAGGCGCTGCGGGCGGAGAGCCAGGCGCACAGTCAGTACGGGATCTACAAGGACGAGCGGTATACGCTGGAGAGCGCCGCGGTCTTTCGTCTGGTCTACAGGCGCATGATGCGGTCAGACACGGTATATCTGTTTGACGAGGGCCTGGTCCACGCGGTCGTGAAATTCTGCGCAGACTTCGCGCTGCAAGAGGAAACCTTCTTAAAGCTCATGGAGGCAGCGGAAAGCGGAATCTCCGGAAAACGGCTGGTTGTATATAACGCGATCGCTCAGGACAGCTGTTTTGCTTCTCTCAGGAAGAGAAATCGCCATATCTGTGACTTCGACGAGCTGCCGGACGATGCGCTCCGGGGCATTTTGCGGGAATACGCCCGCCTCAACACAGCGTATGAAAACAGTCATAAGGTGGTCACAGTTAGAAGAGAAGAAGAGATCGACGACAAGACCGGGCGGATTATGGTAGCACTCAATAAGCGCGGCCTCCTGCGGTGAGGACGCCTTGCGTGGCAAGTGGCCGGATCAATACAAAAAGCCGGATCCGTACAAAAGGACAGATCCGCACAAAAGGACAGGACGAGATGAAGGACCTGAAGGATAAATTTAAAAGAGCCGGCGGCGCGCAGATCCTCCGCCAGTACCTGCAGTCCCATGTACTGGGCTATGCGCTTGTGCAAGCGGCACTGCAGGGGACGTCGCAGAAATCACTGGAGATCGTGCGGCTCAGCGTCAACAACAAGATGCTTGAAAGGCTCAGAAAAAAGAACCGCGCCTATATACAGGAGTATCTGGAGAAAGAACGCGCGGAGGCAGGCACAAAGCACAGGGAGCGGACGCGCTCGCAAGAGATCTGGATGCTTTGGCTGGACGGAGAGGACAAAGCGCCGGCGATCGTGAAACGGTGCATTGCATCTGTAAGGGCCGCATTTCCTGACAGAACGGTGCATGTCCTTACGGAAGACAATTACAGGGAGTATGCCAAATTCCCCGCGTTTATCCAGGAGAAGATCGACAGTGGTCAGATCACCAAAACACATATGTCGGATCTTCTGCGGCTGGAGCTCCTCATTCGCTACGGCGGAACATGGATCGACGCCACTGTATTTTGCACGGGAGAGGCCCCGTCATATATGCTGGACAGCGATCTTTTCCTGTTTCAGGATCTCAAACCCGGGTGGGACGGACATGTCCAGAGAATCTCGAGCTGGTTCCTCACGGCGTGCACGCAGCATCCGATCCTGCGCCTGACGAGAGCGCTTCTGTACAATTACTGGTACAGACATACGTCCCTGGTGGACTATTATTTGTTCCATGACTTTTTTGAACTGGCGATCGAGACCTATCCGGAAGAATGGAATAAGGTGATTCCTTGCAGCAATGCGGCGCCGCACATTTTGCTGCTGCGCCTGTTCGAACCCTATGACGGGACGGTCATGGACGCGGTGAAGGAAATGACACCGTTTCACAAACTCACTTATAAATTTGAACCGGAAAAGACACAGATTCCGGGCACCTATTATCAAGCACTGCTGGAAGGGCAGCAGGCGGGGGAGAAAGAATAGACAACATGGTATGTTTTGTAATACTGCACTACATGGCGCTGGATGAGACGATCCTCTGCGTGGAGTCGATCCGGGACAGCGTGGAGGGCGAAAAGAAGATCATCATTGTGGACAACTGTTCTCCCAATGGGACCATCAAGGGACTTGAGGAGCACTATCAGGACGCCGCCGATGTCGATGTGCTGGAGACCGTTGAAAACCTGGGCTTTGCAAAGGGCAACAATTTTGGCTACGCCTATGCGGTGCGCGAATATGATCCCGACTTTGTGGTTGTGATGAACAACGATATGGAGATCCGGCAGAAGGACTTTATCGCACAGATCTTTGCAAGCTTCGAGGAGTACAGGTTCGCGGTGATGGGCCCGGATATCTACTCCACGAAGAAGAAGTATCACCAGAATCCGCAGACGCGCAAGATGCCGACAAGAAGGGATTTGGAGAAGAGCTGCAGGAGTCTTACGATCAAGAACAACCTGCGGTTTCTGATCCCGCTCAAATGGCGGATCCTGGAACTTATGCACAAGCAGTCGGTACTGGAGAAACGGGCGGAGAACTATGTGGATCACGTTGTGGAGGATCCGCTTCTGCACGGCTCCTGCTATGTGTTTTCCAAAGTGTTTACGGAAAATCACCCGACAGCGTGCTTTTTTGACGGCACCTTTATGTACCTGGAGGCGGAGATTCTCTGCTACCAGTGCCGGCGGGATCAGGAAAAGATGATCTATGATCCGCGTCTTAGGGTCGATCACCATGAAGACGTAGCGACAGATCTGGAATATCACAAGCAGTCAGTGAAGTCGATCTTCACAGTGAAATGTCTGCTCCAGTCCACAAAGGCGTTTCTTGCCCTCATGGACAGAGATGGGAATGCATGAAAGCAGAACGAAAAGTAAGTGTAAAGAAAAATTACGTATATAATCTGGCCTACCAGATGCTGGCCGTCGTGATCCCGCTCATGATCCAGCCCTATATTGCAAGGGTTTTGGGGGCGGGGGAAGTCGGTGCCTTCAGCTACACAACCGCGATCACGGGCTATTTTGCCCTCGTTGGGAATCTGGGGATTGCCACCTACGGACAGCTGCGCGTAGCCGCCTACCGCAATGACAGAAAGATCGTTTCGCAGGTTTTCTGGGAGCTGGCGGTACTGCGCTTTGTTTTGATGCTCGGATCGGCGGGGATCTTCCTTCTCTTTATCCGGTTTGTGGCAAGACCGGAGTACAAGACGCTCTATGCGGTCCTGCTCGTACAGATCATGGCGAGCGCCATTGACATTGCATGGCTGCTGCAGGGATTTGAGGAGTTTAAGAAGATCGTGCTCCGCAATACGATCATCAAGGTCGCCAGCGTGATCCTGATTTTTGCGTTTGTGAAGAGCCAGGACGATCTTCTGATCTATGCGCTGATCATGAACGGATCGACACTCCTTGGAAATGCGTCCATCTGGTACTTCACACCGTCCTTCGTGGACCGCGTACCGCTTAAAGAACTGAACCTCCGAAGACATCTGCGATCCTGTATCATTTACTTTATTCCGACGATCGCAACGACCTTCTATCTGTCCCTCGACAAGCAGATGATCCGCTGGTTTACGACGACCTCTGTGGAAAACGGCTATTATGAGTTTGCGCAGAAGATTGAGCAGATGGCGGTAACGGTTGTGACGTCTCTTAGTATTGTCACCATGCCCCGCATGGCCAACCTTTACAACATGAACGCCATCGACCGGATGAAGAACCGTCTGGAGCAGACGATCCGCTTTATTCTCCTTGTTGCGATTCCCATGTGCATAGGAATGATCTCGGTCACGGATTATCTGGTACCGCTTTACCTCGGACAGGGCTATGAGAGGAGTGCGACACTTTTGAAGATCTTCAGCCTGCTGATCATTGTTGTGGGACTCAACAATGCGGTGGGCAAGCAGGTCCTGATGCCGGTGGGAAGACAGACCGATTACAACCGAAGCGTGATTCTTGGCGCGTTTGTGAATTTTGGCCTGAATCTCCTGCTGATTCCCCGGTTTTATTCTGTGGGCGCCGTCATTGCGTCCGTTGCAGCGGAGACGTCGATTCTCCTTGCTTTTATCTATTTCTCGAGAGATTACATTCGCCTGACATGGATCATCAAAGCATCGGTCAAGTATCTGGCGGCAGGCGCCGTCATGTTTGCGGCGATCACGCTCAGCCGCTTATGGCTGCACCGGTCGTGGAAGAGCATTGCGCTGCAGGTGGCCGGCGGCGCGCTGATTTATGTCGTAAGTGTACTGGCCATGCGCGACCGCTTTGCATTGCAGATGTGGGCGATTATAAAGAGAAATATTCCCTTCTTGAAAAAGAAGCAGGGAAAATAAGGACCGGCGTGCCAGAAGGACCGGAGGCGGAAAGGTATGCATAAGACAAACAAAGAAATGAGAGACGATAAAGAGGCGCTGACACTGCAGGAGACGCAGCAGATCGCGCTGGAGATCCTGCACACGGTGGCAGAGATTTGTGAACAGCTGGAACTTCGCTATTATCTGGTTTACGGAACGCTGATCGGCGCCGTGCGCCACCACGGCTTTATCCCGTGGGACGACGATGTGGACATTATGATGCCAAGGCCGGATCACGACAAGTTAATGGAGTATCTGGATGAACATATTGGGGAATATCCGCATCTGCAAGTCTTTAATCGGCAGACGTGCCCCGCGTATCCGTATATGATCACCCGCATCAGCGATTCGCGCTATGAACTGGTCATGGAGAACGAAAAGCCCTTTGGTATGGGGATCTTTATTGATATCTATCCCTATGACGGCCTCGGCAGCACACAAAAAGAGGCAGTCCGCTTTGGCCTTAAAGGGGACCGCCTCTCTTCCCTTTGCTATCAGGCGACCAGAGATCACTTTGCGATCGAGACAACGACGTCGTTTGTCAGGAAGTGTATGAAACTGCCGGTCTTTGTATTTTGCCGACTTTGCGGCAAGGAGCGCTTTCAGAATGCGCTGGAGAAGCTTGCCCGGGTTTATCCTTACGATGAGAGCAAATTCGTGGGCTGTGTGATCTGGCTCTCCTGGGGCGTCAAGGACATGTACTTGCGCAAATGGTTCGATTCCTACGAGTACATGCCGTTTGAGAATTATCGTTTCCGTGTGCCGGCCCGGTATGACAGGATCCTTCGGCACACCTATGGCGATTATATGCAGCTTCCGCCGGAGAAAGACCGGCAGGGCCACCATTACTATACGGCGTACCGCAAATAATAAGGGCGGTACCTACCTTATGAGCGGGATCACCGGACCGAGTTTAAGTATTGATCGATACCGGCAGCGATTCCGCTCACCATTTTTTTCTGATAGTCTGCATTCTGCATTTTCTTATCTTCTGCGGCGTTGGTCATATAGCCAAGCTCGATCAACGTCGTGGGCACCGTACTCCAGTTGTTGCCGGACAGATCATCGCGCTCCCATACATATTCTTTCTTGCAGCCGGTCGCTTTCACATAACTATTCAGGATCTTGTCGGAAAGAAGACGGGATTGCTTGTACATCTTGGCGATATAGGGATTCTTTTTGGTAATGCAGAGCGTCATCGCGCCGGTTCTGGACGCATCCTTCGGGTCTGCGTTGGCGTGAACGCGGACGAAAATGTCTGCATGATTGTCGTTGGCGACCTTCGCGCGTTCCACACAGCTGTAGGTCCCTTTGTTGGTGGAGCGGGTCATGATCACGCGATAGCCGCGCCCCTCCAGTGTCGTTCGCAGCTTGAGAGAAATCTGCAGTGCGAGCTGGTATTCATAGACGCGCGTGGAAACGCCTCTTGTCCCCGCGGTGTCCGCATCTTTTTTCTTGGAAGCGCCGGGTCCAATCGGCTCCTTTCCACCGGCCACTTCTGAGGAATGGCCGGGATCCAGAACGACAACCGGAATCTTGTTACGCCCATTCTTGTCAAAATACTTGCGGCTTCCGTCAACCTTGACCCAGCCCTTTTGCATGACGCCGTCTTTGTCAAAATAGTACGTGTAGTCCCCGATCTTCACAAGACCGGTCACCATCGCGGCCCACGTGTGGTCCGGGCAGAGGGAGTTTGCAAAATAGTATTTCTTTCCGCCAATGGTCTGAAATCCTGTTTTTCTGACGCCGTTCGATGCAAAATAATACTTTTGGCCGCTGATCGTCACAAGGCCGGTCATCATCTTGCCGGTCGTCTTTTCCGAGGGGCAGTTCTTGTCGGCAAAATAGTACGTCTTGCCGCTGATCTTGGCCCACCCGGTCACCTGTGCCCCCCACGGTTTGTCCGGGCAGGCGGAGTTTGCAAAGTAAAAGGTGGAGCCGCTGATCTTGCGAAAGCCTGTCAGTCGTACGCCGACCGGCAGCTTGGGAAAACGCGAATCGGCGAAATAATAGGTGCGGCCCCCGACGGTGGTCCAGCCGGTCATCATCTGTCCTGCCTTCGCGGGATCATAGCGGACATAGTTCTCATCCATAAAGTAGTGCATATAGAGCGTGCCGCTTCGTTTTATCTTGATGAAACCGGTCTTTACCGCGCCGCCGTCCTGGGGATCAAAGTAATACTTGACTGTTCCGATCGTGCGCAGACCCGTGATCGGCGCGCCATTGTTATAGTAGTACCGCTTTCCATCGATGGTCTGCCATCCTTTTACAGGCGGCTGTGTCTGTGCGGACGTCTGCGCTGTGTCTTCCGGCTGCGTGTTGTCCGCCGCCTGCACGAATAGAGAGAAACCGGCGACCATGACGAGCAGCAGCAGGAGTGAGAGGATATGGGTGACAGGAGAAATGGAATGGTTGTGGATCGTAGAACTTTTCAAAAGAACCTCCATGCTATGCGCAAAATCAGATATAAATACACTTATAACATTTTACTATAGGAACGGTTTTTTTGCACAAACAAGATAAAGGTATGATATACTGACTCAATACGTATTGACGGTGGGAAGGAACAGCGATGAAAAGAACCAACCTAGTCCTGATCGGAATGCCGGCCTCCGGGAAAAGTACGGTGGGCGTGATCTTAGCAAAGCTGATCGGATTTGACTTTATGGATACGGACCTTCTGATCCAGCGAGCCCAAAAGCGGCGTTTGGCGCAGATTATCGAAACAGAAGGCATTGACGGGTTTCTGGAGATTGAAAACCGGATCAACGCCTCCGTGGAGGCGGACCACTGTGTGATCGCCACAGGGGGCAGTGCGGTGTACGGCAAGGAGGCCATGGAACATTTTGGTGAGATCGGGCATATCATCTATCTGAAGGTGGAGTACGCACAGCTGGCGCACAGACTACGCAACATTAAACAAAGAGGCGTCGTACTTCGGGAAGGGCAGACACTGCGCGATCTCTATGACGAGAGGACGGCGCTGTACGAGAAGTACGCAGATACGGTGATTGAAGAAGAGGGTGAAGTCGAAGATACCGTCGTGCAAATACTGAAAAGGATGGGAAGACAGGCGTGAAAGTAGTAGTGACAGGTGTTCGCGGTCAGCTTGGGTACGATGTTATGAATGAACTGGCCGGCAGAGGATATGAGGGACTTGGAACAGACATCCTTCCCCTCGATGAAAAAGACGGAGGAACCCTGCATGGGCATCCCTACGCACAGCTTGATATAACAGACCGGGAAGCGGTCCATGCGCTGATCCGCGCCTATAAGCCGGACGCTGTCGTGCATTGCGCCGCCTGGACCAACGTTGACGGCGCGGAAGACCCCGCCAACCAGGACAAGGTTTACGCAGTCAATGCGCTGGGCACACGCAATATCGCGGAAGCAGCGGAAGCAGCCGGTGCGAAAATGTTGTATTTGAGTACGGATTATGTGTTCAGCGGAGAGGGAACGGAGCCTTGGGATCCGGACTGCACGGAGTACCGCCCGCTGAATTATTACGGTAAGACCAAGCTGGAAGGTGAAAAAGCGGTTCGTGACCTTGTGAGCAGGTTCTTTATTGTGCGGATTGCATGGGTGTTTGGCGTCAATGGAAGCAACTTTGTCAAAACAATGCTTAGGCTGGGGCAGACGCACGATACGCTGCGCGTTGTAAACGATCAGATTGGCACGCCGACCTTTACCTATGACCTGGCCCGGCTCCTCGTCGATATGATCGAAACGACCGAGTACGGCTATTATCACGCTACCAATGAAGGCGGCTATATTTCCTGGTATACGTTTGCTTGTGAAATCTTCAAGCAGGCGGGCCTTTCGGTGCACGTCATTCCGGTGACAACGGCAGAGTATGGCGTCTCCAAAGCGAGCCGGCCTTTTAACAGCAGACTGGACAAGGAAAAGCTGACCAGAAAGGGCTTTGTGCGGCTTCCTGCCTGGTCAGACGCGCTGGAACGGTATCTGAAAATGATTTCTGTGCGCTGAAATATGGTATAATTAAATGTCATAGTGTGCAGAAACATGTTTGGAGGCAAAAATGACAAGTACCAATAAGTGGGTGATGATCGACGGCCACAAGGTTCGGATGCTGGAAGAAGCGGACAAAGAGATCGTAAAGAATGACAGCAGCGTCCGGCATGTGTTTGTAATTGGAAGCAAAGGAATTCCGGCGGCCTATGGCGGATTTGAGACCTTTGTGGAAAAGCTGACACAATACAGAGTCTCCGACAAGATCCAGTATCATGTGGCCAGAATGGCAGAAGACGATATGCGCTTTGAGTATAACGGCGCGTTCGTATTTGACATCAAAGTGCCGTATATTGGACCGGCCAGAGCGGTTGCCTGCGACCTGATCGCGCTCAGAAGATGCATTCACTACTGTAAAGTCCACAAAGAGATCCGGGAACCGGTGTTTTATGTGCTCGCATGCCGCATCGGGCCGTTTATCGCGCAGTTTCGGCGGGAGATCCACGCCCTGGGCGGCGTTCTCTTTGTAAACCCGGATGGCCATGAGTGGAAGCGCGCCAAATGGAGTAAACCGATCCGCCGCTACTGGAAATACTCGGAAGGCCTGATGGTCAAAAACGCGGACATCCTGATCTGCGACAGCAAAAATATCGAGAAATACATTCGTACAACCTATAAAAAGTATTCTCCCAAAACGACCTTCATCGCCTACGGGTCAGAATACAAAGCCTCTCCGCTTGCCGATGACGCGCCTGCTTTTACAGAGTGGCTGTCGGCGCATGGACTCAAGGCCAGGAACTACTATCTGGTCGTCGGGCGCTTTGTGCCGGAGAACAATTTTGAGACCATGATCCGTGAGTTTATGAAATCGGATTCTGAAAAAGATTTTGCGATCATTACGACGACAGACGGTCGTTTTTATAACCGCCTGCAGGAGACGTTGTCTTTTGAAACAGATCCCAGGATCAAATTCGTGGGCACGGTCTATGATCCGGCACTGCTGGGAAAGATCCGTGAAAATGCGTACGCCTACTTCCACGGACACGAAGTGGGAGGCACCAACCCGAGCCTTCTGGAGGCGCTAGGCGCTACGGATCTCAATCTCCTTCTACATGTCGGATTCAACAAAGAAGTGGCGGAGGATGCAGCGCTTTACTGGAGTAAAGAAGAAGGAAATCTGGCAGCGCTGATCCACAGAGCGGACAGGCTCAGTGAGGAAGAGATCACAGCGCTTGGGCAAAAGGCCAAGGACCGGATCCGCAAGAATTACAGCTGGGAATATATTGTCGATCTGTATGAGGCACTTTTCTTACGCAGATCATTGTAAAAAGAGCGCTTCTACATATAGAAATGAGGAATTTATGGGAAACGAACATGAGGAAGTGATTGATACAAAAAGCGGATTTGCTTATCTGCTGGTCAAGTGGAGAGTGATCCTCTTAGCGGCCCTGGTCATGGGACTTCTGGGCGGCGTATTTGGCTATGTGAAGAAGGCGGCGAAACCTGCGGAGACGGTGCTCAGCTATGAAGAGCGTGTCGAGAAGAGCAGGAAAGCGCTTCCGGAAGATACGGCGCTCTATATCGAGCAGCTCTACGGTCAGTATAGCGAGTATGGAAAGATCCTCAGCGACTGGAATCGATATATAGAGAATTCAGCGATGCAGAAGCTGGATCCCCGGAGTTATGTCAAGAGGGATCTTCTGTATTCCGTGATGTCTAATACGCCCAATGCGGTCAGTGCTTTTTCCTCGTCTCTTTTGGGAAGAGAGGAATTTGAGAAGATCGCTAAGGCAATGGCGGACCAGCCTTCGGCGGATTCCATCATGGAGCTGGTGGAGGTGTCGGATGCGGCCACCGTAAACCAGACTGGTTTGTCCCCCGCCCAGCAGCGCGTCAGCGACAATGTGATCGCAGAACCTTCCGGCGAAGGGACAGATGGCAGCTGCAACATGATGAACATTCGCTTTTTTGCCGCAAGTGAAGAAGACGTCGACGCGATGCAGAGCGTCATCGAGGCCAGGATCCTTGAAAGACAGTCCGAGCTTGAGAAAAGTGCGGTCCATGTGACGGTCCGGAAAGTGGACGAGACGACTTCTGTCAATGACACCAAGTGGCTTCTCAACATGCAGCAGACGGCGATCACGCCGATGATCACGATGCAGAATAACCGCAATAACTTTATCAAAAACGCGGTTGATGTTCTGAGCGACAAGGAGGCAGCCTATTTTGCACTGCTCGGCGCGGAAGATACGGCGTCAGCGACATCTACGGCTGCGAAGACAAAGGTTAGCACGAAGGATGTGATCAAATTTGCGGCAGTGGGCGTTGCGGCAGGCGCGCTCCTGGCAATCGCATGGCTTCTGCTTGTATTTGTGTTCTCCGATACGATCATCACCGAGGAACAGCTCAAGGATAATTTCGCGCTGCCCGTTCTACAGCGCTTTATTGTGGCAGGAAGTGAGAAGAGTCTTGCAAAAGCGGACGCACTCAAGAAAAAAGGATTGTCTACGCTGGGAGGCGTCGATGCGGCAGACAGTGTAGAACATGGCGGAAAGGTCCTGGTCTATGAACTGCAGCGCAGATTTGCGAAATCCAGTGGGAAGAACGTATTTCTTGCCTATGATTGCGACAGGACCGAGATCCGGGAGACGGTGGACCGCCTTGTGGAATTTCTCAAGGGACAAGGCATCACCGCATCGGCGGGTATGCCAATTACCAATGAGATGGATTTTCAGGACCTTCTGAATTCGGAGGCTGTGCTTGTTGCCACAACGCTCAATACATCGAGCGCCGGCGCTATAAAGAACATAAAAGGGATTTGCCAGCGAAACCAGATTCCGCTCATCGGTTGCATCACGCTGATTGATGCGGCAAAGTATTGACAAAATATTACGGAGAATTTACAATTCTATTAATTGAAGCTGGAAGAAAGAAGGATAGAGAGCGGAGAATCATACCGTATGATGAAAGAGAAGCTGTATAGGCTTATTACAACTGGACTTATTGTTACATTGTGTATGGGTTCCGTGGGAACGACTGTATCTGCCGCTGAGGCAGATACCGCTTCCACGGATATTATTATGTTGTCAGAAGATTCGGGGAACGATTCGGAGGACGCAGAGAAGCCGGAAGAGGAACTGGATTCGGCGAAAGAGACGACCATCGAATCGACGGAGGCGTCGTCAGATCTGACAGCGGCAGACAGCGAGCATACAGACAACGCAGCGCCTTCGGCCGAGGCAGATCCTGTGCCGGATGAGGTGCCGGAAGAAACGGAAGCTGCATCGCAGGAAGAGGCAGAGACCCAGCCGGCGATAGAAGCAGAGACGCACGAGAAAGAGAATGTGACGGAGTCCGCGGCGGCAGCGGAGGAACCTGCGCCGGAAGACACGCAGGATCCAGACACACCGGAAGAGGACCTGTCATTTACGGTGCAAGGGCTGGAACTGAGTACGCAGGACCTGAAGGCAGATGAGAAGACGGCGCCGACGATCACGATCACAACCGTCGTGGAGGCTGTGAATATAGAGAATATCGCCAATCGCGTTGCGGATGCGTTAACCTGGGAGAGCAGCGACAGCACAGTCGCGGTGGTCAAAGCGGTTACGGGCGCAGTTGTCTCAGAAGGAGGGGAAGAGCCGGCCAATGAACCAAGTCCGGCAGAGGAGACAACCCCTGGGCAGGACAGCCCTGCGACAGCGCCGGCGGAGCCTGTGCAGTGCGTAGTTGCGCTGAAAGTGACGGTCTCCACGCGCAAGGAGGGGACGGCCGCCCTTACATTCTCCATCGGGGAGCAGACGGCCGTATGCAATATAGGGGTTGACCCGGTACCGGTCGCGCTGGCCCAGTGCACCAATCTTGTGTGGAAAAATATCACGGTTCTGTACTGGGGGGCGGTAAAAGGCGCTTCCTCCTACAGGATTACGACCTATCTGATCAATAACGGGAAGACCTATTCCAAGACGATCTCGGTCAATGTGACACATTATGATCTGGAAGATGAGATCATAGCGCTGATCAAGGCCAATAAGGCATCCCTCAAAGGGGCGTCTTATTCGATCCGGGCGGCCGTCTGGGCCAAGCCGAAAGACACGGCACATTTTAAGATGGGCCCCGGCGCGAAATCGGTCACATTCCATTACCAGGCTTCGACCTATCAGGAAGCGATCAGCAGAAACGGCTGGTTTTGCAAAGGCGGCAAGTGGTATCTGTTCGAGAACGGCGCCAAGTTGAAGGGATGGGTCACATTCCGGAGTAAGCGCTACTATTTGGATACGGACGGCTCGCTTAAGACAAACTGCTGGATCGGAAAACGCTATGTAAAATCCAATGGCGAGATGGCCAAGGACGAGTGGGTCGACAATTATCAGTACTACGTCGATGCCAGCGGGATCCTGCAGGAAAAGGTGACGTTCAAGACCACCAACTGGGTCAAGACGGCCAAAGGTTGGCGCTACAAGACGGCTAGTGGGTACATCAAAGGACAGTGGAAGAAGATCGGTCACCGGATGTACTATTTTGACATAAACGGGTACATGAAGATTGGCTGGCTCAAGGACGGCGCCAAAAAGTATTATTTCAAGCCCTCCGGCGACATCACAGTCGGAAGAGGCGTCATGCAGACGGGATGGGTCAAGATTGGCAGTTATTACTACTGGTTTGAAGATGACGGAAGTCTCGCTGTGAACAAGTGGGTGGACCGCGGCCAGTATTACGTGAACAGTGCCGGCAGAAGGCTCAGCCATCTTAGCTATATGGAACTGCGAAACGTGAATACGTCCAACCGGCTCGGATATTATATATACAGCAATGGAGCGGCACCGGAGCAGAGCATAGTGGGATACGATCTCTCATATAGCAAGGGAAACCGCATTATGGTCATTGACCTGCGATTTACCAAGGATAATATTCCGGTCTGTTTTCACGATGATCTGGTAGAATATGCCCGCAAAAAGGACGGCAAAAAACCCGGATCCAGGCCCTCCGTTTCCAAACTGACACTTAAGCAGCTGCAGGAATATGATTACGGCATCAAGTGGGGCAAAGACTACAAGGGAATCGGTCCGCTTACGCTGGAAGCTATGGCGAAATGGGTCAAATCGCATCCGGACACAGAGGTATATATCGAAGTGAAAGTAGATACTATGCCTACGTCGCAGATTAAATCGACGGCGAATATTCTGAACAAATACGGGATCCTTGACAGATCCTCGGTGATTTTCAATGTGACCAAGGATTCGGATACCCGCGCGGAAAGAATGCACAAGCTGAATCCGACGTTAAGGATCGGATTTACTGCCGGAACAGTAGGCGGCGTTGCGAGCAGGCATGCCAAAAAATGTAAAGGCGCAAAGAACGAAGTGTTCATGTACTGCTGGAGGACGACAAAACTCAGCGCTGCGGCTGTGAAGCTGATGAAAAGCATGGACGTGCAGTTTGAATGCGGAGCGTTTTATGCTCAGGGAAAGACTTTGTCAGAAGTTATGAACCATTTGGCAAAAGGCACGGCATATTCGTACGTTTCAGGCGTTGAAACGCAAGGCGAATTGTTCCACAAACTTCTGAGAACGGCGACGTTCCACGAAAAGGCACATTGGGTGACTACAGCCGCCGGAAAGAAGTATATGCTGCTGGACGGGACCTATGTCCGCAGCAAATGGTTTACGCTGGACGGCAAGACCTATCGCTTTGACAAGAACGGGATCATGCTGACGGGCTGGTTCACGAAGGACGGGAAGCGCTACTATCTCAATTCCAGAGGAGAGAGAGTCACCGGGAAACGGACAATCGACGGACATATGTATCAGTTTGACGAGGACGGCGTCTGCCGCAAGAGACTTAGCTGAGTGATAACAAGAGCTCTGTGCATAGTGCACAGAGCTCTTTGGCATAATGACGATATGTACAGACGCCCATCGAAACGATACAGTGGATGCACCGCCGGATTCTCAGCGGATTTTCACGGCATGTCCGGCGTTGGTGTCTGCAATGATGTAGTGGGGGCGGTTCTTGACCTCTACATATGTTTTGGCAAGGTACTGTCCAATGATGCCCAGACAGAAGAGCTGCAGGCCGCCAATAAAAATGATCACGCAGATCGTGGACGCCCAGCCGGCGACGGGATCACCCCAGATCAGACGTCGGACTACGATCAGGACCAGGAAGAGAAAAGAGAGCCCTGTCATGAACATGCCAAACCAGGAGGCGATGCTGAGGGGTGTCTGGGAGAAGTTGATGATGCCGTCAATGGCGTATTTGAAGAGCTTCCAGAAGCTCCACTTGGTCTCTCCGGCGACGCGCTCTACGTTTTCGTAGGGCATCCAGTAGGTCTTAAAACCGACCCAGCCAAATATTCCCTTTGAAAAGCGGTTATATTCGCTCATGGACAGAACCGCGTCCTTCATGGCGCGGGTCATGAGGCGGAAATCGCGCGCTCCGTCTACGATATCGGCGTCGGAAATCTTATTGATCAATTCGTAAAAGCGCTTAGCAAACCAGCTGCGAACCGGCGGTTCACCGGTCCGGTCAACGCGCCTTGTCGCGACGCTGTCATACTCTCCTGATTCGAGGATCTTCACCATTTGAGGCAGAAGGGACGGCGGATCCTGCAGATCAGCATCCATGACAGCGACGTAATCGCCGCGGGCGTTGGTAAAGCCGGCGTACATGGCTGCTTCTTTTCCGAAGTTGCGGGAGAAGGAAAAATACAGGACATGGGAATCCTGTGCGGCAAGGTCCTTCATGATGGACAGGGTATTGTCGCTTGAACCGTCATTGATCAGGAGAAGCTCATAGTCACACTGCATCCCTTGAAGAACCTTTGTGGTCTCGCTGTAAAAGAGGGGGAGTGCTTCCTGTTCGTTATAGCAAGGTACAATGAGTGATAGCAGCATGATTTTCATTCCTTTCTACCCACCATAGTACCATTTTCTTTCAAAAAGAGATAGAATGAGGGTAATGTATTTTTATGCAGCCATGTTTTATCGTCGAATTTGATGCATTGTTTGATATGTAAGTGAAATGCCATTTGCAAACGGAGTGATTCAAATGAGTAGTAAAGCACCGTACAAGAAGAGTGATAGCGAAGCGCAGCCCAGCTGTGTAGTCGGCATCGGAGCCTCGGCCGGCGGCCTGGAAGCGCTGCAGCAGTTTCTGACCTTCCTGCCCGGGGACACGGGGATGGCCTTCGTGATCATCCAGCATCTTTCCCCGGACCACAAGAGTCTTCTTGCGGATATCCTTGGCAAGGACACCAATATGCCCGTTGTAGAGGCAGAGGACGGCATGCGCGTAGAGCGCAATCATATTTACATGATCCCGCCCAAATACAATCTGGAAATCGTATCGGATATCCTTCGCCTCCGCAAATATAATATCAAGAATATCAATCATCCCATAGACGTCTTTTTCCGCTCGCTGGCAGCGGCCTATGAGAACCGCGCAGTCGCAGTGATCTTATCAGGTACCGGATCGGATGGCACAAACGGAATCCGGTCGATCAAGGACAAGAACGGCGTGATCATCGTGCAGACACCGGAGAGCGCCAAGTTCGATGGTATGCCCAGAAATGCGATCGCTACGGGATTTGTAGATATGGTATTGAATCCTGACAGCATCGCGCGAGAGATGCGGCACATTGCGGCTTCTATGGTGGACGCCGGCAACCGTCTGCAGCTCAGCGACGGCGACCTGATGGCGCAGGTGTTCACCATTCTGCGCAATGTCACCAACGTCAACTATACCTACTATAAGCAGACGACGATCCTGCGGCGAGTGGAGAGGCGCATTGTCGTCACCCACAATCGCAATCTGCAGGAATATGTCAAATATCTATCCAACAATCCGGACGAAGCCAGGCTTTTGGCCAAGGAAGTGCTGATCGGAGTGACCAGCTTCTTCCGGGATCCGGACTATTTTGAAGTGCTCAAGGACCGGGTGATCTACGACCTGGTCAAAAACTCGTCGCAGTCCGATCAGCTCCGCGTTTGGGTCGCGGGCTGTTCGACAGGTGAGGAGGCCTATTCGATCGCCATTCTCTTTGCGGAAGTCATGGAGGATCTGGGTCTTCGGAGAGACGTCAAGATCTTTGCGACCGATCTGGATGCCGAGTCCATCGCTGTGGCAGGAAGAGGCGTTTACGGAGACAACATCAGTGAGGATGTCAGCGTTTCCAGGCTGAGCCGCTTCTTTACCCGCAAGGGCAACCACTATATCGTTGGGCACGAGATCCGTAAGATGATCGTATTTGCGCAGCACAACGTATTCCAGGATCCGCCATTCGGAAAGCTGGATCTGATCAGCTGCCGCAATCTTCTCATCTATTTTCAGAATATCCTGCAGAGAAATCTGTTTGCCATCTTTCATGTGGCCCTCAACGACAGAGGTTACCTGTTCCTGGGAAGGAGCGAGTCGGTCATCGATTATGACGACGTCTTCAAGGTAGTATGTGCCAACGAGAAGATCTTTATCCACAATGCGTCCGGAAAGGCGCCGTCCCATGATCAGATCCGGTACTCCATGCAGACCGTGGAGAACAATATGGACAACGTGGGATACATTCACAACATGCCGGAGCCGGAGATTTCCCTTACGTCAGGAGAGCTGGACACCCGCATTCTGGAAATGCTGATGCCGGCCAGCGTCCTGGTGGATGAGAAGAACAAGCTGGTGCACTCCTATGGAGACTGCAGCGGCTTTATCACGCTGCCCGTAGGCGCTGTTACACTGGATATATTCAGCCTCGTAAAACCGGAACTCAAGATCGCCATATCCAAAGCACTCAAAGAGGCGCGCGAGTCGCAGAAAAGGGTTGCCTACGGAGACATCCCGGTCACCTTTGGTGATCACAGGGAGCTGATCTCACTGGTTGCGCAGCCGATCCGGGACCGCCTGGGATCGGAAACCGGCATGATGGTCCTTGCCTTCCTGCGCGAAAAGGAGAGCAACGAGCAGATCGATTTAAAGGAATATCGCGTTGATACCGCAGCGGCAGAGCGCATCACCGACCTGGAGATGGAACTGCATAAGGCCCAGGACAGCCTGAAAAAGACGGTTACGGAGCTGGAGAGCGTCAATGCGGAGCTGCAGGCGGCCAATGAAGAGCTTCTGACCGCCAATGAGGAACTGCAGAGTTCCAACGAGGAGCTGCAGAGCGTCAATGAGGAGCTGTATACGGTCAATTCGGAGTACCAGACCAAGGTCAATGAGCTGGCGGCCGTCAATGATGATATGGCCAACTTCCTGTCTACGACGCTGGTGGGCATCATCATGGTGGACAGAAACCTGAACATCCGCAAGTACACCGAGTATATCGCTACGGAGTTCCATGTGGAAGATCAGGACGTGGGACGGTCTCTGCGCTATATCGCCTTTAACTTTGCGACGATCGACTTGATCGCACTGTGCAGGCAGGTTCTTTCGACCATGCAGCCGATCGAGAAGAACTGTGCGTCCGTGGCAGGCAAGACCTACCTTGTGAGGATCGCGCCTTACATTGCAACGGAAAAAGAAAAAGAGAGAGAACAGCATGCGGCAGAGCTTCGCAGCCGGGAGGGGCTGGAAAGCGAACCGCATGAGCTGAATGGACTGGTCATTACGTTTATTGATACAACCAAGCAGGTCAACGATCGCCAGCAGATCGAGGAAATGGCCAAAGCATTGCGTGTAGCGGTCCGCACAGGCAGGGAGAAGGAGGCATTCCTGTCCCATATGAGCCATGATATGCGCACACCCATGACAGCGATCATCGGACTCGTGCAGCTGAGCCTGCAGGAGAAGAATCTGCCCCCGCAGCTCAAGGAGAATCTGGACAAAATTCAGTCCTCCGGCAGATATCTGCTCAGCTTGATCGATGAAGTGCTCGAGACCAGCCGCATCAACGCGGGCAAGGTTGTCTCTGTGAGCACGGCAGTCAGAGAGACCAGGGTCATCGAGGAAGTCAATTCGATCATCGGACAGAAGGCGGCAGATGCAGGCCTACAGTTCAAGTCGAGAGTGAAGGACTGCAACGACGAATATGTCATGATGGATATTGAGCATGTGGAGAGGATCCTGATCAACCTGCTCAGCAATGCCGTCAAGTTCTCCAAACCCGGTGGGAAGGTGGATT
Organism: uncultured Lachnospiraceae bacterium; assembly: GCA_900319245.1. Lineage (GTDB taxonomy): Bacteria > Bacillota > Clostridia > Lachnospirales > Lachnospiraceae > CAG-791. Next base: position 24,456 of record ONNQ01000021.1, on the reverse strand, counting down.
TTGTCACCTCGGTCTCCTATAAGGGCAATCGAGCACGCCATGTCTACACGATCACGGACAATGGCAGAGGCATCAGTGAAGGTTTTCTCAAGAAGATGTTCCTTCCCTTCGAGCAGGAAACCCGGGACGAGGTGACACTCAGAGACGGGCAGGGACTTGGACTTTACATCTGCAAGAACCTCGTGGATCTTCTGCAAGGCACCATCAACTGTGAGAGCGTCAAGGGGAAGGGAACGACCTTTACCGTCGTTCTGGAGTATGAACTTGCGACGGACGAGCAGATCAGCCTGCAGATGCGCAGAAAGTCCACCTACGAGGACCGCGTCCTGTATGGCAAAAATGTGCTGGTGGCCGAGGACAACAGCATTAATGCGGAAGTGATCATGAAGATCCTGGAGACCAGGGGCGTACACTCGGAGCTTGCCCGCGACGGGCAGGAGGTTGTGAACATGTTCCTCAAGAGAGGACCGTATCACTACCAGGCGATCCTCATGGATATGATGATGCCTCTGATGGATGGACAGAGCGCTGCGAGAGCCATTCGTGAGAGCGGCGCGGCGGATGCGAGAGAAATCCCGATCCTGGCCCTGACAGCCGACACATACGGAGACATTGAGCAGAGATGCATGTCGGCCGGAATGGATGGCTATCTCAGAAAGCCCATCGATACGGATGAGCTGTTCCGCGTACTGGTCAGAGAGTTTGACAAGGAGTGAACTACTCGCCGCCTACGCATACGCTAAGAAGCGGGAGTCTTCTGCGAAATCATGATAAAAGAACGATTCCTATAAATTCATTCTTTTTTTAGATATTTTTTCGGATTTGTTTCTTACCATTTGCGGACAAAGTGCTAATATACCCTATTAAGAAAGTAGAAAAGAGAGGGGAATACACAGGGAGGTATTCTCCTCAACTTTTCATTTGTGAAGATAACTCTGGAAAGGAGTGGATACAGCTATATGAATGAAGTAAAGCAACCAAGGAAACAGCTGATCACATACGTGCTGCTCGTGATGGCGATCATGATTATCCTCAACATCTTCGTGATGCCCTATCTGCAGCATGCGCAGATCACAGAGACGGATTACAACACGTTCATCACGATGATAGAGAACGACCAGATTACAGAGGTGGAGATCTCCTCTACCCAGATCGTCTTTAAGGATCAGGAAGGGAAGATTTACGAGACCGCGCCGGTGACGGATCTGATGCTGGTGGAAAGGCTGCATTCACACAATGTGAAATTTGGCAGTGATATCGTGCGGCCTATGTCGCCCTTCATGTCCTTCCTGCTCTCCTGGGTCATCCCGATCGGCATGTTCGCGGGACTGGGCTATCTGCTCAACAAGCGAATGATGAATCAGGTGGGCGGCCCCAACTCCATGATGTTCGGTATGGGCAAGAGCAACGCCAAGGTATATGTCAAATCCACGGAGGGAATCCGCTTCATGGATGTGGCCGGCGAGGAAGAGGCCAAGGAAAACCTGCAGGAAATCGTCGAATATCTGCATAATCCCGGCAAGTACAAGGAAATTGGCGCGACCATGCCCAAGGGCATTCTGCTGGTCGGCCCTCCCGGAACCGGCAAAACAATGCTGGCCAAGGCAGTCGCCGGCGAGTCCAACGTGCCCTTCTTCTCCATGTCCGGTTCGGAATTCGTAGAGATGTTCGTCGGCATGGGTGCCTCCAAGGTGCGCGACCTGTTCAAGCAGGCAAAGGAAAAAGCGCCTTGCATCGTGTTTATCGACGAGATTGATGCGATCGGCAAGAAGAGAGACGGATCTGCGCTCGGCGGCAATGATGAGCGCGAGCAGACACTGAACCAGCTGCTCACAGAGATGGACGGCTTTGAGGAGAACATCGGTGTCGTCATCCTGGCAGCAACCAACCGCCCTGAGGCGCTCGATCCCGCGCTGACACGTCCCGGCCGCTTTGACCGCCGCGTGCCCGTAGAACTGCCTGACCTCAAGGGGAGAGAAGATATTCTCAAGGTACACGCTAAGAAGATCAAGTACGGGCAGGATGTGGATTTCAACAAGATCGCCAGAATGGCAGCAGGCGCTTCCGGTGCGGAGCTGGCCAACATTGTCAATGAGGCGGCGCTCCGCGCGGTCCGTGACGGCAGGAAATTTGCCAATGAGGCGGATTTTGAGGAGAGCATTGAAGTCGTTATCGCGGGTTACCAGAAGAAGAACGCGATTTTGACAGATAAAGAGAAGCTGATCGTGTCCTACCATGAGATCGGCCATGCTCTCGTGGCGGCCATGCAGACCAATAGTGCGCCGGTACAGAAGATCACGATCATCCCCCGCACATCGGGTGCGCTCGGCTATACCATGCAGGTCGAGGAAGAGGGCAACCATTACCTGATGAGCAAAGAGGAGATGGAGAACAAGATCGCAACGCTGTGCGGCGGCCGCGCGGCGGAGGAAGTGGAGTTCGGCAGTGTGACGACAGGCGCTTCCAACGATATCGAGCAGGCGACAAGGCTCGCTCGCGCGATGATCACCCGCTACGGAATGAGCGATGAATTTGACATGGTGGCCATGGAGACGGTGACCAACCAGTATCTGGGCGGCGATACATCGCTGGCATGCTCCGCCGAGACACAGTCGCTGATCGACAAGAAGGTCGTGGAGCTGGTGCGCGGACAGCATCAGAAGGCGCTGCAGATCCTGCAGGAGAACAAGCAGAAGATGGACGAGCTTGCCGAGCACCTCTACTTCCGTGAGACCATTACCGGCGAAGAATTTATGACCATTCTCAACCGCAAGCCCATCCCTCGCGAGATTCCCATGAATGAAGGAAACGAGGACACAAAAGCCTGATGACTTGATTTCAGCGCTGTCATTCGCTAAACTGTAGAAGTAGAAAATTCATCGTAAAGGAGGAATTGCGCAATGCTTGAGTTTAGATATGATACACAGCTTCTGATCGACGGCGATGATCTCGATGAAGATGAGGTCTTTGATTATATTGTCGAGCACTTCAAGGGCGACAGCCTGCTGGCGGTCGGTGGCGACGGAGATCCGATCAAGATCCACTTCCACACCAATGAGCCCTGGCTGATACTGGAATACGGCGCTTCTCTCGGCGAGATCTATGATATCGTCGTGGAGGATATGGACCGGCAGAGCAGAGGTCTCAAGGGCTGAGTAAGCGTGCATAGCAGGAAGCAGTCCTGGTAGAAAGAGGACTTCTTAGAAAGCAACATTAGCAGAAAACAAAAAAGAGGCGTACCGCGTTATTGCGGTGCGCCTTTTCTTTGTGCGTCCAATGCGATCCACTCGTCCAGCGTCAGCGGCGTGTAGTCGGAGTACATGCAGAAGCAGTTGATCATCTGGCATGGAAGCGTGTATTCTGTGCCGTCCCTGCGAGTCCGGACCTGCTGCCTGGTCAGCGCCTGCGCCTGTTCCATCAGCCGCTCGTCCCATGTGTTGTGGACGTGACCGTACAGCATATAGGCCTTGGGATTTCCATTTGCATCGAAATTGTATTGTCCGTTGTAGCAGAGGATCGGATAGTGGCAGAGCACAACCTTTCTTCCGTTGTCGTGCAGCTCCGCATAGGGGCGGATCCACTTAAAGCGGGCGGCGTTGTAGCCCTTCGCGCGGCCGAATTGGTCGTGATTTCCCTCGATCAGATAAAGAAATCCATTGAGTTGTTCCAGGACGCGGTTGGTCTCCTCTGCCTTTCCCAGAGAAAAATCGCCCAGTATGACCACTTCGTCATTCCAGCGGACCTTTTTGTTCCACTGCGCGATCATATATGCGTTCATCTCTTCGGCGTCTGTGAACCCCCGGTTGTCCATCTGGTAGTTGAGGCTGTTATGGAAAAAATGGCAGTCGGCGATGTAATAGCGCATGGGAATCTCCTGCTGATGTAAGTTGTTCGGCGTTACGTAGTTGAACCCCGATGCACATCCACAGTCCCATGCGGCGCATTCGGGCCTGTGGATGCCCAAGAATGTTGAATATAAAGAATATACAGCAAAACGGCCCCCGTGGCGAGATGAAATCCCGTCCGGGGGCCGTTTGATATGAGACAAGATTGCACAATATGGAAGCAAAGAGTGAAATATATATTTCGATATATGAAACTGCCAAAAGTATGGATGTTGCAATATACCCAGTGGGGGTATATAATGACAAAAGATTTGATGGAACACCTGGAGCATATAAGGAGCACAAAATGGGTACTTCTTGGGAAAACAATGACATGGAAGAGTCTTTGCGTAAGGACACTGTGGCCGCCGAAGCGGAAACAGGCGATGAAGAAAATAAAGCGCCCGCTTGCTGCTGCCGGACCAAGGTCCGCACCGAAAAGGAGCAGAAGGATCTGATCAACCGGCTCAGCAGGATCGAAGGGCAGGTGCGCGGCATCCGCCGCATGCTGGAGGAGGACGCCTACTGCATCGACATCATCAATCAGGTGGCTGCGGCCAATGCGGCGCTCAACAGCTTTACCAAGGTCTTGCTTGCCAACCACATTCACACATGCGTGACGGAGGATGTGCAGGCGGGCAACAGCGAAAAGGTGGATGAATTGGTGAAGACGCTGCAGAAGCTGATGAAGTAACAAAAAGATGGGCTCACAACGAGGAGCCCATCTTTAAAAGCTTTGCATGGCAAAGCTTCCGGGTTATCGATACACGATACGAAACGTTGAAAGCAACGCCTTCGGCGTGGCTTCAGAACCGCGGGTTTCAGAGAGGAAAGCAATATGGACCAATATACAGTGACAGGAATGAGCTGCGCGGCCTGCCAGGCGCGCGTAGAGAAAGCGGTATCCAAGGTGCCGGGCGTCACGTCGTGCAACGTGAGTCTTTTGACCAACACACTCGGCGTGGAGGGAACCGCATCTGCATCGGATATCATGCAGGCAGTGGAGAACGCCGGCTACGGCGCATCGCCCAAGGGGGCGGACAGCACAAGGTCCGCAGGAAGCCTCACGGCCAAGATCGCGGCAGAAGAAGAGGCGCTCAAGGACCATGAGACGCCAGTCCTGAAGAAGAGATTGATCGCATCGCTGGGCTTCCTCCTGGTGCTCATGTATTTTTCCATGGGACACATGATGTTCGGCTGGCCCCTACCCGCCTTCTTTGACGGCAACCATGTGGCCATGGGAATCGTACAGATGCTGCTCGCGGGCATCGTCATGGTGATCAACCAGAAATTCTTCGTCAGCGGCTTCAAGAGCCTCTTCCACGGAGCGCCCAACATGGATACCCTGATCGCGATGGGATCCGGCGCGGCCTTTGTCTACTCCACCATTATGCTGCTCGCGATGACGAGAGCCCAGGTGGATGGGAACAGCGAAGCCGTCATGAAGTATATGATGGAGTTCTATTTTGAATCCGCGGCCATGATCCTGACGCTGATCACGGTCGGCAAGATGCTGGAGGCAAGATCCAAGGGCAGGACGACCGACGCCCTCAAGTCGCTGATGAAGCTGGCGCCCAAGACGGCCAACGTGGAGCGGAACGGCGTCGAGGAGACCATCGACATCGATCTGGTGCAGAAGGGCGATATCTTTGTCGTCCGTCCCGGTGAGACGATCCCTGTGGACGGCGTCGTCATTGAGGGCGAGAGTGCCGTCAATGAGGCGGCCCTGACGGGAGAGTCCATTCCCGTGGACAAGGAGCCCGGTTCGCCCGTATCTTCCGCGACCCTCAACCAGTCCGGTTTCCTGCGCTGCCAGGCGACCCGCGTCGGTGAGGACACGAGCCTGTCCCAGGTCATTCAGATGGTCAGCAACGCGGCGGCGACCAAAGCCCCCATTGCCAAAATAGCGGATACAATTTCAGGCGTTTTCGTGCCTGCAGTTATTGGAATTGCGATTGTCGTGACCCTGATCTGGCTCCTGATCGTGAAGGCGCCGGTCGGAACGGCGCTGGCAAGAGGTATTTCCATCCTCGTTGTGAGCTGCCCCTGCGCACTCGGCCTCGCAACGCCGGTGGCGATCATGGTCGGCAACGGAATGGGCGCCAAGCATGGCATCCTCTTTAAGACAGCAGAGGCGCTGCAGGAGACTGGAAACGTGCAGATCGTGGCGCTGGACAAGACCGGCACGATCACCAGCGGTCATCCCGTTGTGACAGAGGTGATCCCCGCGGAAGGGGTAGATGAGAAAGAGCTGCTCTATCTGGCAGGCGCGCTGGAGGCCCAGAGTGAGCACCCGCTGGCGAGGGCCATCGTGGAATACACAGGCGGCGTCAAGGCCAGGGAGATTCAGGATTTCCGGGCGCTTCCCGGAAACGGCCTGTCTGCTGTGATCGACGGAGCATGGGTCGTGGGCGGCAACCAGAAATTCATTCTCACCAAACTCAACGCGCAGCGCGGCAAGTCGGGAGACATGGTCAAGTGGCTCAAGTACCTGGCAGACCTGACAGACAGGCTTGCCAATGAGGGCAAGACGCCTCTGTATTTTGCCAGAGAGGGGAAACTCCTCGGCATCATTGCTGTGGCGGACCCCATCAAAGAGGACAGCGCGCAGGCCGTGAAGGAGCTGCAGAACATGGGCATTCACGTGGTCATGCTCACAGGCGACAATCAGAAGACGGCCGAGGCGATCGGCAAGCTGGCGGGCGTCAGCGAGGTGGTGGCAGGCGTGCTGCCTGACGGTAAGGAGGAGATCATCCGCCGCCTGCAGGAGAAGGGCAAGGTCGCCATGGTCGGCGATGGCATCAACGATGCACCGGCACTGACAAGAGCGGATATCGGCATTGCCATCGGCGCAGGGACAGACGTCGCGATCGACGCGGCGGACGTGGTCCTGATGAACAGCAGACTGAGCGATGTCAGCGCCGCTGTGAGGCTCAGCCGCAAGACCTACAAGACCATTCTGTGGGGCCTCTTCTGGGCGCTGATCTACAATTCGATCCTGATTCCGGTCGCAGCGGGCGTCTTGAGCCCTCTGGGCATCACCATGGATCCCATGCTGGGAGCGTTGGCCATGAGCCTGTCCAGCTTCTGCGTGGTTACGAACGCACTGCGGCTCAACGGATTTGATATGAGAAGCAGCAGTAAGGATGAAAAGCTGAAAAATCCGGTCGCGACGGACGCGGACGGCAAGCTTTTATCGGAATACATCAAAGAAAGGGAGGCTGCCGAGCGCAGCAGAAAGGAAGCTACGATGACAAAGACAATGAAGATTGAAGGAATGATGTGCGAGCACTGCGAGGCAACCGTGAAGAAGGTTCTGGAGAAGATCGACGGCGTCGCTTCCGCAGATGTCAGCCACAAGGAAGGCACAGCGGTTGTCACGCTGAGCGGCGATGTTGCGGACGACAAGCTCAAAGAGGCCGTAGAGGATCGCGATTACAAGGTGATCTCCATCGCATAAGGGGTTTCCGTCGCGTAATGGTCTCCGCTTCATAAGAAAGCGCATGCGGGCCAAAATACAGAATGCAGCAGGTTCACAGCAGTCCCCGGTATAGTGCCGGGGGCTGTTTCATTGTGCGATATGCCGTGCGGCGCATCCGGAAACGTAGGATCGCAATCCATCTCTTGACAGATGGTCGTATTTTCATATAATTAGAATTCTGGAAATTAAAAATGAGAATCATTTTCGAATTTGAGCTTTGGCAAATACGGGCAAATACGAAAGGATACGGAGTATGAGCACAAGGATGCCATATAAGAGCAGGCATAGAGAGCAGATCCTCTCTGTTTTGCAGCAAAACGAGGGAGAGCACATGACAGCAGGGCAGATCCTGGATCAGCTGCGGACGGACGGGGTATCCATCGGCGTCGCAACAATCTATCGGCAGCTGGACCGACTGGTGGAGGAAGGCGCGGTCAACAAATATATTGTAGATGCGGTCACAGGCGCCTGTTATGAATTCAAGGGCGAACACGGCGGCGAGTCCGGCTATGTGCACTGCAAGTGCGAGAAGTGCGGAAAGCTGGTCCATCTGGAGAGAGCGCGCATTGAAGCGGCGATGCAGAGCCTTGCGGGCGCTGGCGACGGCGGATTTGAACTGGACTGCACGCGCACCTTGTTCTACGGGATCTGCAGAGACTGCAGGGGGTGACGCGAATGAAAGCAAGATATACAAAAAGGCTTTCCGCACGCTTTATGGCAGCGCTTCTGTCTGTGCTGCTGGCGGCGGGATTCCTGCCTGGATGCGCGGCGCCTGCGGAGACCGAAGATGACGGCCGCATGAAGGTCGTGACAACGATCTTTCCGCAATATGACTTCGTAAGAGCGATCGGAGGAGATCTCGTGCACCTCCGGATGCTTCTTTCCCCGGGCGAGGAGATGCACTCCTATGAGCCCACGCCGTTAGACATCAAGGAGATCCAGAACTGCGATCTATTCATCTATGTGGGCGGCGAGAACGACGTCTGGGTGGACAGGATCCTGGACAATATGGGAGATCACAGACCCGAAACGCTGCGCCTGGTGGACCTCACGGATACAGTCGAGGAAGAAATCGTGGAAGGCATGATGGAAGAGCGCGGGCACGAGCATGATCATGACGAAGCCGATCATCACGAGGACGGCGACCACGATGAAGAAGTCGATCACCACGAGGACGACGACCACGACGAAGACGCCGATCACGACGAGGACGAGCACCGGCACGGCGGCGATTCCTCCCATGAAGAGCACGAAGAAGCGGACGAGCATGTATGGACGTCGCCGGTGAAGGCGGCGGAGATCACGGAAGCGATCGCCGAAAAGATGGCGGAGATCGACCCATCTAACGCAGAGCAATATAGGGAAGGGGCCAATGCCTATGAGGTACAGCTCTTAGAGCTTGACGCGCGGTTTCGCGAAATTGTAGAGAGTGCGGAGAGAAAGACGATCGTATTTGGGGATCGGTTTCCCATACGGTATTTTGCCGAAGAATACGGCCTCGAGTATTATGCGGCGTTTCCGGGCTGTTCGGCGGAGACAGAACCAAGCGCATCTACGCTGGCGTTTCTGATCGATAAAGTCAGAGAAGAAGAGATTCCGGTCGTGTTTTCCATTGAATTATCCAACGGAAATATCGCGAAAGCGATCTGTGAGAGCGGCGGCGCCGTGCAAAGAACGTTCTATTCCTGTCACAATCTGACCAGGGAACAGATGGAGAGCGGGGCCACTTACGTTTCGATGATGACAGAGAACCTGGAAGTGCTCGAAGAAGCGCTCGGAAGAAAGGCGGAAAGCAAATGAGTCTTATTAGTTGTGAAAATCTGTCCTTTGCCTATGAGGGCGTGACAGTGCTGCATGGCCTGAATTTTGAGATCGAGCAAGGCAATTACCTGTGCATCATGGGCGAAAACGGAGCGGGCAAGAGTACGCTGATGAAGGGCCTTTTGGGACTGAAGAAACCGTCGGGAGGAAAAGTGACGTTTGGCGAGGACCTGCGGGCCAGGGAAATCGGCTACCTGCCCCAGCAGACGCCGGTGCAGAAGGATTTTCCGGCCAGCGTGTGGGAGGTTGTCCTCTCGGGCTGCCTTTCCGGAATGGGCCTTCGCCCCTTTTACAGTAAGGCGGAAAAGGATCGGGCGGTCCGGAACATGCAGGCTCTGGAAATCATGGACCTGAAGGACCGTTGCTACCGCGATCTCTCCGGCGGTCAGCAGCAGAGAGTGCTCCTTGCGCGGGCGCTGTGCGCGACCAGGAAGGTAATCCTTCTGGATGAGCCGGTGGCGGGCCTGGACCCGCTGGTCACCATCAATATGTACAAGCTGATCGAGCGGATCAACCGCGAGATGGGGATCACTGTGATCATGGTCTCCCACGATATTCAGGCGGCGACACGGTACGCGTCGCATATCCTGCATCTGGGAGAGGATCGCCAGCTGTTTTTTGGCACCCGCGAAGACTATCGGCACAGCGCAGCCTATCACTCCTTTATGGACGGCGAGAAGGCGGTCCATATCTGGAAGAAAGCAGCCGTGCAGGAGGAGAAAAAGCGGAGCGGGGGGACCAGAGCGGCCGCCGCTGCCAAAACACAGAAAGAGGCGGAGACAGAGTCTCCGGCACCCGAAGCGGTGCAGAAGGGAGGGAAGGCCTGATGTTGCATTTGATCGCAGAAATGTTTACCTATCCCTTCATGGTCAGGGCGCTCTGCATGGGCGTTCTGGTTGCTTTGTGTGCAGCCGTGCTGGGCGTGACGCTGGTTCTCAAGCGATATTCCATGATCGGTGACGGCCTGTCGCACGTCGGGTTTGGCGCGCTGGCCATCGCGACAGCCATGAATGCGGCGCCGCTTGCCGTGGCTATTCCGGTCGTGATCGTCGCGGCGTTTCTGCTGCTGCGCCTCACGGAGAACAGTAAGATCAAGGGAGACGCGGCGATCGCGCTGATCTCCACCGGTTCGCTGGCGGTTGGCGTGATGGTTGTCTCTATGACTACCGGCATGAATACGGACGTCTATAACTACCTGTTCGGCAGCATTCTGAGCATGTCGCAGGAAGACGTGGTCCTGACCGGCGTCGTGTCGGCGGCGATCATGATCCTGTTCGTGTTTTTCTACCACCGCATCTTTGCGGTGACCTTTGACGAGACCTTCGCCAGAGCGACGGGGCTCAACGCGAGGCTGTACAACATGGTGATCGCCCTCCTTACGGCGCTCGTCATTGTTGTCGGAATGCGCATGATGGGATCTCTTCTGATCTCCAGTCTGGTGGTCTTTCCGGCGGTGACAAGCATGCGGACATGCACGACATTCCGCTCTGTCATGATTGCTTCGGCGATTGTTTCGGCGGTCTGCCTTGTGGCCGGACTGATCATTTCCTACTTATATGCAGCGCCGACAGGCGCCAGTATCGTGCTTTGCAACATAGCGGCGTTCATTGCCTTTGCGGCGGTGCAGAAGGGCAGGGAGTGCTTGCAAAGTGACAGGAAATCCATATAATTTAATTACAAGAGTTTTTTTGAACATGTTGGAGGAAATAACAATGGGAATGGATGAAAATAACAAGACACCGATCGATGGCGATATGCTGATCGCGGATATTCTCAGACAGTATCCTGAGGCTGCGTATGTTCTTATGAACTGCGGCATGGGATGCATCAGCTGCCCGGCTTCTCAGATGGAATCTCTGAGCGAGGCGTGCATGGTTCACGGCATTGACGCGGACGAAGTCATCAAGTATGTGAACTATGAACTTGGACTGACAGCAGCAGAATAATCTGATCCGGTGTTGGGACCGGTTGCTATGGCAGCCGGATCATTGAATTGAATAGAATAGATCCGTGGGGTATGGATTCACTGAAAATGCAATGTTTTGGAGGAGGGTCTGAGATGGCATTGAATCAGAGGAAAGTAGCAATGGTTGGCTGTGGTTCTGCAGGCGCGGCATCCTGTTTTGCCCTGATGCAGAGCGGATTGTTTACGGAGATGGTCTTGATCGACGCATTACCGGAGAAGGCGGAAGGCGAGGCGATGGATATCGCACAGGGCCTTACCTTCACAAGACCGATGAAGATCTATGCCGGCACCTATGAGGATCTGGCGGATGCGGCAGTCATTATCGTGACCGCAGCAGGAACCCAGAGGCGCGATGACACAAGACTGGATCTGGTCAAGAAGAATGTCGCAATTTTTAAGAATGTCATTCCGGAGATCGCAAAGAGAAATGAGAATGGTATCATGCTGATCGTTGCCAATCCCGTTGACATTCTGACCTACGCTGCACTCAAGATCAGCGGATGGGCGGAGAACCGGATCATGGGAATCGGAACCGTTCTCGATACGGCACGTCTCAGATATCTGCTCAGTGAAAAGCTCAACGTTGACGCACGCAACGTGCATGCGTATATGGTCGGCGAGCAGGGCAACGGCGAAGTGACGATCTGGAGCAGCGCAAGCGTATCCGGCATCCCGATCCGTGAGTTCTGCGAGATGCGCGGCTATCCCGATCCCACAGAGTATTTTGAAGAAGTGGCAAGGGAAGTCAGAACCAGCGCAGATATGATCACCCGCAAGAAGAAAGCGGCCTATTACGGCGTTGCGATGGGCGTCCGCAGAGTCTGCGAAGCAATCGTTCGCGACGAGAAGTCGGTGCTTCCTGTATCGAGTCTGATGTACGGCGCATTCGACATCGACGGCCTTGCGCTGAGCATGCCCGCAATCGTCGGTAAGGACGGCGTTGAGTGCCTGGTTCCCCTGGAGATGAGCGAGGACGAGCTCGACGAGCTCAGAAAGACCGCCGCCACTGTAAAGGCAATCGTTGACGACGTATTTGGCGAAGCCAGATAATTCCATACCGCTTCGACGGAGTATAACAGATTATGAAAAGGAAAAAGCCCATGCAGGTCATGCATGGGCTTTTTGCTATGTGCTGTAGGTTGTCAAAACATTGCTGTAAGAAAATCCGATTTCACAAACCGAAGCAATTCCTTATGCTTCTTCCTCGAAATCTTCCTTGCCTACGCTGCAAAGAGGACATTCCCAATCGTCGGGAAGATCAGCGAAAGCAGTGCCGGGCTCGATGCCGTTATCCGGATCGCCGACTTCTTCGTCGTAAATGTAGCCGCAAACTGTGCATACGAATTTAGCCATAGTGTATTCTCCTCTTTCTGCCCTTTCACGCGGAAAAGGCGGTGTCATGAATAGGTCTTCTTAGAGATCTAAGATGATAACATTATATAAGAAGGACGCAGGCCTTGCAACGAGATTTATAGCCGGCCTGTACCGCTTTTGGAAGGCGCAAATCGGCTCAAAATGAGGGCTTGAGGGACCTGAAAAGCGGATAAAACACTGGTTTTCGGCCGTTTTCACGAAGATGAAAAACCTGCTTCAAAGGTCTTGTTTTCCCAGATGGATTTTTCTTATAATCATTTCACCAGCCGGAGGAAGGAGGTGAAGCCATTGACCGAAGGCGGACGGACAGCACTTCTTCTGTTCGTGACGGCAGCGGCAGCGTCGGATCTGCGGTGGGGCAGGATCTACAATTTCCTGACACTTACTTCGCTGGCAGGCGGCATTTGGCTGCTGACGGTACAGGCGCCGCAAGAGGTTCCCGGCGTGTTGGGGGCGATGGCCCTGCTGCTCTGTTTCCTCTTCCCGTTCTGGAAGATCGGGGGACTCGGAGCCGGGGATATCAAGATGCTGTTGGCGCTGGTTCCCTACATGGGGGTGCGCTGGTTTTATGTTTCATTCATTCTATCTTTTCTGATCGGTGCGGTGATCGCCGCGTTCCTGCTGGTCAGAGATCGGGACGGATCCCGAACTGTTCACTTTGCTGTACCAATTGGTATCAGCGTCGTGCTCTGTCTGCTTCTGGAGCAGATTTCCGTGCAGAGCCCATTCCTGATGTGACGTATATGTGTGTTTTCCGGTGTCTGATCGCACTGGTTTATTTCTGATTGCCTTTTTTACGATATTGGGACGGATATTTTGATAAAGGAGAGATCCAATGAACAATAGCAGCTATAGACAGGCAGCCGCCAGGATCTGCATCTGTGACAGCGAAGTCTCTTACGGAGAGCACCTGATGGAGTATTTAAAGAGGGCGGGACAGCTGCCATTTGACATCTATTTGTATACAAGCAAAGAGGTCTTCATGGCCCGGGAGAGCCCGGAGAAGGTAAAGCTCCTTGTGATCGCGGAATCGCAGTATGGCGAAGAGGTAGAAAAGGCAGGGTTTGTGAGAATTCTGCTTTTAAATGAGAGCAGCACCTACATCGAAAAGCCGGAGAACATGAGCAAATACCAATCGGTCGAGCATATTCGAGACAAAATCCGGCAGATGTGCATGGAGGGAGAGGGTGATCTCATGCAGAGTATGCGTCATGGAAAGCCAATGAAGCTGATCGGCGTGTACTCGCCTGTCACCAGATGTTTGCAGACAACCTTTGCGCTCTGCATGGGACAGCTTCTGGCGCAGACAAGTCCGACCCTGTACCTGAATTTCGAGGCGTATTCCGGGCTGGAGATCCTTTTGGAGAGAAACTTTCGTGGGAGCGTGAGCGACCTTTTGTATTACAACGACTGCGCCAGAGAGAAGCTGGCAGGGCAGCTTCAGTATATGACGGAGAAAATGGGAAAGCTGGATTTTCTGCCGCCCATGGAATCCTTTATCCAGATCCGGTCGATCCGGCAGGAACAGTGGCTGGATCTGTTTCGATCCATTGAGAAGGTGACAGAATATGAATACTGCATACTGGACCTCAGTGAGCAGGTGGATGGAATTCTGGAAGTCCTGCGGCAGTGCGATCTGGTCTTTACGATCACCCGAGAGGATGGGTTTGCGGAGGCCAAGATGCGACAGTATGAGGCGCTTTTAAAAAGCACACAGTACGAGGATATTTTCATGAAGACGCGCAGATGCCAGCTCCCGGTATTTCGGGAGCTGCCGGCAGGGATCCTGCTGCTCACCCACGGGGAGCTGGCAGCGTGTGTGCGCAGCATCCTGGAAGAGGAGGGACTAGGTGGGTGAGCCATTATGAAGACGAGATTCAGGTTACGATTGAGAAAATGCGGCACCGGATCATGGCCGAGATCGATTACAGTAAGGCGATCACAGACGGGGAAATCTACAGACTGATCGACGAGGAGATCCTTTTTTCAAACGATCCTATGGTCAAATATATGCCTACGGACAGCCGGATTGCGGTGCGGCAGGCCCTATTCAACTCCTTACGGCGATTAGACGTCCTGCAGCCGCTGATCGAAGACCCGGCTGTCACCGAGATCATGGTCAATGGCCCGTATGACATTTTCTATGAAAGAGCCGGAGTGATCTGTCCGCTGGACGAATCTTTTTCTTCAAAGGAGAAGCTGGCGGATATTATCCAGCAAATTGTTGGCGAATCGAACCGCGTTGTGAACACGACAAATCCGATTGTGGACTGCCGGCTCTCCAATGGGGACCGCGTCAATGTAGTGCTTCCCCCGGTCGCTGTGAACGGGCCGATTCTGACCATTCGAAGGTTTCCGGCAAAACCCATTTCGATGCAGGATCTGATCGATTTCGGATCGATCTCAGAGGAAGTCGCATCCTTTCTGGGAAGCTGCGTCAGGGCCAAGCTCAACATCTTTATCAGCGGTGGGACAGGCTCGGGAAAGACCACGTTTCTCAATACCCTGTCGGAGTATATCGGGGCGACAGAGAGGGTGATCACCATTGAGGACAATGCGGAGCTGCAGATTCGAGGCGTACCCAATCTGGTGCGGCTGGAAGCAAGAAACGCCAATGTGGAGGGCTGCAATCCGATCGGCATCCGCGATCTGATCAAGACCAGCCTGCGAATGCGGCCGGACCGCATCATTGTGGGCGAAGTCAGGGGACCGGAGGCCATTGATATGGTGCAAGCACTCAATACGGGTCATGACGGGAGCATGTCAACGGGCCATGCGAATAGTGGATATGACGGCCTGTCCCGTCTGGAGACGATGATCCTGATGGGCATGGAATTGCCGATCCAGGCAGTGCGGGGACAGCTGGCCTCCGGTTTGGATTTGATCGTCCATTTGTCCCGCCTGCGGGATAAAAGCCGGAAACTAATGGAAGTATCCGAAGTGGTCGGAATGAGGGACGGCCAGATCCTGTTGTCGACCTTATACAGGTTCAGAGAGACGGGAGAGAAACATGGGAAAATCGAGGGAGTCTGGGAAAAAGAGAATGAAATTACCAATAGGGTCAAATTCGAGATGGCAGGCGTATCGATCTAAAAAGACCATTCTGTATCTGCTGGAGGGCACCGCAATGGCAGCCGGCGTTGCCTGGCTCTTCTATCAGTCAGCCTTCGCCATGCTCTTTTTATCGCCGATCCCGTTTGTCTATTGCCGGTACAGGATCGGGATGGACCGGGATCACTATCGAAAAGTTGTCTCCGGCCAGTTTCGCGAACTCCTCAACTGTGTGAACAACGCGCTGCGCGCGGGTGATTCTCCGGAAAACGCATTTCGGGAGGGCTACAAAGAGGTGCGGTTCGAGTATGGAGACTATGCCCCGGTGACCATCGAAATGGAGCGAGTGACAGGGGGACTTGACAACAGAATTCCTCTGGAGACGCTGCTTGAAGAATTTGCGGAGCGGGCAGGGACAGAAGAGATCCGGGAATTTGCGGAAGTATTCAGGATTGCCAAGCGGGGAGGCGGCAACATGCCGGAGATCCTCGCGCGAACCTCCACATTGATCGAAGAAAGAATGGACGTAGAGAACGAAATCCGCATTATGCTGGGAAACCGGCGGCTGGAGCAGCGGATCATGGATCTGACCCCTTTTATGATCATCTTCTACATAGGCGTAACGTCGCCGGGATTTTTTGACGTGCTCTACCACAATCCGGAGGGCGCCGCGTTTATGACCATGTGCCTCGCGGCCTATTTTGGCGCACTGGTTCTATCAGAGAAAATTCTTGCAGTCACCGTGTGAACCGAGGAAAGGAGAGCAGATGGAAATCTATGTTTACGGTCTGATCCTTGCAGGGTATCTGGTTCTGATTTTCCTTTCCAGAGAAGAACAGGGAGACCCGGCGGAACGGATGGCGCGATACATATACCGAAAGTCGCACGGGTGGATACGAAAGAATAAAGGATTCCGTATATGGGATGAAAGCACGGTCCGCCGGGAACTCTCTCTTCTAAATCCGCTGGGCAAGACGCAGAAGCAGGTGGAGCAATTCTATGTGGGCAGGATCCGGCTCATCCTTCTGATCCTTCTCGCGGGAGACGTCCTGGCAGCTGCGAGTTACGCGGCAGCGGGGCAAAATATACTCCTTAGAGAGGGAGACCGACTCATCAGGGACGAGATTGGCGGCGAAGATCGGAATGCGGAACTGGAAGTCTATCTGGCGCCGGAAGGGACAGGGAATCCGGAGAAGCAGGAGACAAAAGGGACGCGGCAGGGCAGTTACCAGCTGCAGGTGCGGTCGAGAAAATACAACCGCGAAGAGTTGGACAAACTATCGGACATTCTCTTTGACAGGCTGCCGGGAATGATCCTGGGGGAGAATAAGGACCTTTCCCATGTGACAAAAAACCTGATTCTCCCCGCGGAAGCGGAAGGATTTCCGTTTAGGATCACTTGGGAGAGCAGCAGCTATGCACTTGTCGATGCTGACGGAACGATCGGCAATCTTGGTATGAAGGGGAATGAGCGTGAGAAGGTGATCCTCTCGGCGATCCTACTGTATGACGACGGGACGGCGGAAGGATTTCGAAGGGAAAAAGAGTACCCGGTCACTGTAATTCCGCCGGCCATGACCGAACAGGAGAGGATGGCGGAAAAGATCCGGGAATCGATCCTTCGATCCGATGAGGAAAGCGCGGCGGATGCGGAATTTCCACTGCCGCAGGAAGTGGAGAACCGACGCCTTTTCTGGGAAGAAAGGCCGGCGGACGCAGGATTGTCGATCCTTCTGTTTGCCGGGATTGTAGCTGTACTTGCAGCTGCTGTCATGCGAAGCCGCCTGCATGAAAAGGTGGAGAGACGAGAACGGCAGATGCTGCTCGATTATCCGCAGATCATCAGTAAATTCGTGCTTTATCTAGGAGCGGGGCTCAGCATTCGAAGCACCTTTACAAGGCTCGGAGAAGCGTATCAAAAAGGCAGGGAGGAAGGGAAAGAGGAAAGGGGCGCCTATGAGGAGATTCTTCGCGTATGCAGAGAACTCTCGAGCGGCGTTCCGGAGACAGAGGCCTACGCACGCTTTGGACAGCGGTGCAGGTCGCGGCAGTACGCAAGGCTCAGTACGCTCCTGACACAGAATCTCAGAAAAGGAAATCAGGAGCTATTGTCTGTAATGCAGCAGGAGGCGCAGGCATCGTATGAAGAGCGAAGGAACATGGCGCGCAAACTAGGAGAGGAGGCGGAGACAAAACTGCTGCTGCCAATGATCATGATGCTTACCATTACAATGCTGATCATCATTATTCCTGCGTACTACAGTTTTGCAATGTAAATGGACGTTTGGAAGGACCAACAGAAAGGAGAAGAAATGAGACAAACAGCGAGAGAATTCTGGAGAGACGAGGCAGGCATGGGAACGGTGGAGATCATTCTGATCATCGTCGTTTTGATTGGATTGGTGATCATTTTCAAGAAACAGCTCAACGACCTGGTGAAAAAAGTATTTCAAAAGATCAGCAGTGACAGCAACTCCATTATCTCCACAGCCCTTATAAAGAAGTGTTAAAGGAAAACGGCGGCTGGGAGCCGGAAGGCTCCATAACCATATACCTGGCGATGTCCCTGGCGGCGCTCCTGTCGCTGTATCTGGTACTCATGCGCGGCGCGGCGCTTGGCGCCGCGCGCATGCAGATGGACAGCGTGTGTCATATTGCGCAGAATGCCGCATTGGCTGAATTTCACAGTGAGCTGCACAATCGGTATGACTTATTTATGACGGATACCTCGTACGGAGGACCCGGTGGCGGGAACGAGATCTTTGAGCAGCATCTGCGGGGATATATGGAAAAGAACTGTGTGAGAAAGGCAGCTCTGCCATTGGGGGGCGTCAAGGATTGGACATCTATGCAGATCAGTGATGTGAACGTCACGGAGGGACGGTACGCCTGCGACAATGCAGGGCGCGCAGTGCGGGAGCAGGTCTATGCATATATGTCTGCCGATCCTGCCGGCGCGGTTATTTCCAGTTTTCTGGTCACAGCGGATCAGTGGCGGGGGCTGGAAATCAGCGGAAGAGAATGGAAGGAAGAAACACACAAGAGCCGGGAGGAACTCAAAGAGGCACTGCGCGAAGAAAGAGAAGCGCGGCAAGAAGAGAACCGGCAGAAAGAGGAGAACGGAGAAAATGTCACGAAAGAGGAACGGGAGGCTGCCACTGGAGATCCGTCGGAGGCGGAAGATATGGTCAGCCAGATGGATTCTTTCCAGCTGCTGCCAATCCTGTGGCAGGTATTTGGATCGACAGACCAGATTTCAAACCAAAGCGTGCTATTAGATAGTGTTTTGTCCCACAGAGGCGTCCATCTGGGATCAGGCATGATGGCGGACAATTCGCACACATATCCGGAGGCGGACGAGATCCTGTTCAACAGATATATATTCGAAAAAATGGGGGATTATACCAATCCGTCAGAGGATGGACAGCTTCGTTTTCAAACAGAATATATTCTGTGCGGGAAAGGGTCAGACCGGCTAAATCTTGAGGATATAGCAGCGAGGCTTCTGTTAATCCGGGAGGCTTCTAACTGTGCGTACCTGTTTGCCGATGAAGCGCGGATGGCGCAGGTTCATTTGGTGGCAGCCGTCGCTTCGCTGCTTATTCTGAATCCGGAACTGGAAGATGCAATTGCCAAAACACTGGCGCTCACATGGAGTTATCTGGAAAGTGTACAAGATGTGAGAACCCTTATGTCCGGCGGAAGAGTCCCGGTACAGAAGACAAGCGAGAGTTGGCAGACGCAGCTCTATGAACTGCTGACGCCGCTTAGTGCGATCCGGGACAGAGACAGCGGAGAGGGCCTCACTTATAGGGAGTATCTGCAGGGGCTTCTCCTCTTAGAGGGACGTACAGTCAAAACACAGAGGACCATGGACGTTATGGAAATGGACATTCGCAAGATCACCGGGAATAGTGGGTTCAGAATGGATCTATGTTTGGACGAATTCCGTATGCATGCAGAAGCGGCGGCATGCGGAAAGACATTTACATTTGATGGAGCAAGCGGGTACAACTGACGGGCATAAAGGTTGGCGCACAGAGGCGATCCGCTGTGCTATTGTCCGGCAGTCTGGCATTGGCATGGGGCGTTCCCAGCCTAAAAAGAAAGGAGGCGGGAGAGATGTTCTTGCCGCTGCGCTGTTCTCAGACAGATTTAAACAACAACAAGCCTCTCCGGGCGTCTGAAAATGCGGCGAGAGCATCTCTCCCGTCTCCTTGTGCCGGGAAATATTCTTTGCAGGGAAGCTTTTCATTAGAAGCGGCGATCGCAGTGCCTCTCTTTATCTTCTTTATGATGAACCTGCTCTTCGTATTCGAGGCAGTCAGACTGCAGAGCGGCCTGCAGGCGGCACTGCAGCAAGCCGGTGAGAAGGTGTGTGAGGCGGCCTATTATACGAAGTTTGGAATCTCGCGGGGAACAGGAGAGGGAGAAAGCACCGAGTCAGTTTCGAGCGAAGGAAGCGGGGCCGCTTCGCTGATCCTGTCGGAAACGTATGTCAGAAACAAGGTCACATCCTATCTGGGAGATGCTTTCTGGACCCATACGCCGGTTGTTGGCGGAAGAGCCGGTCTTTCCTTTGCGGAATCCCGGATCATGACGGACGGAAGTCATGTTGATATCGTCGTAAACTGCCGCGTAAGACCCTTTGTCAGAGTTGTCGCATTTCCGGATTTTTCTATGCAGGCGCGCTATAGCGGGCACGCCTGGGTAGGCTGGAACGGAGGTAGTGGGGCGGATGCCGCGAGCGGTGAAAGCGGAGACAGCGGTCACGTATATGTGACGCGATATGGGGAGGCATATCACACAGATCCCGGATGCATCTATCTCAATCCACAGATTCGGGCGGTGCCTGCGTCGGAGGTGTCCAGGTATCGCAGTGGGGATAACAGTAAGTATTACCCTTGTGAGTGCTGCAAACCGGGCGGGAAAGGAATTGTTTATATTACCAAAGAAGGCAACCGATACCATTCGGATCGAAACTGCAGTGGGATTGTCCGCCATACGTCGACTATGCAGGAGAAAGCAGCCAAGGAGCACTACAGACCTTGTCCCAAATGCGGGAAAGGACACTAAAATTCGCTGAAAGCGGCATATAGAAAGGGCAGAATGGTTGGAAGCTATGAAGATGGACGAGTATGAGTGGCGGCTTTTGGTATTGTGTGTGTTCTGGTGGACAGCGGCGGTTTCGGACCTCAGAAGCAGAACGATTCCGATCTATCTCCCGGTCTTCTTTTTTGCGGCCGCAGTAGTGACAAACGTATGCCTGCCGACTTCGATCGACCCCAAACAGCTGTGGACCGGCGCGGTGCCCGGTGGACTGCTCTTATTACTTTCATTTGTCTTAAAAGGAAAGATCGGAGAGGGAGATGGGATTTGCCTGCTGGCAGGTGGAATATGGACGGGCATCAGCTATATTTTGATCATTCTGGAAGGCGCACTGGTATTGGTATCGCTGACCGGGATGATCCTGATTGCAGCGAGGCGGGGAAAGGCGGACGAGCGTATTCCGTTTCTTCCATTTCTTGCAGGATCCGCAAGTATGATATTTCTTAGGGAATTGGCAGGATGAAAGACGGTTATGAAAAGCAGCCGGCGCAGCGCTTATTTATGAATCAGGAGCTTCGCAGGAACGCCGCAAAGGGAGGCTAAACATGGAAGGAGAACAAAAAGGATGTGCTGCGTGCAATACAGAAAAAAGGTTGAACGGATATATGACATTGGAAATGGCAATGATATTTCCGGCGGTTTTTGCGCTGGTGATCATGATTCTTTACACAGCTTTCTTTCTTTACGACAAATGCAGAATGACACAGGACCTATATACGGCGGCCTACCGGCAGAGTATTCTGAGGGGAAAATCAGCGTCATCGATGGAGCCGGACACCTCCGGTTACTTCATGTTGAGAGACTGCCGTTATTCACGCAGCACGGGAAGTGAGATCTGTGCGGAATGCACCGGGGAGATTGCGCCGGCACTGGTTACGGGCACGGGAAACGCAGTCTTTGCGCTGAAGGTTACGATGAAAGCCCGCAAGACGGATCCTCCATACTCGTTTCGCAGATTTCGAAGAGTGACGGCAATAGCCGGGCAGGCGCTGTCAAAGACAGAGTAAGGAGTGTTCGACGAGGCCTGCAGTGTAATCAGGGATCATTTGCGAATTGCTGATATTGACAAAGGAGAGGCTGTTTCATGGAAGCTACATACTATAAAGATACAATGCGAAGTTATATGATCATTCCCTGCCCCGAGGAAGCGGAAACAGAGAGTTATCAGTATAGAATGCTGGAGATGAACCGAATCCCGGGGCTTCTTGCCTGCGGCCTGCGCCATATTGACGGAGAGCGCTTTCTCTACTATGACATTACAGGCAGGCAAAGTATGCAGAGCCTCTATGAGGGGAGAAAAATATCCGGCGCTGAATTCTTTCATATGATCCGCGAGCTGGACCGGGTCTCCGAATCGATCTCTCGCTACCTTCTGGATGAACAACACCTGGTTTTGTCACAGCAGCAGATTTTCTACGATTTGCAGACAGGAGACTACCACTTTACGTACTATCCCGGGGAGAGCAGGACGCCGGAAGTGTTCCGTTTTTTGGCGGATTCTATCGATGGGACAGATAAAAGCGCGGCGGCTGCTGCCTATCGACTCAGTTCTGTTGCGAGAGGTGACTGGCAAGCGCTTCGTGAAGCGATCCGCGAAGAAGCCGCTGAAAAAGAAGCGCCATCCGATTTCTCTGGTGCTTTCGCCAGAGGAGAAACGCATAAGGAAAGCCAGATCGCACCCCAAAAGGCCAGGCGTGATAGGAGATTCCAGCCTGCGGATTTCATAGATTCGGACATGGATGTTGAACAGACAGATTTAGATAGAGAACCATCCGCGAACATAGTCAATGCCACGAAAAAGAGAAAGCGCCGGGCAGCAAACATGGATCACCAGGATTTGGTGAAGGACAATTCTGGTGGAGAAGAAAAGGATCACAAGCTCTTCTCTGTCAAAACACAGATCATAATCAGAGTTCTTCTCATTTTGATCGCCATGTGTGGCGCCGGCGGGCTGGTGGCAGCACAGTTTCTTCTATATATTTCCCACAGAGAGAGACGGCTTTGTATAGCGGGGGCGATTCTCCTGGCGACGGCAGCCATATTGATCACGGTGGAAATGGTCCTGTATCTAAAGAAAGAACGCAACAGAAAGCAGGAGGAGGAAAAGAATGCAACGCCTGTCTTTGAAAAAAGCGATGAAGAAGACCTTCCTCGCTACAACCGTGCAGATATCAATGAATATAGGTTAATGGATGAAGAGAACGGCAACACAGTGCAGCTCAGTGAACAGGAACAGCCCGGCAGATTGTACGGGCAGGAGCGAGGGAATCGAATTGACCTGCGAACGCTCCCCGTTACAGTTGGCAAGGCGCAGGCTTACGCGGATATCATTCTCAGCGACCCTTCCATCAGCCGCGTTCATGCGAGAATCTACAAAGGGGAGGACGGAAGCATCGAAATCCGGGATTTGGACAGCACGAACGGGACCTGGATCAACGGAGTGCGATTAATGCCTAACGAAAAGAAAGCGGTGCACAGGGGAGACGAGGTACGTTTTGGAAATATGGAATATGAATACAGATGAAATAGGAATATGGATGAAATCGGAATTTAGATGAAATTCAGCACTAGTCCTGTTATAATCAAGACGCATGAAATAGAATCTGCGAAGTGTGAAATACGGAGGTAGTGATGAAAGATAACAACTGTATTTTCTGTAAGATCGCAAATGGCGAGATCCCCAGCAGAACCATTTATGAGAATGATCTCTTTAGAGTGATCCTGGATAACGGACCGGCTACGGAGGGTCATGCGCTTGTGCTTCCCAAAGACCACTATGCAAATCTGTTTGAGATCCCTGCGGATACAGCGGCGGAAGCAATGAAGACGGCGCAGACAGTGGCTGCTATGCTCAAAGAGAAGCTGCATGCGGACGGCCTCAATCTGGTTCAGAACAACGGAGAAACAGCAGGACAAACGGTCCATCATTTCCATATGCATATCATCCCGCGCTATAAGGGTGATGGCCAGAACATTTTGTGGAAGCCCGGCCATCCCTCCGATCAGGAGCTGGATGCAGTTCTTGGCCGCATCAAAGGCTGAACCGCGATCTGCGTAAAGCAGCGCTTTACTATAATAATAGTAGTAAGCATTGTACCGGCCTTCTTTCCAGGGTGAGAAGGCCGGTATATATTGTGCTTTTGCAATACAAAAATCCTGTATCTTGTAATTGACAAATGTTAATAGAATCTGTATAATCATGATTGCGTTCTTAAAAAGGACGTAACAAATATATACTGAAGCTTAAATGAGAAATACTCAAGAGGCTGAAGAGGCGCCCCTGCTAAGGGTGTAGGTCGGGAAACCGGCGCGAGGGTTCAAATCCCTCTTTCTCCGCTCTGGAGATCCGTAAAACGGAGCTCTTAAAGTTAATTTCCGGGTTACCGTGAAATTAACTTTTTCTTTCGGAAAAACTTGATCGCCAGCAAAGCATTATGGAAATTATGTAAAAATAATTTAAAAAGTGCTTGCATCAAGATGAAAGAAGTGCTAGTATATCTCTTGCCGCTGAACGAGAGGCCACTTGATGAGATACACCGAGTTGAAAACTTTGAAGAAATCTTAAAAAGTGCTTGACATTCACGGCTGACTGATATATAATATCAGAGTTGCTTCTGAGAAACACTGATCGGAAGCACGACGGATCGCCTGCCAGGCAGGCATCCGAAATCCCATAACAATCGAATATATGACAACTTAACAGAAATGCAACCCTGAATATATTCCTAAAAGAAGATCGGGACAAATCGTTTAAGAACGATCTTTATGAA
>ONNQ01000034.1 GCA_900319245.1 uncultured Lachnospiraceae bacterium | reverse complement strand
AGGCCGGAAGCGGCCGAAGGTGATGCTCTTCGCAGGAATAAGCGATGCTTTTTTCCTGCTATTGGAATCCCACGGTTTTAACCGTGGGAGGATGTCAATGTTAAGAAGACCGAACCTTCTTCAATGCCCGGTTGACCCTTGAAAAGTCAATGGAGCACTGTCCGCTTGATATATGGATCGGAATGACTGCGTCAAAATCATATATCTCCGGATAGAAATTATCGTCCCGAAAATCGTAGACCATGACCGTCTCGTGATCCGGATCTACGATCCAGTATTCTTTCACGCCAGCATTCTGGTATTTGTAGAGCTTGAGGAGCATATCCTTGGAGCGGGTGGAAGGAGAGAGGATTTCCAGTGCAAGATCCGGCGCACCTTCAAAGCGCTTAGCACCCAGATCGTAAGGGCCGCAGATCACGAGGAGATCCGGCTGCACCATAGTCTTGTTGTCCCTATCCAGTCTTACATCGCAAGGAGACAGATAGACCTCGCACTCTCCTTCGTGGGCATCGGAACACTCCCGAAAAAGAATGAACAGTTCGCCCAGTATCTTCTGATGTATGACGGCCGGTGCAGACATATCGTAGAACACGCCGTCGATCAGTTCGACGCGTCGCTCATCTGGGAGAGCATAATAGTCATCTAAGGTATATTCTCCGTCCTTTTTTCCGGTAACAGGCTCATATTTGTATTCAGCAGCGGATTTCCTTACCATACCGCGCGCTTCGGGGAGATTCTCATAAGTATAGTTATTCCTTGTGACCTGAGTGTGGTCTGCCGCACTACTTCTGAGGTGTTCTTCGGAAGAAAGCACCTTTTCTATCGCTACTAAAGTGGCTTTCCTGGGGGCCTTGGTGGCACCGCTCATAATTTTCTGCACCGTACTCAGCGGAAGATCGGCGGCTTTCGCAATCATTTCGTTGGTGAGACCCAAAGCGGTTTTTCTGTTCTTCAATTCTTCGATCGTCATCACAACCTCCTGAGATTGCACAAACAAATGCTTCTATTACAGCATAGTCGTAATACATCCAAAAGTCAACATGAATAGTATAAAAAAATCAATATTAATATATAAAAATTGCAAAACGGAAATATTTTGGAAACGATGCCGGCATGTATGGCTCCGTGAAGATGGTACTTGACTGATTCAATTGCGGACTCCATACTGGAAATGTCCGAAGATAATCTGCTATAACAAAGCGCTCCTGTTCTTTCAGACAGGGGCGCTTTTACAATGGATGGCCTTGTAGTAAGCTATTGGGTTACGGGGGGGGGCATCGACATTGGCGTATTGGAGCAGCTGCATGGAAGGAAGTTACGAAATGGAATTACAGGGAATGGAACTACAGGGGACGGAATTGCAAGATGCCAGAGAAGAGATCAGGCAGATCGATGAAGAGATGGCCAGACTTTTTGAAAGACGCATGGAGGCGGTGCGCAAAGTGGCCGCCTATAAATTAAAAAGAGGACTTCCCATTTTGGACAAGGAACAGGAAGCCAGGGTACTGGAGGGAAGAAGCGCGCTCATAAAGAATCCGGCGCTTCAGCCCTTTTATAGGGAATTCCTGCAGGAAACGATGGAGATCAGTAAGAGATGGCAGGTGTACCTGATCCAGAGAAAACAGGACGGGATAGAGTGCTGATAAGAAGGGGCTGCCGCAAATGTGACAGCCCTTTTTACGAACGTATGGATTTGGACTTTACAGTTTCAGCAGCTCTTTCTTCTTTTTCTGAAACTCCTCTTCCGTCACAATGCCCATATCCAGAAGCTCTTTGAGTTTCTTGACTTCTTCATAGGGATCCATATAGCGGATAGGCTGCGCAGGCTTATCCTGCGGAGCGCCCGCTTCGCTTACGGAAGCGGCAGATCGGACGGTCTGTGATGCCTGGGAAGCCGCTTCTTTTGCGGCTGCCTCGGCAGCGGTTTTCTCTGCTGCCTCAGCTGCGGCTTTTTCCGCCGCCTTCCTTCGCATCATCTGCTCGTGTTCAAAATCATGAATGGCCCTTCGGAGCTTGTCGATTGCCGAGCGCGGAAAGGCAACAGAAATATCCTTTCCTCCGGAGTGGAAGGTCAGGATTCCGTATGTCGCAAACAGAGGCGCATTCGTGATCTTAAGATTTTCAATGTCGTCAATGGGATAGGATTGCTTGCCAACAGTCAGACCCTCCTCATCGAAAGTGAGGGTCTTCATGTTCATACGGCCTTCGATCTGATAGTACATAGTGTATCTCCAAATGAATCTAAATGGTCAATTCGAATGATCAAGCTGCTACTTAGTATAACACAAGTGACAAAAATAGAGTATTTTGACAAGAAGATGCATCGCAAATTTACGAAATGCTGTAGAATATAGGTATTAGAAACAGAGTTTACTAATAACATGATATGTTTGTGCTGTGGCACAGGAAGGGAGGAACTTATGAATTTACTTGGCTTGCTTTTAAAGGCAATGACAGCAAAGACTGCTCTGGAGCAGATTGCTAAGAAGACCGGTCTGTCCGAGAAACAGATTAAGACGCTGATGACGCTCGCAATTCCGATTCTGATCAAGTATCTTACGAAAAATGCATCATCCGGTGACGGCGCAAGTTCTCTTCTGAACGCGCTCACCCAGCATACCAGCAAGAAGGATATGGATTCGCAGCTCAAGGAAGCGGATGAAGTGGACGGCGGCAAGATTATCAGCCATATTCTTGGCAAGAAAAAGAAGGAAGTTACACAAAATCTGTCCTCTCAGTCTGGTTTGTCCGCAGAGCAGGTCAGCCAGATTCTGGCCATCATGGCTCCTGCACTCCTGACCGGCGTTTCAGAAGCTGCGTCCAATACAACTGCAGCCCAGGGAACTGCGGCTCCGACTCTGTCTCTCGGCTCCACGCCCGGCATCTTCAGCGCACTTCTCGGCACCGCTGCAAGTTCGCAGCAGGCACAGGAGGAGCAGAACAGCGCAACCAATGGCATGGCACTTCTGCAGGCACTCCTGGGTGCAAGAAAGTAAATGAAACAATAGCGCATGTCCTGCCGGGAAGTGGGGCATGCGCATTTTTTTGAAAATAATTCATATAAATCCTATTGACATAGTAGGTAAACGGTGATAGTATCCTGCTTAAGAAATCTGAGCGGTCCAGAAGAGGACACAATAAACAGTGAGAGTAACGCATAAGGAGAAAGCGATGTTTAAAGCGAAATGGAGAGACAACTGCATGATGTGTATGCGAATGTTTAACTCCCGGGCAACCAATATGGCCAGGCTAATTGACATGCTTTCATGCGAAGCCCTCAATGCGCCTGTATAAAGGATCGTAGAGAAATCATAGGAATCAAGTGAGAGACCTTCAGCCATCTGCCCGGGAGAGTATAACAGCTTCCGGGCTTTTATATTTGCTCAGATTCGGAAGATTTAAGAAAGATGAAAAAGCAGAGGCTTCTGCAGCAGATAATCAGAAAAGGAGAACGAAAATGGCAGCAAATTATAAGTTTGAAACCCTTCAGCTTCATGTAGGTCAGGAACAGGCAGATCCCGCAACCGATTCCAGGGCGGTGCCGATCTATCAGACTACATCCTATGTCTTCCACAACAGCAAGCATGCGGCGGACCGCTTTGGTCTCGCGGATGCGGGCAATATTTACGGAAGACTTACCAATTCCACACAGGACGTTCTGGAAAAGAGGCTGGCGGCGCTGGAAGGCGGCAGCGCAGCACTGGCGGTTTCATCCGGCGCAGCGGCGATCACGTATACAATTGAGGCACTGGCGGCAAACGGCGGCCACATCGTAGCACAGAAGACGATCTATGGCGGAAGCTTTAATCTGCTGTCCCATACACTTCCCCAGTATGGCGTCACAACGACTTTTGTTGACGCCCACAACCTGGAAGAAGTAGAAGGCGCGATCCAGGACAACACAAGAGCGATCTATCTTGAGACTCTTGGAAATCCCAACAGCGATATCCCGGACATTGACGCGATCGCGGAAATCGCCCACAAGTACGGCCTTCCTCTGGTCATCGACAATACATTTGGAACCCCTTACCTGATCCGTCCTATTGAGCATGGCGCAGACATTGTTGTCCATTCCGCGACCAAGTTCATCGGCGGCCATGGCACAACCCTTGGCGGCATCATCGTAGAGTCCGGCAAGTTTGACTGGAAGGCGAGCGGCAAGTATCCCAACATCGCGGATCCCAACCCCAGCTATCACGGCGTCTCTTTCTATGACGCAGTCGGCCCCGCTGCATTCGTCACATATATCCGTGCGATCCTGCTCCGCGATACCGGCGCATGTATCTCCCCCTTCAACGCATTCCTGCTTCTGCAGGGTGTGGAGACTCTGTCCCTGAGACTGGACAGACATGCTGAGAACACGAAGAAGGTAGTGGAATATCTCGCTGCTCATCCGCAGGTCGAGAATGTAAACCATCCTTCGCTGCCTGAACATCCCGATCACGCTCTTTATGAGAAGTATTTCCCCAATGGCGGCGCCTCCATCTTCACATTTGAGATCAAGGGCGGCCAGGAAGAGGCCTGGAAGTTCATCGACAACCTGCAGATTTTCTCGCTTCTTGCGAACGTGGCAGACGTCAAGAGCCTCGTGATCCACCCGGCGTCGACGACCCACTCCCAGCTGTCGGAAGAGGAACTGCTGGATCAGGGCATTAAGCCCAACACGATCCGCCTGTCCATCGGCACGGAGCACATCGACGATATCATTGCGGATCTGGAGAACGGATTTGCAGCAGTGAAGTAACCGCTAAGTCAAAAGATAGAACGAACGGGCAGCCGCAGTGCTGCCCGGCAATATAAAGGAGATTGTTATGAAAAAGAATTTGTTTAAGAAAGCCGGCGCCGCAGTACTTGGACTGATCCTTGCGGGATCGCTCCTTGCCGGATGCGGATCGGGATCTTCGACGACGCAGCAAGGCGCGGATGAGCCGCAGGCGGAAAAAGTGGAAGCGCAGGCGGGAGAAACTGCCGAAGAGAGCGCAGATGCAGGGTACAGAACACTGGAGCAGATCCAGGCGGATGGCAAGATCAATATCGGCGTCTTCTCTGACAAGAGCCCATTCGGATATGTAGATGAGAACGGCGAGTATCAGGGATACGATGTGTATTTTGCTAACAGGATCGGACAGGATCTGGGTGTGGAAATCGAGTATGTTTCCACGGAGGCGGCCAGCAGAATCGAATATCTGCAGACCGGAAAGGTCGATATTATCCTGGCGAACTTTACGGTGACCCCTGAGAGAGCGGAAGAGGTTGACTTCGCGCTGCCTTATATGAATGTGGCGCTGGGCGTTGTCTCACATAACGACAGGGTGATCACGGATCTGTCGCAGGTCGGCGAGGACGATCAGATCATCGTCATCTCCGGAACGACCGCGGAGACCTATCTGACCAAGAACAATCCGGAGATCAAATTGCAGAAGTTTGACACTTACGCAGCTGCAAAGAGTGCTTTCGAGAACGGAACCGGCGTTGCCTGGGCCAATGACAACACAGAGGTCATCGCATTTGCGGCCGAGAACGAAGGGTATACGGTCGGAATCGATTCCCTGGGCAGCGCGGATACGATCGCGCCGGCTGTGACCAAGGGCAATGAGAGTCTTCTGAACTGGCTCAACGAAGAGATTGTGAAACTGGGCGAAGAAAAGTTCTTCCATGCGGATTATGAGGCCACGCTTGTAGATACGTACGGAACAGAATTTGAGGAGACACTGGTTCTGGAAGGCGGCGGACAGGCGGCTCCTGCGCAGGATGCCGGCCAGGCAGAGGAAAAAGGCACGATCAAAGTTGCGGCTTCTCCCACCCCTCACGCAGAGATTCTGGAAGAAGCAGGGAAAATCCTGGCAGAACAGGGATGGAAGCTGGAAGTCGTCACATTTGAAGATTATGTACAGCCCAATCTCGTGGTTGAGAGCGGAGACCTGGACGCTAACTATTTCCAGCATATCCCCTACCTGGAGAGCTTTAACGAGGAGAACAAGACCCATCTGGTCAATGCGGGCGGCATCCACTATGAGCCGTTCGGCATCTATCCCGGGACAAGAAATACACTGGATGAACTGCAGGAAGGCGATTCCATTGCCATCCCCAATGACACGACCAACGAGGCGAGAGCCCTGCTCCTTCTTCAGGACAATGGTGTGATCACACTTAAAGAAGGCGCGGGACTGACCGCAACCGTTCTGGACATCGAGTCCAACCCGCTGAACCTGAATATCGTGGAATTAGAGGCAGCGCAGGTATCCAGAATCCGTGAGGAAGTCGCCTTTGTAGTATTGAACGGAAACTACGCACTGGAGGCAGGACTGTCCGCGGCAAATGACGCGATCGCCTTTGAGGCATCCGATTCTGAGGCGGCCAAGACATATGTGAATATCATCGCTGTAAAAGAAGGAAATGAGGAACAGGAAGGGATCAAGGCCCTGGTGAACGTTCTCAAATCTGATGCGATCAAGCAGTTTATTCTCGATAAATATGACGGCGCGGTCATTCCGTTTGAGGAATGACATGGAACAGCGGCTCACACGTAGAGCCATGCATGCAAGACTGACGTAGAATCTGTGACCGAAATGGGGGCAATTTCACACACAGATAAGGGATCCTCAGGCACGCCTCTCGCCTGAGGATACTCTGCGTAAAAAGGAGAGAAGAACAACTATGGAACTACTGCGATGGGACGTCATGCGCTCCTACCTGCCGCTCTACCGGGACGCGATGTTTCTGACACTGCGGATCGGCTGGGCAGGTATTCTGGCTGCTATAGGACTTGGGTTTCTATGCGCGCTGATCCGGCATTATAAGATACCGGTTTTGCAAAATATTGCCGGTATTTATATTGAGCTTTTCAGGAACACACCGCTGCTTGTGCAGCTGTTCTTTCTCTATTTTGGCCTGCCCAAGATCGGACTGGACATTCCGGCGGAGCCTTGCGGGGTACTGGGACTGGCCCTTCTGGGCGGCGCCTATATGGCGGAGACCTTCCGGAGCGGCCTGGAGGCCGTAGAACCGATCCAGATGGAGAGCGCATTGTCGCTGGGAATGACGAGGACCCAGGCGGTCCTCCATGTGATCCTTCCGCAGGCGGTATCCATCAGTGTGCCCGCCTTCGTGGCCAACGTCGTTTTCCTGCTCAAGGAGACCAGCGTATTCTCTGCGATCAGCCTGATGGATCTTATGTTCACGGCCAAAGACCTGATCGGCTTATACTACAAAACGCTGGAATGTCTGACGCTCCTGGTCATTTTCTATCTCATCATTCTGCTTCCGGTCTCCGCGCTGGGAAGCTTTCTGGAAAGGAGGCTCCGGTATGCAGGCTTTGGGAATTGACGTGCTCTTTAAGGGCATCAACATGCAGCGCCTCCTGGGCGGCCTGTGGATCTCACTGCGGATCAGTCTGATCGCAGTGGCCTTCAGCATTGTATTGGGACTTGTGGTGGGCGTCCTGATGGCAGGAGATAATCCGGTGGTCAAGGCAGTCACCCGTGTCTATCTTGAGATCGTGCGCGTGATGCCCCAGATGGTGCTTCTCTTTATCGTTTTCTTCGGCTCGACCAGAGTGTTCGGCTGGAATATTGAGGCGGAAATCGCTTCTATTATCGTGTTTACATTTTGGGGAACCGCTGAAATGGCGGACCTTGTGCGCGGCGCCTTGATCAGCATTCCCAAGCATCAATATGAGAGCGCAGCAGCCCTGGGATTGGAACAGGGACAGATTTACCGCTATATTGTGATTCCGCAGACGCTCCGCCGCTTGATCCCGCTTTCCATCAACCTGGTGACCCGTATGATCAAGACGACGAGCCTTGCCATGATGATCGGCGTGGTGGAGGTGCTCAAGGTGGGACAGCAGATCATTGAGGCCAACCGCAAATCTTCGCCGCACGCCGCGTTTGGGATTTATGCGTGTATCTTCGTACTGTATTTTGCCGCGTGCTGGCCGATCAGCATGTTCTCCAAGTATCTGGAAAGGAAGTGGAGCTGATGAAGCAAGAGCTTATCAATATAGATAGTGTCGTCAAGGAATTCGGCGACAACAGGGTCCTTGACGGCCTCTCGCTATCTGTTCGCGAAGGGGAAGTCGTGGTGATCGTGGGCCCGTCCGGATGCGGCAAGAGCACGCTCCTTCGCTGCATCAACGGACTAGAGCCTATACAGGGAGGGGAGATCATGTTCCGCGGACAGAAGGTGGATGGCAATTCCCGATCCATCGTCGGGATCCGCCAGAAAGTAGGAATGGTATTCCAGAACTATGAACTGTTTCCCCACATGACGATCCTCGAGAATATTGTTCTCTCCCCAGTCCTTGTGCAGAAGCGAAGCCGCAAAGAAGTAGAGGAGGAAGCAATGCAGCTCCTGTCCCGCGTCGGCCTCGAGGAGAAGCGGGACAGTTTCCCTCGCGAACTCTCCGGCGGTCAGAAACAGAGAGTGGCGATCGTGCGGGCTCTGTGCATGCACCCGGAAGTGCTTCTATTCGACGAAGTGACAGCGGCGCTGGACCCCGAGATGGTCAGAGAAGTACTGGACGTCATGCTGACACTGGCCCGTCAGGGACGGACGATGGTGATCGTCACCCACGAGATGTCATTCGCCAAAGCGGTCGCGGACAGAGTGGTCTTCATTGATGAGGGCAATATTGTGGAAGAGGGAAGTCCGGAGGAGTTCTTCGAACACCCCGGTACGGATCGAGCAAAGCGGTTCCTCAACACATTTACGTATGAGAAGGTGGAGAAAGGAGCGTAAGAAAAGCTAATCAGGCACAGGGAAATGTTGATCACTGTACTTCGTCAATACAACACCGTAAAGTCGTTGCGATAATGATAAAGAGCGCATGCACCATTGTGGTACATGCGCTCTTTTCCTCATTCATCGAATCGGATTAACCTTCAAATGGCACGACATGCGTCACAGCATCCTTGGGCTGGATCCGGCACTCGCCGTTGTCGAGGTCGATCAGCACATACTTGTCATTGCCCATGCCCAGTTCCTTCATGTAGCTGAGCTGGCGGTGTCCGTGACGGGTCTCGATACGCTCGACGAGGTCGTGATGGTCCTCTTCCTTGAGCGCATAGACCAGATCTACGCTGGCACTATCCGCTGCCAAAATATCCAGGGACGCCACGATGCCGATATTGGGAGTGACAACAGGTGCTGCCGCAACGCCTTCACAGTCGCAGGAAACGGACATGTTGCGCAGAACGTTGATATAAGCGATGCTTCCGGCAAAATAGTCAATGGTCGCCTTGGTGGATTCCGCCATGCGCTCCATCAGCTCCTCCATAGCGATGCCCCACTGATCTCCGGAGTCTGCGGCATGAATCCATTTCTTTCCCTCTTTGCCATCGGCGCATCCGATACCGATGTTCTTGTTGGATCCGCCGAAACCGCCCATCACGTGGCCCTTGAAGTGGGTCAACGCCAGGAAGGAATCATAGTCCGGCAGGGATTTACCGACGGACATCTCGGTGAACCATTTGCCGCCCTTGACGGGAAGAGTGGTGGCACCGAACTCATCGGTGATATCGACAGGCGCGAAGGTCCAGCCGTTCACTTCCAGAGTCTTGCGGTGCTTTTCGGTGGTGTCGCGGTCGCCTTCATAGTAGGTGTTGGTCTCGATGATGGTAGCGCTGTCAAAATCCTTGAACTCCTTTTCAAACAGATTCTGTACCCAGGGTCTGGGGATAATGTTGGGCCCGTGCTGCTCTCCGGTGTGGAGTTTCACCGCCACTTTGCCGTGGAGCACGCCGCTCACCTTTTTGTAAATCTTCTCAAGTCCCTCTGCGGACAAGTCTCTTGTGAAATAGACGATGGATTCACAACCCTTTCTGTTTTCATAGGGAACGTAGAATTCGCCGCCTTTGCCGGCTGTCATTCTTGCTGCCATGGTAATACCTCCTTACTCATTCAGCAAATCCGATATCCCAGATGCACAGCACATGGGGCACGGATGATGCATAGTCACTATACTTACGCGTACACGATCACAGCCACCAGCTCAACGACTTCATCCGTCTTGTTGGCAATGCCGTGGCTCTCGCCGGTGGGACATACGGTTACATCGCCGGCTGTAACTGTGCGGATCACACCGTTGTCATTGTACTCAGCGGTTCCCTTCATGATATAAAACAGCTCAGCATCCTTGTCGTGCAGATGATAACCGATACTGCAGCCGGGATTCAGAGTGATCTTGGCAAAGAGTCTGCCTTTTTCATTGAGTTCTGCCGGACCAGTGATGAAATTAGTGATCTGTACGGTGCCGTCTCCGTCGCGCATATGCTCGCGATATTCAATTGCGCATTCCTGTGCTTTTCTGATCATGATTTGCCTCCTTATTTTAACGACTAGTTTCAACAACGAATTCGTTCGCTTGGAATTCTCTTCGATGAAGTTATTATACTATAACGCGCTGCACTGCGTCACGAAGTATCTGGCGGAACTGTAATCGCAGGCCCCGATACGTATCTTTTGTTCGCATTTCTATAAAGCGAAGTGGCAGGGTACCATATCCATAAGCGCGGCGAAAGCGCATGGAGTGGAGTTTTGTGCGCCATTATGCGAGCGGCTCTTCTCCGTATTTGTACAGCAGGAGATTCGCGTCATCTACGGATGCGGACTGGTTGATCGCCACAGTGAGGATGATATCTCTGCGATTCTTGGGGTACAGAGGCGCACATCCGCCGAGTTCCAGCGCGCGAGTGGTTTCCCGCAAGGAAAGGCCAGCTGCAATGCAAAGTCGGAGTATTTTGTCCCGGCCCGGGCTCCGGGTGCCCTTCATCACCTGATAATAGTAGGAACGCTCCAGACCGCTTTTCTGAATCATCTCGCTGCTCTCAAGCTGTTGCACAGAAGGGAGCGAGCGAAAGTAGTCGGGGAAGCTCTTGAAGCTGTCCGCGACCTTAGGCTCTTCCATAAATTTTTCCATATCCCGCGTATTGTCGATGTTCGAAAGGACATCAGAGAGCTTCTTGGTGGTCGTCTCGTCCATGAGTGATCTCCTTTATATGTTGTGAGTTCATGTTATAATCATGCTATGCAAAAATTTGCAAAACGGCACGCCAATAGACTGCGGCGCGTGTAAAAGCGTGGCGGGGAGGACCCATGACAGAACTCGAACAGCTTTGTGAAAACGCGCTTTATGATGAAATGCGCGTTCTGGAAGACGGCAAGTCTGTCGTCAGAGATATTCCCACAGGAAAATTATATTTTAAGAAGACGCTGGATGTCTACAACGAACATGTTTATGCGTTTCTCAAAGAGCACCGCAACAAGAATGTGGCAGGCATTCAGGCTTATTGGAAAGACGGCGAGAGACTCGTAGTGATCGAGGAACTGATCCAGGGCAGAACGCTGGACCACCTTCTGCAGGATGGAGAATCGACACTTCCTGAGGCAGAGCGCAATATACCGCCCCTGACTTTCACTGCGCGCATCGATATTCTGTCGCAGATCTGCGATGGCCTTCAGTTCCTGCACAGCGCACAGCCGCCGATCATTCATCGCGACATTAAGGCCTCCAATATCATGGTGACGGACGACAGTGTCGTCAAGATCATCGACTACGACGCTGCCAAAATATACATCGCCGGGCAGGACAAAGACACCATGATGATCGGCACGCAGGGCCTTGCGGCACCGGAACAGTATGGATTTGCCCAGTCCAATGTGAGAACGGACCTGTATGCGCTCGGAAAGCTCATTGAGCGCATATTGCCGGATAACGTCGACGCGAAGCGGATTGCGGAGAAAGCAACGGAAATGGATCCCCGGAAGCGCTACACTTCGGCTGCACAGATGAAAGCGCAGATCCAGAAGATCCGGGAAAAGCCTGCCCTTCTGGATCAGAAACTGGAGAAGATCCATGGCTACGATCCGATGAACAAAAGCCACAGGATCCGGGCAAGGATCGCATTGGCAGCCACTATTTTGGCAGCAGTGCTGCTCGCCAGCGCAATAGGTTGGAGGCTCTTCGTCTATCCTGTTCGTCAGGAGGAAGCAATCCGTACGGAACTCACAGCCATCGACGAGAGCCAGGCAAACGGAGAAGAGATTCTGGATGCCTTAGAGAAGCTTGGAGCAGAGTACCCCTACAACAAGATACCGGCCCGTGTACAGCAGGCATACAGGGAAGAAATGGTCGACTGCGTGAAACGCTGTCTCGTACGCGAGAATACGGATGAGGCGGAGCAGATCCGGGACTTTGTGGCAAAACATAGCCAGAACGAGGAACTGGGAAAGGCTATATACAACTACGGCAGTGCTAAGGCCTATCTGGCGAATAATAATTACGAGGAGGGCCTCCGTATTTTGCACACATGTGTAGAAGAACAAGCAGTAGACGCCGATCTGTATTGGCAAGAAGGCGTGGAGCAGACGCGCAAAGCGGCCGGCAGCAACATGGACAAAATCAGGCAAAACGAGGAAATCGGGAAAGTCAAAGCGGTCGCAACTGCCTATGCAGCGCTGTACAAGTACGATGCAGTGACGGAGTCGGAGTTTGACGAAATTTATCAGGAGCTTCTTGCTGTCGCCGAGAAAAACCGAAAGGAACAGAACTGGGAGCGGGCGCTCAACGTATACAGATCCCTGCAAGGCGTTACGGAAACTGCGGATGAAGAACTGCCAGAACTCATCAGTGAAACCAATTACGAACATGCAGAGGCGGCTTGGGGACGGCAGAACTACAGCGAAGCCTCGACCCTCTATAAGGAACTCGGCGATTACAAGGATGCCGCAGAAAAGGCCAACGAAAGCATGTATTGCAAGGCCGAAGAGGATATACACAAAGGAAACTTTCTGCTGGCAGCCGCCAGTTTTACAAGCATCAGCGGATACAAGGACGCGGACGCACGTGCGCTGGATGCACAGTATCTGTACTGCGAAGATACGCAGGAGTCGCCGACCAGCGACACCTATGAATGCATCGATACGCTTCTGGAAAATAATTACGCAGGGGCGGAAGAATTGCGGGATGAGATTTACAAATGGCATGCTGCCATAAAAACCGGGATCAATTACTCCCTGGGCTATATGCAGTCGGCCTATGTGAAGGCAACGCTGAAAGGCGGGCCTCCGGATACCACGACTAAGATCACTTTCCGGATCGATGATCTTACGATTGGAGATTATGATACATATTCCGATGGAAAGGAATATAAGAGCGGTGACACGGTCACCGTGGACTACTCAGAGAATGAGAGCAGCTATGACCTCTTTGATCACACGTTTAGAATTCGCGTTTATGCGGATGGCGGCGATCTGATCGGGTCCTGGGAGGGGGAGATTAAGAGGTCGTTCTAGAGTACGACAGAAGCATAAAGAATGATATTAAAGAGAGAAGCCAAGGCCTTTACACCGTGACGAGCAGTGCGGGGCTTTGGTTTTTTCTTTGAGCTGTTGATGTGGCGGATCTGATCTCTTGCGGAAGTGGGCTGGGTGCCCACCAAATGATAGAGTATTAAAACTAAGATAAGTGTAATGAAAAGAAAAATATGAAAACATCGTATAAAGTAGTATAATGTAGTATTGCAAGAGGAAATCAACACATATTTAAGACAGTGAGGTGGACCATGAAAAAGAGAGTGCTGGCAGTATTAATGGCATTATGTATCTCTTCCCTTAATACGATGGGGGCATTTGCTGCAGCGGCTGAGAACGACATGATTTCACAGGCGGCTGAAGAAGAGAGTGCAATGGAAGAGGAGGGGCAGACGTTATCTTACGATGAGGAAGAAGCGGAAAAAGCAACAGAAGAGATTGCTCCAGAGGGGTCAATTGACTCGATGTATGAAGAAAATGATTCTGTACCTACCGACGCTGATTTTACTGACACTGCGAATTCCGATGAAGAGAATTACAGTATAGAGAATGCAGAGAAAGGACTGTCAACCCAAGAAAAAACGACCTTAGCGGAAGACGAAAAGGACTCTCTAGATATAAAACAGTCAGATGGCTTTGATACTGTGGACAACGAGAATGACAATGATTCAGACAATGGTGAA
This sequence comes from uncultured Lachnospiraceae bacterium, assembly GCA_900319245.1. Lineage (GTDB taxonomy): Bacteria > Bacillota > Clostridia > Lachnospirales > Lachnospiraceae > CAG-791. The sequence goes on along the minus strand of ONNQ01000034.1, from coordinate 5,631 downwards.
ACAGATATCACCAATCTAGAAGATGAAGTACCTGTATCAGGGGAATGTGGAGCAGAAGGTGACAATTTAATCTGGCAATTAATCACAACTGATGATGGAATATCGTTGTTTATATCAGGCAATGGATATATGATGAATTATTCCGAAGAAGCGAAAGCACCTTGGTCAGAAAATGCAGGGAACATAAGATATATCAGTCTGGAAGAGGGTGTTAAAAGCATAGGAAGCTATGCCTTTGCAGACTGTAGTAACATTAAAGAAGTGGAGATTTCAGAAAATGTTCTCAGCGTCGGAGAGAATGCTTTTTATAACTGTGGTGCCCTTGCAGTGATCCATTTTTCGGGAACGAGGGAAGATTGGAATCAAATTAATCACTGTGAGATTCCAGACGCCACAGAAGTTTTCTTTGGACAAGAATCGGAAATTGAAATTAACACGATTGCCTTGAATGAGACAGAATTAAAACTGGATATTGGAGAACAATATCAGCTGGAAGTGTCCTTTGATCCAGAAGGGGCGACGAATAAAGAAGTGGCATGGGCTTCGTCTGATGATGAAGTCGTTATGGTAGATGACAATGGAATTGTAAGTGCAAACGGTATAGGAATTGCAACTATTACTGTAACTTCAGCGAATGGAAAGTACGCAGAATGTAAGGTGGAGGTTGAGAGCCTTTATTATAACATCAGTTATGTTTTAAACGGTGGGACAAATGCAGAAGAGAATCCATCTACTTACAGTAAGAATGATCCGGTGAAGTTCTTGGACCCTTTTAGAAAGGGATATGTGTTTGATGGTTGGTACACAGATGAAAAACTAACCCAAAAAGTGACAGGAATTGAAGCAGGCCAGACCGGAGATCTGACTATCTATGCAAAATGGACAGGCAAGACCTATAAAATTGTATTCAATGGGAATTCAGCTGACAGCGGAAAGATGTCAAAGATTTCGTACACTGTTGGAAAGACTGCTTCATTACCAGGTAATACATTTAAAAAGAAAGAGTATGTCTTCAACGGTTGGAATACGAAGGCTAATGGCAAAGGAATCGGATTCAAAAACAAAGGAAGTTTAGGTTCTTATGATGCTGCCAACGGCAGTACGATCACACTTTATGCACAGTGGAAGCTCAAGGACTATTCAATTGTTTACAAGCTGAACGGTGGCACAAACAATAAATCCAACCCAGCGACGTATAACTTTAAGACGGCAGTCACATCGTTGGCAAAGCCGACCAGAAAAGGTTACACCTTCAAAGGGTGGTTTACCGATGCGAAGTTTAAGAATCCATTTAAGGGAATCAATAAAGGCAGTAGTGGTAATAAAACGGTATATGCAAAGTGGGAAGCGATAAAGTATAAAATCTCGTATGTACTTAATGGCGGAACTGCACCTAAGGGAAATCCGACGAACTATTATGTGACAACGGCTACGATCAAACTTAAAAATCCCACCAAAAAGAACTATACATTTGGCGGCTGGTACAAGGATGCAAAGTTTAAGACAAAGATTACGAGCATTCCTAAGGGAAGTGTTGGAAGCCTAAAGCTCTATGCAAAGTGGACACCTACCAAATATAAAATTACGTATAAGATGAACGGAGGAACCAATAACAAGTCAAATCCGGCGACTTATACAGTGACTTCCGCAAACATTACCCTTGCAAAGCCCACAAAAAAGGGCTGCGTATTTGCTGGCTGGTATAGTGACAGTAAGTTCAAAAACAAGGTTACTGTAATCAAAAAGGGAACGACCGGCAACAAAACGTTGTATGCACGCTGGAAGATCTATGAGTATTCGATCACTTATAATCTAAACGGAGGAAAGTTCCCGATTGGGAACCCTGCAAGTTATAACGTCAATACGGCAACAATTAAACTGAAGGACGCAACGAAAAAAGGATATGTATTCGCTGGTTGGTATAAAGAATCCACGTTTAAGACTAAGGTTACGACGATTCCTAAGGGAAGTACAGGAAATTTGAAGCTGTATGCGAAGTGGGAAGAGAAGAAAACTGAAGAAGAGAAAAGCATTGACGCATTAAAAGAATATATCATCAGAAATGGAGTGGATTATGACGGTGGGAAAAGGCTAATCTTTACAATTCCAGAAGAGGAGTCAACAACAACATGCTATTTCCAAGTGGCTGATAGTGGAAAGCTATGGTTTCATTGTATTCTTGAACCCAAACCAGGTATTAGTAGCTATTATAGTGCTTCAGTAGTATCAACGTCGTATGATTTGAACGAGAAAAAATGGAATGGTGTTGCGGTTATACATCATTTCAAAGGAGTTTTGGCGGGATGTAAAATAGAGGCTGTAGCCAGCTATGATCATTCAAGCTATTATCCTGGAAAATACTTATCGTTTGTTACCGTATCAGATAATACTAAATACCTAACATCAAGCGCAAAAAATAGTTTGAGTGAAAATGCTGTAGCTATGGCATTTAGTGCTTGGGAAGTGTTAATGATTCGAGAAATTGGGAAGTCGTTTGTTGACCTTGGCTTTTCGGAGTTTAATTCACATTGAGCAGGCATACAGGTGTATTGATTTAGGTTGGAGAAATTAACAGCACCAGATTGTGGGCTCCGTGCCCACCAACATAAAAAGGCATTATAATAAAATACTCACAGAGGCTTTCTTCTGTGAGTATTTTTTATGACATGTTTTTTAAATATCGATGTACTAGTCTTGGGAGTGATCTGAACCGCTCTTTCTTTCAATATGCTTTTTTAGCACAAGATTAATATACTGACTGAAGTTGCGGTCGTCCGCTTCAGCCAGGTCCTTGATTCTTTTGATCACTTCTTCATCGAGCGTGATGCTCACTTTGCTTTTTAAAGGTTTTTGAGTATTCATGTTTTTCATTATAAAGTTTCTCCAATACAAAGGATGAAAGTAGTATTAAATATGGCAAAGTAGTATAATATGCTATATATCCACCTTATAGCGAAGTGGGACAAATAACCAGAATCACTCGCTTAGTCAAGGACAAATGCTCTTGGCTGAGCCAGTGAAAGTAAAACTGCAGGAATGACACAGGTAATGAAAGGCAAAGGAACAGGGAGGTAATGAAGGATGAAAAAGCTGATTTTAATGGCTCTGATCAGCAGCCTGCTCTTAATGGCAGTCAGCTGTGGCAGCCAGACGGGAGGCACGGGACAAAGCGGGAGTGATGCGGGGAGCGGCAGTAGTGCGATTTCCGGGAATCAGGAAGAAGACTCTCAGAGTCCTTCAATAACGGCAATTATTGAAAGTGAGAAACTGATACGATTTGAACCGGAATATGTTGTCGTGGATGACGACAATGTGAAGATAGAGATCACTTCATTGACTATGGAAATAGTGAATGAAGGAAATGAGAACTATGAATATCGTGAGTATAAAGTTAACTATACAGTGACGAATAAAAACAAAGAACAGGATTTGAATGTGTTTATACCAAATGCCGGTGCTTCAATCGGGGCGTATACGGTCCAGTTCTCCCAGAATGTGATCGAGACAAAAGGGGGAAAGATCAACGATACCTGTTATTTCAACTGCATAGACAATCCGAACGGATGGAGCTCAGAGGGAGTGGATCACGTTCAAAGCGTAAGAGACCTATTGGATTTTGAGGCAGAGATCACTGTAGGGAAAATGAAAGACAACATTATGCAGGAATCCTATAGTGTTGAGGCATCTTTTGCAGGTGCTGAAGTGAAAGATATGATTGCTGAAGCCGAGGCAGAACAAGCGGCGCAAAAAGAAAAATATAAGGATGTATATAATGCGCTGGCTTCAAATGTGTGGTACTTCAATGGCGGATCGGATACAACACTTAACAGAATCTCCTTTACTGATTCCGGCGCTGTAATAGGGCAGGTATATTTTGACGGAAATGGCAAACATGAAAATGAGAGCAGAGACGTACAGGTCAGTGTGGATGACTCTAATATAAATCTGATCTTTGAAGATGAGAGTGTAGCCGGTATTCCTTACACGTTGGAGGAAGACTCGATTACTTTAGAAGGAGGGTATTTTACCGCAGAAGAGATTGAGGAGCAGATTCAGGGATATTGGAAACTGAGAACGGTTTCTTTTGGAACACATGAATTTCATATCCATTTTGATAAGGGAAGTGTCGAATCTGAAAGAGCGTCGGAAGCCTTAGATGGTAGTAATGGTGAGTATTATTATTACGGGCCTGATGAAGGCCAATACACGCTGAATTTTGGCGGCTTTGACACAGATATGAGGCATGGCAGCGAGTGGTTTTACAATATCGTGGATGGTGAAGTGGTGATCCTGCATTATGACAATATCTGTGAGCATACAGATGAGGGATTTCCGGGCGAAGACGGATACTCCTTCTAAATCATATAGAGTATAACAAGGAGGATATGTGTTTATGAATGGAACATCAGCATTTAATATCCTGCGCAGGAGAAGTATCAGATTTGCTGCAGCAGTTGCTATCTGCGCACTGCTGTTTACCGGCTGTTCCTCAACCACGAGTAATGCAGTAAATAATGACAAAGTGGAGGCTGATAATATCACTGACATTACCCCGGCAAGTGTCCCTGCACAAGTCAGCGAAACTGCAGTTGGTAATAAGGATTCTTTCGAAGAATCGGATATGTATAAAACAATTGAAGGACTATTGGACAAGAATTTTGATACATTGCGCCATTCTATGAGGTATAACCGGGATGAGGATGCTCTGGAGGTATACTTTGAAGCGCCGGAAAATCTAAAGGCAGCCCTTGATACGAAAAACGGAAGTATTATGGAATCGTGGGACGGTATCGTAGAATCGATGAAGACGTTTGGAGAAACTCTGCTGTCAGTTGTCCAAATGAATGGCGATGTGGAAACTGTGAACCTTTACTGGGTCGAAAAACTCAACAGCAATTATGCGTATACCGCAAACGATTATGTGCTCTGGGTGCAAAATGGGGATGTAATGTACAACTATGCCGATAGTTCTTCCACTCCTTCAGTGCAGCCTTCCGGAAGTGCTTCAGAAAGCGTCGCTGCAACTTTTGGAGAGCAGAACGCATTAAGTAAAGCGTATCAATATCTTCAATACTCAGCATTTTCTTATACAGGATTGATCGAACAGCTTGAATTTGAAGGATATTCACACTCGGAAGCAGTCTATGCGGCGGACAACTGCGGCGCTGACTGGAATGAGCAGGCTGTCAAAAAAGCGAAACAGTACCTGGAGCATTCCTCATTTTCAAGGAGCGGCCTGATCGATCAGCTTGAGTTTGAAGGTTTTACACATTCACAGGCTGAATATGCAGCGGGAATGTTTTATTGAATGATCGCACTAATAATTGATCGTAAAGCGCACAGAAGGAAGCGCCCTTCCGTGCGCTTTTAATTGCGCTAAAACTGGTTTCAAGATTTTGGGGCAAGGATTCTCGGTGATTCAATCTCCGAGATGAATTGCCCTTTTTTCTATTGTTTTATAGTTTTATCTATACCCATTATATCTATTATTCTTATTATATGCGAACAAATGTTTGCGAACATGCGTTCCACATGCTATACTATACGTATGAAAACAAATATCATTAAATACAGGACTTGTGTTTGTAATATTAACTACCATGTGGTGTGGTGCGTGAAGTACCGAAGGAA
>ONNQ01000022.1 GCA_900319245.1 uncultured Lachnospiraceae bacterium | reverse complement strand
TTTTATTCACTTGATAGGTGAAACAGCAATATTCAATTAAAATACAGTAATTACGTGGATTTCAGCCACTTCACACGGTATAGCCGTGAATAATCTAGGTTTATTATATTCTTGATCATCATCACATTCACCAACAAAAACACGTCCGCGACCAAGCTGGCCATATTTTAGGCCAGCTTGGTTTATACTATAGGTAGAATGACAACCACCCTCATCCGCCGTATATTGTTTATATGGCAAGAGAGAAATCCCATAAACCACACTCAGAAATCTGCGAAAGGAAAAGGATCACGACTATGACACGCAACACTGTTTTATCGAGCTCATACGTTCTCTATCTGTCCCTTCTGCTTCTTGGCAGCAAGGTCCTTTTGGCGTGTGAGGATACTCCGATCAAACGATGGCGTAAATAGACTTTTCATGATGATTTATCGATTGTCAGGCCGCCTGTACGGAGCACTCCGCGCAGGCGGTTATTTTTATGGGCAGGTATGCCTAGCGGCGAGGGCGGCGGACTGTAAATCCGTTACATCAGAAACACCGAAGGGTCGAGTCCTTCCCTGCCCACTGTTTTGCTCCCGTATCCCAATTGGAAGAGGAAACCGGTTTAAACCCGGCTCAGTGAGGGTTCGACTCCCTTCGGAAGCACTGTGCGGTATACCCGCATTCTCGCTTTATGGCTGAGAAACCAAAACAGAATATGCCTCTGTAGCAGAACTGGAATATGCGCCGGGCTAAGGATCCGGGCTTTTGCGGGTTCGAATCCCGCCAGAGGTACTTATATATTTTGCAGGAGTGACGGAATGGAATACGTACCCGCCTCAAAAGCGGTGTTTTGAGGGTTCGAGTCCCTTCTCCTGTAACGGGCATGACTCAGGATCATGTGCCCTTTGGGGCTTGCGGGTTCGAATCCCGTCCTGGACACTATGCTGTGATGCCGCAAATGGTACCGGGCCGGTCTTGAAAACCGGTGATCCGCGAAAGCGGACTGGGGGTTCAAATCCCTCTCACAGCGCTCATACAATATCGGCAGATATGCAAACCGGATGAAGCAAGCGGTCTGTAAAACCGTCGCCCTCGGGCCTGTAGGTTCGAGTCCTACTCTGCCGACTTTATGCCGTAGTCCCTCAACGGTGGAGGAGCTGCCTGGAAGACAGTGGGCCGGCAATACCGGCTTGCAGGTTCGACTCCTGTGTGCGGCGCTTATGGGGATGTGTGCTAATCGAGCAGGCAGCCTGTCCCGAAAACAGGTGATCCGAAAGGGTCTGGGGGTTCGAATCCCTCCATCCCCGCTATTAAGCCGCTTTGGCAGAATTGGCAAATGCACCTGCCTGCTAAGCAGGGGCCGGCTCGTCCGGCATCCGGGGTCGGGACCCGGGAGCGGCGCTCATAATAATATCGGCATGTGCTGCAACTGGAAGACAGGCTGGTCTCAGAAGCCAGCGGCCATAGGCCATTGTGGGTTCGATTCCCACCATGTCGACTTTAACTATCATATCTATTTCCACCAAAACTTAATGCAGTCTTAATCTTCTTCTCAGGATCCTTTTAAGTTCATAAGATATCCTTTAGTTACAACGATGGAACAAACGACCAGTCCATAACTCGCCGAAAACGTTTAATACAATCACAAATCATATGGAGGTTACACTATGAGATTCATTCGCTTTATCATAGAGACTACTTTCGTCGTAACAAGGAAAGAGGAAACTTTCATTACGATGCCGACCGTCGTGTTCGCCCTGTTGATGCTGTTCTTCTGGCAGCTACTCATTCCTGTGATGGTCATCGCCCTGTTCTTTGGGGTCGGATATTTTTTCGATGGCTCACAGGACACGGAGAAGCCCAACCGCTTCCTGGATAAAGCCAGCGATTTTGCAGAAGACGCAAGAAGTGAGTTCACAAAAGATGATCCAGGCTCCGCAGGTTCCGAAGAGATCTGATGATACTATACAGAACCGGTGCCCTGTTATGTAAGGGATCCCGCTCGCACCGCGCGACAGGGTCCCTTTTTATGCTATTTCCTTTCATTATCTGTTTTTCTTCCAAATGCCAGAGCATTTCTTGCTGCGGTCTGAACTTTCAGAGTACTCCAACATAAAAAACAGCCCCATCCAACCGGACGGGACTGTCTCTTCTGTAAAGCTCAGACCGGAAGGTAATTCCAGCCTTTGCTCGCGATGTCGAACAGTTCTTTCAGGAACCTGTTCTCCACCTTGTTCATCTTTGTGCCGTTCGCGTAAAGACCCGTGATAAAGAGCTCATCCCGCGCTCTTGTCGCGGATACGAAAAGCAGCCGCCTCGTCTCTTCGACGTCCACGGTACGCATCACAGCACTTTTCTGGTATCTGGTGATGGTGTTGTAGATGATGGGCCACTCTAACCCCTTCGAACTGTGCGCCGTCACAAGCGCGACGCCCGGATAGGAATCCGTGCGCCGGTACTCTACCCCGTCACCGTACAGTGAGAAGTCACGGCAGTAGTCTATGATCTCCTCGTAGTCCTTCGCATCGAGTCCTTCCCTGAAGTGCCCGACCGCCTCGTCATCGAGCGAGATCTCATCGATGTACGAGAGGAACAGTGACTTCTGGTCACCGGCGCTGCGGATCATCTCCGCACGTTCAACGATCTGCCGTACGGCATCCTCCACCTCTGCAGGATCCTTGTCCATCAGCATTCCCGCACACAGGGCGTTTGCAGCCGTCAGCGCGTCCTTCGTGTTCGACGTATCGCGTACGACGCGTGCAAACGCAAGGACAGCACGGATCCGGCTGTTTTCCATCAGGGGTTCCGGTGCGCCGAACATGGAAGGGATGAAAGTTATGAATATAGGTTGGGTAAATGAATAAAACATGTGTGAAGGCAGAAAGGTAAATTTAAAAACGGGGAATCCTGTTGCCGACGCCGTTGGCAAGATGAATTATGCAGGGAACGTCATCCCGGAAAACTGGTTCAAGACCATCGTCACCGCATCGGGGAAGGTACATCTCCTGGCAATTTTTATCCTGTCAGAAATCGTGTACTGGTACAAGCCCACCGAAGTCCGCGACGAAAAAACGGGGGATGTGAAGTGGAAAAAGAAGTTTGAGGCAGATGATTGTCTGCAGAAAAGCTATGCCGCGCTGGAGGAAAAATTCAATGCAAGCCATAAACAGATCCGTGATGCGTTGATTACGCTGGAACGTCTTGGCGTTGTGAAGAGAGATCTTCGGAACATTGAAACAAAGCTCGGTAAGTGCCCTAATGTGTTGTATCTCGAGTTGAACCCTGAAGCGCTGTATAGACTTACATTTACCTGCGCTGATGACGAGAGCGCTGACAACGCAGGCGTGAACGGTAAGAGTGTTAAAAACGAGACTCCTGATCAAGAGGATCCTGACGACAAGGGTGTTGACAAAAAAGGCAATACCTCCTCCACTGAGAATGCGGGTCATGGCTCAAATACTGCGGATTTTGCTGTTTATCAGCAGGACGAAGACATAACATCATTACCGGATGATGATGACGTGTTAACAAATAAGGAAACATGTCCTGCCCTGACGGTACCCACAAATACAAAGAATACGACAAAGAATTCGACATCTTTCTCAACAACCGCGCTTGCGCGCGAGGTTGTTGTCACCGAAGCCATGGGTATTTTGCCCCAATCGAACTGGATGAAGAAGATGTCCGCGCCATCGTTAAGGCATCTGGATATGACATCAAAAAGTGCAGGGAAGCCAAAGCAGTTTATGATGTTCAGCGTGAGCCGATCAAAAATGCAATGGGTTGGCTTAAATCCGCTGTAATGAAGGGGTACAAGATAATCCCGAGAATCCCCCCTGCCAAAAACAGCTTTAACAACTTTGAAAATCAGATCTATGATGCTGAAACGATCGATGCACTGGAAGCAGAATTACTCGGGGCCAATTACATCAGTTAACACAGTGGAGGATAATATGGCAAGTACACTAGTTCAGTTTCGGATTGAAAATGACGAGAAACGGAGATCTTCACAGATCCTTGAAACGATGGGACTTACGCTGCCTGCATATCTCAGGATATGTATGATCCGGCTTAATAAAGAGAACGGTATTCCCTTTAGCATGAAACTTGATGACAGGATGCCGGAAGAAGAAGCAGGCATCGAGGTCCAATATTAACGTATATCTCGGAACATACGGACCGGTTTAGAGTAAATATGCACTGTAATAATTAGACTATCGGCAATTATTCAGTTTATTGCCGATAGTCTATGAATTTTTCATAACACAAAGATATTTGAGTCACAGATACATATCCGTCAGCAATCTTCGAATATCTTCTGCCTTAACTCCGCGCAGTTTCAGATTTCTGATTTCCTGGTCTGTCACATTCATTTCTTCAATAAAGTTTGCCATGTCGCTTTTGACTTCCTCGGGGAGCTCGCATCTTTCCAACACTAATTCTGCCGCCATCCGAATAATGTCGTTCCGATGTTTCTTTAAATTCCTGGAGTCCACATGCTCGCCACGTCTATTTCGTTCATTCAGATCCAGCCATGCCTTTGCCTTAAAAGGTATAAGCCAGCTGTGCCTTAAAATTGAGAAGCCGTCTATCACGTCCCGTCCCCTTAACAAAGCGTCATAATAGGAGTCATTCAGAAGGATGGCAGACAGGCTCGAAATGCTGTCATCAATGTGGATTGGAGTTAATTCCGCGCCATCTTCCAGAATATATTCTGTTCGGGCAAACAACTCGATCATAGCAGGAAATCCTTCCTGTGTCGGCTTGTCAAACCGGTAAAACTGAGAGGCTCCGGAAGATTTCGCCCGGTTCTGGTAACCGCCGTCCCGGATAAACTCCCAGAAGCGCTGCCCAAATTCTCTCGTAAGCGCCTCTGCAATCAGAACAACGTCCAAATCCCTTGTCGCCCTAAACTCAGCATTATTACTTCCAAAGGAAATATCACAGGCGGCTCCACCAATGAGCACATACTGATCCGTATAGTCCCTGAAATATGCTTTGAATCTGTCAATTCCTTTTACCATACATGTGCCTCCAGCATTTCATCTATCGCAATACTGATCCTCGGATCAGACCGCTCCTCGTCACTTATCGTAAGTGCTGTCGTTAATGGATCTAATGCAGCACCTCCATCGAAAAGGATCTGATATCCTATCTCCTGAATAATACATCCGGGAGCTTCACCTGCCGGAACCAGCTTATCGGCTGTAATACTTACATCAGCCAGATCTTTCTTTGTCACAGCCCGGATTGGGTATGGACCATCATCAAGCATGGAGTAGTGGGCAAGCGCCATTGTGCCGGACATTGGCAGTACTATTTCGGGCTCTTTTTTAAGCGCATAGGCCGCAATCACCGGATTTCGTAAAACACTCCGGATCGTTTCCCACATTGCTCTTTTGTCTGTGTCGGCAGTAATACTTCTCGCCCGGCTTCGGACTGTAAGATATGGGATGTTCATAGCTTCAAGCTCATCGAAGCAGCGAGTAATGGACATCTTGGAAACATCCAGTATCTGTGCTGCTTTTGTCACGGTAACTTTCTGCCATCCCTGGTAAAGCGCTGTCAACAGAAGCTTCTGTGTCAGGTAGGAAATCTTAGCGCAGGTTGTGATCTGTCGCGCAGGATGGTCATCTAACAGGGCCCCTACAAAAGGCAGATAAATCTGGTGTCCCTCCCAGACAAAAGAAATTCCTTCTTTCAACAGCGAATCCCGCATATAATAGTTCATATCAGCAAGATAAAGCACACAGGGGAGCCCCGTGTAGATTTCCATCTGACGCTGTTGCTTCCGCAATGTAACAAGCGGGATCTTCTCCTTAGGTCTTGCGATAAGGGCTTCCTGTCCCCCTATAATCATACGGCTTAATTCATAACCGCTTTTATAGGCAAGCGGCAGCTTCCGTTCATCTTGCATCGGGATGATCTGTACATCTCGATGCAGTATGTTTTCTATATATTCTTTCATCGATGCGTCCTTTCTTCTCTTTTGCATTCCTTTTTTAATTGTAACTCTTTTTATGTTACAATTCAAATATTTTCATAAGATGATAAGAAAGTAGTTTTCCCCGATGATTATATTCCCAAATCCCCCTACTTCAATCCCGCTTCATTTATAACGAATTCCCGGTATTTCACAAGAGCTCCCCTGTATTCTACACCTTCTTCCGATATTTCGGCAGTAAATCGATTTTAGTGCCATATTGACCAAGACTTTTATCAGAACGTGCCCTCCAGTTCTTTTATTACAACACTGTGAAAACACTTCAACTACCAGTATTCTGAAAAGGCAAATTGTTGTGCTTTCGGATTCGAAAGTTGTATCTTCTTTAAATTGCAATGCGTTATTTCAAGTATGTTGTATTATTTTAGAGTTGAGACATATGTATACAAGGCTCCGAACATATATCTATACCTGTGCTCCAAGGATAAATGCGGCCACCAGACCTGCCACACACAACAAATACAGCAATATTTCAATGACCTGCTCGATGATGCCGCCAAAATATACCAAACTTAAGCAAAATGCCACCGTCCCCACTATAACGATGATCAGTGCTTTCAGTACAGAACGCATGTTGATCACTACTCCCATCTCGTTTTCATTCAATATCGTCTCGTCATCTCGATCACCGACGACCGAAGCTCTCCTTATAGCTGTACAGGTATAATCATTTTAGTAAACCTCGGTATTTTCTTGTTTTTTACCTATGTTTACGCTAATGACAAGGTCAATTACGATGTCTGCCACAGCATTCCGAGGAATTCATCCTCTCTGATGATCGCTATCTTCTTCCCCTGTCGGATATACTTTTCAGCCAGCCGGGTCTTATTGGACTTTTCGCCGTGAATGGAATTGCGGCGATAGTAGCCGATAACAAGGTAATCTGTATATTGAGTCACGTTGTTTTGTGAAAAGCCGCCGCAGGCTTCGATCTGGTCGAATGCATCCTGTCGTTTGTAAAATGCAAGAATCCCAGTGATCGCAATATGTTTCCCTTTAATTGTGGATTTTTCCTGAATCGCATCCATCCAAGATTTCCTTCTTGTATTTATAAAAGCTTATCTTCGAGATTCCGGCCAGCCTCCATGTCTCCTCGTTCGACAGCGATCCGCCAAAAGACTTGTTATGCTTCCGTATCGTCTCTTTCGCGCTAATGGCTTTCCGGGTTTCAACTCTGCTCCCGGTTCTCCTGCTTGCAATGTGCCCTGCCTCTTTTGCTCTCATCATCCCCTCTTTGGTGCGGGTATGGAGATAGTCGACCTCTTTCTGTGCCTGTTCAAATGCATATCTGATCTGCTTCTCCGCGAGAATCATAAGAACGCGGTTCGTCGCGTTGATATAAATATCTGCGATGTCATTCCCTGTCAGCGCAAGGCCGTTGTTAAGTGAGTCGCGGTAGGTCGTTGTATTGATGTGCGGCTCCTTCAGAAAAACAAGGTTGATGTTTTTGTAAAATAGCTCTTGATACAGGGCGAGTGTGAACGAATGAATTTATTAGATTCATATGAATACAAAATCTTTGAAAGCGGCGGCAGATGGTATTGCCGTCTCCCGGACGGAAGGAGGCTCAAAAGAAAAAACCGTGAAGATGTAGAAAGCGAGATTATAAAGATCCAGAAGGAAAGAAAGAAAACAGAGAAGGAATCCGAAGGTAAAAAACCGGAGGATATCTTCACAGAATGGAATATGGCCAGACTCAATAGCGGCGTGATCGAAGGCGCAACAGCTCTTAGATATCGTAAGACATGCGACAAGTATATTAAAAACGCGGCCATCAACAAGAAATCGGTGAAAAGGATCACCCGGAAAGAATGGACCGGTTTCCTTCAGGATATTTATGACGCAGGCAGCCCGACAGAAGAAGACCCTAAAAGAAGGATCTCGGCAAAAGAGCTAGGGCGCATAAAATGCGTGGTGAGGGGGATCCTAAATCGCGCTGAAGATGAAGACCTGATCACATACACCGCGGATGAAGTAATATCGCATGTTCGTACCGATATAAACGGATTCCGTCATACGACATCCCCAACGGAAAACGAAGTATATTATCCTGATGAATATGCGCTCCTAAAGTCATACTGCCTTTCAAATCCAAATCCCTATACCCGCTGTATTCTGTTGTCAATGACCTCGGGTGAGCGCATCGGCGAATGTGTTGCTTTGCTTGTGGAGGATATAAACCTGGAGGAACCTTACATCCTCATACGCCGGACCGAAACCCAAGCAGATAACACGGGGAAGCAGATGGAAACGGTGAGAGAAGGAGCGAAAACACAAGCAGGGATCCGACGTGTAGCGATTCCTGATAACGCTCTCGAATGGCTTCGCGAAATCAAGGAAATCGCGGAAAAGACCGGCGGGGGATATCTGTTCAAACAGGAACCGGGACGATTTAAAAAACGTTACGTCGGTAATCGTGTCCGGGCCAGCCAGGTCAGACGTCATCTGAAAAAAATCTGTGCTGAGCTTAATATCCCGTATAGGCCCCCTCACAAGTTCCGGAAGACCTATGCGTCTATTTTAAAGGCAGCTGACGTTGACGATACGACGATCATCGATCAGATAGGTCATACCGATATCAAGATTACGGAGAACGTCTATATCAAAGACCGCAACCGTATGAAAGAAAAATCCCGCATACTGGGTGAAATTGATGAACTCCGACTCGATCCATGCGAAAAGGAAAACCCAAATTGCAGGGTCATAAGCTTCTTTGACGAGTCCCCAGTGAGTCACCCGCGAGTCACCCGGCGTCTCCAAAAAAACACGAAGCCCGAAAAAGCCTTTAAATAAGGCATTTTTCGGACTTCATTTAACCCAAAAAGTGGAGACGGTGGGACTCGAACCCATGACCTCAACACTGCCAGTGTCGCGCTCTCCCAACTGAGCTACGCCCCCATGTCATATGATATTCATTCGACAAATAGTATCTTACTGTAAACAGGCGGAAAATACAACTGTCAAATTTTACTTTTCACCAGCGGAATCTGGCCAGTGCGCCGATCCTGTTCACTTTAGCAGTATCTGTTCATGATATAATGAGGAAAATCGCTCGAAATTTCATCAGCTCACAGCCTGATATTCTACATACCCGTCCCGAAAGGAGTCCCATTATGCCGCAGGTCTCGAAAGCCCCCAATCCGCTGGGCACCGCCCCGGTTGGCACACTTCTGCTTCAGTATGCCGTTCCCAGTATAATAGCCACTCTGATCTCCTCCCTCTACAATATGGTGGATCAGATGTTCATCGGTCAGAGGATCGGTTTCCTTGGCAATGCCGCCACCACCGTCGCCTATCCGCTCACATTCCTGTGCGGCGCGCTCACGATCCTCTTCAGCAACGGCTCTTCCGTCAATTTCAATGTGTGCAACGGCCGCAAAAAGACCGACGAAGCCCTCGGTTTCGCCGGTGCCGGGCTGACCCTGCTCGCTCTGCAGGGGATTATCATTGCGACACTTGTCTTTTTGTTCACTCCCTTTTTTGTCCATCTATTCGGTGCGACCGACGAGGTCTTTCCATATGCGCTCACATATATGCGCCTGATCGCGCCGGGCCTGCCTTTCCTTGCCATCACTTCAGGCGGTACGCTGCTCATCCGCTCTGATGGAAGCCCCAGATATGCCCTGTTCTGTTCCCTGGCCGGCGTCGCGCTCAACTTTGTTCTGGACTACCTGTTTCTCTTTCCCCTCAATATGGGAATTGCAGGCGCCGCGCTTGCAACAGTCACGGGACAGATCGTATCCGCCCTCCTTGTCGCCGGGTACATGGTCCGCTTCAAGACAGGAAAGCTGGTCAGGCATCACTTCACTGTAACAGGATCCAAGATCGCCCAGATCGCCTCCATAGGCGCCGCAGGCAGCCTCAACCAGGCCGCCATGTTTGTCATGAACCTGGTTCTCAACAGCTCTCTCAGCCGCTACGGAGCACTCTCCCCATACGGGGGGAGTGAAGCACTGGCCGCGGCCGGCGTTGTCACCAAAGTCAATTTCCTCTTTTATTCCACGATCATCGGCTGCAGTATCGGCGGCCAGCCCATTATGGGCTTCAATTTCGGTGCCGGCAACTATGACCGCGTCAAGAAGACCTCCTATCTGATCTTCCGCTACGCCTTTTTCATCGGCGCTGTGGAGACAGCCTGCTTCTGGCTCTTCCCGCATCAGATCCTCTCCCTGTTCGGGGGCGGCGCCGGTGGGTATGAGGAGTTTGCCCTGCGCTACATGCACGAGTTCATGCTGCTGGTCGTCCTGGCCGGCGTCCTTCCTGTCTCCATGAACACAATGGTCTCTATCAAGCAGCCCCGAAAGGGCATCATCATTTCCCTGTCCAAGCAGCTTGTGCTGATCACTTTGCTGCTCATCCTGCCCCGCTTTATGGGCATCAACGGTGTGCTGTGTTCCGGCCCCATCGCGGATTTTCTTGTTGCCGTCGCCGCTTTCATCGTAATCCGTGGTGCATTCCGAACATTGGGGGAGGAGCAGTGAGCTCTGCCCCCTTCACTATGCTGAATGTGTCAAAACAAAGCTGCTTTTAAGATCACAGTACGATCCTGATCCTGGTCCCCAGGTCCTTCCTTGACAGGACCTCAAAGTGCCCTCCGTGCTTATCCACGATCCACTTCGCGATTGACAGCCCGAGGCCTGTGCCTTCGCTGCTGCGCACTTCATCCGATCTGAAAAACCGTTCAAAGATATGGGGAAGCTCGGATTCATTGATGCCGCTCCCCAGATCCTGTACCTGCAGATAAGGGCTTCCTTTCTCATTTTTCCCGTAGGAAAGGATTATATCCTCTCCTTCCGGCGTATATTTGGCCGCATTGTCGATCAGGATCCTCACTGCCTGCTTCATCAGGCCGGGATCAACAGTCACTTCCGTCGATTCCCCTCCCTCTTTCAGGCGGTACTGATGCTTCTCGTCGATCATCAGCGACTCCTCGTAAATTTCACGCATCAGGTCCTGCGTCATGACGTGTTGTTTATTGAGAGTCGTTCTGCCGCTGTCGCCCCTTGCAAGGAAGAGAAGCTGCTCCACCAGATAATTCATGTGGTCGGCCTCGTTCCTGATCGCGGTGATCCCCTCATCCAGAGTCTTTTCATCTGTTTTTCCCCAACGCTCCAGCATATTGGCGTATCCCTGGATCACAGCGATCGGTGTCCGCAGCTCATGGGAGGCGTCGTTGACAAAGCGGGACTGCTGCCGCATCGTATCCCGCATGCGCAGAAGCAGGTTGTTCATCGCTGCTTCCACGCCGGCCAGATCTGCGTCGCCAAAAGACAGCGGCCTCTCACCTTCTGCCTGCTCCGGATGGATGTGCTCGATCGCGTCTTCAATGACCTGGTATTTGTCTTCTGTGAAAGAAAGCCTGCTGAGCTCATCAGCTCTGAGCGCGATCTCATTGATCGGCGCGAGAAGTTTTCGGATCTTTCTGTCCTCGCGATAATAGGAAAAGATCACTCCCAGGAGCTGAAGGATCAGCAAAGCGATGATCACGGATGCAATGACCGCAAATGGGATCAGGCAGGAGACAGACAAAAGAGGTGTGCCCTCCTTTGACGCAATCCTGTAGATCAGGTCAAATCCCGGTTCTGCCGCCGTCGTCACGCGCTCGAAACTTCTTCGGTTTTCTTCAAGGATATTTCCAAGCAGCGCATATTCCTGCTCCAGACACCAACCGCCGGTCATAAGGATGCCAAGCAGGATATCAGCGCCCAAATAGTGCAGTATTTTGCCCCGGAGCATGTACCAGTGAAGCTTTCTGGTGATCGACGTCATTCGCCGCTGCTCATCATGCTTCTGATTGAATGACATAGCCTACTCCTCTGACAGTACGGATCATCTTAACGCCAAATACATCGTCGATCTTGGAGCGCAGGTAGCGGATGTAGACATCGACGACATTTGTCTCCCCCGCGTAATCATATCCGCAGACTTTGTTGAGAAGCACATCCCTTGTGAGGACTATGTCCTGGTTCTCAAGAAGGGTCTTGAGCATCAGAAACTCTCTGTTCGTGAGTGAGATCCCATGACCCGCATAGCGGACCTGGTGACGCCGGTCGTCCAGAACCAGTTCCTGCCACTTGAGAATACCCTCTTTATTTTCATCGCTGCGGGCGCTTTCACGCGCGGAATGACCCGCGTGGAGCTTGAGCGCCACGCGGATCCTTGCCAGCAGTTCTTCTATTGCAAAGGGCTTGGTGATGTAATCCACAGCACCTGCATCAAGCCCTGATACTTTATCCATGACCGCATCCCTGGCTGTGAGGAGGATCACCGGAACTTCTTTCTCATTCAGAAGCCTCCTGAGGACCTCCAGCCCGTTCAAGCCGGGCAGCATGATGTCCAGAAGGATTAAGTCGTAATGGTTCTCAAGCGCCTTTGTCAGCGCCTCTCTTCCGTTTCCGGATTTATCAACCTGATATCCTTCGTGCAGGAGTTCCAGTTCGACAAATCTTGCCAGTCTCTCCTCATCTTCTACCAGAAGAATGCTTGCTTTCATTTTTTACTCCATTAACAGTTCTATCTATCCTGTGTGTCTCTGCCGCCGGTAAACTCACTTCTCACATCCTGCGCAAAATCTCCGGCTTTGTTCAGGATCGAATTGGCTTTCTCAGCCTCTTCTTCTCCCTCGAACGAGTATCTGACCCCGAAGAACAGGGCAATGATCATAACCGGGGCGAGTATCTCCCAGAAGAAGAACAGGAGAACGGCAAATACGATCGTGGGCATTGTGAATACCACATCTTCTTCCCTGGTCACAATGAATGTCGTCTTTCTGATAAAGCCGATAAAGCCCCTGAACAGCCTGCCGAGCGTGCGTCCAAAGCTCGGAGCGGATTGCTCCTGCTCTTCCACCTTGTCTCTTACTCTGATGTACTCCGTCTGTTCCTCATAGTCTGTAGAGAACGTGCTCTGCGCAGGTTTCCTGACTTTTCCCTGACGCTCAAGGAGCACCATGGCGTCCAGAAGGTCTCCGTCAGACTGTTCCAATGCTGCCTTTGCTTCCTCGTAGGTAACCTCTGCTTTTTCTCTGAGACGTTCCACTTTTTCGATCATTTCCATTATTCTACCTCCGATGCGGTGTACTGTTTAATTATACCTTTGTTTATGCTCTTTTACATCTCGGAATGTCTCTTTCCGTTTGATGTAAGTAAAGGATAACGCTGCCAGATGAAAGCATCTTTGGGGATAGATTAAAATCAGATTAAAAAATATAGTAGCTCTTTAAATACGGCGGCAAAAACGCCCGGTGGATAGAAACAATCCTATCCGCCGGGCGATTCACTTTACATCCCCTTCACAAAAAGGGCTCTCACCGAGTTCAAAACACAGAGCACCATGACGCCTACATCCGCGAAGATCGCCAGCCACATATTCGCAATTCCCAGCGCTCCCAGGATCAGGCAGGTAAATTTGACGCCAATCGCAAACCAGATGTTCTCGTTGACGATCCGTATGCATTTGCGCGCGATCCGCATCGCCTTGACGATCTTGGCCGGATCATCGTCCATCAGGACGACGTCTGCCGCTTCGATCGCGGCGTCGGATCCTAATGCGCCCATCGCGATGCCGAGATCCGCAATAGCCAGGACCGGCGCGTCGTTGATGCCGTCTCCGACAAAGGCCAGCGTAGCTTTGGGGCCCGCGGCGGCTTTCTTTTCTGCCAGAAGCTTTTCGACGAGCGTCACCTTATCTTCCGGAAGAAGCTCCGCATGTACCTCATCGATGCCGACTTCCCTCGCGACGCTCTCCGCCATCGAGGTGATATCACCTGTCAGCATTACTGCCTTCACAATGCCGTTCTGCTTCATCTGCCGGATCGCGTCCGCAGCTCCGGGCTTGATCTCATCGGAGATCACAATGTGGCCCAGGTATTCCCAGGATCCGCCGGCCTGTACGGAGCCTTCCCCGGCAGGCTGTCCATTTTCGGGATCTGCCGCTTCACTTCTGCTCGCTACATAGACGATCGTCCCGACACTTCTGCAGGCCTCGCATGCAACGCCCAGCATCTTCATCAGTTTGAGGTTGCCCGCTGCGACCTGCAGCGCGTCAACTTCGGCGATCACGCCCTTGCCGCTGACTTCCTGCACGTCCGTCACACGGCCCTTGTCCAATGTTGCACCATCCGCCTCATATGCCCGTCGAATGCTCGACGCAATAGGATGCGAGGA
This sequence comes from uncultured Lachnospiraceae bacterium, assembly GCA_900319245.1. Lineage (GTDB taxonomy): Bacteria > Bacillota > Clostridia > Lachnospirales > Lachnospiraceae > CAG-791. Next base: position 36,841 of record ONNQ01000022.1, on the reverse strand, counting down.
GTGGCTCTCCGCCAGAGCTGCGAGTTCCAGCATATGGGCGTCGTCGATATTGTGCTCGCGCTCGTCGTGGACCGCTGTCACTTCAAAGTTGCCCTTCGTGATCGTACCGGTCTTGTCCATAACGATATATTTGACATTAGCCAGCGTCTCCATGAAGTTGGAGCCCTTGATCAGAATACCCTGATTGCTCGCGCCGCCGATCCCGCCGAAGAACGACAGCGGTACACTGACCACGATCGCGCAGGGACAGCTGATGACCAGGAATGTGAGCGCTCTGTAGATCCAGTCGGACCACAGCGCCCAGTCGGACGTCCTGTGAAATACCAGAATACTGACCACAGGACCCAGGACTGCCAGCGCCAACGCGCTATAGCACACAGCCGGCGTATACCACCTTGCGAATTTGGAGATAAACTGCTCGGACTTGGCCTTGCGCTCGCCCGCGTTCTCCACGAGTTCCAGGATCTTGGACGCTGTGGACTCATCGAATTCCTTGGTTGTCTCGACGCGCAGCAGGCCGCTCATATTCACGGATCCGCTGATGATCTCATCGCCGGGTTTAACGTCTCTGGGCAGGCTCTCGCCGGTCAGCGCGCTGGTATTGAGTGAGGAGGATCCCTCCACGACAATACCGTCGATCGGCACCTTCTCGCCGGGCCTTATCACGATGATACTGCCGACCTCGACCTCGTCGGGATCCACTTTCTCCACTTCGCCGTCCTGCTCGAGGTTGGCGTAATCGGGCCGGATATCCATCAGTTCACTGATACTGCGCCGGCTCTTTCCGACCGCGATGCTCTGGAAAAGCTCGCCGATCTGATAAAAGAGCATGACTGCGACGCCCTCCGAGTATTCACCCAGGATCATTGCGCCGATCGTTGCCACTGCCATCAGAAAGCACTCGTCAAAAACCTGATGATTCAGGATCCCCTTCCACGCCTTGCGCAGGATGTCATATCCCACTGTGAGATAGGGTATCATAAAGAGCAGAAACCGCAGAACCGGGTAGTCTTTCAAGGGCAGCAGATGCAGCACCACAAGCATAACTGCTGCCGCGATGACACGCAGCAGCAGGTTTTTCTGTTTCTTGTTCAGATTTTCAGTCAGTTTCGTCACCGTTCTATCTCCTCACGGAGCCTCCGTCACATCTCTCTTACAGGAAGATCTCGCAGTCATCCTCGACGATCTTGCAGTTGCTGCGAACATTCTGCATAACCGCTGCCGGATCTGCGCCGTCTTCAAATTCCACCTTCATCTTGAGCGCCATGAAGTTGACCGTTGCATCCTTGACGCCCTCCGTCTTCTTGGCTGCCAGTTCCATCTTGTTAGCGCAGTTCGCGCAGTCCACGTCGATCTTATAAGTCTTTTTCATTTCTTTCCCCTTCCATGTAAGAGTTTATTGGTTTAATTCCCCGAAGATGCGCCTCCGGCGCAGCTCCCAATCATGCGCTCCTCGTATCTGATCGCATGGTCTTATCACTCGTTGATATGTTCCAATCCCATCGCAATGATGGTCCTCACGTGGTCATCCGCCAGATAATAGATGATCTGCTTGCCCTCCCGGCGGCCGTTCACAAGGCCCGCCTGCTTGAGCAGCCGCAGCTGGTGAGAGATCGCGGACTGCGTCATATTGAGGGACTCCGCCAGATCGCAGACACAGATGTCCGCCTCAAAGAGCGCGAACAGAATGCGGATCCTTGTGGAATCGCCGAACGCCTTGAAGAGCTCCGCAAGGTCATACAGTTCATCTTCCGACGGCATGTTCGCATTGACATACTGCACCTTGTCTGCGTGAACTTCCTTTTCTTCACAGCAGGGCGCCTCTGCCATTGCGTATATTTTCTCTGCTCTCATTCCATGCCTTTCTATATACTAAAATCACAAGCTTTCAACATATGAACAATTATTCATATGTTTGATTCTATCGTATCCCTATTCCTTTCTATTGTCAATACCTTTGAGCGGATTCGCTGCAGTTGCTGGCCGCTGTTACTGCAGCAGCTCCAATTGCGTGCAGCCGCTGCCATTTCTGCAGCTGCTGCAGTTCACAAAGATATAAGAATTTCCCCCTACGGAAAGATTTATAATGAAATTATCAAATTGGAAGTGTACAGATGAAACCCTGTAAGACAGGGATCTGCTTTTCGTTTTTCTAATTGTAATAGTGACTCTATTTACGCTGCTGCATATATAGAAGGGAGGCGCAGGAATGGACACAAACAGAAGGCCCGAAGATGGCACACATACAAGTTTTTGGCAGGCGCACAGCCGATGCATTCTGGTCGCCGCCGCTGTAGTTCTGGTCGCGGCAGCCGCCGCTTTTTTACTCACGAGGACGCCGGCGGATCAGGCTGTTGACCATATCACCGCTGTCTACGTCGGCGATACCAAGGCCGGCACTGTTTTGGACAGCAGCAATCCGGACTTTGTGGTGACCGCCTATTTCAAGGACGGCCACGACGAAAAGGTCACGGGTTGGACCATCGAATCGCCGCAGACCCTGGAAGATACCAAGAAAAGCGTCGTGACGATCACCTATAAGAAGGCCAGCACGCAGTGTGAAGTCCAGTGTACGACGGGCCTTATTCAATCGATCACCGCCGAATATGACGGCGACACCAAGGCTGGCACCAAGATCACCGATGAAACGCCCGGCCTGCATGTCTATGCGATCCGGGACGGGAAGAAAACGCCGCTCGAGGGCGGCTGGCGCGTCAACAATCCCACTGTGCTGGAGAAGGATACGCTGTCTACCATCAATATCTCCTATGAGGACTTTTCCTGCTCGATTTCGATTCAGTGTACGACGCGTTCCATTTCGAGGCTGACAGCCTCTTATCTGGGCAGTAAAGAGGAGGGCACCGTGCTCTCGTCCGGAATCGATACGATTAAGGTGACTGCGCATTATGCGGACGGCACGGAGGAAGAAGTCACAGACTGGACTCTTTCCGAGGCCGTCACGCTCGAACCCAAACAGCGGTACCTGCTGGAGGTCCACTATGAGGACGCCATGTGCGCGCTGGAAGTCACCTGCTCCACACCCACGCCGGAGGAGTTTCAGTCGGGCTGCCTGAAGGCGGGCTACTTCTCGCTCTACCACAATCCGGCCAAGTATGCCGGCACCAATATTTCCGTCGAAGGCATCATCAAGGAGCGCCGGCCGGCCGCTGACGGCAGCGTCGAGGTCTTTCTGGAGATGCCCGGCGATTTCCTGGGCCTTACGTCCGGCATGCTATGCGCCGTTTACACCAAATCCATCCACGGCGAACTGCCCAAGGAAGGCGCCCAGGTCAAAATATACGGCATGTTCAAGGATGTGAGCGCCCGTCTGATGGACGGCTCTTCCATGACCATGCCGGTAATGAACGCCGAATATGTGGTTGCTGTCACTGCGAAGTAATCGGTCCCCGTTATGTCTTTGCAACGCCTTTGCCGTGATGAAGCTTCGTTTTCCCTGCACCGCAGCAGTGCCTTCGTAGATCGTTATTTTGACGCCTTACAGCGCAGCCGCTGTAAACGCGCGCATCCTAGTCGCCAGTTCCTCATAGAAGGAATTCGCGCCGGTTCCCTCGTAGGGATTCATATAGAAGGTACGCAGGAAGTACAGGTTCACATTCCGCTGCACCTCCTCGGACGGCTCCGCAGCAATCCGCGCCTGTAAGGTGCGAAGGAGCGATCTCCACTCCGCTTTGTACGCCTCATATCGGGGCAGATCCTCTATGCCGAGCCATCTGTCAATTCTGACCTTGGAAAGGCCTCCCTTCACGCATCCGTTCGGAACGATGAAGTAGGAGGTCTTTTTGTCGTCAAACTGTCTGCCCAGGGGGAAAAGTCTGCAAATGCCGGGGCGATAGGCGTGCACCGTGCATCTGCCGTCCGCCCCCAGAAAGGTACAGCTCTGCGTCTCCTCCCGCATCACAAGGTGGGGCAGAATGACGCCGTCCTCCACATGCAGGTTCAGATCGGAGCCCAGAAGCGCCCCAAACGGTTTCCCAAGGCCCTGTGTCAGCTGCCACACGTCATAGGGATCCAGCACAATCGTGTCGCCCATGCCGCGGCAGCAGGCGCCGCATCCCGCGCAGGCACTGCTGGAGATTCTGGCCATATCCTGCGCGCTGTACAGTCTGTGCGCGCCGGAAGAAGGGGCGCCGACAGCTTCGCCGGAAGCTTTTGTATTACCGTTTGCACTTACTCTGCTCACTCCGCAAGTCCTCCCTTGCTGTCTTCTCTGCTTTCTTTTCCAAGCAATCTAGCCAGATCCTCATAGGAGACCTTCAGAAGCTCGTCGAGCGTTCTCTCGATCTCTCCGTCCTTGCGGTTTCCGGGCTCAGGCACTTCTTCGCCCCGGATGACGACCATCTGCGGCTTGCGCAGAGCTCTCAGATCATCCAGCGGATTCCCGGCCGTAACGAGAAAGTCCGCTGATTTTCCGGCTTCAATGCTGCCTGTCTCCTGGTCGATTCCTGCGATCTTCGCGTTGCCAAGTGTCGCCGTATGCAGTGCATAGGCGTTGGAGACGCCGCAGAAATTGTGGAAATAGGCCAGTTCCCGCCACATATCGTACTGCGTCACGAACGGGCAGCCCGCGTCTGTGCCAAGACCGACCGGAACGCCTTCTTTAAGCGCTCGTCTTGCGCATGCAATGATCCCGCGCAGAACGATGCCCGCGTTGTAGCGGTCCATGGGCCTTACATGGGTCTTATGGATGTCCAGAAGCGCCAGCGGCAGGACCGGTGAGATGGTCGTGATCAGGCAGGATTTCCTCTCTTGAAACAGGTCCATCATCTCGTCTGTCGGCATAGCGCCGTGTTCGATCGTATCTACGCCGCCCCGGAGCGCCTCTACAACGCCTTCCGTACTCTCGACGTGTGCGGCTACGGGGAGTCCCAGCCTATGTGCTTCTTCGCAGGCTGCGCGGATGATGGCAGGATCCATTTTCAGAACGCCCGGCTCCCCTTCCTTTTCCGCGTCCATGATGCCGCCTGTGATCATCAGTTTGATGAGATTCGGATGACTGTCCGCGATCTTCTGCACATATTGGACGGCTTCCTCGGGCGATGTGACCGGGTACGCAAGCGATCCCGCTACATGTCCACCGGGCACAGAGATGCCCGCATTGGAGGTGAGGATCCTGGGACCGGGTGCGGAAGCGCTGGCTGCGCCGCCGCTGAGCGCCGCGCCAAGGCCGGACGGCGCCATTGTTCCCAGCGGAATGCGTGTCATACCGGTTCGAACCGCGCGGAGCGGATTCACTCTGCCGCTGCGGGCACTGCCGCCCTGCTTTCTCTGTTCCGCCCTCTTGGCATAGCCGGCGTCCATCTCATCTCTCACTTTGCCGTCGTAATCCAGGATGCCGCCCACGGTGCGGATCGTCGTCACGCCGCTGCGCAGCTGTGACTCTGCAAAACCGCGGATTATAGTCCGCACCAGATGTGCTGTCACCGGGTTGGATGTGGCGAGTTTTACAAGCCGCACGTAGTCCTCCGGCTCCTTCTTCTTGGCGGAGGGCTTACCGCCCGAATTGAGGTGCACATGCATATTGATGAGACCGGGCATAAGGAATCCGCCCTGCAGATCCCGGATCCCGCAGTCGGCGGGGAGCAGGGCGTCCGGTGACAGGATCTCCGCGATCCTTCCGTTCTCTACAAGGACCGTACCTCTTCGCGGCTGCATATCTGCCGTTCCATCCAATATAAATCCGTTGATATAGGCTGTTTTCATCATGATTCCTCTGGGCCGAAGGACCCTTCTTTCACTCTGCCTTACTGTATCTTTTCCGTGATGCACCCGCGGACGACTATGGTCGGCCGGGGTTTTGCGCTCCTTTTCGATCATTACTACTACAATAGCACGAATTGCCGCCCGCTGTATACGGCGGCACGAATGCGAATCCGTACCAGGAAGCGCGCTGCCCTCCCCGCCTGTGCTCCGCGCAGAGGGCGCAGCGATTCTGCAGCCAAAAAGAAATAAAGCCCCACACCGGGCTTCAGCCTCAGTACGGAGCTCCATCTCTTAGGGGATGTTAATAATGTATAGGGGGGGTAATTTATGTTGTCAGTTGTTCCTGACAGTTGTTATAGTACCCGAATCCCCTTTTGTAAAACAGGCGTTTGTTTGACCTGCTTTCGGTCATTTTTGACTTTTTGCAAACGATTTCAATCTCTATAGGAGACGCCATAGTGTCAAAACCGTATCAAAATCCGCATCCAGCCTCGTAGAAAATCGTTTTAGAAATCCTATTAGAAGAGGCCTGTGATCTTGCCGTCCTCATCGACGTCGATCTTGACTGCTGCGGGGACCTTGGGAAGGCCGGGCATGGTCATGATATCGCCGGTGAGCGCTACGACGAATCCTGCGCCGGCAGAAACCTTCACGCCGCGGACCGTGATATCGAAGTCCTTGGGTGCGCCGAGCTTCTTGGGATCATCTGTGAGGCTGTACTGTGTTTTGGCAACGCAGATCGGAATGTTGCCAAAGCCGATGCTCTCGAGCTGCTTAGCCTGCTTGGCCGCATCTGCGGTCATCACAACGCCGCGCGCGCCGTAGATCTTGGTCGCGATCTGGTTAAGCTTGTCCTCGATGGTTCCTTCCAGCTCATAGGAATAGTGGAAATCGGAGGGCTCTTCCACAAGGCGAATGATCTCCTCTGCGAGGGCCTTGCCGCCTTCGCCGCCCTTGGCCCATACCTGGGAGAGGACTACGTTGACGCCGAGCTCTTTGCACTTGTCCTCGACCAGCTTGACTTCAGCGGCTGTGTCGGTGGGGAACTCGTTGATCGCGACGACGCAGGGAAGTCCGTATACGTCGCGGATGTTGCTGACGTGCTTGAGGAGGTTGGGAAGGCCCTTCTCCAGCGCTTCCAGGTTCTCCTGGTTGAGGTCAGCCTTGGCTACGCCGCCGTTGTACTTGAGGCTGCGGACGGTGGATACGATGACAACCGCATTGGGACGAAGGCCCGCCATACGGCACTTGATGTCAAGGAACTTCTCCGCGCCGAGGTCAGCGCCGAAGCCTGCCTCTGTGACTGCGTAATCTGCGAGCTTGAGAGCCATCTTGGTCGCGGTGACAGAGTTGCAGCCGTGCGCGATGTTGGCGAAGGGGCCGCCGTGTACGATCGCGGGAACATGCTCCAGCGTCTGTACGAGGTTGGGCTTGAGGGCATCCTTGAGAAGGGCCGCCATAGCGCCCTGTGCGTGCAGGTCGCCTGCTGTGACGGGCTTCTGCTCGCTGACTTTGCCATAGGTATAGCCGATGATGATCCTGGAGAGTCTCTCCTTGAGGTCGTTGATGTCGCTTGCGAGGCAAAGTACTGCCATGATCTCGGATGCGACGGTGATATCGTAGCCGTCCTCACGGGGCGTTCCGTTGACACGTCCGCCAAGGCCGTCGACCACGAAGCGGAGCTGACGGTCGTTCATATCGACGCATCTCTTCCATGTGATCTTGCGAGGGTCGATGTTCAGTTCATTGCCCTGGTAGATGTGGTTGTCGATCATCGCGGCCAGCAGGTTGTTGGCTGCGCCGATTGCGTGGAAGTCACCTGTGAAGTGCAGGTTGATGTCCTCCATGGGGACGACCTGCGCATAGCCGCCGCCCGCAGCGCCGCCCTTGATTCCGAAGACCGGTCCCAGAGAGGGCTCGCGGAGCGCTACCATGACCTTCTTGCCCAGCTTCTGCAGACCATCTGCAAGACCGATGGTCGTTGTGGTCTTTCCTTCGCCTGCGGGCGTGGGGTTCATGGCTGTCACGAGGATCAGCTTGCCGTTCTCTCTCTTGGAATCCTTGAGAAGTTTGTAGTCGATCTTGGCTTTATATTTGCCGTACTGTTCCAGATACTCATCGTCGATGCCTGCCTTTTTGGCAATCTCTGTGATCGGGAGCATCTGACATTCCTGTGCAATTTCGATATCACTCTTGTAGCCCATGTTTGTTTCCTTTCTGTGTTTTGATACGTGATCCGCTATCCTGACTTTTGTGCAACATAAAGGGCAGTACCGATAGTATTTACTTGTACACTACCAACTACTGCCCAGACGGTCGACTTTTCCTTTATCCGGCTCCCCTGTGGTAATTTCCACAAACCCGTCAGTAACCGGATAAGTTCTTCATTTAATTGTTTCTTACAATTGTATCATTCAATTGTTTTCATTTCTTTACATACCAAATAGAATTATTTCTGTCAAGCCTCAGATTTTGAGAAGTCAGATATTGTATTCTATCCCGTACATTTCTGCTGTGAGGTCTGTCCCTGTCAAAGGTCAGTCTGCCACTTCGCTGAAGTCTTCGCCCTCGCTTTCTTGCAGACTCTCCTTCAGCAGATCCGATGAAGTCGGAATTCGTCCCATATACTTGTGGTTTGCCTCCTCATACAGTTCATTGAACTTCTTGTCATTGCCCGCACGCAGTGCTGTGAAATAGTTGTGCTCGTCATCCGCAAGTTCCGGATTGACGCGGACCAGCACTGCTTCACCGATGTTGGTGCTGACGTCTGCAATTCTCTTGAGGTCGGACATGAGATTCTCAAAGTTGGAATCGGCGAAAATATCGCACTCTCCCCTGCCCATCCGGATCAGGTGATGTCTCTTGAGGCGAAGGACCATTTCGCTGACCAACTGCTGCAGAGGCTCAATGCAGAAGGCCGCCTCAATGTCTCTTTTGGCAAACGCCGTTTCCGTATAATCCAGAAGCTCCCCGAGCAGCTCTTCCAGCACCTCAATTTCCTTGAATGCAGCATCCGTAAAGCTGCGGTTGTTCTTGTGAAGATTCTCCGCATTGTCCGCGATGTTCACCGCGTGGTCGCCCAGACGCTCAAATTCTGTCACGACCTTGTAGTACTCGTTCAGGATCGCCGCATTGCCTTCTCCCCGCAGGTTGGGAAGGAATTCAACGACATAGCGGCTGATGCGGTCCGTCAGAAGGTCGATATTAGCCTCTTCGTCCATGATCTCCTGATACGTCTTTTCGTCAAAATCGCGAAGGAGACCAAAGGACTTCTCAATATTTTGACGCACCGCCTGCAGCTGCGTCAGCAGCGCATCATAGACAGAGCGAAGCGCAAGCGCCGGCGTATCGAAGAACATGGGGTTGAGTGCGTCCAGCTTGTCCTGGTACTTGTTCTCCACCACGACGTCGTCCTTGACGATCCTGCAGCTCAGCTTCTCCAGGATCGGAAGCGTAGGGAAGATCGCGATCGCGCAGCAGAGGTTGAAGATCGTGTTGGTATTCGCGATCATACCGGAATTGACGACCTTGTCCCACAAATTATCCAAAAGGCCGACCTGATGCAGGATCGCGACGACGATCAGGACCAGTGCCGATTTGCAGAGATTGTACAAGGTGTTGACAATACCAACTCTGCGCTGCTCGGCGCCTGCGCCTATGGAGCATACGATCGCCGTGGTCACGCTGTCGCCCAGGTACACGCCGACGATCACCGGATAGACGGCTTTAAAGGTCAGTCTGCCGGACGCGGCGAACGCCTGCAGGATACCGATCGTCGCAGAAGAACTCTGCAGCACGAAGGCAACGCCTGCGCCGGTTGCATATCCCAGAAACGGATTGTTTCCAAGACCGGTGAACAGCTTCTCCACCGCGCCCGACTCAGTCAGGACCGTGACGGCGCTTGTCATGTTCATAAGACCCGAGAAAAGGATTCCGAATCCGATCGCAATGTTGCCGACCTGCCTTGCGCTCTTAAATCTTCCTGCCATGATCAGGATGATACCGATGATCAGGGCGATGGGGGCAAGCGACGACGGCTTGAAGATCTGCAGCCAGGAGGTTCCGCCCGACGCATTGAGGTCCAGGAGCCTGATGATCTGTCCTGTGACCGTCGTACCGACGTTAGCGCCGATGATGATGCCCAGGGACTGGTGCAGCGTCAGAAGACCTGCGGCTACAAGACCGGAAGTAATGACGATCGTGGCTGTCGAGGACTGGATGATCGCTGTGACGGCGAGGCCCAGCACAAAAGCCTTGACTGGGTTGTTGGTAACCGACTCCATGGCCTTCTTGAGGGCGCCCGAAGAACTCTCTTTGAGGCCGTCTCCCATGAGGCGCATACCGTACAGGAACATGGCAAGGCCGCCGAACAGGGTCAAAATATCGAATATAGTCATATTCACATCCTTTATTTGTTATTTCGTCTTATTAAATTCTTTCTATGAGAGTTTATGCCGTAATATGAATAATTACAATGAGCAAAACACCCAAAATGACGAGGATTCCAAGACAAGTCATCAGCAAAGCGAACGTAAAATTGCGTATAACGGGTGCCGCCGCCTCTTCCGTACCCTCGATGACCATGCGGATTCGGCTGATTTGTCCGACGCCGCTGGTGCGGACCTTCTTTTCACGAAATATCGTTTTTCGCAGAGAGAGGATGATATAGTCCGTACTGATACTGAAAAGGAACATGATGCTCTGGAAAGCACGGAAGAAGCCTTTACTGCAAAGCGGCCTGAGCACTTTGTTCTCTCCGAATACAGCTGCGACCGCGCCCATAGCGCCCGGGAGCCATTTAGTGAGCGCCGGTCTGTAGAGGCGCTCCTCCAGATCCAGCTTCTGCGGCCACAGGTTGACGTAGGATCCGTCGCGGAAGAGCACACGCCGGACAATGAACAGATAGACAGCGCCGCCGATCGCCAGCGATATACAGCTGCCCTTGAGGTTTTCCCCGGTGAGGGCTGAGAAATGCATGATCTCTTCGCTGCCAAGCGCAAAGGCGATCAGCCTCTTTGTCACCGGGGGCATTCCCAGGATCACCATAAACGCCGAGGAGCCGAGAATGACTGCCGTACTTGCTGGATTCATACACACCGGGCTGCGGTCATATGCGTCCTGCCGCGCTTCATCGCGGTTCTTTTCAATAAAGATACAGATAAAGAGCTTGGTCATGTAGGCGAATGTGAGTCCGCCGGAGAACAGGAACACCCACTCGCCTGCTGAGAGAAGCACTGCCAGCTTTTCTGCCATGATACTCAATCCCGCTTCTGCCGGTTCCGCCGCGATCTCCCTCATGACGTGGATCGACTCAACGATCCCCTCGTGGAGGAGTGTTTTGCTGATATATCCGTTAAAGAGCGGTACGCCGCTGATCCCAAGCCCGCCGAGCGCGAAGGCGATCTTGAGGAAGGTCTTATTCCTGCCCCATCCGCGGATCTCGTCCAGCGTCAGTGTATGCAGATTCATCACAACCACGCCAGCCGCCATGAACAGCGTCAGCTTGAGCAGTGAGTGGTTGATCATATGCTGTACAGTGCCCGCAAGCGCTGTCATAGCTGCTTCTCCGCTGCCGGCCGCCCCCATCAGGACCACCGTTCCGATGCCCGTCAGGATAAATCCGATCTGCGACATGGATGAACACGCGAGTGTCCGCTTGAAGTTGACGGAGAAGAGGGCAAGGACCGCGCCAAGAAGCATGGTGATCATACCCGCCGCCCACACGATCAGGCCGAAGCGAAGCTCTCCCGCCAGCACGTAAAGCGCTGTCATCAGGATTCCGTAGATGCCGACCTTGGTCAGAATACCTGACAGAAGTGCAGAGGCCGGCGACGGCGCAATGGGATGTGCCTTGGGAAGCCATACATGCAGCGGGAACATGCCCGCCTTGGCGCCAAAACCCAGAAGGATCAGTACGCCTGCTGCCAATATCTGCGGATCCGCAGTGCTGCCGGCCGACGCGCCTGCGCCGCGGAGCGCTTCCGAGAGCCCCTCAAAAGAGAGCGTCCCGCAGTTGTGGTCAAGAAGGATCAGTCCCATGAACAGCAGCAGTCCGCCGATCACCGCGACAAACAGATATGTATAGCCGGCGTTGACCGCGTCGCGGGTCTCCTCATGGATGACCCATGTAAAGGAAGTAAAAGACAGGATCTCGAAGAAGACAAAAGCGGTCATCAGATCCGCCGAGAGCATGACGCCCTCCACGGCGCCGAGCGTAAACAGGACGAAGAAGCGGTAGCGGCCGATATTCTCTCTCTCGTGGGCAAAGTATTCCAGGCCGAACAGGGTCGTTGCCGCCCACATGAGCGCCGTGATCACCGCGTAGACCGCACGGAAGCCATTTACAGAGAAGGAAAGTCCGCCTGACAGGATACCGGGGACCGCAAATTCCGGACATACAGAAACGGCGGCCTCCGCCATGGCGCCCACTTCCAGCGGATAGAGCGGCGTGCTCCCCGCTGAGCGCGCCAGGACAAGGGTCAGTCCCAGAACGCAGGCCGCCACGAATAAAGCCGTATAGTCACCGGCTTTTTCATTATGTTTTCCTATGACGGCCGCCGCCGCGGCTCCCAAAAACGGTCCGAAGACAATCAGCGCGATCAGCATCGTTTACCTCCTACCAGCTTTACATCCGCCCTTCTCCGATCGCGGTCAGAACCGCAAGGATAGGTCCGGGGCATACGCCCAGAGCCAGATTGACAGCAGCAAAGATCCATATAGGAACCAGCATCAGCGGGCCTGCCTCCTTCACCTTCTTTTCTCTGAACCAGTCCTTGTCATCCATCGGGAAGAACGCTCGCACGCTGATAGAAAGCGTATACATCGCACACAAAAAGGCTGCGATGACCAGCGCGGTTGTGCCCGCATAGAAAATATAGGGAAGGATCTGTGAAAGGCGTGAATCCGGAACGGCATTTCCTGCCGCTTCACTGGCCGCACTCAGAGTCGCCTGCAGGAGCTGCCACTTGGAGACAAAACCGCAAAAGAGCGGAATACCTGTCAGCGAGAGGGCACACAGGGTGTATGCGGTAAATGTGTACGGCATCCGGCGCCCGATCCCGTTGATCTCATATATGTAGGTCTTGCGCGCGCGATGCATGAAGGCGCCTGCACACATAAAGAGGCAGATCTTGATGATCCCGTGGAACACCATATGGGCAAGGCCCGCTTTCAGTCCAAGCGGCGACATAGTCATGGCGCCGAGCATCATATAGGAAAGGTTGCTCATCGTTGAATAAGCAAGTCTTCTCTTAAAGTGTCTCTCCCGCAGTGCCTGAACTGCACCGAACAGCAGACTGAAGATCGCAAGTACGAGGCAGATGGCCTGTGCGATCGTTCCCCGCAGGAAATCCGCGCCGAACACATAGTACGTCATGCGCATCACGGCAAAAACGCCGGAATTGACCACTGCGACTGCGTGCAGCAGCGCTGTTACAGGCGTAGGTGCGACAGATGCCGTCGGGAGCCAGTCGTGAAGCGGAAAGACGGCTGCCTTGGCGCCAAAACCGATAAACCCGAGGACAAACGCAAGCAGAAGCATGCGCGCGTCATACGTTCCGTCAATACTCCCGCCGTAGATAAAGGTGCCGGAGGCGCCGAACATGGTCGTCAGGACGACCGCCATAAAGCCCAGGGAGGCTCCGCCGATCGTATAGGCCGCGTATTTGCGCCCCGCGAACATGCTCTCGTGCCCTCCGTAATGGGAAACCAGAGGGATCGTAACCAGTGTCAGCATCTCGAAGAACAGATACATAGTGATCATGTCCGCCGAATAGCAGACGCCGAGCGTCACGCCGTAAGTCATGATAAAGAAAGCAAAGAAGCGGTTGCGTGCTTCGTCTCCCTTCATATAATCGAACGCGTATAAAAGGACCAGCGGCCACATGATCGAGATCATCAGCGCGAACACATTGGCCATGCCGTCCAGGCGGAAATTGACCGCGAATCCGCGGGTAAAACTGTAGACGGACACCGGATCGCGGCGCACAAAGAGCGCGGCTGCCCAGACACAGGCAGACGCAGCGCACGTCACAGCTTCACACCAGATCCTTCTGCGCGTCACATCCTTTATGGGTCTCACCAGCATTGCAAGTCCGCCTGCGAGCGGCAGCAATATGGGAATCAGCAGAAACAAAGGGCTCAAGATCCATCTCCTCCCGCTTACATGATCAACAAACCGATCCGGGATCAGCTTCCCGGGTCAAAATTCAGATTCCATGAACCTTTTCCGGATCTGTCCGGACACCGCCTCAGAATACAAGGCTGCCGGCAAAAATACTTCCAAAAAGACCAACCAGCAAAGAGCAGCCGCAGAGAATGAACAGCGGCACGAGCATGAGCGCGTTGGGTTCCGCCTTTTCCTCGTTCTCATATCCGGTAGCGCCGCCCGTAAAGTATCCGTCCACCATGATCGGCAGCAGATATCCCGCAGTCAGAAGCGCGGAGATCAGCAGTACGACAGGTCCCAGTACCGCGAAAAGACCGGTTCCGCTGTCCATGGCCGCCGCTGCGATCGCCCACTTACTGGTAAATCCGCCCATGGGCGGAATACCGACCAGAGAGATCGACGCGGCCGTAAAGCTGGCCAGCGTGAGCGGCATAGTCTTTCCGATACCGGGAAGCTCCGTTGTCCTGCGGATCCTTAATTTGTAAATGAACACGCCGGCTACCAGGAACAGGCAGCTCTTAGCAGATGCATGACTGAGAACGTGTAAAAGGCCGCCCTTGAGCCCTTCATCCGTCATAAGTGACAGGCCGAGCATGATATAGGAGATCTGGCTGACTGTCGAATAGGCGAGCCTCTTCTTCAGGATCTCCTCGCGGAAAGCCATAGTGGAACCCATGAGAATAGTCAGGAGTGCAAGGCACATCCAGGCGCGCTGGACCCAGGTCCCCCGGACAATGTCAGCGCCGACAGAGAAATAGATCAGCCGGATCACCGCAAGTACGCCGCCCTTGGCGATCAGTGCGGAGAGAAGCGCGGATGCTGGCGCAGGCGCGATGGGGTGCGCTGCGGGAAGCCATCCGTGAAGCGGATACATACCGGCTTTGGCGCCGAATCCGATGACGCCTGCCAGTGTGGCCGCATACAGAACCGTCTCATGACCGGCGATCTTCGCGGTGTCCAGAAATCCGCCATAGTCAAACCAGGAGGCGTCCGCCGCGAAATGATATACAAAGAAAATAGCCAGAAGGCCCATCATAGCGCCAGCGATCGAATAAAACAGATATTTGAGACCCGCCGCCACAGCTTCTTTGGTCCTCTCATGCAGCACCAGAGGCATGGTGGAGAGGGTCAGAAACTCGAAGCTCAGGTACATGGTCACAAGGTTAGCGGAGAAGCATTCCGCGATGATCGCGCCCATTGAAATGAAGTAGAACAGGTAAAAGAGGGGGAGCCGCTCTTCCATCTTCATATACTCAAATGAGTAGAAGAGGATGCAGGTGTACAGGATCAGGGCCACCGCAAGGAAGCACCTGCCCAGCGTATCTGCCCGGAACGCCACAAAGATACCTTCCGAGAGCTGTGCCAGTACGATCGGAGAACTTCTAAAGGCGGCTGCGATCACCGCCGCGTCCGTCAGGAGCATGCAGACTGCATACAGCGCGTTTCTGCTGCGGCCGTCAGACGACACCGCATAGATCGCGATTCCTCCGATGACCGGTATCATGATAGCCGCGAGCATAAGCATAGTTTTCTCTCCCTTTCGTTTACATGAACATTGTGAATCCCTGCTGGATAGCACCGACGAAGATCCAGCTGAACAGTCCCATCGCAAGATTTCCCGCGGTAAGCGCGAACATGGGGATGTTGTAATCAAGTCTGTGCGGGATCCTGACTTCGCGGTCATCTCCCGGCGAATAGATCCTGATCAGTGTGCGGATAAAGTACAGCGCGTTGAGCATGGAACTGGCCGCCATTGTGAGCATGACCAGGATCAGCTTGATCCCTCCGTTATCTGCTGCCGCCATGCCAAAAAACAGCTTGGACGAGAAGCCCGCGAAGATCGGAATGCCGATCATGGACAGGCTGGGCAGCAAGAAGAACAGCCCTGCATTGGGGTCCTTCAGCGCGCAGCCCTGCAGGTTTTTGAACCGGAGGCTGTTGCCTGATATCTCGGCAAGCCTCGGCGTAGTCAGAAACAGCTGCGACTTGGTGACTGCGTGCGCCATAATGTGGAACACCGCTGCCGTAAATCCGGCAATGCCTCCGAGACCGATGCCCATATAGATATAGCCGATCTGCGCCGCGGAGGAAAAGGCCACCATACGGTTGATATTGTCCGCGCGGATCGCCGACACAGAGCCGAAGATCATACCACAGAGGCCGAGGACAAATACTATGTTGCGGATCGGCATCTTAGTAAATATGTCGATCCCGATCACGCGCCAGTATATTTTGATCAAAAGGAAAATGTAGCACTTGGATACCAGGGACGACAGGATCGACGCTGAAGTGGGCGTCGCCCAGCCATAGGTGTCAGGCATCCAGTAGTGGAAGGGGAAGAGACCGCTCTTGATCGAAAGACCGATCGTGATGATGCCCGCCGCCATGATCAGCACGACGCGCGCGCCGGGATCCTGATACAGCATAGCGATCTCATGCTGCATAGGGACCATCAGAAGGTTTCCCGTGATGTCGTACATCAGCACCACGCCCAGAAGGAAAAGTCCCGATCCCACAAGGTTGAGGATCATGTAGCGGACCGCCGCAAGCGTCGTCCTTCCGATCTCACGCACGATCAGGATGCCGCAGCTGGTAAGGGTCAGGATCTCCAGAAATACATAGCCGGAGAAGATGTCGTTGGTCCAGGTCATGGCCATGATCGCCGCTGTCATCAGGTTCAGGATCGTGTAATAGAGATTGATCTTGCTCTCGTCGATATCCTGATCCACATAGCGTTTGCCGGCCAGTACAGAGCAGAGCATAACACTCATGAACAGGAGCGCTACTGCGCTCTCCAGGACGCCTGCCCGCAGTTCATTTCCCCACGGCGCCGGAAATTCGCCCATCACATACGTAAAGGACGCCCCCGTATGCACCGTGAACCAGAGTACCGCGGCTGCCATCGCGATGAGCACACACTCATAGGCGATCGTATATATTCTTGCTTTTTTGCCCGGGAGCAATGTGCAGAGCACGCCTGAAAACAGGCTCAGCACAACGCTGAACATCGGGAAGTTTCTGATAAAGTCCACTGCGCGGGTCCTCCGTTACCGGTCATCTTCAAGGTGTTCGGACATCTTGTAGATCTCATCCAGATTCAGTGTGTGATAGCGCATATAGAGACGCACCGTCAAAGAGAGCATGATCGCCGTTACCGAGACGGAGACGACGATTCCCGTCAGTACCAGCGACGCGGGAAGCGGATTGATGTAGGCTTCCGTGCTCTGGATCCCGTTTGTGATGATCGGCGCCTTGCGCCCCTCAATGTATCCCATGGATGCCAGAAACAGGAAAACGCCGGTATCCATGACATTGAGTCCGATCAGTTTCCTGAACAGATTTCTGTGAAATAAGAGCATCGTAAAGCCTATGCCGAATAGTATGATCGCTACGGCTTCCGTGCTGTTGGCTAGCAGATTTTCCATATCAGACCTCTTTTCCAATGCTGCCTCTTCGGAACAGGCTGTAAAAACCGAACATGGTGCATGCGACCACCAGTCCCACGGCAATATCCAGCGGCAGGATCAGTCCGCCGCTGAGGATCGCGCCAGGCTGCCCTTTGGGAATATGGTTTTCTATTCCGTTGGCACCCGTAAAGAACACATATCCCTTCGCGAAACTGTAAAATCCAAGCGCGAAGAACGCGATCAGACCGGCTGTCTTTCTCGTGATCATGCGGTCTGTGCTGTTGAAGCCATATGCTGCCGCGCAGATGATCAGTCCCGAGCCTACCACAGCGCCGCCTGAAAAACCTCCGCCGGGAGAATTCTGTCCGTTGAGGAGCACATAGGCCCCGTACAGAAACAGGCAGGGAAGGAGAACTACCGCAACGCCCCGCATGATCGACTCCCCGTACAGTTCATGGTATTTCTCATCGCGGATCAGATAGAAATCCTCATACTGGGTCCGCATATTCTTCTTGTCGATCCGCAGCAGTACGGTCACACACATAAGTGCGGTGAACAGCACGTGCGATTCTCCCAGCGTATCAAACGCCCTGTAATCCAGGATAATGCCGGAAATGATATTGATCGCGCCGGTCTCCTGCAGCCCGTGCTCCACATATCTGCGGACCACGTCCAGCCCTTCCGGGTTCTCCACTCCATAACGGGGCAGAAAGGAGATCGTAAAGAGCAGCATGCCGATCAGAAGCGCGCAGCTGATCACAGCGACGGATGTATAGAAGATCTTGAATCCGTTGTTTTCGATCTCAACAAGATTCTGTGTCCACTGTACTCTGCGGACATAATCTTTGTAGTACCCTTTTTCTGTTTTGACTTTTTCACGTGTACTGTCGTGAACCTCTGCGCCTGTCATCACGTTCTCGAGAAGGTCGCTTTCTTCTCCTGCGCTCAGGTCTTCATCCAGTTCCACGTCAAATAATAGTTTGATCACTGTCGTCTACCCTTTATCTGCGGCCTCAGCGGGCCTTTTCCTCCGGTCCCTTCTCTGTGCCGGCTGCCTTTGCAGCCTGCTTTGCGCCTGTCTGTTCCTTCATCTTTTCAGCTTCCGCTATATAGGCCTCCGTCTCCAGCGCCTCCAGCCGCAGGTCCTCTGTCCGGATCCTGCGCAGCGTAAGCATGAACAAAACACTGCTGACTCCCGCTCCGACAGCCGCCTCCGTGATCGCAAGGTCCGGCGATTCAAGAAGGACCCACAGAATACACATAATAGAACTGTAGGACATAAAGATGATCACCGCCTGCAGAAGGCTCTTTCCGAAGTTGACGCCGATCGCGCAGACGACCAGCAGGATCAGCAGGATGATCCTTGCGATCTCAGTCAGCTGCATCGGCCTCTCCTTTCTCCTGTATCTCCGCTTTCTTTACATGTTTGCGAAGTATGGGATTTGTATAATATTCCACCTGCCCCAGAAAATGCGTCGAGACAGGGGACGTGAACCACAAAAAGAATACCAGGATGAGAAGCTTCCAGGTGCTCATCCCGGGGCCAAGCGCCACGGCCAATGACAGGATCACCAGAAAGATGCCCGCCGTATCCCCGATTCCGGCCGCATGCATCCGGTTCATGACAAATCCGAATCTGTATGCGCCGGTCACTGCGGCAATAAATGAGCAGAGCGCCAGGATCATCAAAATGGCTGCTATCGCAAATCGGATCCACTCTATCATTCTGCTCCTCCTTCCTGCATGCTGTGCGGGTCGGTGCTCTCTTCGGAGCGCTCTGCCGCGCCGCTTTTTCTCTCTGCGTCCAGCCTGGGCTTTTTGGGTTTGGCCGGAATGAACATAGACGCCATCATCAGGACTGCCACGAAGCTGATCATCGCGTAGATCAGCGCCACGTCTGCCAAGTACTCCTCTTTCAGGATAAATGAAAGGATCGCGATGGACGAGATCGTCATGGTCCCCAGCATGTTGACGGACATGATCCTGTCTGTGCTGCGCGGCCCTATGATAGAGCGGACGACCATTGCTCCGATCAGAATGAGAAAGACGATCAGCGCGCCGCTGTATAGATATTGATATGCAGTCTCAACAGTCATATTCCGGAAACCTCATTTCACCTTTCTGAGCAGCTCTACAAACGTGGAATTGTCCATTCCTTCTGCATATTCCCTGCGCAGGCAGTGGACCACAAAGTGATCCTTATCCTGAAACAGCGTATATGTGCCCGGCGTCAGTGTGATGGAATTTGCAAGAAGCACATTCTGAAAGTCGGTGGGGAGTCCGGAGTCAAATTCCACGATCACCGGTTCCGGTTTCCCTTTCGGATCAAATGCGAGCAATGCGACTGCCAGCGCCGCCTTAAAGATCTCCCGGATCAGGGTCAGCGTGTATAACAAAAAGAGCGGGAAGTTCCTCCAGAACCGGCACTCACTTTCAAGACTGTAACCCAGCACTTTTACTCCGAATAAAAAAGCGGGCACAGTCAGAAGTACGCCGAAGAGGATAATTTCCACGCTCAGCCTTCCGTTCCATATGATCCACAGAAGAAACAACAGTATTGCCATATTGTCTCCCGACTTTACCGGCCGAAACCGGTTTGGTACATAGTTAGATAAAATATCTCTTTTAGCATACTCCTAAATCAGAAAATTGCAACATTTGCATAATTCGTAAAGATTATTTGCAACAAAAATCCCCTCTCCGAAACCGGAGAGGGGATCTGTATCGGATCACATCAGGTCCTCCGACCACCGGCTTACGCTGCCGCTCCCTGCGCGGGATTATTTCTTCTCGCCAAAGCCGGGGGCGAAAATAGTCTTGTCAATGGCAAAGATGATGACCATTGCGACGCCGCCCGTCGCGATCGTTGTCACGATGTTGCGGACTGCGTCCGGAATGCCGATTGCTGCCGTAACAGGGTTCCAGATACAGGTGAACAGGTTCATGACCAGCATGACGCCGATCGTTCCCAGTGCGTGGAAAAAGATCTGCAGTCCGACCGGGCCCTTACTGCGGAAGGTTACGTTCCTCTGCAGCGGGAAGTTGATGCATTCACCCAGGATGATGGATGTATAGTTGGCCAGAGTGAAGGCAAGACCTCCGTCTGCAAGACTGTTTCCGATCAGTGCCAATGTGAAGGGAACGCCAAACATCTGTGTCCGGATACCGGGCCACACCCACTCTACGTCTCCTACCAAACCATGGTAGAAGCCGGGGAGGAATGTCAGCAGCAGGTACTTGATAAAAGTGACCACATAGCTGAAGAGAATGAACAGGCCGCCTTCGCGGATCCACTGCGCCGCCTTGGGATGCTTCTGCGCGAAGTTATTCATAAAGTCTTTCATTTGCTCACTTATCTCCCTTCAGTAATTTCTCGTATTTCTTGTTCTCACGGCCGTTTGCGAAGTAGCCGCCGATCACCTTGCCCAGTCCGCCGAAGAAGTGTCCGTTGACTACTTCCACCATACCTTCGACCATCTTCTTGTCGACTGCGCCGCCTGTCATCTTGCCGATCGCTCTGAAAGGCATGTTGTAGATAAACAGAACATTCAGATCGGGCTTGCCTGCCGCGTCTGCAGCCTGTTTCTTCTTCTCGAGCTGCTTGTAGACAAATCTCGCAAGGCCGCTCTTTGCGTTGACCAGCTGGCAGATCGCGTCGTTCTCTGTCAGTTCACTGGTCCAGCTGCCATCCGGAACCGGTCCGCCCAGGAGCTCTGCGAACGCCTCATCCGGGATCTCTTTGAGCTTTCCTTCTCTGTAGGCCGCGAGCTTCGCCTCATCATAAGGTGCAGGTGCCGCGTCGCCGACCACTTCCAGTGTGCCTGTGAGACAGATATCCGCCACAGAACTGCCTACGCTGATCGCGTAAGTGCCGCCCTCGACAGCCCATCCGTTCTTCTTGACGTTCCAATAGCGGAATGTGTATTTATCGAACGGAATTGCAACCGTCTTGGACTCGCCGGCTTTCAGAAATACCTTCGCGAAGCCCTTAAGTTCCTTCTCAGCGCGCAGGATCTTGCTGCCGGGAAGTCCGACATAGAGCTGTGCGACTTCCGCGCCGTCGCGGCTGCCGGTGTTGGTGATCGTGAAGGTCACGCCGTCCTCTGCGACCTTGAGATCAGAGTACGCAAAGGTCGTGTAGGACAGACCGAATCCGAAGGGATAGCGGACAGCCTTCTTATAGGTGTCAAAATACCGATATCCGACATACAGCGCTTCTCTGTAATCAGAGTTTCTCTCCTTGGCCGGATAATATGCGGAGGACGGGATGTCCTCATATACCATGGAATAGGTCTCTGTCAGCTTGCCGGAAGGATTGATGCGGCCTGTGAGGAGGTCGAGCATCGCGCCTGCGCCCGCCTGGCCTGTCAGATAGCCGTGCAGGATCGCCTTCAGGGAATCCTCCCACTCCATCTCGATGGAGGAGCCTGCGCTGATCACGCCGACTACGTTGGGATTGACCTTGGCCATCGCGCGGAGCACGTCGACCTGTACCTGCGGGATGTGCATATGCGTGCGGTCAAGTCCCTCGGACTCGCTCATCTCGTCGAGACCAAAGAAGTACAGAACCACATCTGCACTTTCCGCCGCCTTGACAGCTTCGCTCAGGAGCGCCTCATCTGCCTCGCCGTTTCTCTTATAGCCGTGGCACATCGCCGTAACTTCCAGATCCTTCTCTTCCTTGATCAGGTTCTCGATGGTCTCTACCTTTGTCGAGTTGACCATGGAGGAGCCTGCGCCCTGGTATCTGGGCTGGAAAGCGAAGTCGCCGACAACCGCAACCTTGGTGCCCGCCTTTAACGGCAAGATTCCCTCTTCATTCTTAAGAAGGATTGCGCAGTTTGCAGCTGCTTTTCTGGCCAGTGCATGGTGGCCCTCAATGTCAAATTCCTCGCTGTGTCCCTTGGCCGCTTCTGTCGTTGTAAGGACTGCGTCCAGAAGCTCATCGACACACGCGTCCAGATCTTCCATAGAAAGGCTGCCGTTCTTGACCGCTTCCACCAGCTCTCTTGCAGAGCCGAGACCCGGCGCCGGCATCTCCAGGTCGGAGCCTGCCTTTACAGCCGTGACATGATCGTTGGCGCCGCCCCAGTCGGAGACGACAAATCCATCAAATCCCCAGTCGCCGCGCAGAATATCCTTGAGAAGATGCATGCTCTCATTGGCGTACTCGCCGTTGACCTGGTTATAGGATGTCATGATGGAACCGGGCTTAGCCTCATCGATCGCCAGTTCAAAGCCGGTCAGATAGATCTCGCGCAGGGTGCGCTCGTCCACGACTGCGTTCATCGCCATGCGGCGCTCCTCCTGAGAGTTCACTGCGAAATGTTTGATACAGGAGTATACGCCCTGGCTCTGGATTCCCTTGACATAGGAAGCCGCCATCTTGCCTGCCAGATAAGGGTCCTCGGAAAAGTATTCAAAATTACGTCCGCAAAGCGGGCTTCTCTTTATGTTCATACCGGGGCCGAGCAGAATGTTGACGCCCATGGCCTTCGCTTCTTCGCCCAGTGCGACGCCTACTTCTGTGCCAAGGTCCTTGTCCCAGCTGCCCGCCATTGTCGCTGCGGTCGGAAAACATGTCGCCGGAAGCGAAGCGTTCAGGCCGAGGTGATCTCCTGCGCCTGCCTGTCTTCTTAATCCGTGAGGGCCGTCGGACATGATCATCGACGGAATGTTGAGTCTGGGAATATCTCTGGAGTCCCATTCCCCCTTGCCGCCCAGAAGAGCAGCCTTTTCCTCCAAAGTCAGCTGATCAATCAGTTCTTTATGCTTCATTGATCCTCCCTTCTTCTAATAACATCATCGGTTACAAAATCAGCAATATATATTACTATAGCAAAAAAGCCGCCCTTAGGACGGCTTTTGTCATAAACGGCTCTTTGTCTGGCATAAATGGTCGGCTTGCTGCTTTTTTACAGGACCGGGGCTACCGGGTGCTCTGCGAGACCGGGCTCGGGAGCAGGATCCGGACCGTAAACTGCTCCGGTCCCTTCTCAAACGTGGCCGTTCCCCCATATTTTCGGGCGGTATATCCGATGCTGCGCACGCCATATCCGTGCAGTCCCCTGTCCTTTTTGACGTCACAGGCATCCCGTCTTTCATAAGGAGCTCCCCTTCGCAATAGTTGGAGATTTCGGCAAACACAAATCCTTTCTTTTCCGTTACGACCATGTGGATCCACCGCCTGCCTCGTTCCTGCACAGTCGCTTCACATTCGATCGCGTTTTCCAGCGCGTTTCCGAAGATGGAGCAGATATCCACCACGTGCATGGGCGAAAGAAGCGCCCCATCCGCCACGCAGGTAAACGCGATCCCAAGGCCCCGGATCTGCGCCTCTTTACCGGACAGGATGGCGTCCAGGACCGGATTGCCCGTCTGCCGCTCCGGCTTGTACTCTTCCAGCTGCGCCTCCATCTCGGCCAGCGTCTGGCTTCGCTTCTCCGGATCCATTTCCGCACGGAGCCCTACGATCTGGTGCTTTAAGTCATGATACTTGAGGTTGACCATGTCGATGGCTTCTCTTGCGTTTCTGTATTTTTCATACTGGGCGTTGAGAATGGTCTGGATGCGCTCCAGCTCGCGCTGCGCCTGTATGCCGATCAGTCGTAAACGGATCGCGTACAGAAGCGTCAGTCCGCCCAGATCGATCAGTGTTCGTGTGTTGAACAGGTCGGCGTCTCCCGTCATGCCCTTTCCCAGTATATTGAGGGCAAAACCCAGATTGCTGATGGAAAAGGTCGCGACGACGACGATCAAAGGCGGGATCAGATCCTCCCACTGCACGCGGACTTCCAGCTGTGCCTCCAGCGTCCTTTTTTCAAGCCAGCCAATGGAGGCAAGGACCAGCAGATAGGTGACCGCCATCAGAATCGCCTCTATCAGCCAATTTGTCCTGCCCCAGTGCCTGTAGACCTCCCGCACGATCTGCCACCCGAGCGACGCCATAAACTCTGCCGCAACCAGCGCAAGCAGCGCATAGTAGAGGCTGATGTGCAGGGGGTACTCCATACAAATGGCGAGAAATACAACCATCAGGCCAAACGCCGTCAGCATGCAGGGAATCCAGAAAAACAAAGGAACCTTGGCAGTCACAATTAAGAACAGACACTGCACCAGAAGAAACACCGCAGCGATCGCGGCGGTCATGGTTTTGCTGCGCCTGCGCGGCATATAGCATATAAAAAGCATACAGGACGCCCATTCCGCAATACCTGTATAGAGTCTTGGTATGTCAGGAAATGTTGTGGCAATCGTACTCATCGTTTCCCCCGGATCCGATCCTTTCGTGTCAGCCGCCCATCTGTCTGGACAGCGCCTCCATGAACTCCCCGCGCCTTGCCCGGCTGATCAAGAGCTTCTCCCCATGGATCTCACAGCAGCCGTCACTGATGCCGTCTACGTGCTGCAGGTTTACCAGATAGCATTTGTTGCTTCGAAAGAACCCTTTGCCCTCCAGCGCTTTCTCCGCGTCTTTAATGCGCTCCCTGGTGACAAACGCGCCCTTTGCCGTGTGATAGATCAGGTTATGGGCGTCGCTCTCAATGTAATACAGCTCCTCCAGCTTAATGAGGCGGACGCCGGTCTTTGTGCTGATCGTGATCGTCTCGCTCTTTTTGTTCGCGATCCTGGACAGGGCTTTGTCCAGTTTTTTGGCAAAAATATAATAGCTGACAGGCTTTAAGACATAATCGAGCGCATCTACTTCGTAGCCGCGGATCGCATAATCATTCCGGTTGGTGATAAAGATGATCTGCACCTGCTGATCGTGCTCGCGGATCTTCTCGGCTGCGGTCATGCCATCCATAAACTGCATCTGAATGTCCATCAGCAGCAGGTCAAATTCGCCGCTGTAGCTCTCCACCAGGTCCTCGCCGTCCTGAAAATGCGTGACTTTGAACTGGCGCGACGTCTCCGCCCCATAGCGGTGAATGTATTCCTCCAGCTCCTTCGCATATTTCTCTTCATCTTCTACAATTGCTATATGCAGCATGTCCACTGCCTCCCCCGCGCAGTTTATTCCGCAGCGTTTCCCTCTGCCGCGGCACTCACCATTTCACCATACTTGTCCCGGATCCGGTCCGGTCCCGTGATCTTCACCTTTCCCGCAAAGGAGAAGACCCATCCGTAAAAGGTCGGGCTGTCCGTCACATGGACCTTCACCCCAAATGCATCGTCCGTGATGTTCCATGTCTCCACGTCCTCGCCGAACCGGTCGATTATATAGCGCATCATACCGTTTTCGCATTCCAGCGTCACGTCGACTTCTTCGCCTTGGAACATCCTGAACTGGTGCTCCACATACTCCTCGATATCAATTCCGGCGGGCAGCGGTACCGCCGCCTCCGCGAGTTTGTGCGTATTGCACATGCGGTCCACCCGATAGTTCGTAATCCCTTCCCTCTCATCCGAATAGCCGCACATGTAGTAATTATTGTCATCCCATAAAAGCGCGTAGGGACTCACCTTGTACTCCGCTCCGTCGTGACGCAGGAACCGCTCCTTGGATGCATTGTAGTCAAAATACTGAAACCGGATCTTGTTCCCCTCGTTGATCGCATCCGTGATCGTATCCACAATATAAAGCAGCTGGTGATTGTCTGCTTTGACCCTGTCTGCCACATACATGTGCCGCGTAAGTTTTGCCGCCTGCTCTTTGCTGGTCATTTTCTTCAATTTGCCGATCAGAACCGCACTCTTTTCTTTCGAAATAAAGCGGCAGGAAGATACTGCGTCGATCAGGAGCTTGAGCTCCGGAACTTCCATCGTACGCCCTCCCAGGAAAAATGAGTTCTGCGTACTGCGGATCGTAATGATATCAAACCCTTCTTGAGTCAGGATGTCGATATCATCCTTCACGGTCTTTCGCGACGCATGCGCGTCCTCTGCTTTAAAAATCTCCACCAGCTCCGACGTTGTGACAGGATGTTCCTCATCCGTGTTTTCATATAAATACTTGAGCAGCCTGAATGGGCGCTGCTTATTGCGAATCCCTTCCATTTGTGTCCCCTGATACCCCTGTTTTACCTAATCTTACTATGAAACTGCAGACATGCACGCTGCCGCCTTGCGCGGCCTGCGTGCCGCATGATCCCTTTCGTATCGGTCCTATTCCCCGGCCTTTTTCTTCTGGATCCTATAGTTGATGCGGGTAGAGAGATGCTCTCCCAGAAGATGGGATCCAATCGTGACCAGCTTCATCTTTGTGCCCGGAATGACGATCATCTTCCCGCGCAGCGCGCCGTCCACGCCTTCCCGCGCGGCTTGCTTCGCTGTGATCTGTTTGCCGGACACAAGGACTCCCGAATTGTCATTAAACGCGGTGTCAACCGGTCCCGGGCACAGGCAGGAGACTTTTACCGGGCTCCCCGCCTGCCGCAGTTCCTCGTGAATAGCCTCTGTGAGCCGCACGACGTAGTTCTTGGAGGCATAGTAGCTGGAAAAGGTCGGCCCCGACGTGAATCCCGCGCAGGATCCCACATTGAGTAGTACGCCATGTCCATTTTGCACCATCTGCCGAAGGAACAGCTTGGACAGGATATGGACTGACGTCACATTGAGATCGATCAGCGTCAGTTCTTTGTCCAGATCCGTCTCCAAAAAGCGGCCGTATACGCCCATCCCTGCGTTGTTGACAACAAAATCAATGTTCTCCGCGCCCGCCTTCTCGCAGGACTCTTTGAAAAGGCGCATACATTCCTCTCTGGAAGACAAGTCGGCCGGGATCACGATCACGTTCCTCTCCGGATACTTATGAAGGATCTGGCTGCGCAGCTTCTCAAGGCGGTCCTCCCTGCGGGCCGTCAGGATCAGGTCGTAGCCCTTGACGGCCAGGTATTTGGCGATCTCCATACCGATGCCGGCACTGGCGCCGGTTACAAGTGCATACATACATATCCCCTTTCTATTTCATCCCTGCACGGCCGCAAAGCGGTTTAGTCGTCCGTTTCTTCTCTCTCAAACTCGACCCATTCGCCGTCCATGTCGACATAGAGCGTATCGCCCTCGAAGTGATAATCGTAGGTCTTTCCGCCCGCCTTATCCTCCTTGAGGATTCCATCTCTTGCGTACCAGACAATATCCATATCTCCCATGGTGCCGGAATGGTTATCTCTAAGGACGACCGACTTCGGATAATTGCTTGCGTCTTTTTGCAGAATTTTGTCATTGAGCAGGTATTTGCCGGGAATATAGTCATACTCCTGCGGCTGATCGTGCTCTGTGAACAGGAATGTGGTGGCGATCTCCTCGAAGGCCGCGTCCATCCTGGTCTGCTCCTCGCTGTCCGACGTATGAGCGGTTCTCTCAACAAGCAGGACGCCGCCATTGTGTTCCATCGCTGTATAGATCTTCTTTCGCCCGGCGTCGCTGTCTTCTGTAATTGTCACTGTGAAGCCCCACGCCTCGCGGCCGCCGCCAAAATACCCCTCGCTGCGCTGGATCTGATCGTGGTCATAATCGCTCTCGATGTCCGCGAGCACCTCGTCGGTCGTCGCGTCCTCTTCGTAGGAAAATCTCAGTTTATCCGTATCGTCTTCCGATTCCCCATATACAAAGTCGACCGCGTTATAGCTTTCGTTTACCTGAAAGAGCCTTTTGTCATAATAGACCAGCCATCCGTTCTCGTTCTCGTACGTTGCAAACGCCATCGGATCCCTGCCGGACGCGTCCATGTTGGCGACGCCGGTGTTCGCTCCCAGCTTCTTGTGGTATTCGATCCATTCTCCGTCCTGCTGCAGGTAAAGATACTCGCCCTCGATCGAGAAATAGTAGGATTCGCCGCCCACATAGTCCTCTTTGATCAGTCCGTCTCTGGCAAGCCAGATAATCGGCACCGTGTCCTGTATGGTGATCTCGCCTGTGTGATCTGCGTTTAACCGTACAGACTTCGCGTAATTCTCGGCGTCTCCTTCCAGCGAGGACTCCTCCAGCACATATTTGCCGGGTATGTAGTCGTACTCCTCCTGCGGCGCGAAGTCCTCGAATTCAAAGCTGCCCAGCGTATTGTTGATCGTATCTGTGATCTGCTGCTGCTTCTCCTCGTCGTCCTCCGTATAACGGTCTCTCTCGATGAAAAGCACGCCTTCATTGTACTCGACTGCCGTAAAGCCAACCGTGTTGCGCCATCCATTCCGGATCACATCCGCGTAAAAGGCCCATATATCCGTCCTTCCGCCAAAATATCCCTCTCCGCGCTCGATCCTCTCGCCGTCGTACTGGATCAGCGCGTCCGCAATCGCAAGATCTGTGGATGTGTTGGGAATATAGCGAACGATCAGCTTATTGGTGCCGTTGCTCTCCCCCGTATAGATGAATTCCACCGCATCACTGCGCTCGTTGACTTCCATGAGGTCAGCGTCATACCTGCAAGACCATCCGTCCTCACTCTCATATTTTTCACCCGTAAAATTAGCGGCTGTCGTCGTCGTAATGAACTGGGGCTCTCGCGCCTCTGCAAGTGCTTCCGCCGTATCTGCCTCTGCGGCTTCTTCCGCTGTGGTCGCTTCGGCCTGTGCTGCCTCTGTTTTATTCCCCCCTGCGCCGGATCCGCAGCCGACAACTGTCGCTGCGACTGTGCAGGCGCACATGAGGCTCACCAATACTCTGTTTCTCATTTCTCGCTCCTCCGATTTGTTACCATTCTTTCGTCTATTTTAGATCATAACTACATTTCCATTAAAAACCCCCACTTTTTACTATAACACAATTTTATTATCCGTTGACAATATGATTAATCCGATGTACAATATCATTCGTTCGCAGGAGTGGCGGAATGGCAGACGCGCAGGCTTCAGGTGCCTGTTATGGCAACATAGTGTGGGTTCAAGTCCCATCTCCTGCATCTGCATTATTTAACTCTTTGCAGATCATACGCGGAAGTGTCGGAACTGGCAGACGAGCAAGACTAAGGATCTTGTGGTGGTTACACCGTGTGGGTTCAAGTCCCATCTTCCGCAGTAAGAAAAGAAGGTGCTGTTTCACAGCACCTTCTTTTTTAGTATGATCCGCCCTTATATTCCTGCATTGAAAAGCCTGCCGGCATTGCGGCAGGCTTTTCTCATGAATTCTTTTTGTATTACCTAAACCTGTTTGTATTAAGCGGCCGCTGCTGCAACCTGCTCCATATACAGTTCCACTCTGTGCTGCACGTTCTCCTGCAGGTTCCGGAAGAAGAACTGATAGTCATAGATGTGATACGCGCCATCCGGGAAGATATCGATCACAGCCGGATAGTCCTCGGGGCTTACGTCCGTCACCTTCAGAGCCCCTCGCTCTTCATCGATATAGCATCCGCAAAGGCCGGCTGCCTCGCTCTTAATCTCTCCGCTGTATTTGGTGAAGCAGGCGCCGATATTCTCGGACTTATCCGCAGGCGTCCCGTCTGTCTTCCAGTTGAGAGGGTTGATGGAATATGCCTTCTGACCTGCGGGATTGACGATCGTCTCCGTAACTTCAGGCGCTTCGCAGTCGAAGCTGATCACAACGCCGATATCGTCTGCAGAATTAGCGGGAACGATCTGCGGATACGCTTCCACCATATCTTCCGTGACCGCCCAGCCGATTCCATAGACGGCTACGAGCTGATCCTGCAATTCCTTGTCGCCAAAATATTCTTCCATCAGGCGGTAGCACATATCCGCTCCCTGAGAGAAGCCCGCCAGAATGATCGGCCTTCCGTCGTTTTCATTTTCAATATAGTAAGCAAACGCGTCCGATACATCCTTATAGGCAAATGCAAGGCGTCTTTCTGTCTCTTCCGCGTCCTCCAGCGAATAACCGTTCATTGCCATCTGCCGGTAGTAAGGCGCGTACATTCTGCAGCTGTCCTCATAAATGCCACGCTCCATGTTCAGAGCGCCTTCGAAGTATCCCTTCATGACGTCGTTTTCGAGGGACATATTCTCTTCGTCCAGCGTATCAACAGTGGGACAGACCAAAAACAGGTCAACATCCTTGTCTTCGCCGATTCCGTAGTAAGCCCAATTGTTCTCGTCCGAATAATCGACGGGAGCTGCCGCCTCATTCACATCCTCCGCTTCGACAGGGACTTCTTCTGTACTGCCATCGGTATTATCAGTGATCGGCTCCGCCTCTATAGATTCATCCTGCGTGCCGGCATTCTCTGCGTTTTCTGTATTTTCTGTAGTCTGCACGGTCTCCGCTGCCGGCGCTTCTTCCGGCTGCGCCTGTCCGGCATTTTTCCCGGCACATCCCGCTGTCATCAGTGCTGCTGCAAGACCTAATGAAATGAATAATCTGTTCTTCATAGTATTTACTGTCCTTTCTATGGCTTCCTTCTATAATTTCTGTTGTTCCCGTAGCCATTTCTGTTGGTATTTGTATGCCAACGGGGAAATCCCCGCTTTGCTCGATGCAATTATATACGGCACAGTTCAAGATATCCACTGCCGGTCGTTCATACAATTGCTTTCTTCATCCATTTTCCTCTGTAGAGACGGATCAGGAAGATCAGTCCGCGGAAGCACAGTTCAAGCGCCATAGCGGTCCAATAACCGCGAAGGCCCATGCGGGGCACCAGGATCATCGCCATCAGAATGCGCACGCACCACATACTCACAAGGTTCATGATGCTGGGCCTTAACGTATCGCCCGCGCCCCTGAACACACCCGCACAGCAAATGGACGCCCCGTACAGGGGCTCTGCGATCAGTTCGAGCCGCAGAACTTCTGTGCCAAGCGCGGCGACTTCCGCACTGCTTGTGAGCATCGAGAATATAGCAGGGGCCCCCATATACATGAGAACGGCTGTGAGTCCCATCAGGGCCATCCCCAGATAGACTGACACCCTCGAAAAGCTTTTGGTTAGATCTCTCCTGCCCGCGCCGATGGTCTGCCCGATGATCGCAGTAGCCGCCGCGCCGACGCCATAACCGGGCATGTAGCACAAGCTCTCCGCCGTGATCGCAAGGGAGTTGGCCGCAACCGCCACGGTTCCCAAGCCGGCCACGATCTTGGTGCCTGCCACATAGGCGCTGCACATAAAGATCTGGTCGCAGGACAGCGGTATGGCGATCCGCGCCGCGTTGGCCATGGTAGGCTTTTTCCAGCGCCAGCTGCCCTTATTCCGAAGGGAAATCCTCTTGTTGCGGGTGCTGATCATGTAAAGTGCGGTGAGCGCTATACTGACGTCCGAAAGGGCTGTGGCAAGCGCTGCGCCGACCACGTTAAGACCTGCGCCGGGAATGGTACAGGCATGTCCCAGAATCTCCACCGTCCTTGTCGGGAAAATGAACAGCATGTTGAGCACCACATTCAGAAGGCATACGAGCGCCGAGAGGACGCTTGGCGTCTTCATGTCTCCGGTACTCTGCATCACGCCGGTCGACAGCTGCCGGATGAGGACGAAAGGAATAGACAGGCAGTAAATCCGGAAGTAGGCGGTAGAATCCGCAAGGATTTCCTCCTCGCCACCCAGCCAGCGCGGCACAGAACCGCTGATCGCAAGTCCCGCAAGGCAAATCAGTGCACCCAGCAGCAGGACGACTGTCAGGCCTTGGCGCAATACATCCTCTGCTTCACGGTCTCTCCGTGCGCCGATCAGCTGCGCGATCTGCACATAAAAGCCGGCTGATATTCCGATACAGCTTCCGCCGATCAGCCAGGTCGAAGACGACACAAGGCCGATGGACGCAGTCGCGCCGGCGCCCAGGCTGCCGACCATACCGGCGTCAATATACTGCATGGCAATCGAGGTCAA
The DNA here is from genome assembly GCA_900319245.1 of uncultured Lachnospiraceae bacterium. Lineage (GTDB taxonomy): Bacteria > Bacillota > Clostridia > Lachnospirales > Lachnospiraceae > CAG-791. The sequence continues at coordinate 4,827 of ONNQ01000022.1, read as the reverse complement.
TTGCGCCAGGATTGCAGGCAGACTCAAGCCAAGAACCAGACGGACCTTGTCCGCCTGGCTCACTTCCTTTTTTGTCAATATTCCTTCAAGACTTTGTTTTTTCATATTACTATCAATCATCCACAAACAGACACAAATTTCATTACAGGATCAGCGCAACTGCGATCACCGCCGCAAACATGAAGAAGACCTTGAGAAGACTCCGCTTCACCTCCCCCGGCGACTTCTGCACGAACAGTTTCCCATACCAGCTCACATTCTCAAACATGGACAAGAGCGGATAAACCAGCACCGCGATGATATACCAGAGTAGTTCCATGCAGATGTCTCCCCGAGTCTGTTTTCCTGCGCCTGCTTTCTATGATGCTGCGCGTGAGTCCTGAGCCCTATTATACAACCTTATTTTCTTCTGCACACGCAATTCTCTCTTCCTGTACAAACGGCTGCGCCATTGCTTCTCAACATAACTGACCAAACCATAACTAACCAAACTGAGTACGAACATTCACAACATGCTATAATGTATATGTGTTTTTTCTGCTGATGTCAAACGAGGTCACACGTCATGAAAAGTATCAAAAATGTCTACAAGATCGGCCACGGCCCTTCCAGTTCCCATACAGTCGGTCCCTATCACGCCGCGCAGATCTTCGGCGCCCGTTATCCCGAGGCGGACCGCTTCCTTGTCACGCTGTACGGCTCGCTGGCTTTTACCGGCGAGGGACACGGCACAGGCAAAGCGATCCAGTCCGGCCTTCCCGGCGCCAAAATACTCATCAACCGGACAGAAAAGGATCTCCCCCATCCCAACACGATGCTCTTTGAGGCATATAAGGAAGGGCAGCTCCTGGGAAAGAACCGGATCTTCAGTATCGGCGGCGGCTCGATCCGCATTGAGAACGAGACCTCCGAAGATGAGATCGAGATCTACCCCCAGGAGAATTTCTCCCAGATGCTGCAGGTCTGCCGGGACAAGAATATAACGCTCCTGAAGTTTATCGGAGAAATGGAAGACCCTTCGCTGCGCGAATATCTGAAGACAATCTGGGACGCTATGAAAGACGCCGTTGCTCGCGGGCTTGCCACAGAGGGGATCCTTCCCGGCGGTCTGGGCGTTGCCAGAAAAGCTAAGCTTCTTTATGAAAAGCGCTGCTATAACGAGAGCGCCGATGTGACCATGAACCGCCTGCTGGCTGCTTATGCCTATGCAGTGAGTGAAGAAAATGCCGATGAGAATCTCGTTGTGACGGCGCCTACATGCGGAAGCTGCGGTGTTTTGCCAGCTGTGCTCTATTACATGCACGTCGACAGGGGATTCCCGGAGGAAGAGATTCTGGATGCGCTGGCCGTTGCCGGCCTTGTCGGCAATGTGATCCGCACCAATGCCAGCATCTCCGGAGCCGAATGCGGCTGTCAGGCGGAGATCGGAAGCGCCTGTTCCATGACAGCTGCTGCTGTCGCCGCGCTCCTAAAGCTCAACATCGATCAGATCGAGTACGCCGCGGAAATCGCCATGGAGCACAATCTGGGCCTGACCTGTGACCCGGTCGGCGGTCTTGTGCAGATCCCCTGCATCGAGCGGAACGCCGTCGCCGCCATGCGTGCGATCAGTTCCGTCACGCTCTCGCGCTTCCTCTACACAACAAGGAAGATCTCCTTCGACGACGTCGTCGCCACCATGTACCGCACCGGCCTGGATATGGATGAAAAGTACAGGGAGACTTCCCACGGAGGATTGGCCGCGATCTATCGCGCCAAATCGTAATGTACTTTTGAGCATGCTATAATGATTTCTGTATTTTGAAACACTGTCAATCACCGGAGACCTCTAAAATGCCCACTACTTCTACGAAAGAACCGCGTCCGCATTATCATTATCCCGCCTGCTTGTTGATCTATTCGCTGCTCTGGTTTGCAGGATCGGTCTTCCTGTATCTTTTTTACCGCGCACAGGGCAGAGATATGCTGTGGGTTCTCGATGGCCTTTACCAGCATTTTCCGTCCTTCAGCTATGTATGCGACATCACAGAATCCGTACTGCGCGGCAGCGGAAATCTGACTGGAATCCTTCCTTTCAATTATACGATCGGACAGGGCACAGACCTGTTCATGGTTCTTAACAGCTATGACTTCGCGGATCCGATCAGCTGGCTTTGCGCTGCCCTTTTCTTCATGACACGCATACACCGCTATACTCTCATGGTCTTCTCTAAGCTATGGCTCGCTGGAATTGCATTCTCCGTATATTGCTTTATTTGCGGGCGGTGGAACAAATGGGCTGTTTTATGCGGTGCGCTGACGTATACCTTCTCCAGTAATATCCTGCTCATGTTCGCCATGCATCCCAACTTTGTCAACTGGGCTTATTTTCTTCCTCTATTATTGGGCGGCTACGAACTTTACAGGCGAAACGGCAAGAAAGGGTTGTTGCTGCTCACGGTCTTTTTTAATCTCCTTGTAAGCTTCTATACCTTTTATATCAATGCGGTCCTGCTTGTTATCTATGTGGTGTGCAGGAGTCTGACTGCTTGGTCTCAAGATAGAAGCCTGAAAACGTTTGTCGATGAATTGTGCACGGATCTGAGGGCAGCTTTTATCTGTCTCGCCGGTGCCCTTCTCTGTGCATTTTCGCTTTTACCCACTTTATATGCGTATACGCAAAATCCTCGCATCGGCGGACTCAATGGCTATACAGATTCCATGCTGCACTATGGCAAGGCATTCTATAAGCATGCTCTCGCCGCTCTCTTTTGTACTAATATCGAAGCGGATTATACAACCGTAATCGGTCTGTTCAGTATTGCTTTGCCCGCTGTTATTTTCTTCTGTCTGTTTCAGGCAGAGGACCGTTCCGGACTTAATAGGTCCTTCCGCCTGTTCGGTGCGGTACAGCTGCTCATGCTGGGGATTCCTATGGCCGGACGGATCATGAACGGAATGGGCTACGCCTCTAATCGTTGGACATATGCTTTCGCTTTTACAGCTTCTTTCATGTTTACCGAATCGTTTGCCGGACTTTGCAAATGCTCACTGAAAAGGCGCCTCGTGATTGCTCTTAGCTGCCTCCCTTATGTCTTCCTTTGCTGGTTTATGAAGGATCTCCCCGGTAAACAGTATGTAGATATATCACTTCTCGCGCTTCTTGCTGTACTGGTACTGTACCTGATCAGCGGAGCTGCAGATCGGCGCAAATCGGGGGGGCGCATGTCTGCCGGTGTTTTGACGGCAATCACGATCATGTGTATGTTCTTTCAGATCTACCATATTTTTGCACCGGGCAAAGGCAATTATGTGTCAGAATTTGAGAAGGCAGAGGAACATGATTACAACATATCCGACTCCTCAAGGCCCTTGTCCGGCCTTTCTCGGGAGCAGGATTTTTTCCGGGTGGAGAGCAAAGAGATCACAACCAATGTTGATGGTTTCAATAAAGTCAACAGTACCAGTGCCTGGTGGAGCATGTATCCCCGCACAATGTATGACTACCTGAATGCGGTAGAATCCAATGCCATGTTGCAGAACTGCAATTTCTTCGGCATCGGCAACAGAACCTCTCTGCTAGAGCTGGCCGGAGTGAAGTACTATACGTCACCTTCGAATGTATTCTCTTTGATTCCATATGGATATGAGCTCTCGTCCTCGCTGTCTTCCGACCTTTATAATGTATATGAGAACAAACTGGCCCTGCCCGTTGGTTACTCATTCGACAGCTTTATCCGCAGAGATACATTTGACGCGCTCGGCCCGGTTCAGAAACAGGAGGCGCTTCTTCAGGGAGTAGTGCTGGATCCGGGCGCATGTGAAGAGCTTCCGGCTCAGATCAAGGAGACTGCTGTCCATGCCGACGCGTATGAACTGGACTATGAGATCACAGAGCTCCATGACCTTACGCTGACTGACGACACCATGACTGCAGAGTCCGAAGACGCCAGTATGGAGTTTTATGCAGATATTCCGGAGAATGCGGAAATCTATCTTCAGATAGAGGGGATCCGCCTTGTGGATCCTGACGCCTGTTCGCTCAATGTCGTACGTTTCACCGATGATCCCAAAGCCCGCGAATCCAGGATCGGCAAAATATCGAACCTTTCCAGTAAGTGGCCCGTGGAGCGCAATGGAATCACCTTTGATCTGGGTATCGGACGCAGCGGCAGAACCCGGTTTCTGCTCCGCTGTCCTATGAAAAGTCAGTTTACCTATGACTCAATAAGTCTCTGGGCTGTCCCTATGGACAGCTATGAATCCCAAGTCACGCAGCTGCGAAACATTTCTTTGACAAATATATGTGTGAACGGGAAGCAGATCTCCGGAACAGTTGACTTTTCCGAAAGCAGAATCCTCCAGATTGCTATTCCATATAGTATTGGCTGGTCCGCAAGGATCGATGGGCAAAAGGCAGATGTTATGAATTCAGATCTGTTATATATGGCACTGGTCATCCCGGAAGGCCGCCACGATATCGTTCTGCAATACAGAACTCCCTATCTGCGGGAAGGTGCTGCTGTTTCCCTGCTCACCCTGCTATTATTGGCAGCGATAAGCATTCGTTCCCGCCTGAGAAACCGCGCAGCTTAACAACACTTTTTCAAGATTTTGGGGCAAGGATTCTCGGTGATTCAATCTCCGAGAGGAATTGCCCTTTTTTCTATTGTTTTATAGTTTAATCTATACCCATTATATCTATTATTCTTATTATATGCGAACAAATGTTTGCGAACATGCGTTCCATATGCTATACTATACGTATGAAAACAAATATCATTAAATACAGGACTTGTGTGTGTAATATTAACTACCATGTGGTGTGGTGCGTGAAGTACCGAAGGA
>ONNQ01000047.1 GCA_900319245.1 uncultured Lachnospiraceae bacterium | reverse complement strand
GTGGATGAGCTGAACAAGCGCCCAAGGAAATGTCTGGGATACAGAACTCCTTATGAGGTCTACTATTCAACTACGTTGCACTTAATTTGACAATTCAAGGTTTGAAAGTGAGCCAGAGTACTGTCCCTCTGCCTCAAAGTTCCTCCAGCATCTGCGCCGCGTTATCCTTGGGCTTTACCCTGCCGAACGCCTTGATGATCACTCCCTCCTCGTCAATCAGGTAGGTGGACCGGATCAGACTCCTGGTCGGCTTTCCGTCTTTGCCCGGTTTCAAAACATCGTACGCCCGAATCACTTCCAAATCCACATCGGATAGCAGCGTAAAAGGCAGACCATGCTTCTCTTCGAACCTCTTATGGGATTCCACGCTGTCTTTGCTCACGCCCAGCACTGCTGCCCCCTTCTCGCGAATCTGCGGATACAGATCACGAAAGCTGCAGGCCTGGCTCGTGCAGCCGCCAGTCATATCCTTGGGATAAAAATACAGGACCACCTTCTGTCCCCTATAATCAGAAAGGGAATGCATCTCCCCGTTCTGATCCGCCAATGTAAAATCCGGTGCCTTCGTACCCACTTCAAGCATATTCGTCTCCTTTCTTGCATTATCATGCTGTTGCAATACTGAACGTAACTCTCCAATAATCCAATCAGTCACTCTTTACATTTTTCTTGACCTTCCACATACTGGAAGGTGTACAAATGAATTAATAACGAGGTACAAATCGATGAAAATCAATCAGGTAGAGGAGCTGACCGGCATCCCCAAGAAGAACATCCGCTTCTATGAGGACCAGAAGCTGGTCAGTCCCCAACGCAATTTGTCAAACGGATATCGCGAATACTCGATGGACGACGTCGCCCTGCTTAACCGCATCAAGCTCTTCCGCAAACTCGGAATCCCCATCGAGTCGATCCGCAAAATGGAAACCGGCGAGGCCCAGCTCGACGACTGCCTTTATCACCAAGTGCATGAGCTCAAGAATTCTCGCCAAAACATTGACCAGATCCTATCCGTCTGCCAGGAGATTCTTTCCGGGCAGGTATGTTTTGACAATATTGAGACGGAATACTATCTGGATGAGATTGAGAAGCTTGAGAAAGGAGGGACACAGTTCATGAACGCGGGACAGGAAAAACGGCGGCAATCTGTCGCGGCGCCAATCTTCTTCACGGGACTCATCGTCCTGCTGATGGCCGCACTGACCACCTTAATCTGGTATTTGAACTCGATCGACCCTGCACCTTTTGGCGTGGTCGCAATCTTTACATTGATCGCGTTGGCAGTGTGCGTGGGCGTAATCTACGCCTGTTTGGAAAGAATCAAAGAAATCAAAGGAGGAGAATTAGATGAAGCTCGTCACTATTGAAAGCTGGCCCGGCAAAAACTATGAGATCCTGGGCATGGTCAAAGGCACCGTCGTCCAGAGCAAGAATCTGGGCAAAGATTTTATGGCAGGCATGAAGACGCTGGTGGGCGGCGAAATTGTCGGCTACACGGAGCTGATCGTCGAGGCGCGGGCCATCGCCACAAAGCGCATGGTCGATGAGGCTGAGGCCCTCGGTGCGGACGCTATCATCGGCGTTCGATTTGGTTCCTCCTCCGTCATGCAGAGCGCCGCGGAAGTGCTGGCGTACGGAACTGCCATTCGGTTCATTTGAACCGCATCAATCAGCCCCCGCCACTAAGCCGTTAAAAGCGTCTGCGGTTCATGAGCAAGCAGCGATGCGGATTGCGAATGTCCACTTTACTGATGCACCACAGGAAGCTGTGATCACACCCTTTAGCACGTAAAAGGCCCTGGCTCCCAATAGCCGGGGTCTTTCTTAATGAAACGCCTTTAAGCCACTGGCATACTTATGTCATCCACCACGTCCCGTCCGCCGCCTGATGCAGCGCTCCCAGTTCCTCCCGGATGAGGTTTCCCTGGAAATCTTTGACACGGACCTTGTGATAATAATTATACTCGTCCGTGGCGCAATCATTCACATCGTCCCAACCGTCCTCGAACCAGGCCTCCATGTACACCAAGCCATCCTCAATAAAGCAAACCGCCTCATTCGCCTCCAGTGGGAAGGAAAATGCCTCCGGATAATAACACCGAAAATCCTCATTCTGGCTGATGACATACACAGGATTCCCAACAATCCGCAGATTATACAGATCAACCTCATCCATCGGCAGCGTCACAACCGGCGTCACAACACTGTTCGGATCATACCTATACAAGACAACCGTCTTCGCATCATAATCCCCTTGCAAAAAATAGTAAAATCCGTCCGCAAACTCCGGCTGACTATACACAACATTCCGCTTTTTCTCAAACGGCTGATACACCTCACCCGTCTCAAAATCATAAAAGTAAAGAACAGACCCCTGATAGCCGCCTCGCTCCGACCACGCGATCAGATCATACAAGTCCTCATTGTCGGACATGGCATACGCGAGCCGGTCCTGACCATATATTTTCTCGATATACTTCCCGTTTATTTTCTTAAATCTCTTCATATGGTTGATTACTGCGCAGCCTCTGCCTCAATTTTCTCTATCGTCCACGCATCCACTTCTGCCCTCAGCTCCGTCATGTATTTAGAAAACTGCATATTTTCCTTTCCATACGTCAGCTGCAAGTCGTATTCCAGAGGAAGCCACGTGGAGATATCGGATTCATTGTGTGAAATGATCGCCTCGATCTTATCCAGCGCCTTGTAGAGTTTTGCCTCCTTCGTCTCCAGTGCCTTCATCTCAGCGAGCAAGCTGAGCCACTCCGCGCGTTGCGGCTCTGGGAAAGCATCCACCCATCTCTCGAACAGATCGTCCTCCACCTTTTTATCCGCGCTGTCCTTCTCAAATGTCGGGATATCGCCGGTGAACGACTCTCCGAGGTCGTGAATGAGGCACATCCTTATGACCTTATTCATGTCAAAATCCTGATACTCCTCAATTCCCGTCATCAACATCGCGATCAGCGCAATCCGCCAGCTGTGGTCCGCCACACTTTCCCTGCGCCCCTCTTCCGTATAGCAGTGCCTCATCGTTGTTTTCAGGCGCGCCGCTTGGGACAGTATTCTCAATAATTCTTCCGGTTTCAAACTCTCCACTCCTTTCCAAGCTCCAAACGGCCCTGCGTCACTCAATCCGTGCGTCAGCGGACTGTCTCTCTGACTCTCCCCGCTCACTACTGCGTCACTGCAATGCTCTCCCCATCGCAGACGATGGAAATGTCCCCGTCCTTTGTCTGGTAGGTGCTCGCCCCGCATTGCTTGAGCAGTTCCAGTGTCCTATCGTCTGCCGGGTTTTTGGCAGAATCACAGATGACCGCATATGCAGGATGCAGCGTTTCGAAGAGCTCCGGCAGTGCCTTATTGTAGACGCCGTGGTGTGGGACTTTGAGGAAATCACACGGCTGCGCTGTTCCGCTCGACAGCCACTCCCGGATTCTCTTCTTTTCGGCGTCTCCTGTGAAGACCAGCCTCTTTGCGCCAAGCTCCACGGTCGTGATTAGCGAGAAATTATTGTCATACTCCCCTTTTCCATCCGGAATCTCATAGGAAGCCGGCGGCTCGACGGTTATTGATGCTTGACCGAATTGAAACGTCTGCGTCTGCGTCACATTTTCCGGCGTGATCTTCGCCTCCTCCATCGCTGTCAAAAAATCGTCATACTCTGCGCTCGTCCCCTAGTAAGCCGGCTGGAGAACTCTATCCACGGGAATCATTTTCACCACCGAATCGGCGCCACCGACAAAGAAACAGAGAGGAAGCTGCACAATATGAGAGTTTGTATCCTTTTTCTTAGCGTATTCATGTTTCCAAGAATACTCATAACTGACCTCCCAATTTGCCCCACTACCAGCTCACGGTATCGTCACCTCACCACATAAGCTCAAATGAAAATATTCTCTAATCTCCTGCGGATCCTCCGTCTGCCCCAGCACCCACATCAGCTTAGTGACCGCCGCCTCAGAAGTCATATCGTACGCCTGAATCACGCCCGCCTCCAGCGCACGCCGCCCGGTCTCATACACCTCCAGGCTGCTCCCCTCAAACCGGCACTGCGTCCCGACAAGAAAAGTCGCCCCCTGCGAAATGAGCCCGCGGATCTCACTGATGAAATCGTGCCGCAGAAACGGCATTCCGCCCAAACCAAACGCTTCGATGTAAAACGCCTTGTACCCCTTCTCCGCATACATCCGCAGCACTTCCCTGTGAATGCCTGGGAACAGCTTAATGACCGCCACATCCGGGCAGTAATGATCCTGCAGCTTGAAAACGCCCTTCTTCACGGGCAGCATTCTCTCATTGATCTTCATGCCGATCGAACTGATCTCCGCCACATTTTCGCAGTTGATGCTATCAAATGCGTCAAAACTCAGCGACCTCACCTTTGACGCGCGGCATCCCAGCATCACCTTCCTGTTGAACGCGACAAACACGCCCGGACACCCACTCTGCGCCATGTAAATGGCGCACCGCAAATTCTCCATCGCATCCGCCACAGGGTTCGAGATGGAAAGCTGGCTGCCGGTGATCACTACGGGGATATTGATGTTTTGAAGCATATACGACAACATGGACGACGTGTACGCCAAAGTATCCGTCCCATGGATCACCACAATTCCGTCAAAAAACTCCCTCTGCCGACTGATTGCCTCCGCCAGGTGCGCCCAGTCCTCCGGGAAAATGTTCGCACTGTCCAGCGATGAAAAGTCCTGCATTGTCAGCTGCGCTTCCCCGGCCACAATATGCAGCTCACGCTCCATGGATTCTGCCGTCAGGCCTGGCGTAAGCCCATGCTCCTTGACAACGGAGGCCAATGTTCCGCCTGTATTCATGATTAGTACTTTTTTGCTCATTTCCATTGTCCTCCTTGAGATCCCGCGAGTCACTGGACTGCACTCTTAACTCATTGGGCACAACGAATCACCAGACCTGTACCCTTGACTTACTCCACCAACTATTATATACCATCGAAGCCACCGAACCTTCTCTTTATTCTCATCAGCAATACGGAATTTTTCGACCTGCCGGATCCGAACGTGTTCTAACGCGACAGCCTCCCACAGATGCCCATCTTGCATTGACATCTACCACTCGACAAGATATGATATTGCGCAATGAGCCCCTACAAACGCCGCAAAACCGGCAACTCAAGGAAAGGAATCCTCGCAGCATGAGCATCTTAAACGTAGAACACCTGACACACGGATTTGGCGACCGCGCGATTTTCGAAGACGTGTCCTTCCGCCTCCTCAAAGGCGAACATATCGGATTGGTCGGTGCCAATGGCGAGGGAAAATCCACCTTTATGAGCATCGTCACGGGCAAATTGCAGCCGGACGAAGGCACCATCGAGTGGGCCAAGCATGTGACTGCCGGTTATCTCGACCAGCACGCCCACCTCACGGCCGGCATGACCATTGAGGACGTCCTGGCCAGCGCCTTTGACCACCTCTACCAGATGGAGGAGCGCTGCAACGAGCTGTATGCCCTGATGGCAAACTGCACGGAAGAAGAAATGATGACTTATATGGAAGAAACCGGCACGCTGCAGGAGCTTCTGACGGCCCACGACTTCTACACCATCGACGCCAAGATCGCCGAAGTCGCCCGCGCGCTCGGCCTCGCGGAGCTCGGCCTGGACCGGGATGTCACCGAACTCTCCGGCGGACAGCGCACCAAAGTCCTCCTGGCCAAGCTTCTTCTCCAGAAGCCCGAGATCCTGCTCCTCGACGAGCCCACCAACTACCTCGACAAGGAGCACATAGCGTGGCTGCAACGCTACCTGCAGGAATATGAGAACGCGTTTGTCCTCATTTCCCACGATATTCCCTTCCTCAACAGCGTCATCAACATCATTTATCACATGCATGACAAAAAATTGAACCGTTACGTAGGTGATTACAATCATTTCAGGGAAGTATTCGAAGTGCAGCAGGCGCAGCGCCAGGCCGCATATGAGCGCCAGCAACAGGAAATCGCCCAGCTCGAAGACTTTGTCGCCCGCAACAAGGCCCGCGTCGCGACAAGGAACATGGCTATGTCGAGACAGAAGAAGCTCGACAAGATGGAAAGACTTGACAAAATCGTGGAAAAGCCCAAGCCGGAGTTCAACTTCAAGTACTCCAAGGCGCCGGGCAAATTCCTGTTCACCACCAAAGACCTGGTCATCGGATACGACGAACCGCTCTCCTCGCCCCTCAACCTGTCGATGGAGCGCGGCAGCCGCATTGTCCTCACCGGCTCCAACGGCATCGGCAAGACAACGCTCCTGAAGAGCCTCCTCGGTCTCATTCCCTCCCTCGAGGGCACCGTCGAGACGGGAGAGAATCTGGAAATTGGATATTTTGAACAGGAAATGAGCCAAAACACCGACACCACCTGCATCGAAGAAATCTGGAAGGAATTCCCCGGCTTCACGCAATATGAAGTCCGCTCCGCCCTTGCCAAGTGCGGCCTCACATCCCAGCATATCGAGAGCAAGGTCCGCGTCCTGTCTGGCGGCGAGCAGGCCAAAGTCCGCCTCTGCAAGCTGATCGGGCGCCCTTCCAACCTTCTCGTCCTCGATGAGCCCACCAACCATCTCGATGTGGATGCCAAAGATGAGCTCAAGCGGGCCCTCAAGGAATACAAGGGCAGCATTCTCATGGTGTGCCACGAGCCTGATTTCTACCAGGACATCGTCACCGAAGAATGGGACTGCACCAAGTGGACCACGAAGGTGTTTTGAACCGCATTCCTGACTCCCCCTGATACATTATTCCTGACTTCCCCTGATTCATTGGCCTCAATGAGTCAGGGGGATACTTAATACAAGAAAGCCAAAACACACAGCGGCGCATCGCGCCTGCATCGAACTACAGGCCACCCCTATGACCCACACTCACTCAATACAACTGTGCCAAAACCTCGACACACTTATCAATCCCCAGCGCTCCACTATCAAGGCAGACGTGGTAGTTCTCTGCATTTCCCCACTTCTTGTCCGTGTAATAGTTGTAATACGCCATTCTGCGCTTATCCCTATCCTTGAGCCGTTTGTACGCCTTTTCCTCCGGCTCGCCATACTCGTTGATGATGCGTTTGACGCGCTTATCAAACCCCGCATGGATGAAAACCGTCAGGCAGTCCGCCCTTGCTTGCAAAATATAGTCCGCACAGCGGCCGACGATCACACACGACTCCTTGTCCGCCAGCTCCGAAATCACCTGGCTCTGAATCTTCCACAGCGTATCCTGATGCGTCGGTCCCAATCTCCGATCCACGAGGAACATGGAAAGCCCGCCTCCCTCGGCGTCCTCGCCCTTTTCCTTGACGTAGTCGGCCGGATAGCCGCTCTTTTCAACAATTCTTTGAATCAGTTCCGCGTCGTAACAGTGAATGCCCAGCTTATCCGCCAGTTTTCTTCCAATTGCGCGTCCGCCGCTGCCATATTCACGACTGATTGTGATGATACGGTTTTCCATGTTTTACCCTCCTAATTAAACGTGCCAATATAAATTAAGTATACATTCTGTTGTTTACTCACGACAAGCAAAAAGGCCCTGCCCTTTTTAAAAGGGCAAGGCCTCATCAAATGGATATTACAAATGACTCATCTATACTCACAATCTTCCAAATGGTCGTTCACAATTCCAACTGCCTGCAGGAAAGAATATGTAATCACCGGCCTTGAATTAAATCAATTTCAGGTCAACTCTTTTTACTAAATTATAGTAAATTATTTTTTCCGCTCAAATGTCGAGACAATTATTTGTGTCAAATAGCAGTGTTTTGACCACGCGAATGGCTGCGAGAACCATAATACGATTGCGATGCGGCTATAATCGAAGTAAAATTTACTAAAGATAAATCTCACAGAAAGGATCGCTATGGCCAAGCAGGAAGTGATCGCCAACAAGAAGGCAGCCGCATTCCTTCCAATATCCGCATGCCGCAAGAAATGCCGGCGTACAGCTTAGGGCCGAGTGCAACCGCAAGATGAACCGGGTAATTTTCAACGTTTTCAAAGATGAGGACAAAGAATACTATGAATCAGAATTACAACGAAATGCCTAATGGATATCTCGAGAACATACACAAAGGAATACAGACGGTCCGCACCCTCAGCGGACGCATGTCGCGCGGTAAAGGCACCAAAAGCGAGCAGCTCGCGCGGCTGACCGAAGCGCTCCACACTGCCGATGCCATCGTGATCGGCGCAGGCGCCGGTCTCTCCACCTCCGCAGGAATGACTTACAGCGGGGAGAGATTCGACAAGTATTTTGGCGATTTTGCGTCAAAATACAACTTCCACGACATGTACTCCGGCGGCTTCTATCCTTACCCGGACGCAGAGACTCGCTGGGCTTACTGGTCAAGGAATATCTATATAAACCGCTATGTTTTGGCACCCAAGCCAGTGTACAGCCAGCTGCTGGATCTCGTGAAGGACAAAGATTACTTTGTGATCACCACGAACGTGGATCACCAATTCCAGAAAGCGGGCTTCGACAAGGAGAGGCTGTTCTATACCCAGGGCGATTATGGCCTCTGGCAGTGCAGCAAGCCGTGCCACAAGCGGACCTACGACAACAAGGAGCGAGTTGTGAAAATGCTCCTCTCGCAAGGCTTCGCCATTGGCGAAAACAGCGCACTGGTCGCGCCAACCTTGGAAAATGGAGCAACCGATTTCACCAAGTTATCGATGCAAGTTCCCTCCGGCCTGGTCCCCTATTGCCCGGTCTGCGGAGAGCCGATGACCATGAACCTGCGCGCCGACGATACTTTCGTAGAAGATGAGGGCTGGCGCCGCGCGTCAGCGGCATACGCGGAGTTCTTGCACCTCCACCAAGGCCAAAACATCGTCTACCTGGAGCTCGGTGTGGGCGGCAACACGCCAGTCATCATCAAATATCCCTTCTGGCAGGAAACAATTGCTAACGACAATGCATTCTATGCCTGCATCAACTACCAAGAGGCATACTGCCCGGAAGAAATCGAGGCCCAAAGTGTCTGCATCGATGGAGATATCGGAGCTGTACTCCGCCAAATTGCGGAATAATGAACCATAAAGGGGGCGGATTACAGGATTTTCCCTATGATCCGCCCCTTCTTCCCTCCCGATGTTGTCCATTAATACTTTTCCAGCTCCACTGCCGAAAGGTTTTCTTTAAACGCCTTCGCATACTCTGTAAAGCGAAGCAACGAAATCCCCCCATAGAACGCGGCTCAACACCGCAACGGGGCAAGGCTCATGTTCACACTACATACTTTTCAATAACTGTATCATCCACAAATTCAGCTTTGATCTCTCCCAATCTCGCAAGGTGCGGCTGCTTTCCATGCGCGGCAAGCACTTCAGCGTCCTGCCATTTCTCAACCAAAAGCAGCTCGTTGCTGCCATCAATCGGCCTATAATAGTCATATTTGATATTCCCCGCTTCAGCGCGGCACGCGGCATCAATCCCTTCCGCTCTAATCGCTTCCAGAAACGCATCCCGCCTCCCCGGTTTACACTTGTATGTGACATTCAGAATTATCATATTTTTCTCCTTTACTATGTGCTGTATTTTTATCTTGCAAAATCCTCCAAATACTTCCTCACCGACCTCGACATCTCCCTGGAAAAGTCAGAATTGTACTTCCTTTCACAAAACGCCTTCATCCAAGTCTGGTAATCCTGCCCGCCGGCATGGGAAGAGAGCATATCCTGCAATTCTTTGGCCGATAGCTCATGATAGCTGTTTTCATGAACCACATACTTCATGTCCACCCGCTCCGGCTTCTTGCGCCGAAGCTGCTGTTCCGTGGGATACCCCATGACAAGCATCGCCGCCGGAAACACATAAGGCGGAAGCCCCAAAATGTCCCGCTGCTCCTCACAGTTTTCCATAATATCTCCGATGTAGCAAGACCCAATCCCCAGAGACTCTGCCGCCACAACGGCATTCTGCGCCGCGATCAAAACATCGCACATCGCCAAAAACAGATCCCCCTCTTCCGGCTTCCGCGGCTCGCATCCCGCTTTCGCAAAAGCCTTATACCACTTCAGACAATCCGCACAATATACCAGAACAAGCTGAGCCTTCTCAATAAATGGCTGATGATCACAGGAGATGCTGAGCCTGTGCTTCTTCTCCGGATCCGTGATCCGCAAAATCGTGTACAACTGCTGATTCCCTGCCGTCGGCGCCTGCGTGGACGCCTCCAGGATCACCTGCACAATATCTTCCGGTATTTCCTGCTCCGTGAAGGAACGCACCGACTTCCTGTCCATCAATGATTGTATAATCTGGTTCATTTCAATTTCCTCGATATATTGACTATAAGGTTTTCAGGCCCTCATGGTTCTGAAAGATTAGGTAATTCTTACTACCATATACCTAAAACCGGCTTTGCTACAACACTAGTGTGCGGATCTTATTTGCATAACATATTATGAGAGATTTCGAGCAGTTCCACCGCTGCTTGTCTATTTCTTACCCGGATCAAATTATCCCAAGCATCTTCTTTCCCAAGTAAGTTAATCCCGCCATGCCACACAATCTCATGATCTATGACCGCATAATGCTCACCCTCTTCTTCAGTCGTTCTGATATTAGTATATAAATAGCTCAAGTTGAAATGAGACATCCCCTGTGATCAATGTTATGATATAGCTGATCTTAAAGGAGGATTCATCATGTCACGCA
>ONNQ01000048.1 GCA_900319245.1 uncultured Lachnospiraceae bacterium | reverse complement strand
AGGCATGTCCTGATGCGGTGGGGCGCAGTCAACCGTCCCGGCAATGTGCCGCCACCCGTACCTGTACGGACTAAGCAAACAGCCTAATGCGGAAGGCGTCGTATGACGCTGTCTGACCGCAGGGCAGGCACAAGCCCGTGACTTTAGTCATGGGTAAGTTGACCCCTACATAAATAGGATTTACAACCAAAAGGAGACAAATCTTTGCGAGTCAGAGTTAAATTTGCCAAATACGGCCCCATGAAGTTCATTGGACATCTGGAGCTGATGCGATATTTGCAGAGCGCCGTCAGGCGCACAGAAATTCCTGTTAAGTACGACGAGGGAATGCACCAGAGGATGGTCATGTCCTTTGCCATGCCGCTGGGCGTCGGGCCCACGAGCAGCGCGGAGTACATGGATATTGAGCTGGAGACGCCGATCACGACAGACAAGGCCATGAGCCTGCTTGGCGAGCATATGTGTGAGGGGCTGGAGATTCTGGACTTTCGCGAAGTGGACGGCGGCAAAAAAATGAAGGCCATGACAATTGTGGCCGCCGCAGACTATGAAGTCTGGTTCCGGGAAGGATTCGAGCCGGACTGGGATTGGAAGTCTGCACTGCAGGAATTCTGCAGTAGAGAGAGCATTCCCTGGGTGAAGGAAACCAAGAAGGGCACCAGAGAAGTCGATATGCGAGAATGGATCTACGATATGAAGATTCATGATAAAGATACTTCTGCAGAATCCACCTCCGTCTACCTCCGCCTTTGCTGCAGTGTCGGTGACAATTTAAAACCGGAACAACTCTTTGGAGAGATGTTCCGGTCCTATGGTCATGAATTACCGCGTTTCGCGCTGCAGGTGCATCGTTTGGATCTGTTCACCCGCAATGAAATGGGTGATGGATATGTCTCGCTGGGAGACCTTGGAAGTAGAATCGAGTAGGATGATGCCGTATCAGACCCGGCCTGCGCCGCAACCCACTCACTGCTTCTTCTCCTCCAGCGGCTTCACGACGGAGCCGTAGATCTTCCTGAAGAAGATGAAGGAGAGGACGACGGAGACGCCTTCTGCGATGGGGAAGGCCCACCAGACATTGATGACATCGCCGGTCTTGGAGAGGAGCCAGGCGGCGGGCAGCAGGACGACCAGCTGTCTTCCCAGGGAGATGATCAGCGAGTAGATGCTCTGCGAGAAGGCCTGGAAGATGGAGCCGGAGATGATGCCCATGGCTGCTAACGGGAAGCAGAGACTGATGATTCTCTGCGCCGGAACGCCGATTTCCAGCATGGCGGAGTCCGCATTGAACAGGCGCAGAAGCTGCGCCGGGAACAAGTGCATGATCAGCGTGCCCATCAGCATGATGCCAATCGCCACACTGAAGGAGAACTTGAGCGCCTCGTCGATGCGGTCTTTTCTCCGTGCGCCGTAGTTATAGGCCAAAACAGGAATCAGTCCGTTGTTGAGACCGAAGACCGGCATGAAGAAGAAACTCTGCAGCTTGAAATAGACGCCGAAGACTGCGGTCGCAGTTGTCGAGAATACGGTCAGGATCATGTTCATGCCGTAGGTCATGATGGAACCGATGGACATCATGAGGATGGACGGCACGCCGACAAAATAAATCTGTTTGATGATATCGCCCTGAGGCTTCAGGATGCTCTTCCAGCTCAGGTGGATATCCGGGTTGAACTTGAGGTTCATGATCAGACCCAGGATGGCAGCAATGCTTTGGCCCAGAACTGTGGCATACGCTGCGCCGGCAACGCCGAGCTTGGGGAAGCCGAAGAGGCCGAAGATCATGATCGGGTCAAAGATGATGTTGATGATCGCACCGGTGGTCTGGCTGATCATGCTCAGCTGTGTGCGGCCCGTGGACTGCAGGAGTCTCTCGAAGTTCATCTGGAAGAAGAGGCCAAGCGACATGCCTGTGACGATGGAGAGGTATGCGTGGCCGTTTTTGATGATTTCGGCGGCTGCGGCGGTATCCGCGCTGGACTTGAGCTGCACGGAGAGCGCCCAGTGGGAACCGAAGATCGAGAACAGCAGGAAAGCGATAAAGCTGCAGAAGGTCAGGAAGACGCCCATATTGGCGGCCGCATCGGACCTGTCGAAGCGCTTCTCACCGAGGGAACGGGAGAGCAGCGCGTTCATACCGACGCCGGTACCGGAACCGACCGCGATCATGAGGTTCTGCAGGGGGAAAGCATAGGTGACTGCGGAGAGCGCGTCTTGACCAAGTCTTGCTACGAAAATACTGTCCACAACATTGTAGAGGGCCTGCACCAGCATGGAAATCATCATGGGAAGCGCCATACTGATGATGAGTTGCTTGACGGGCATGACGCCCATTTTGTTTTCTCTGGGAGTGTTGGATGCCAAGTGTAATTCTCCTTTTAATATGTAAATTCTCTGTTAAGCCAAGCGCCATTATAGCACAGAAAATCGTATAAACAACACAATAACTATGTATTTGTCAAAATACAGCCACAAAGCGTGAAGAGGGAAGCGTGAGGAAGGATAAAATGGAACGAGAGATCTACAGTCTGAAAGTGCACTCCACCAGGATGGAATATGATTCCTTTCAGTTGGAGCTGACGCCGCAGGAAAATGAAGAAGCCAATGACTACTATGGCATGAATTTCAATGTGACCATGTGGTGCAGAGGCGCGCAGTGCGCCAAGCTCTGGGGAAAACTCTATGACGAGAATCTGGTCTACCGAAGTGCTATGGACATTCTCAATGTGGCGGATCCGATGGGGCGGGGGGAAGTCGCGCTGGCAGAAGCTTTTAACGACTGCCCGGAGCTGTGCAGCAAGACGGCGGAGTGGATGGACAAGCAGGGCTTTTCCGGATACATCCAGGGCGTGTTTGTGGAGCCGGAGTATCGGAGAAGAGGAATTGCGAGCTATCTTCTCACCCATCTGGATCAGATCCTTGCACATACGCTGCACATTGCGATCCGCGCGGTGGGGGTATCGCCGATGCCGTTTGCGGATTTGGATGGGGAGATCGTGGAGGACGCGGACGCGCTGGCCCGGAACCGCCAGATGCTCGAGAAATGTGGCTATCATGAGATCCTGGACCAGTCCCTGCAGGGAATGATGTACGGAAACTACGACGAGGAGGAGACGTCGGGGACGGGGTACTTTGTGAGGGTGTATTCGGCGTGAGGATGGACCCGATGTGAGAGATCGCCTGGCCTGATGCTGCGCAGCAGTGCAGAGAGTAAAACGGTGCGCCTCTCAGCGCACCAGTTTTCCTTTGTAGCGGTTGACGCCGCCAATGTTCTTCACGTTTTTGAAGCCCATCTCCTTGAACATAGAGGTGGCCTGCCCGGAGCGGGCGCCGCTCTGGCAGTAGACGTAGAGGGGCGCGTCAATGTCGTGGACATGATTGACGATAAAGTGAACACTGTGCAGCGGAACGTTGATGCTGCCTTCGATGTGGCCGGCCTCGTATTCGGGGCCGGTTCTGACATCTATGAGGTAGGCGCCGGGAGTGTTCCTGTATTCGTCGACGGCGGCGTTGATATCGGGTCTGTGAAACAATGCATCAAAAATACCCATGGATCGTTCATCCTTTCTACTATGAATCTTCCGTCAGTATACCATGAATTGTAGTCAAATGTCGTCAGAAGCATGGATGAGTGTGGTAGAATGGAGAACAGAACGAATTATAAAGACGATCTAATGGCTGCTATTTACAGAGTGGGCGCCGCGTCGCATTGAGCGCTATGAAATGGAGATTAGTATGATTCACAATATTGTCAGAGAAGAGATCCGCGTGCCCGGTACACTCCCGGACACCTACCTGGAAACCTTTTTGCTGGATATCACGCCCAAGTTCCTGATTCAGGAGCGCCCGCTTATTGTGGTCTGCCCCGGGGGCGGCTATCGGTTTACATCGGACAGAGAGGCGGAGATTGTCGCGATGCAGTTTAACGCGATGGGATATCATACGGCGGTGCTCCGGTACTCCTGTGCGCCGGCCGAGTTTCCGACCGCACTCATGGAATTGTCCAAAGCGGTGGCGTATTTGCGGAGCAATGCGGACAAGTGGGCCATCGATCCGGAGCGGATCGCCGTGCTGGGATTCTCTGCAGGCGGGCATCTGGCGGCTTCCCTCGGCGTGTTCTGGAACACGGAATGGTATGCGCAGATCCGCAGGGAGAATGGGATTGAACTGACGGCAGAGCAGATCAAGCCGAACGGACTGATCCTGGCCTATCCGGTCATCAGTTCCGGAGAGCATGCGCATCGGGATTCTTTTGTGGCACTTTTGGGAGAGGAGCGAAGCCAGGATTCGGAATGGCTTTCCAGGATGTCGCTGGAGATGCAGGACATGAAGGATGTGCCGCCGGCTTTTATCTGGCACACGACCTACGACGACTCTGTGCCGATTGAGAATTCGCTGTATTTTGCCACGGCGCTGATGAAGGCGCATAAGTCGGTGGAATACCATGTGTTCCCGGGCGATATGCATGGGCTGAGCCTTGCGGATTGGCGGACAAGGTCGGAGAAGCGCATGTACGATACGACGGCTGCGCAGTGGATCGGGCTTGTCAAGCAGTGGATCGAGAATTGGAAGGTACACTGATATAGATAGGACATGCCCCCTGCAGGAGGAGATTCATGATTCCCTTTTTCTTTACAGGTTCTATAACAACAATGATCGGGCTATGGGCGCTGTATGCCCTGGCATACTACGGAATCATCCGAAAAATGGGCGCGGAGAAAGGCTATGCCATTGTGCCGGTTGCGGCGGAGTGGAGGATGTCCAAGGTCCTCTTTGC
The DNA here is from genome assembly GCA_900319245.1 of uncultured Lachnospiraceae bacterium. Classification (GTDB taxonomy): domain Bacteria; phylum Bacillota; class Clostridia; order Lachnospirales; family Lachnospiraceae; genus CAG-791. The sequence goes on along the minus strand of ONNQ01000048.1, from coordinate 9,895 downwards.
CAGCATGCGATCCTTCTATCAGCCGGTCCTGGCAACCGGGTTGTTTCTGGCGGCCGCTTATTATGTGGGACCCCGTTCTTTCTTTCGATATATTTTCTGGCTGGCCGGTATTGTGGTGTACAGCATTTATCTTGCGAGGCTGAACTGGAGGATCAGCAAATCCTTCAACATGGGCCTTCTCTTTCAAATTCTCACTGTGCTGTTTCCGTTTCCGTGCCTTCTATATCTGGGTTTTGGCAAAGCGCAGTTTACAGCACCGACGTTTATGATTCATCAGGCGCCCAAATGGGTCCATTACATATTAAACGCCACGGTCTTTCTGATTTCTGCCGCGGAACTTGGGGTGCTGGTCTTTGTCGTTGGTCTTCTCTCAATCAGGGAGAATATGCCCAGACCGCTTGTCGAGTATCTGATCAAAGACGCGAATGAGGAGATGGGCAATATCACGGAGCAGGGGCCTGTCGTGCGCCGTGAAGATGTCATGGACACGGAAGCGGTCCAGACGGCCTCGGCAGAGCGTGAGAGAGACTATTTCTATCCCGACCACGCCGGTGACAAGAGCGTTGTCGTCATGGAGTATGTGGTTGCAACAGACCTGGAGTCGGACAGAGGACTGGCGTCGATCAATATTGAGCAGATCAGGAATGCGACCAAACAGGGTCCTGGATTGACGGTCGTACTTGAAATGGGAGCTGCAGAGCGCATGTTTACGAGAGGCATGAAGGATGGCTCTTACGCCCGCTATACGGTCAGCGATGGCAAAATAGAGAAGGTACTGGATCTTGCTCCTACCACCTGTATGACGGAAAAAGAGTCTCTGGAAGACTTCATTCGCTGGACAAAGGAGAACTATCCCGCAGACCGCTATATGCTGGTTTTGTGGGATCACGGCGGTGGCCTTGCCCATGGGTATGGCTCTGAGCAGCTCAACAAGAGAGCGGACAACGAGGAAGAAATGCCTTCCGGCGAAATTGTAGAAGCAGTCAGGGATAGCGGCGTGCGGTTTGATTTGATTGGATTTGATACTTGCCTGATGCAGGATTTTGACCTCGTTTACGGACTGGAGCCATACGCAGACTATTTCCTTGCGTCGGAGGAATCGGAGAGCGGATATGGATGGAATTACACGCCGGGATTCACCGCACTTGCCCAGAATCCGGGCATTTCCACAGAGGAATTTGGCACACGCATGATAGCCGGATTCGATCCGTACAATTCTGTGCGAAAGCATGGCGAAGCGGATACAATGTCCACGCTGTCACTTGTTGACATGACGTATATGGCGACCGCGCATCAGAAGCTGGACACTCTCTTTGAAAGTGAGAAAAGGGCGATTGCAAAGAGCCCTGAAAACTATGCGAACATATCGATCGCTGCATCCGACGCCTATACATTTAATGGAGATTCGCAGATCGATCTGATCGATTATCTGTGCATACTGGCAGATATGGATTACAAAAATGAGATCATGACCGATGCGCAGTATGAAGAGCTGATCGATGCGATCAGGGCTTGCGTGGTCGTTCGCAACGCAAATTCCGCAACAGGCGTAAACGGACTGGCATTCTGCTTCCCGACCAAAATAATCAGTGACTACACGCCGACCTATAACCAGTTGACGGCAATGGGGCTGGATGCCAAAAAATCCATGTGCAACGATTATTTCAGCATCATGGCGAGTCAGCAGGCGAAAGTGATAAGCAACAATTCGTTTTTAAGTGCACTGGGAATCGATTATACAAAGGAGCCCTGGTATGTAAAGGGGTTTGAGGAGTATGACACGGCAGACGCTTTTATTGACATTCCTCTCGTGGACACAGGCGCAGGCTATCGGGTTGATCTTCCGGACGAGGTGTGGAAGAACATCGTGGACATGCAGGTCGGCGTCTATATGCTGACAGAAGAGGGGCGTATGGATCTTGGCCACGACCACATCGGCGCATTGGATGAAAACGGCAATCCGATGGTGGCGCTGGATAATTCGTGGCCGCATATTGGGGGTGCGCTGATTGCTTACAATGCGGACAAGGCCAGAGAGACGGAGGAAGGGACAATCTTCTCCGGTAAGACCAGAGCGATGCTGAACGGTAATACAGAAATCGAGATCTACATAGAGTGCGATCCTGTAAAAGATCCGTTGGAGCAGCCCACAGATGCACATATCATCGGATATGAATATATGGACCAACCGCTTTCATTTATGGCCAAAGGAATGAAGACACTGGAAGCCGGTGACACGCTGCAGTTCCTGTTCGACTTCTATGACAACGAGGGACATCTGGTAAAGACAGACACTTATGGCAAAAAGGTGATCATTCTGAACGATCATCAAGTCGCTGTCAGCGATGCGCCATTTGGCGAGTGCGATCTTGTGTTCGGCGGGAGGCTGACCGATATCTATCAGAGAGTTTTCCAGACAGAGATGCTGGAGACACATGTAGAGAAGTAAAACGTAGGGGTACGACCCCACCTATATGCATAAAAAGAGACCGCCTTTTCAGGCGGCCTCTTTTACTTTGCATGAAATCATGCGTTGATAAGGGATTCGTTTCAAGCCTTGTTGTCGGAACCGAAGATCACGATCTTCTCTTTTACGCACTCAACGATTGCAGCTGCGCCGGGAGCGAGGAGCTTACGAGGATCGAAGCCCTTGCCTTCGAGATCCTTGCCAGCTTCGATGTACTTTCTGGTTGCTTCTGCGAAAGCGATCTGGCACTCAGTGTTAACGTTAACCTTGGAAACGCCGAGCTTGATAGCCTGCTGGATCATCTCTGTGGGGATTCCGGAACCGCCGTGAAGAACGAGAGGCATATCGCCAACCTTGTCCTTGATTGCCTCAAGAACGTCGAAACGAAGGCCAGCCCAGTTTGCGGGATATTTGCCGTGGATGTTGCCGATACCGCAAGCAAGGAAATCTACGCCGAGATCAGCAATCAGTTTGCACTCATCGGGATCTGCGCACTCGCCCTGGGATACAACGCCGTCTTCCTCGCCGCCGATGCCGCCGACTTCTGCCTCGATGGACATGCCGTGCTCGTGAGCAAGCTTAACCAGCTCTTTGGTCTTCGCAATGTTCTCCTCGATGGAGAAGTGAGAGCCGTCGAACATGATGCTGGAGAAACCAGCGTCGATGCACTTCAGGCAGCCTTCGTATGAGCCGTGATCAAGGTGAAGGGCTACGGGAACAGTGATGCCCTGGGAATCGATCACGTCGTTGACCATATCAACAACAGTCTTGTATCCTGCCATGTACTTTCCAGCGCCTTCAGAGCACTGTACGATAACGGGAGCATTGCACTCCTGAGCAGCCTTCAGAACAGACTTCGTCCACTCAAGGTTATTGAGGTTGAACGCACCGATTGCATAGTGGCCAGCTCTTGCAGCAGCTGTCATTTCTTTTGCAGATACTAACATTTTAATTTCCTCCTTGATGATAATACCTAATTGTCTGCCCGGCGCCGTACGCACCGGGCAGATTGTACTCATTTATTATACTGGACGAGGGGGCAAAAGAAAAGAATGCCCTCACTACTTTGACAAAAAATCTACAAAATGACTGTTAATCAAAGAGTATCCATGTATTTGACGTATCCGGGATCCTCTGCAGGAGCGACGATCTTGTTCTCGTGATCGATCGTGACATATTTGTCAACAACCTGGTTCTCAAGATAAACGTTCTCGCCGATCTTGGTGTAAGCTGCGATGTAGCAGCCTTTCACTACGGAGCCCTTGCCGATCTCAACACCGCGGCTGATCACGGAATCAATAACTGTGCCGCGAATCTCACAGCCGTTGGAGATGAGGGAGTTCTTGACCTCTGCTTCATCATAATACTGGCTGGGGCAGGAATCATTGGTTCTTGTATAGATCGGCCAGTCAGGTGTGAAGAGCTCAGCTGCCTTTGCAGGATTGAGAAGCTGCTTGTTGGCATCGTAGTAGCTCTTGAGGCTGGTGATCGGTCCGAAGTAACCGAAGTGCTCAACTGCGCGTACATTCAGATCGCCGATCTTGGCGTTGATGACGTCAGACAGATTGTACATGGAAGAGATTGCTCTTGCCTCGCCGATCAGCTTGATCAGCAGGGATTTCTTCATAACGAAGGACTCCATGGAGATCGCGCGTACATCCTCGTCACCCAGGTTGCGGCGGATCGCGTTAACCTTGTCGTCTGCGATATCGAAGATATGGCAGGTCTCATAGCCGCTCTTCGCATGATGAACGGTGTGATACAGAGCTGTGATGTCAGCGCCGGAAGCAGCGTGGCCCTGAAGAAGAGCATCATAATCCTGTCTGAATACCATGCAGCTGGGAGCGATCACAACGTATTCCTGAGACTGTCTCTTGATATACTCAAGGTTCTCGTACATAGCCTGGATGTTGGTGTTGTAGATCGCGTTTACTTTCTGCTCAGGGGGAAGAAGAAGCTGGATTCTTCCGCGCTTGGAGTTGATGTTGTAGTGACGGCCTGTTCCGATGTGAGCGACCAGGGAACGAGCCTTGCTGGCAATATAAACCTGCTGGTTGATAATGCCGCTGTTGCTCAGGTTGGAAATAGGGAAGTCAATAACACGATATCTTCCCAGGAAGGAGAAGCTGCCGATAGGACGGTAATCCTGAAGACCGTCTACCTTGTGCTCCGCGGATGATGTGATAATACCAAAAGCTTTAGCCATTATTGTGCACCCCCTTAAATATCGCTGGCCTGCAGAGTGATCTCAGCACTGTCTGCGCTGCCAACCACTGCGCCTGCACCGATCTTGACACCGTCAGCAACCAGTGCGCGGGTAACCACTGCGCCATCGCCGACACTTACGCCGGGCATAAGAACAGAATCAATAATCTGTGCACCCTTGCCTACTGTAGCGCCGGTGAAGATTACGGAATTCTTAACAGTTCCGTCAATGCTCGTACCCTGTGTGATATAAGCACGGTCAATCGAAGCGTCGGGTCCGATATATGCGGGAAGAGCGACAGCGTCCTCGGTGTAGATCTTCCATGTGGGATCGTCGAGGTTGAGATCGCAGTTCTCGTCGAGAAGGTCCATGTTGGCTTCCCACAGAGAATCGATGGTTCCGACATCCTTCCAATATCCTTCGAACTTGAAAGCAACGAGCTTCTCGCCGTTGTTCATCAGTGTAGGAATGATGGTCTTGCCGAAGTCATGTGCGGAATCAGGATCAACCATATCCTTAACAAGGATCTCACGCAGCTTCTTCCAATCGAAGATGTAGATACCCATGGAAGCCAGGGTGCTGCGAGGATGAGCGGGCTTTTCTTCGAAATCGATGATCTTGTCGTTCTCGTCCGTGATCATGATACCGAAGCGGGATGCCTCCTTCATGGAAACAGGCATAACAGCGATGGTAGCTGCTGCGCCCTGTTCCTTGTGGAAGTCGAGCATCTTGTCATAGTTCATCTTGTAGATGTGGTCGCCGGAGAGTACCAGCAGGTATTTCGGATTGTAGGTGTCGATGAAATCGATATTCTGAGAAATCGCGTCAGCTGTTCCGCGATATACGTCGAGGCCTGCATCAGCCTTCTCACGGGGTGTAAGAACGAAGACACCGCTGTCCTTGGTGTCAAGTCCCCACAGACCGCCCTTCGCAACATAGCTGTTGAGCAGTACGGACTCATACTGTGTCAAAACACCAACTACGTCAACACCGCTGTTTGCACAGTTGCTGAGCGGGAAATCGACGATGCGGTATTTGGTAAGGTCGAGCAGGCGGCTTCCCCGGCCACCGGCCAGGATCATAGCTAACATTTCAATTTGCTTCATAGAGAACCTCCCTTATCTGTAGTTTCATTGCTTATTTCGAGGCAATGTGCGTGCGTAAACATTGCCACAAAAATCTAAGTCTATTGTATGCCATTCTGACCAATCCGTAAATGATGGAATCCTAAAAATTTGGAAAAAATTTATAAGAGCGGATGAAGAGACGTTTAAAAGTTGTTGAAAATGACGAATACATCAGAAGAGGAGGGAGCGACTGAAAAGGGGCATGACGAAGGAATCAGCGGAAGAAGGAACCGCTGAAAAGGGAATAGAGAATGTCCTCGAGGTGCTCGCGGGAGGTGGTATTGCCCTGCATGACGTAATTGCGGGCAACGCCGGTAAGACCGCCGGCAAGAAAATCGGCGGCATAGATGCGGTCCTGGCTGGAATAATCGGAGAGATAGCACTCGGATGAGAGGAAAGAGCGATACAGGCTGTCCTGCATCAAATACATAATATCGTTGTTGACAAGCAGCGTAAGGATGTCCTCCATCTCAGTGATGTAGAAACTGTAGGCATGGCAAATATGCTCCATGGACATGGAGATGCGGCAGCAGGCATGTTCGTCGGGGCGAAAGCAGTATTTGCGCTCGAGCTCGTAGGCGATCACATTGCCCTTGGATTCAAACAGGGTATAGAAGGTCTGTCTGGAGACGCCCGCGCGCTTACAGATCTCGCTGACGCTGATCTTGGAATAGGGCTTTTCCTTCATTAAATTAAGAAGCGCTTCCGCAATGGCGGACTGGGAGGTCAGCGCGGTTTTGTTACATCCTTCGTACATAGGGGCTCCAAAATGTGAAAACATTATAAACAAACTTGACAACTGTAAAGGCAGATGCTACTATCTAGCATAACAAATCCTTGACAAGTGTCAAGGGGGACGGCTTCCCGGTGAAGCCATATTTTTTACAATGCGATTAGCACTCGACAGAATGGAGTGCTGACAATTATGGAGGGCAATGCAAGAAAATGGTAGTTATTCCTATATATAATTTACTGCTCGTGCCCGATGCCAACATCTATCTCAAGGAAGATCAGTACAGGCATCTCGCACGCAGATATGCGGAGGTCAACGACCGTGTCGTGCTCCTTTCGTGCAAAAAAGAGGAGCATCGGAAGGATATGACGGAGGAGAGCTTCTATCCCATCGGCGTGACCGGTTATGTCAACGAAGTAAATCCGGAAGGCTATGTGGTGATCCGGACGGTGGGCCGCGTCAATCTTGACATCATCGGGATCAACCCTGATCACACGATCGACCTGACGGTTTCAAGAAGGCCTGACACAGACGAGATCGACGAGAGCAACGCAATGCAGCACTTTGAAAAGCTCAAGGAGAACCTCAAAGAGAGCTGGCAGGGTTTTGAATGGGGCCAGCAGGCCATGGGGTATCTGGAACAGTTCCACTCCATCAGCGAGATCGCAGTGGCTATGTCCATCTGGTTTAAGATGAGCGCGGAGGAAAAGTTCAGTATTTTGGCCGAGGACAGCGCCAATAAGAGGCTGGAGCTTCTGGAAAAGGCTGTGTACGAGTTCATGGAGGTCTCCAAGGTGACTACGCAGGCCGCCAGCGCGCAGCAGGAGGATTACCAGAAGATCTACAAGGAATCAGCCATCAAAAAACAGATGGAGCTTCTGCAGCGCGAACTCGACGAGATGCACCCCGAGAAGGTGTCGGACATCCGCAAGTTCGAGCTCAAGATCGAAGAGGCGGGCATGAACGAGACCGCGAAGGGCGAAGCGCTCAAGGTGCTCAACCGTCTCAAGCAGGAGAGCAACGGCGGTACGGAAGCGGGAATGCTTTACGACTATCTGGATTTTGTCACAGGTCTGTCCTGGAAGAAGGAACAGATGCAGAACATTGACTTGTCCGAGGCGGAAGCTGTCCTTGAGGAGGATCATTTCGGACTTGGCAAGGTCAAACAGCGTATTATCCAGCAGATCGCGGTCATGAATCTCAAAAAGGAGCAGGCGGGCTCGATCCTGCTGTTTGTCGGCGCACCGGGTACCGGCAAGACCAGTATCGGACAGAGCATCGCGAAAGCGCTCCACAGAAAATATGTGCGCGTCAGCCTTGGCGGCGTGCGGGACGAGGCGGACATCCGCGGTCACCGCAGAACCTACATTGGCGCTATGCCGGGCAGGATCATGGACGGCATCAAGAAGAGCGGCGTCTCCAATCCGGTCATGGTACTGGACGAAGTTGACAAGCTGGGCATCTCCTATAACGGAGATCCGGCCAGTGCACTGCTGGAGGTGCTCGATCCCGAGCAGAACGGCACTTTCACAGATCACTACATGAATGTGCCGTACGATCTGTCCGACGTGCTGTTCATTTGCACGGCCAACTCTCTGGACACGATTCCGGAGCCGTTGCTGAACCGAATGGAAGTCATCCGTTTCACAGGCTATACGGCGTCCGACAAGTTCCAGATCGCCAAGCGGCACCTGCTCCCCAAGTCTATGAAGGCCATGGGAATCACGGAAGAGCAGATCGTGATCCCGGATGAGATCATCCGCAAGATCATCGACAACTACACCATGGAATCCGGCGTGCGCGGCCTGCGCAAGCGGCTGGATACGCTGTGCAGATCCGCGGCGGTGGAGGTGTCCAAGAAGATTGGAGAGGCGGCCGTGGCGGCGGCGAAAGCCGAGGCGGCCAAGACGAAAGCAGCAGATAGTGTTGAGGAATCCGCTGATCAGGCAGATGGACAGACTGATGTTTCGACATCGGCGGCAGCCGTGCCTGTCAACGGTGATCCGATCGTCGTCAAAGAAGAGAACCTGCGCGAGATGCTGGACGCGAAACCGATCAGGCACGACCGTGTTTTGGCAGAAAAGAAGCCCGGCATCGTGACAGGCCTGGCATGGACGGCAGCGGGCGGCGAGATCCTGTTCATTGAGACGCTGTTCACAAAGGGCAGCGGCAAGTTCACGGTGACCGGACAGTTGGGCGACGTCATGAAGGAATCCGTGCAGATTGCGGTGAGCCTGGTCAAATCCATGTTCCCGGACAAGGTATCCCTGTTCGAGGAGAACGACCTGCACATCCACGTGCCGGAAGGCGCGGTTCCCAAGGACGGACCTTCCGCGGGAATCACGATGACAACGGCGCTGGCGTCCCTGGTCTCGGGCAATGCTGTGGCACCTACGATCGCGATGACCGGTGAAGTCTCGCTGCGCGGCGTAGTGACCCCGATCGGCGGACTGCCGGAGAAGCTGATGGCGGCTTCTAGAGCAGGCATTCAGACAGTCTTCATCCCCGCGGAAAACGAGGACGACCTGGACGAAGTGCCGCAGGAAGTGAAAGATAAGCTGACCATTATTCCGGTCGCTGATGTGACGGAAGTCCTGAAGAAGACGGGGATTTTGGAAGAATCTGATGAATGATCGGTTGTAATGGAAGACTGTAATTGAATTGTGATCAAAAAGTTGAAAAGGATTGTTCGCGGAAATGCGAACAATCCTTTTTTTGGGTCAATGTATTGCTCTTTGATCACATCTGAATGGATAATTAAAAAATGCGTATTATAATGGGAACTGATAAGCGCGAAAAGAACTGCCTGCTATCCTTTCCGGGCTTTAAAGTCATTATTAATTACAAACCGGAGGTACACCATGAAAAAGAGACTTCTGACACTATTGCTTTGCGCGGCAATGACGACTTCCCTTATGCCGGCGTATGCATTCGCGGGAGAGGCGAATGCGGCTGCGCTGCAGGACGAAACGGAGACAGAAACAACTTCAAATGAAGATGTAACTGTCACGGAACCTGATGAGGATGACCCTGCCGCGGCTTCTGACGGGGAAGAGCCCGCAGCGAATACCGGCAATGAAGATCCTTCTGCGCCTTCTGGCGGAGAAGAGTCTGACAGCGGAGTCACCGCAGCGCCTGCCGGTACGGAAGAGCCCGGCGTCAATTCTGACGAAGAGGGGACCGGCGCGACCTCGGACGAAGCGGAAGTTGCTGAGCCTTCCGACGAGGAGGATTTTGACGAGGATGACTCGGAGGAGTCTGTCGAAGGCGTCACAGACGAGGAATCTGTTGAAACAGCTGAGACAGAGGAAGTACAAGTCAATCCTGCGGCTGCTGCGGACGACATTGCAAGCGGCGTCTGT
>ONNQ01000049.1 GCA_900319245.1 uncultured Lachnospiraceae bacterium | reverse complement strand
GATATAATGGGTATAGATAAAACTATAAAACAATAGAAAAAAGGGCAATTCCTCTCGGAGATTGAATCACCGAGAATCCTTGCCCCAAAATCTTGAAAAAATCATTTCCTATGAAAATGAGATAGGATATAATACTCGTTAGTTGTTTTTTCAGACCACAGCGCATCCGGAACGGAGGGGATCATCATGCATATCGGATTTGATAATAATAAGTATCTCAAAACACAGTCCGAACATATCAGAGAGAGAATCAGCAAATTCGGCGGAAAGCTCTATCTGGAATTCGGCGGCAAGCTCTTTGACGACTATCATGCGTCCCGCGTGCTTCCCGGCTTCGAGCCCGACTCCAAGATCACAATGCTCTGCGAGCTCAAGGACCAAGCCGAAATCGTCGTCGCGATCAACGCGGCCGACATCGAGAAGAACAAGGTCCGCGGCGATCTCGGCATCACCTATGACGAGGATCTGCTCCGCCTTGTGGACGCCTTCACAAGCCACGGTCTCTACGTCGGAAGCGTCGTTCTGACCCGCTTCGCCAACCAGCCCTCCGCTGTTGCGTACGAGAAAAAGCTCCAGTCCCTGGGCCTGAAGGTCTACCGCCACTATCCGATCGCCGGCTATCCCGCCGACATCCCGCTGATTGTCAGCGAAGAGGGATACGGCCGCAATGATTATATCGAGACCACAAGACCTCTCGTCGTTGTGACGGCGCCTGGTCCCGGAAGCGGCAAGATGGCGACCTGCCTCTCCCAGCTCTATCACGAGAACCGCCGCGGCGTGAAGGCCGGCTACGCCAAGTTCGAGACCTTCCCTGTATGGAACCTGCCGCTCAATCACCCGGTCAACCTGGCCTATGAGGCAGCTACCGCGGATCTGGACGACATCAATATGATTGACCATTTCCACCTGGAGGCCTATGGCAAGACCTGCGTCAACTACAACCGCGATCTGGAGGTCTTCCCTCTTCTGAACGCGATTTTCGAGAAGATCTACGGCTCTTCTCCATATAAATCACCCACCGATATGGGCGTCAACATGGTTGGCCTTTGCATCAGCGACGACAACGCCTGCCGCAAAGCGGCCCGCCAGGAGATCATCCGCCGCTACTACGACGCGCAGTGCGAATTCAGAAAAGGCAACGCCGGCGACGAGCCTGTTCACAGGATTGAGCTCCTCATGAAGAAGTCCGGCATCGAGATCTCCGAGCGCCCCGTCGTCATGGCGGCCAATCTCAACGCTGAGAAAACCGGCGCCCCCGCCGCTGCGATGGAGATGGCGGATGGCACGATTTTGACAGGCAGAACATCAGAACTGCTCGGCGCTTCTTCCGCGCTTCTTCTCAATGCGCTCAAGAAGCTGGCGGGCGTCGCCGATCAGGTCAAACTGATCAGCCCCCAGATCATCGCGCCGATCATGGACATGAAGATCGACCACCTCGGCAGCGACCACACGTCGCTCCTGCACCTGAACGAACTGCTGATCGCGCTGGCAATTGCGGGCGTCACAGATCCCAATGCCAAGGCGGCCATCGACCAGCTGGAGCACCTGAAAGGTCTGGAAGTCCACTCCTCCGTCATTCTCTCCCAGATCGATTCCGGCGTATTCAAGAAGCTCGGCGTCAACCTGACCTGCGAGCCCCATTACGAGAGCAACAAGCTCTACCATAAGTAAGCAATAGATAAGTGCACAATAGATTTGACCGGTCTTATAGCAAGACCGGTCATTTTATGTTACGATTACTCTATATAATCATAGATTCTGTTTCACAGTGTGCATACGCGCAAATGCTGTGGAATCGCACTGATAAAACAGGGGGTTAGGAGGTATCACATCATTATGAAACCATATGCATTTGGTGTCGACATTGGCGGCACAACTGTTAAGATCGGATTTTTTACAACCGAGGGCAAGTTTCTCGATCACTGGGAGATTCCCACCCGCAAGGAAGGCAACGGCGAGATGATCCTTCCGGATATCGCGCGTGCGATTTCCAAGAAACTTTATGAGAAGAATCTCTCTCTCAACGATCTCGAAGGCGTCGGCGTCGGCGTTCCCGGACCCGTTCTGGCAGACGGCGTCGTCAACAAGTGCGTCAATCTCGGATGGGGCGTCCTCGATGTGCGCGGCCAGCTCTCCTCTCTTCTGAGCGGCGTGCCGGTTGAGGTCGGCAACGACGCCAACGTCGCAGCGCTCGGCGAGCAGTGGAACGGCGGCGGCAAGGGCCATCCCAATGTTGTCATGGTCACCCTCGGTACGGGCGTAGGCGGCGGCATCATTCTGAATGGCAAAATCCTGCCCGGCGCCCACGGCGCAGCCGGTGAGATCGGCCATATGAAGGTTCGCGACGACGAGCCGGAGACCTGCGGCTGCGGCAAGAAGGGGTGCCTGGAGCAGTACGGCTCCGCGACCGGCGTAGTGAGACTGGCAAAACGTGCGCTCGCCGCTGACCTCAGCGCAGACACGCCTCTCCGCTCTCTGGATCCGCTTACGGCCAAGGACGTTTTTGACTACGCGAAGAGAGGCGACGAGATGTCCCTCGCGATCGTCGAGGAAGTCGGCAAGATGCTCGGCGAAGCAATTGCGCACATCACCTGCGTCATCGATCCCGACGTGGTCGTCATCGGCGGCGGCGTCTCCAAGGCAGGCCAGATCCTGCTCGACGCGGTCCACAAATACTACACGCCCGCTGCTTTCCATGCCAGCAGACAGTCTGATTTCAAGCTGGCTGTGCTCGGCAACGACGCGGGTATGTACGGTGCGGTGCGGATGATCCTGAACAAGTGATCCGGAGGCGCGCGGCTTGCGGCTGCGGTTTACATGAAAAAGTGTTCGCGGCACACGGACTGCGCTTGCAGTGTCAAGGCATCATCGGCACACAGCCTGCACTTGCAGCGCGAAGGCGTAAAATCCTGAATTTTTTGGCAAAATGCCTATTCGGCGATTAACTAATTGACATCATTTCATGCAAACCTTATAATTTTGAGTGAGTGGGATGTGAATTAATTATCATTCCATCTCCATTCTTTTTCCGAATATGTGCGCGGAAAGAGATGGCATTTGCAGGCATAGAGCCTGTTTCGAATATGAAAGGAGGACACATGAAAGAATATTTGCAGATTGAGAAAGTGTACGGCAGACAGATTATCGACTCCAGAGGTAATCCCACAGTTGAGGCAGAGGTAACTCTGGCAGACGGAACTGTTGGAAGAGGAGCTGCTCCCAGCGGCGCTTCCACAGGTGAGTTCGAAGCGCTCGAGCTCAGAGACGGCGACAAGTCTCAGTTCGGCGGCAAGGGCGTTACAAAGGCTGTTGCTAACATCAACGAGATCATCGCTCCCAAGCTGGTCGGCATGGACGCTTCCGACACATATGCTGTTGACGCAGCTATGATCGAGGCTGACGGCACACCTGACAAGTCCAACCTCGGTGCAAATGCAATCCTCGCAGTTTCTATCGCTGCTGCAAGAGCTGCTGCTATCTCCCTGGATATCCCGCTGTATCGTTTCCTTGGCGGCGTTCAGGCTACAAAGCTTCCCGTTCCCATGATGAACATCCTCAACGGCGGCGCACACGCTGACAGCTCCGTTGATACTCAGGAATTCATGATCATGCCCGTTGGCGCTCCTACCTTCAAGGAAGGCCTTCGTTGGTGCACAGAAGTTTTCCATGCACTGCAGAAGATCCTTAAGGCTAACAAGGATGTCACCGCTGTAGGTGATGAGGGTGGTTTCGCTCCCATGAAGCCCGAAGGCGACGAAGGCGCAATCGAGCTGATCCTTCAGGCGATCAAGGAAGCTGGCTATGAGCCCGGCAAAGACTTCGTCCTGGCTATGGACGCTGCTGCATCTGAGTGGAAGAGCCCTAAGGGCATCGGCTTCTATCACCAGAAGAAATCCGGTAAGGACTTCACAACTGATGAGCTGATCGAGCACTGGGCACAGCTCGTTGAGAAGTATCCCATCTACTCCATCGAAGATGGTCTGGATGAGGAAGACTGGGAAGGCTGGAAGAAGATGACCGAGAAACTCGGTGACAAGGTTCAGCTCGTAGGTGATGACCTGTTCGTTACCAACACAACCAGACTGGCTAAGGGTATCGCTAATGGCGCTGCTAACTCCATCCTGATCAAGCTCAACCAGATCGGTTCCGTATCCGAGACTCTTGAGGCTATCAAGATGGCTCACAAGGCTGGCTACACAGCAATCTCCTCTCACAGATCCGGTGAGACTGGTGACACCACAATCGCTGACCTCGCAGTTGCTCTGAACACCTGCCAGATCAAGACTGGTGCTCCTTCCAGATCCGAGCGTGTTGAGAAGTACAACCAGCTGCTCAGAATCGAAGAAGAGCTCGGCTGCGCTGCTACATTCCCCGGAAAGGCTGCTTTCAACTTCAAGAACGCTTAATTAGTTAAGTGTGTGAAGTACTAGCATCTGAATTGAACTTAAAAAGAGGTATCGCCGTTAGGCGGTACCTCTTTTTTGTGCGTTTTTTTCTGCTTTCTTCTCGTTTGCCGGAAACGTGCCGTAACAGAGTGGCTTTCCGGCGCGTTTACGGCACTTGCATCCGGATATCTTCCGTTTGCCGGGAATGTGCCGTAATGGGATCGTATTTTGGCACATTTACGGCACTTGCATTTGTATGCTTAGAAGCTCACCGCACATGCCTTCCCAGGAACGCTTCTACCGTGTCAAAATATCGCACCGGATCTCTCTCCGCTGCCTGCGCATGTCCGGCCCCATCTACGATCATGATTTCCTTGTCACAAGCCGCTGCATTGTATAGAAGAAGGCACATCTTCACCGGGATCATGCGATCCTCCGTGCCGTGAATGAACAGTGTCGGAATCCGGCTCTTCCCGACCGCCGCGAGCGGCGATGTCTCCTTGAGGTCGTACCCGGCACGCAGGCGGATCATCAGTTCCGCGCTGTCGATGATCGGAAAAGCTGGCAAGTGGAACCAACTGCCAATCTTCTCCTGAAACATGGCATACGCATCTGTATACGCACAATCTGATATCACTGCCACGACACTGGGCGGAATCTCTTCTTTGCCGGCACAAAGCAGCGCTGTGGAAGCGCCCATAGACAGGCCGTGCAGGACAATGCGCGCATCCGGATCCCTCTGCAGGATCAGATCGATCCATCCAAGCAGATCCTCACTATCTGTGGCGCCGAGCCCGATATAATCTCCTTCGCTCTCCCCCTGACAACGAAAATCCGGCGCCAAAACATTGTAACCATGCTGCCAGTACCAATAAGCATACCCGTACATCATCTCCTTACTGCCCGTGTAGCCGTGCAGGAGGATGGACCAGTTGTGGGCTTTTTTATCCTGCGCAAAGACCACGCCGCGCAGTTCGTATCCATCTGTGGAGAGGATGGAGACATTTTCAGGGTTGCGGTTTCGGGACCAGGAGTTGCCGACAACGTTCATGGAGACTGCGTTGTTCTGGAGGTTCGTCTCCTGCACCTGCTCGGCGTAGCTCTGCTCCACAATCCGGTCAAACGCATGCAAACGCTCCATAAACGACGGCACCAGGACGGCGCTGACAAGGACATTGATGCCGATCCAGTAGATCACTGTGATGGTCAAAAGTACTAATATGAAGTTTCTGATGGGGTGGCGTCTTTCCTTCATTCCTCTATTATAATCGAGTAGGAGGGCTCCTACTCGATTGACCGTTGGCCGGTAAATGCATCTTCGTGCAATCACGAGCTGCGCTTACCGGCTTATCGCCCAAAAAGAGACCACCTTGGTGGTGATCTCTTTGGATACGATGATATGATTTATGTTACTCCGGGCTAGCTTTTGGCTCTTCCTATTCCAGGCTGAGGATCTCGCCGGACTGAATCGTGGCCTTGATCTTGGAGCCTGTCTCCACTTGCTGCCACAGGTCGTAGGAAATCTTGTAGGTGTGTTTGCCGGAGATGATCCAGTAGCGCTCGCTGCGCCCCGTCTCCCGTTCTGTATCGGAAAGCGTCAGTTCCGCGTAATAGGGTTCGTTGTCCGCGCCTTCCGTGATCTCGTCCCGGTCATACTTCCATTTCATGACCTTGTAGTAATACTTGGTGTCATAGACCGGAACATCGATGTACACAGGTTGTTCATAGGTCTCCGTGTGGTACTCCGTCCGATAGCGGGGGATTTGATGCTCCACTTCCTCGTAGTAGCCGTTGCCGAGATCCTTGTATTCGATCTCCGTGTCATAGCCGTCAAAAACTTCCTCGGCCACCTGCCTCTCCACCGTCTCGTAATGGTCGAGAATGTGGTTGTAGGTGTAGATTTCCTCCCGGGCTTGGACGTCCCGGGCATCTTCCGGCAAGGTCCAGCTGCTTTCCTCCACTTCCTGATAGCGTTCGATGGAGATGGAACGCTCCCAGGTCTTGGAATCGACTGTGATTCCTCTGGCCTTTGGCATGCTCATGTAGATCAGCAAGGCGATGGCCACTACAATGCCGAGCAGTAAAGGAAGCCGGCTTCTGCCGGCGGACCTTGTCTGGGCGCTATGCGTCTCTTGTTTGGCCGCTTCTTCCCGTTTCTGCGCCTTTTCCTTCTCGCGCTCCTTGTTCTGGAAGTAATTGAGCTCACTGTCCTCCCGGGACGCGCCGCAGGCTGAGCAGAATTTGCTGTCGTCCGGATTGAGCGTGTTGCAGTAGGAGCAAAGCCAGTCCGGATTCTTGTTGACCTTATCCGGGTCCTTCACGTAGTTCTTGGGCCCGGCCATATAAAATGTGATATCTTTGCCGCGGGGCTTTCCGCAATGCGGGCAGATCTTGATCTCACCGGAGATCCGGTCCGCGCCGCAGTAGTCGCAGTCCCAGCAGCCAACGACGATCTTTCCCATATGTCACTCCATTTGTAAAAACTGTGAAGGCCGCGCCCAAGGCGTGCGCCTGAAATACTATTGTTATTGTACCATTATTGCGGTCATTTCGCATAGAGGAATGAAAACGCATTATGGGGCGATCACAGGGCGACCCTGTGAGTTCCCTACCCTGTGTGTTCCCTACCCTGTGTGTTCCCTCTCTGAGAATTCCCTGTGCCCCCATCAAAGCGCACCTTCGCGGTGCGCTTTTTTTCGTGCAAATGCGCACGATTCCTGCGAAAGATTTTAGAAAACTTTAATTATTTCTCCTTTCCCTATGGAAAAATGAATGATTCTTTGTTATCATACGCCAGTAAAATCACTTTAATATGGGATGATATCCCACTAAGAAAGGGGAAAGCTCTATGGAACAGTTTTTCAAACTAAAGGAGCACGGCACGAATGTCAAGCAGGAGCTGGCAGCCGGCCTTACTACCTTCATGACAATGGCCTATATTTTGGCCGTTAACCCCAGCATTCTGAGTGCATCCGGAATGGACTCCGGCGCGATCTTCACCGCGACCGCTCTGGCCTCTGCCATTGCTTCCTTCCTGATGGCGCTTCTTGCGAATCTGCCCTTTGTACTCTCCGCAGGTATGGGACTGAACGCGTACTTCGCATACACCGTCGTACTCGGAATGGGGTATTCCTGGGAGATGGCACTGACCGCCGTCTTCATGGAAGGTCTGATCTTCGTTATTCTCTCTCTGACCAATGTCCGTGAGGCCATCTTCAACGCGATTCCCGCGACCCTCAAGATCGCCGTTTCCGTTGGTATCGGTCTTTTCATCACATTCATCGGACTGCAGAACGCCCACATCGTTGTGGACAGTGCGACCCTGGTATCCGTATTCTCTTTCAGCGGATCCCTTGAAAACGGCACATTCAACTATGAAGGAATCACCGTCCTTCTCGCTGTCATCGGCATCCTGATCACCGCGATCCTGATGCTCCGCAATGTCAAGGGCAGCATCCTTCTGGGCATCATTGCAACCTGGGTTCTCGGCATTATCTGCCAGATTGCCGGCATCTATGTTCCCAATCCCGAGGCAGGCTTCTACAGCGTCATTCCTTCCGGAATCATTTCCATGCCCGCTTCCGTTGCACCCACACTCTTCAAGCTGGACTTCTCCCACGTTCTGAGCGTGGACTTCGTAGTCGTTATGTTCGCATTCCTGTTCGTCGA
Organism: uncultured Lachnospiraceae bacterium; assembly: GCA_900319245.1. GTDB lineage: Bacteria > Bacillota > Clostridia > Lachnospirales > Lachnospiraceae > CAG-791. Next base: position 3,017 of record ONNQ01000049.1, on the reverse strand, counting down.
CATGTTCGATACACTGGGAACCCTGATCGGCTGCGCTTCCAAGGCTGAGCTCCTCGACGAAGAGGGCAAGCTCCCCGGCATCAAGGGTGCGCTCCTTTCCGACGCTGTCGGCACAATGTGCGGCGCTGTGCTCGGTACTTCCACGATCACAACCTTCGTAGAATCCGCTTCCGGTATCGCAGAAGGCGGACGCACAGGTCTGACTGCAATCTCTGCAGGCTTCCTGTTCCTGCTGTCCCTGTTCTTCTCTCCTCTGTTCCTGACGATTCCTTCCTTCGCCACTGCACCCGCACTGGTCATGGTCGGTTTCCTCATGATGCAGCAGGTCAGCAAGATCGAGTGGGATAACATCCTCGAGGCGATCCCTGCATTCATCTGCATCTTCGCGATGGCGTTCATGTACTCCATCTCCGAAGGTATCTGCTTCGGTATCATCTCCTACACCGTACTGAACGTTGCAGCCGGCAAGGCCAAGCAGGTCACCCCTCTTATGTACATCCTGACGGTTGTCTTCATCCTCAAGTACGTCCTGATCTAATTGCCAAAACACTGACATCCAATCAAGAAGGCGTCGCATGCAGATGCGGTGCCTTCTTTTGTGCTCTATGGATCCCCGATCAACTCGTGATACCTCTTATACAAGGTAGACCTCGATACGCCGCACTGCTGCGCCGCCTGCTCCGTCGTGATCATTCCGTATCTCCACTTTCTGCAGATCTCGTCAAAATTCTCAGGCATCCCCACTCTCGGCCTCCCGAACTTCACGCCCTTTGCCTTCGCTGCGTCAATTCCCTCTCTCTGCCGGGTCCTGATATTATCCCTCTCATTCTCCGCGGCAAAAGCAAGCACCTGCAGCACAATGTCGCTAAGAAGCGTTCCAACCAGGCTTTTGCCCCGGCGCGTGTCTAGAAGCGGCATATCAATGACAACAATGTCGACCTCTTTCACGCGCGTCAGAAACTGCCATTGCTCTTGAATTTCTTTGTAATTCCTTCCGAGCCTGTCAATGCTCTTCACGAAGATCAGATCATCCTTCTGCAGCTTCTGCACTAATTCACTATACATGGGCCGCTCAAAATCCTTACCGGACTGCTTGTCCAAATAGATATTCCTCTTCGGAACCTTCACATTATGCATCGCCACAAGCTGCCTGTCCTCGTTCTGGTCCCTGGCGCTGACCCTGATGTAACCGTAGACTGCCATTGAATCCCCCTTGTCCCCCACTGCTTTATTCCAATGATGAATCATGAAACTATATTCTTTCTTACGTCATTTATCATGCTGAAACAGTACATCCAATGATGAGCCATGAAACCATATTATTCATACATGGTATCCGTTTCATGAACGGCTGATAATCATTATATTACCATAAAAATGAACGGACAATCGTTTTTTTTCGTTTATTTATCTCCGTTTTTATATATGATTAACTTAAAAAGACCTGTTACCACATCCCATATAAGATTCATCTTGTCAAAAGAGCAATCTATATGAAATGTATAACAGGTCTTAAACGCCTCTGTTAGATCAATTTCCATCTTCTCCACAGCAGTGATCCCGCTACGAAGGTTAGGATGCTGCCGAGGATTGTGAAGAGCTGCGTGCCAGGGCCGCCGGTGGAAGGAAGCTTCTGGCCGGCATTGTTGGTCACCGTAAGTGTGTAGGTTTGGGTGGCCGAATCGAAGGATACGCCCTCGTTGCTCATTGACGTAGCGTTGCCGGTTTGTTTATAAGTAACCTCAGTAGCGGTTATATTGATTTCCACTGGATCGGCAAGCAGGATGTAGCCCGCAGGGGCACTGGTTTCTACCAGATAGTAATGACCGACGCCGAGTTTTCCAAGGTCGATCTTGCCGTTTTGGTCGGACTCGAGGCCCGTTTTCAGTGCTTTGCGAGGCTCTGCTTCATAACCTGCTTTGGTATATAGGGAGAAGACTGCACCCTTTAATGGTGTTTGCGTATCCTGGGTGGTTTTCTTGATATATACCTGCTGCGGCACAGTCTTATTGGTATACGCTCGTTCTCCGCTACAAATGATAATACTTGCAATACTATATCACTGAGAAATGTTCCCATCAGATCCTTGCCTCTTCTTGTATCCAGAAGGGGCATCTCTAGAACAACGATATCCACTTTTTTGACACGCGTCAGATACTGCCACTGCTCCACTACGTCCTTGTAATTGCGTCCCAGCCGGTCGATGCTCTTGATGTAGACAAGGTCGTTTCGCTGCAGTTTGCGGACCATCTTCTTGTACATGGGCCTGTCAAAATCCTTACCGGAGATCTTATCCATGTACACGTTCCGCCGCGGCACCTGCGCGTTTTCCATGGCCATGATTTGCCTGTCTTCGTTCTGGTCAGTTGCGCTTACTCTAATATATCCGTAAGTTTTCATCATTTTTCCCTCCGTAGACAGACCAGTTTATCTAATTGTATTGGCAGTTGCCAGCCCTTCGCAATCAATTTAGCGTTTAAACTTATTCACTTTTGTGAGTCATAAATTCGACTCAATTAAATATTTTCTTAATAAATAGAATTAGTGCCAAAAATCTCACCAAATGTGATGATTTTTTTATTAGAACGCGAAGCACTCCGGAATAGAGTGCACATGCATAATCCCTGATCAAACCGATCATTTACGGAACCGATTTGATCAGGGACTTTCAAGGATTGAACTATTGATTCGAGTCTTTTACATTATTTGCTTCTGGACCTGCGGACCATGCCCATCACCACGAACAACACGCCTGCTGCTCCAAGTGCTGCGACCGGCCACCAGAGCTGGCCTGTCTGCGGGATGCGGCGCGGCGGCGTCGGAGGCGGAACCTGCTCTTTAAAGATGCCGACTGGCTTTGTATCCGCTGATATATCATAGGTAAGGCTTCCGTCTGCATTTCTGTAAGGAATGGTGAGCAGGAATGGCGTCAGCTCATATCTGTTATCGCCTTTTCCCTTGGCGTCCTGCATGACAAGATACATGCCCACTTCCAGTCCGTCAAAACTCACACGCCC
>ONNQ01000051.1 GCA_900319245.1 uncultured Lachnospiraceae bacterium | reverse complement strand
CGGCGGCGACCTGGTCCGCGTCTACAAGAAATACATTGTGGATTCCGATCCCGCGCTTCTTAGTAAGCTCCTTGCCCACAACGAAGCGGATGTGCTGGGGCTTCTCTCCCTGGTCCCGCTTCTGATCTATAAAGACCTGGAGAACGCGTCCTTCCACGTCCGCCGCGCGCAGGCCAATTACTACAATGATTATGACGGTTCGAGAAAAGAAGAGCTGTTCTTGTTCTTCCGCCTGTCAAGGGCTCTGCCGGCTCCCGTGTACGCCTCCGCCGATCACTGCTATGTCAAAATAGAGGGGGACGAGGGAATCCTCAAGATTCCGCTCTACACAGAAGTCATGAAATACTTTTACGCCAACTATAAGGATTATTACTTCCTTCCCGAGGAGGATATGGCCGTCCACAAGTACCTGGCCTCCTATGTCGAGAAGAGCCACCGGATCCAGGCCAAGCCCGAGACCTGCTATACCAGAAAAGCGGGCTCCTTCCTGCCCCAGTGGGATCTCTACCGCACGCCTTTCTTTAAAAGGGCCTACGCGGACAAAGAGCTTTTCTTTGAATTCTCAGACGAATGCAAGAAGGACCGCAGATTCTTGTCCGATTACGCCTTCTACGTCTTTACCCATATCAAGAACAGCAAATGACAAAAGGTGCGCATCTAATGCAAGGCCCGTCTTACGGGCCGCCGCGCCGCGTGCGGGTTGCCTGATAGGGCAACCTCTTCCTTTCCGCACGCGTGCGCAACAAAAAAGAGTCAGGAACCAAGTTCCTGACTCTCATTTTTGTTGTATCCCGAAAGCTGTGATTAAGCTTCCTCATCATCAGCGTGTGCTGCGATGTAAGCATCTACATCAACAGAAGCTACGTCTGCATCTTCGCGTGCGCGCTCTGCTGCACGTCTTGCTCTCTCTTCCTCGATCAGAAGCTGCTTGACGCTGAGGCTGATCTTGTTGCTGTCCTCGTTGAAATCAACGATCTTCGCAGTGACTTCCTGTCCAACCTTGAGGACGTCGGAAGGTTTCTCAATGTGCTCTCTGGCGATCTGGGAAACATGAAGCAGTGCATCGATACCGGGCTCAAGCTCTACGAATGCGCCAAAATCAGTCATTCTTGCAACGCTGCCGGTAACAACTGTGCCAACTGCATACTTCTCAGCTGCGCCTGCCCAAGGATTCTCCTCCGGGAACTTCAGGGACAGAGCGATCTTTGTGCCCTGGATGTCCTTGATCAGAACACGAAGCTGCTGACCAACCTTGAAGACCTTCTTGGGATTCTCTACACGGCCCCAGCTCATCTCAGAAATATGAAGCAGACCATCTGCTCCACCAAGATCTACAAATGCGCCGAAATCGGTGATATTCTTTACTGTTCCCTCAACTACATCGCCGGGTTTAATTGTGGAGAACAGCTTCTCCTGCATCTCTTTACGCTTCGCAACCAGAAGAACCTTGCGGTTTCCGATATATCTGCGTCTGTTCGGGTTGTACTCGGTGATCATGAACTCGATCTCCTGGCCGAGATACTTGTTCAGATCCTTCTCATAGGTATCAGATACCAGGCTGGCGGGGATGAATACTCTTACTTCATCAACCACTACACTGAGTCCGCCGGAAAGGACCTGTGTTACCTTCGCTGTGAGCACTTCCTTCGTGTTATAAGCTTCCTCGATGCGCTTGTTGCCGCGGTCAGCAGCCAGTCTCTTATAAGAAAGAACGACCTGACCGTCGCCATCGTTAACCTTTACCACCTTGACTTCAAGCTTGTCGCCAATGTGCAGAACCTCAGTAAGATCCACGGTGTTGTCATTCGTGTACTCGTTGCGAGTCAGAATGCCGTCGGACTTGTAGCCAATGTTCAAAATGGCTTCATTCGGCTTTACGTCGATGACTGAACCTTCAACTGCCTCCCCCGTATGAATTGTCTTAAAAGACTCGTTAAGCATTTGTTCAAAAGTCTGCTCTGACATGATTTTGAACCTCCTCTATGATATTCTTTGGGGTCGACGCCCCTGCGGTGATTCCTATGATCTGTTCGTTTCCGGCAGGAGAAAGATTAAGGTCACGCCACGTTTGTATGAAATGCGTGTTTGCACACTCCTTTCTGCAAATCTCGTAGAGCTTGTACGAATTCGAGCTGCTCTTGCCGCCGATGACGATCATGATGTCCGCCTTCGCCGCAATTGCCCTCGCTTCCGCCTGTCTCTCATGTGTAGCATTGCAGATAGTATTCATACATCGTACATTGTATCCTTTTTTACTTAAAATAGCAACGATTTCTTCAAATTTGTTTGCATTGAAGGTCGTCTGCGAGACAATGCAGATTTTCCTCTGCGCGGCTTCCTCGGGACTCCTTCCATCATCCGCTTCCACAAACGCGGCAGCCTGCTCCCTGTTTTCGATCACAGTGACCGGTACATGCGACCATCCCATGATGCCTTTTACCTCAGGATGGACGGGATTTCCGATGATAATGATCTCATATCCGTCCGCGCTGCTCTCCTCAACGATCCTGTGGATCCTCTTGACAAAGGGACAAGTGGCGTCGACGCACCGCGCGCCGGTGGCCGCCAGCTTTTCGTCTTCTTCTCTGGAGATGCCGTGGGATCTGGTGATGATCGTCCCGCTTGTGATGCCTGCCGCCTGCTCGATGGAATCAAGCACTTTCACGCCGCGTCTCTCAAGATCCCCGACGACTTCCTCGTTGTGAATGATGGGCCCATAGGTATAAATGGGGCCGCCCCGTTCCACTTCTTCATAGACAGTATCGACTGCGCGCTTTACGCCAAAACAAAAGCCCGCACTCTTTGCAGTAATGATTTCCGCCATAGTCAGATCTTCTCCTCAATAATGCGCGTGATCGCAGCGACCACTTCCTCGATCGTCATGTCGGATGTATCGACAAGGACCGCGTCGTCCGCCTGTTTCAGCGGTGCGATCGGGCGATTCATATCGCGCGCATCTCTTTCTTTGATCTGGGCTTTGATCTCACCAAGGTCCGCCTTTTCTCCCTTCTCGATCAGCTCCTTGTATCTTCTGTCCGCTCGGACATCCACGCTGGCTGTTAGGAAGATCTTGACCTGTGCGTCAGGAAGCACGACGGTTCCGATATCTCTTCCGTCCATGACGACGTTCTGCCTGCGCGCCAGATCCTGCTGCAGCTGGAGGAGTTTGGCGCGGACGTCCGGATTCGCGCTGCTTCTCGAAGCCATGTCGCTCACCCTGGGCGTTCTGAGGTATTCGTTGACATTTTCCCCATCCAACAGAACGACCTGTATTCCATCCCTATATTCGATTGTGATCTCCGGCGCTTGACATGCCGCGCTGATCGCGTCAGTATCGTCCCGATCGATCCCGCTGCGCAATAAATACAGCGCCATCGCGCGATACATTGCGCCTGTATCCACGTAAATATATCCCTTAGCGGCCGCCACTTTTTTGGCAATCGTACTCTTTCCGGCGCCTGCGGGTCCGTCTATCGCAATATTGATCATGTTCTCCTCCCTTTTGTCTGGGTGCGGCCGCGGGTCTGCCCGCTCCGCAATTGTCTCATCATAGGAATTGTCCGTCCCCTCCATTCTACCACGGAAGGCGGGCAAAATCTTCCCGTTTCATGATTCCAGCGCGGCGCTCTCCTGGTTCGCCGCCCTGTCGATCAGTCCAGTGCAGCACTCTCACCGGCCAGCCGCCCTGTCGACCAGGCGATCTGCAGGTTGAATCCGCCCGTGTGCGCATCCACATCCAGCACTTCTCCGGCCGCATACAGCCCTTCGATCTCTTTGCACTGCATCGTAGAGGGATCAAACGCCTTCACGTGCAGGCCGCCTCTTGTGACGATGGCCTCGTTGAAGCCCCTTGTGCCCTCCGCATGGATCACAAGATCCTGGATGAGATGGGTGAGTGCCGCGATTTCTTTGTCGTTCACGGATGCAGCGACCCTCTCGGAAAGGCCCGACATCCCTGCGATCAGCTCCGCAAGCCTTGCCGGAAACATGGTTCTGATCACGCCTGTCATCTTCTTTTTGGGTGCTGCTTCAATCTCGCGGCGAATTCTCGCCGTAATCTGTTCCTCCGTGAGCGCCGGCTTTAGGTTGAGATGCATAGTAAATCCTTCCGGATGCGCGTCAAAATCCATATAGCAGGACGCTGTCAGCACCAGAGGACCGCTAATCCCGAAATGGGTAAAGAGCATCTCGCCAAAGCCCTCGTAGAGCGGCTTTTTCTTCTTGCGGCCGCCATTTTCAAGCGGTCTGTCCACTGTCAGTTCCACATTCTTAAGCGCGAGTCCCTGCAGCTGCGTGCACCAGTCTTCCCGTGTCCGCAAGGGCACAAGGGAAGGCGCCGGCTTCACGACTTCAATCCCCAGTTCTCTCGCCATTCGATATCCGTCTCCCTCGGAACCTGTCGAGGGATAAGAGCGGCCTCCCACAGCCAGGATCACAGCGTCTGCGTCCACGCGCTCACCCGCCGCTGTCTTCACGCCGGTCACACAGCGGATTCCGTCCGCTTCTGTCACTTCAATGCTTTGCACCGGGCAGTGGTAACGGATTTCCACCTTGGCACGACGCAGATGCGCCAGCAGCGCTTTGGTCACATCCGAAGCGTGGTCCGAGACAGGAAAGACTCTGTCTCCCCGCTCTATTTTGACAGGGCAGCCGCTGTCCTCCATAAACTGCATCATCGCCCTGGCGTCAAACCCGTACACAGCGCTGTAAAGGAACTTGGGGTTGGATACCACATGGCCCCAGAATGCCTGTATGTCACATGCGTTGGTCAGATTGCAGCGCCCTTTTCCGGTGATATAGATCTTCTTGCCGGCTTTCTCCGTCTTTTCCAAAATCGTGACCGCCGCGCCCTGTTCCGCAGCCGCGCAGGCAGCCATCAGTCCCGCCGCGCCGGCGCCGATCACGACGATCCTGCGCCTTTTATCGTTTTTCTTAGTCATTCTCTGCTCTTTCTTTGATGTTTTCTTTTATGTATTCTTTTATGATTTATGAAGAAAGCCCCGCCTCTGCGGAGCTCATTGCCGATCTATTTCCGTGCTGATTTACGTGCAATCTATGATAGCGTACGCATCTATGAATTGCAAGGTGCGAATTACAGCTGTGTATATTTCCATTGCGCTTTGACGCTTTAACGCATACAATAGAACCGTATCCGGTCCCGGGAGGGGTGCCTTCGGGTATTGCTGGTGTCTAAGTGCAAGAATGAATTGGAATCCGATTAGAACACGCGGCAGCCGGGTGCCTATTGCGCAAGAAAAGGATCCCACGCCTTACATGGCATGGGATCCTTTTTTATATCCGGATCTATCTACTTTCGTATGTGCTGCCGTCACGGCAGCGTCATCCATTATTTGTAGTTAACGATCTTTCCGAAGTCTTCCTTCAGGGAAGCGCCGCCGATGAGGCCGCCGTCGATATCGGGCTGTGCGAACAGCTCGGGTGCGGAGGAGCCCTTTACGGAGCCGCCGTACTGGATGCGGATCTTCTCAGCTGTATCTGTGTCATAGATCTCAGCAATGAGCTCACGGATCGCATGGCAAACTTCCTGTGCCTGCTCGGTTGTAGCAACCTTGCCGGTGCCGATCGCCCAGATGGGCTCATATGCGATGACCATGGAAGCAGCCTGCTCAGCGGTAACGCCGATCAGATCGCTCTTGAGCTGCAGGCGTACCCAGTCGATGGTAACGCCGGCTTCTCTCTGCTCGAGAGACTCGCCGCAGCAAAGGATGGGAGTAAGGCCATACTCGAATGCCTTGAGAACTTTTCTGTTCAGGAACGCATCGTCCTCTTTGTAGTAATCTCTTCTCTCGGAGTGACCGATGATGACATACTGAACGCCGGCATCCTTGAGCATTGCGCCGGAGATCTCGCCTGTGTAAGCGCCGCTGTCCTTATCGGACATGTTCTCTGCGCCAACTGCTACGTTGGTTCCCTTGACTGCCTCAACAACGGGAACGATGTCGATAGCGGGTACGCAGTAAACAACGTCTACGTCATCGCTCTTTACGAGGGGAGCAAGCATCTCAACGAGTGCCTTTGCCTCAGAAGGGGTCTTGTTCATTTTCCAGTTGCCGGCTACGATTTTTCTTCTTGCCATTGTTATACTCCTTTAAATAATGCTCATACAGGGGCAAAACAGTGTTCTGCCCCTGATTGGGATCTAACAGATCTTATTTGTCGTCAGCTGCTGCTACGCCGGGAAGGACCTTGCCCTCAAGGAACTCAAGGGAAGCGCCGCCGCCGGTGGAGATGTGGCTCATCTTGTCGTGGAAGCCCATCTGGTTAGCTGCTGCTGCGCTGTCGCCGCCGCCGATGATGGTGGTTGCGTCTGCATCAGCCAGAGCCTGTGCTACGCACTTTGTACCATTTGCAAGGATCGGGTTCTCGAATACACCCATAGGTCCGTTCCAGACAACGGTCTTCGCGTTCTTGATCGCATCGCTGTAAAGAGCGATGGTCTTCGGTCCGATATCCATGCCCATCTTGTCAGCAGGGATCTTGTCTGCGTCAACAGTCTCAACGGCGATCTCAGCATCGATCGGATCCGGGAAGGACTCTGTGACAACTGTGTCGATAGGAAGAAGAAGCTTCTTGCCGAGGTCCTCAGCCTTCTTGATCATCTCTGCGCAATAGTCGATCTTGGTCTCGTCAACCAGGGACTTGCCGATCTCATAGCCCTTAGCCTTCAGGAAGGTGTAAGCCATGCCGCCGCCGATGATGAGGGTGTCGCACTTCTCAAGCAGGTTGTTGATGACGTTGAGCTTGTCAGCAACCTTAGCGCCGCCGAGGATTGCTACGAAAGGACGTACCGGATCTTCTACAGCCTTGCCGAGGAAGTCGATCTCTTTCTGCATCAGATAACCAACTGCGCAGGGGCTCAGATACTCAGTTACGCCAACGTTGGAGCAGTGTGCTCTGTGAGCGGTACCAAAAGCGTCATTGACGAATACTTCTGCCAGGGAAGCGAGATCCTTGGAGAAAGCCTCTCCGTTCTTGGTCTCTTCTTTTCTGTAACGGGTATTCTCAAGGAGAACGACGTCGCCGTCTTTCATCGCTGCGACTGCTGCCCTTGCATTGGGGCCTACGACCTCAGGATCTGCCGCAAATACGACTTCCTGGCCAAGGCACTCGGACAGGCGCTTCGCAACGGGTGCCAGAGACAACTCGGGCTTGGGCTCTCCCTTCGGCTTTCCGAGGTGGGAGCAAAGGATGACCTTGCCGCCGTCAGCGATCAGCTTCTTGATGGTGGGCAGCGCTGCAACAATACGGTTGTCATCGGTGATGACGCCGGCCTTCAGCGGAACGTTGAAGTCGCATCTGCACAGGACATATTTGCCCTTTACGTTGATATCATCAACGGATTTCTTATTCAGTCCCATAATATAATTCCTCCTTTGATAGAATAGGGGCCCGGTCCAATGTAGACCGGACCCCCATAGGCTTTTCAGGTCAATAATTCATCTGCTGCGTGTGCAGATCAAGCGCCGAGAAGCTTGCCGAAGTGCTTGATGGTACGAACCATCTGGCTGGTGTAGGAGTTCTCGTTGTCATACCAGGAAACAACCTGAACCTCAGTTGTGCCATTGTCAAGAGGCAGAACCATGGTCTGAGTGGAATCGAACAGAGAACCGAAGCGCATGCCAACGATATCGCTGGATACGATCTCATCTACGTTGTAGCCGAAGGACTCGTTGGAAGCAGCCTTCATAGCAGCGTTGATCTCATCCTTTGTTACATTGCCTTCTACGACTGCTGTAAGGATTGTGGTGGAGCCAGTGGGTGTAGGAACACGCTGTGCAGCGCCGATGAGCTTGCCGTTCAGCTCAGGGATAACAAGGCCGATAGCCTTTGCAGCGCCTGTGCTGTTGGGAACGATGTTGATTGCTGCTGCACGGGATCTTCTCTTGTCACCCTTTCTCTGAGGTCCGTCAAGAGTCATCTGATCGCCAGTGTAAGCATGGATTGTGCACATGATACCAGCCTTGATGGGAGCCAGATCATTGAGAGCCTTAGCCATAGGAGCCAGGCAGTTGGTTGTGCAGGATGCAGCGGAGATGATCTTA
>ONNQ01000052.1 GCA_900319245.1 uncultured Lachnospiraceae bacterium | reverse complement strand
TTTGTCCAGCCGGAGCTGTTCAGGTCTTTGATTCGGATTTGAAGAACAATGGCGGCATTTGTCCATTCCTCATCCCCGCTGTGAGACAGCTCGTATTCCGGGGCAGGATCAGGTTCCTCGGTCTGTTCCGGCTCCGGAGTTGTCGTAGGCTCCGGCTCCGTGGTAGTTTCCGGTTCCGTCGTAGGCTCCGGCTCTGCCGTAGATTCCAGGGTTGCGGTATTTTCCGGCTCTGTGGCAGGTTCCGGCTCTGTGGTGGTTTCTGGCTCTGTGGTGGTTTCTGGCTCCGGGGTGGATTCCGGTTCAACTACAGGCTCCGGTTCTGCGGTAGGCTCAGGTTCAGCCGTTGTTTCCTGTTCCTGTGTCCGCTCCGGTTCTTCTGTAGAAGTTGGTTCTTCCGTGAACATCGCTTCCAGTGTGGGGGCAATCTCCTCGGCAGCTTCCAGCTCAGCGGTAACTTTTGGCTCTGCATCAGACTCCGGTTCTTCCGCAATGTCGATTTCTTCAATGATCGGTTCATCAGCTTCGATTTCAACGATTTCTTCGGGAACCTCGGTTTCCTCCCGGATTGCCGCTTCTTCCTCGTCGATCTCGGAGATCACAAATACTTCAGCGAACTCCGGGCTGTCTGTTTCTTCGGCCTCCACTTCGTCGGCCATGGCCATGCCCAGCATACAGGGGCACATCAGAACCAGGCACAATACCAGTGTCAGAATCCGAAAGCTGCGTCTTTTAGTCCTCGTTTTCATTGGTGGTATCCTCACTTTCTTTCTGAATGACGAAAGGCGCTTCGCCGGTACGAAACGCCTTCAGGTAAGCCGCGAGTTCATCGAGGTCCATGCCGGTTGCCCGCACAAGGCCGACGATCTCGCCGTTTTCGATTTTCAGGATTTCCTCATCAATCTTTCGGTTTCTGCCGGATAAGGTCCTGATCTTGTTGTCGTTTTTTTCGCGCTCTGCGCGAAGCCGCTCGATTCTTACATTCATCTTGTACCTCCTTTACGGGCGGGGCAGGCGGCCAAAGGCTAAGAAATGATCCTGCCAATAGCTTGTGTTGATACTTGTGTAATGGATGGGATCGCCGCAATGGAGCATCATGTTGTTTCCAACGTAGATTCCCACATGCGAAGCGCCGCTTGTGTTGTAGGTCCTCTCAAAGAAAATCAGGTCACCGGGCTTTGCCTCCGAAGGGGAGACACGGGTACAAATGCCCCGCAGACCTTCCGCGCCAAGCCGTCCGACGTTCCAACCTACACCGCAATGATTGATTACCCAGCTCACGAAGCCGGAGCAGTCAAAAGAAGTGGAGGGACTGCTGCCGCCCCAGACATAAGGATAGCCAAGATACTTCTCTGCTTCCGCAATCATGGCGGCGAACTGTTCATCCTCCAGTGCCTCCGGCGGGATTTCGTACTTCTCGTAATCATCGCGGTAATACTTGTTCACATAGGCTGAGCCTGCGAACAAATCAGGGCGGTTGCCAAGCGTTCCCATATAGGTTGCGTACATAGAGAGCTGACTGCTTGACATGACATAGACCGGCACATGGGAGAGATTGAAGTTTTCCAGCTTTACGTTGCAGATGTAGTAGGTGTAGGGCACCTGAACGGTGTATTCATATTCTTCCTCGTAGTTTTCTCCGGTTTCCGGGTCAGTTACAATGCTTGTTCCCGTCCTTGTTTCCTCCCGGTATCGGGTTTCCATTGTAACTGTTTCCGTCAGGATGTACTGTTTTTCAAAGAGCATCTGCAAGCTGTCCTGTACTTCATCTATCGTCCATGCACCGCCTTTTAAGGCCGTAAGTGCGGAGATCAGCACATAAGGATCGTGCTCGATCTCGTCAAGTTCATAATGGTACTCGTCATAGTCGTGTGTCGTTTCATAGTTGTCCAGCTCGGATTGAAGCTCCTGTTCCATAGCCAGATACTGCGCTTCCGCAGCGAGCATATCGCTGTCTGCGGAAGGATAGGTGGATATGGCAATGCTGGAAATACCGCCCTGCACAAAAACCGAGCAGGAGGACAGCGCATTGGAGAGAAAAGCAACCATAAGGACAAGAATACCGGCAATCGCCAACCCTTTCTTGTGTTTACGGAAAAACTCCGTTGTCTTTTTGGTTCTCTCCGCAGACTTCTTGGCGGCCTTTGCCGTGACCTCGGAGGCTTTCATTGTATTTCCCGCTGTACCTCCGGCTGCTTTTGCCGCAGCATACTCTTTCTTGATGGCGCGTTTCTGCTGCCAACGGGAATAAGGGTTGCTGGACAGGCCGGGGTTTTGCATGTCCGATTCCTGCATCAGTGCCTTGATGTTGGCTTTGTCTGCCCTGGCCTCCGCTTTTCGTGCTGTGCGGAACGGCCTTTGCTGATGTTCCCGATAAAGCCCTCTTGCGGCACGGGCGCTCATCTCTGCGTTCTCTGCCACAGCATCAGCAGATTCTACACCCACATTGCTGTCTGCATTTTCGCGGACTTTCCGGTGGGAGCTAATGAGCAGCGCGTCAAGCGGTGCGTCCTTTACGACGTGGGAGAGCTTGGAAGGCGGCTTCTTCTCCTCAAAAGAAAGGCGTGCAGTCACTTTCCCCGTATCCGGGTCAACTGCGCGCCGTTTGATCTTCTTTTGTGGGATTTTACCTTCCGCTTTTTCCAGCCGGTCAGCCGCTTTTCCTGCCTTGCTTACTGCTTTTTCCAGCTCCGGCGCAGCAGCTTCTTCCGCTGTGAATTGCAGCCGGGGCGAGCGTTTCGGCATAAATCATCACCTCACTTTCTCATTGGTTGGTTACTGTTCTGCGACCTCCTGCGGCTTGGTGGTCATAATACGGTACAGTTCGGTGTCTCTCGGAAAATGATCGGTAAAGGGAAGAATGATATTCCCGTAAAAGAGCAATCCTTCACCTTCGCCGGAGTGGGTTACATAGGAGAGCTGGTGCGTGGAAATGTTGAGCTGCTTGGAAAGAATCTGCCGGTCTCCGGCGGCCTGGTTGAGCATGTAAATGTAGTCTGAGTTCTCAAAGATGTTCTCCACTTCACGGGAGGAAAGAAGATCTTTGACGTTCTGCGTGATTCCGGTCGGCACACCGCCCCATTTTCGGAACCGCTTCCAGATTTCCACGGTATAGGCGGCAGTCTGTTCCTCACGGAGCAGCAGGTGCATCTCGTCGATGTAATACCGGGTGGATTTATGCGCCTCTCGGTTCACCGTGACGCGATTCCAGACCTGATCCTGAACAATCAGCATCCCGATTTTTTTGAGCTGTTTGCCCAATTCCTTGATGTCATAGGCCACAACACGGCTTTTGATGTCTACGTTGGTGCGGTGGTTAAAGACGTTCAGGGAGCCGGTAACATAGATTTCCAGTGCCGTCGCAAGGTAATTGGCCTCCTTTTCGTCCTGCCTGCGCAGCTCGTCATACAGGTCTTGCAGGATCGGCATGTTTTCCGGGCGAGGGTCGTTCAGATAGTTGCGGTAGATCAGTCGGACACAGCGGTCAATGATGGTCTTTTCCACCGGCTGTAAGCCCTCTTTGCCTCCCACAATCAGCTCGCACAGAGAGAGTACGAAGTCGGATTTCAGAGACAGCGGATTCTCGTCCTCGCTGTAGTTGAGGTTCAAATCCATGGGGTTGATGTAATCTGTGGAAGTCGGGGAAATCTTGATGACCTGACCGCCCAGATGCTCAACCAGAAGCCCGTACTCCGCCTCCGGATCGCAAATGATAATGTCGTCGTTGGTTACGAGGAATACATTTGCAATTTCACGCTTCGCGCTGAAGGACTTACCGGAGCCCGGTGTGCCGAGGATCAGACCATTTGGATTCTTCAAGAGCTTTCGATCCACCATGATGAGGTTGTTGGATAGAGCGTTGATTCCGCAGTACAGCGCCTCCTTTCCGGTCTGGAAAAGCTCCTGTGTCGTGAAGGGAACAAAAATAGCGACGCTTGATGTGGTCAAGCCCCGCTGTATCTCGATTTGATTGAGCCCCAAGGGAAGACTGCTCATCATGCCTTCTTCCTGCCTAAAGTCCAGCTTGGTTAATGCGCAGTTGTATTTCTGCGCGATGGAGCTGGCCTGAAGCCAGTTGATCCGAAGCTGCGGTTTGGTGTCCGCTGTGTTGATAACGAGGAATGTCAGCAGGAACATGCGCTCATTCCGGCTTTGCAGGTCTTGCAGGAGCTTCTTGGCTTCACTGCCGTAGGTGGCAAGGTCGGATGGAATGATGTCCATATCATAGCCGGAGCGCACAGCCTTTTTCTGTTCCTCAATTTTCATTTTATCGAGGTCTGTGATTTTCCGTTTGATCGTCTTGATGGCTTTCACCTGATCTACGGACTGAATGTGCATCGTCACGATGATGGAGGATTCCATATCCAGAAAATCGGAGAGGATGCGGTCGCTGAGCTCCGGGGCGAGGATTTGCAGGAAGCAGGCACGGCAGCGTTTGCCGCCAATGCTGAAGCTCTCGCCGGTAGCGAACTCAAAGGAATCCGGGGCGATAAAATCTTTGACCGACAGCCCAGAGGGAGCCAGCCAGTCCCAGGAGAACAGGAAAGGCTTTTGTTCGTCGATGTGCAGCATGTCGTGCATGAGCCGGAGCCGGTCATGGCCGTTCAGCGTCTCTGCCGAAACGCCCAGCCGCTTGAAGTTGTTGAGAATATCCGTCTCGACACGTTCCAGCCTCGGCTTGGCGTCTTTGAGTGTGTCGGATTCAATTCCGAAGGTGATGTATTTTGTCTTAATCAGACCATTGTTTCCGCGGGCGAGCTGGTTTTGGAGCATGGAAGTATATTCTTCCCGCAGCGCATTGAACGCATCCTCCTGCGGAGGAATGGCAATGCTGTCCATGTAGCTTTCTTTGTTTGCCGCGAGGTTAACAAAAGAGAGCTGGAAGTTCACCGAGCTGTCAAAGTAATTCAGGAAGTCACACCACCCGTCGAAGATCGCGGTTTTGTCCTCGTTCTGGTTGAGCTGATAGTTGATGTCCTGAAACTGAATGGTCTTGCTGTAATAATGATCCGTCACGCGGCAGATACCATCAGGGAACATCCGCTGAAAAGGGATGCTGTCCTGTGCGGATTTCTGCTTCTTATTGCTTCGATTTGCCCGCGCGATGGCCGCTTCGATCTGCTTTCTTTCGGCGCGGGTGAGTTTTCTTCCCGTTGACAATGCCATATACCTCCTTGTCCAGATTTGCCTGCCGTTCCACGACGGCGTAGAAGTTGTTTGTGATGTAGGGACGCTTTTTCTGCCGGATGAAGCAGACTCTGATAATGTCCCGAATGACCTTTTCCAGCGGCTGCCCGTTCTTTTCGTACATAGCAAGCAGGAAGAAGGGCAGCATCACGACGATCATGCAGAGCGCCGCCGCGCTGGAGGCAGCATGTGCCTTGATTAAAAAGAAAAGCGGAACGCCGACTGCGGCTCCGCTTCCAAAACATATCAGTTGTCTTTTTGTCAGGTTGAACAGCACCTTTGTTTTGACTGCGTTCAAATCCTTGGGTACAGGTACAAATGCCATGTTTCATCACCTCCGTCAATGGGCATTGAATACGCTCTTGGCGAGCGATCCCGTCTTAAACAACGTGAAGCACAGTAGCACCGTATAGCCCATACACGTCCAGATCGCCTTGGATATATCCTCCATGGTGCCGATGCTTCTGACGAGCACGGCATAGATCGCTACGCAGATGATAATCAGAAATGCCTGGAATCCCAGCGCGAACAGGCTGCGCAGATAGTTTTGCCCCATCTGTCCCCATTCCCGGTTGACCATGGTGGCCATGGGAATCGGCGCGACAGACGTGACCAGATAAATCTCGATCATACGGCCATAGACGATGATGAAGATGCAGATTGTCAGCCCCCACATGGTAAGACCCACGAAAAGGCTCTGGAACCACAGACCAAACAGCGGCCCTATCTCCATTTCCATGAGGCGGGCTTCCAGTCCGGTCACAATGCTGTCTATGTTCAGCGATGTATCTGCGACAATAATTCCTGCTGCGCGGTTGACGACACTCTGAGCAGCTTCAAAGATACCCATGACGATATTCCATGTGTTTGTCACGATCAGAACAGCGCAGGCCGTTTTGAATATCCATTTGAAGAACATCCAGGTATCTACATCGTGCATGTTGTTCTTGTCCGTTATGAGCTGGATAAGCTCCAGCGTCATAACGAAAGCGAGGATCAGTCCGGCAATCGGGAGGATCACGCTGTCCGACAGGTTTTTAATCATGTTGAAAATGCCGGAATTCCAGCCCTGCGGCGTCATACCGACCTGTGTTGAGATCTCGCCGACTTTTTCATTAACGCTGTCAAACAATCCTGAAAGGTTGTTGATGATACCGCCGACAAGTATTTCTCGTAACCATTCTTCAATGGCCTCTTTTATCATATCCATTTAGGGCGAGAACCTCCTTTCCGGAGAACTGCCCGCATGAAACGGGCAGCCTCCAAGATTTTTGATAGGGGATATTAGCCGAAAAGCCCAGACAGCAGAGGAACAAGAGTGACACCGATGAGGGCGACGCCGCCTCCCGCCATCAACTGTTTCATGCCCTGGCTTTTAGCGCCGGGGTTATCGTTGCCGTAACCTTCGAGCAAATTGATAGCGCCCCAGATGCCAAGACCGGCACCGAGAGCAATGACGAGGGTCTGAAGGACCCCAACAGCAGAGTTGAAAAATGCCATGTTGATTCTGCCGGAATCATGGGAACAGTTGGTTTATAAAGGTCTCAGATATTGCAAAAGCCGGAATGAAAACCGCGCAGCGGCTCCCGATCCCGGCATCCTCCTTCTGTAATTTTGATAATGCTTCACTCCGGCCGATGCAATTTGAGCTGGCGTCTTATGTCTTTCAATGAAAACACCCCCTTTCCGTTTGGATTTATATTGAAAAGATGACACTCATGAGGCAGATTCTTCCGTCACCTCAATCTCATAGGCGTCATACTTCTCATCCGGTTTGGGTTTTAACCGCGTAGATAAGAATTTCTCAATATCAAAGGCATACTTCGGATTAGCGTCCGAAAGATACCTGTAATTGGGATGCTTTGTGATGTCATATTTGTCCGATAGGAACGGGCGCACGCCGCGAAGCTGAAGGATACACTTGCCTCCGTCCAGCACCGCCAGTTCGTCAATGGTGGCAAGGTCTTTGCCGAGCTTTTGGTAGTTGAGGGAGTGGGAAACCTCCCGGCCGCGGCTCTCTCCGGTGTTATAGGTGTCGATGGTCTCTTTCCCCAGCGCCTGGTTCAGCTCTTTCAGTGTCGTTGGCTCTTTGCCGCCGAGGAAGATCGAGCTGTCACAGTTACCGATGATTGTATCGGCGCTGTCCTTGTAGAGCGCCTTTAACTGGCTCTGTGCCTGCAACACAAGGCAGGCGGATATTTCTCTGGAGCGGATCGTCGCCATCAGCTTCTCCAGATTTGGAATCTGCCCGATGTTGGCTGCCTCATCTATCAGACATCGCACATGTACGGGCAGCCTGCCGCCATATTGATCGTCGGCTTTTTCGCACAGAAGATTGAAAAGCTGACTGTAAATCATGGAGATTAGGAAATTGAACGTCGTATCCGTGTCGCTCATAATGAGAAACAGCGCCGTTTTCCGATAGTTCTTATCGTCCGGATTCTTGGGATCGTCAAATATCTTGTCGCCCAGTGTATCCAGCTCCAGCTCATCGTACATGGTGATCTCCCGGAGTTCCTGAATATCAAACGGCGCAAGGCGTGCGCCGCAGCTAATGTTGATACTCTTGGCGGTCTTGCCCGCAGCCAGCTTGTATTTCTTATACTGCCGCACGGCGAAATGATGCGGGTTCTTTTCCTCCAACTCCTTAAAGGCGAGATCGACGTTGTTTTCAAACGTCTCATCGTCCTCGCGCACCTCCATCGCGTTGATGAACTCGATCAGGGTAGCGAAGTTTTGCTC
>ONNQ01000075.1 GCA_900319245.1 uncultured Lachnospiraceae bacterium | reverse complement strand
AAAAACACTGAATTTCCAGCTGCCTGTTGAAAATGTAAAGAAAATCCAGCTTGACGTACAGCAACCCGTTATGGCGGAAGGCATCCCCGTCTCTCTGGATCGTGTTGTTCTGATGCCGACAAGGCTAGAGACACAGGTAGAGCTCTTTTATCATACAGACAGCAGACAGTCAGCCGAGCAACTGTTGAAATACCGTTTCAAAGCTATAGATCCAACCTCCTTGAAATTTGCGAATGCAGGAAGCAATTCCGACGGGCCTGAAATTCTTAGCACAGAGGGTCAGAGTGTGTATTTTCATGATGCCTGGACGATTAGCAGTTCTTTGGAAAAGGACGCTCTGTACCTCCAGTTTCTTCCGGTATACTCGTGGCCGGATGAGAGAGAAGAAGGATTGCCAGATGCTCAGACCATCAAAATCGACATAACTGAAGAGGACTGAAACAATAACGTAAACTCCCACGAGGTTATCAATCACCCCGTGGGAGTTCGTGTTTTCTGATTTTATGCCTACCTTTTGAGTTGCTCATTTAGACGCCCGTCAACTGAGGAACGCGTCATTTTTCTATTTCAGCAGAACTTTCAGGATTTCCTGCAGATCCTCGGCAGAAAGATCCCCACTGTCTACCAGCTGATTGACCAGCAAAGAAGCTTTTCCCTTGAACACATGGTTCAGAAGCTTATGAGTTTCCTCGGCGGAAGCCTCCTCTCTGGTAATCAGAGGAGTGTATTTCTTTGCCCGCCCGGTATCATCCATGCTGACAGCGCCTTTTTCGGTCATTCTTTTCAGCAGGGTAATAACCGTCTGTCGCGTCCAGCCTGTAGCCGGTTCCAGCGTTGCCGTTATCTCCCCCATGGTCTGCGGGGCATGATCCCATAAGCATTCCATGATCTTCCATTCCGCTTCCGTTACCTGTACAGCCACCTGTCATCACCTCTGATTGTGAATGTCAACGAAAATCTGAGCCAAGTGCTAACCAATATTTGAGCCACTTGTGCGAACGAATACTTGAGCCACCAACGCCAAAAGTGACAGCGAATACTTGAACCACGTGTGAATGAAACTTGAGCCACCGCAGCTCTTGACACCACCCCCTGATACTGGTACTATAATAGTGTCTTTCCCCATGGAAGGTAAGGGGCAACGCTGGAGAGCGACCCTGGGGCGTCCATGGGGTTACGGGGGGAGTGATACCGCTTGGTATTGCTCCTTTTTCACGCTAATGACCTGCGCGTGAGCGCGACACTCCCCCTGGAAACCAAAGCCATAAACTCCGGGGTCTGGGGCAGAGCCCCAGGGCGTTACTGGTTTGCACTGGCTTGAGCGGTAAGCAGCCGGTAGGACGGGCCGCTCATATCAAGGACATGGGAGCGGAAGGTCAGCCGGTCGACCAGTGCCGAAACCAGGGTGTTGTTCTCAAACAGTTCCGTCCAACGGGAGAACGGCAGATTGGTGGTGACGATGGTGCTGGACCTTTCGCTGCGGTCAGAGATGACCTTGAAGAGCAGCTCAGATTCGTATTTGTTGAAACTCATGTAGCTGAGCTCGTCCAGAATCAGCAGATCCGTCTTATCCAGCAGACGTTCAATGCGACCCAACTGGTATGCGTCACGGGCTTCCGTCAGTTCTGTGGAAAGGCTTCCGGCGTTCTTGAACAGAACCCGATATCCCTGCAGGCAGGCTTTCAGTCCAATGGCAATGGAAATGTGAGTCTTGCCCCTTCCGGGATTGCCAATCATGACGATGTTCTTGTGTTCATCAATAAATTTGCACGAAGCCAACTCCTGAATGAACACCGGCGACACGCTCTCATTCAGTTGGGAGAAGTCAAAATCATCCAGCGTCTTCTGGTACGGGAAAGCTGCTGCTTTAAGCCGTCTGCGGTTCTGGTTTTCCTGTCGGGCGCTTGCTTCCGCCAAGAGCAAGTCCAGCAGCAGATCGCTGAAATCGGCATCGGCTTTGGCTTGCCGCAGGATATCCATGTAGTTGGCGAATGTGGGCAGCTTCAGTTGTTTCGCCAGCAGTTTTATCTGTTCTTCCCGGTGGTCAATCATGAGACAGCCACTCCTTTCCCGCACAAGGAGTCGTATGCTTCCAGATTAACCGGCGGAACAATAACAGTATCCGTCACGGCAGGCTGGTCGGGCTTCGGAGCAACCCCTGCCATGACCGCTATGTAGCCTACTTCAAGACACTGGCTGAGCATTTCCACGATTTCCTTGGAAGTCAGTTCCTGACATTCCAGCCAGTCAATGAATTCAGCGGGAACAGCGTTCTGCACAGGTCGGGCATACCGGATAGCGCGGCCTTTCTGCGCGAGAATCGGAAGGTAATGCTGCATATCCAGGGATTCTTCCTTGCGGCCAAAGAGCCGGTCGTGCCGGGCAACCATAGAACCTTCTATCCAGATTTCCACATGATTGGGATAAGCTTTTACCGTGGTGGACTTTCCCCGATACTTGCAAGGGACGGAATAATGATTCGTCTCAAACAGAACCGTGGAATACCGGCCAACCGTGGGATACACCTTC
>ONNQ01000053.1 GCA_900319245.1 uncultured Lachnospiraceae bacterium | reverse complement strand
GCTACGAAGAGATCCTGAGGTTCCTTCAAACTACCGATGAAAATGATGAAAATGAGTGAATTCTTAAAACGAGAGTTAATTTAATGGGAAGTTCACATTTTGGACGGCGGGGAAGAAAAAAACTTGAAAATAGTGTAAATCCCCTGTCTCCAATCGGTGTTCTGCCTTGTATATAGGATAGAGCGGTAATGAGACCGAGCTAAATAAACAATTATGAAAAGGAGAGCAAAACCATGAGTGAAGAAATCAAAAAGGAAGCGCAGGACGCGGAAATGAATTTGAACGAACTGGAGAAGGCTGTTGGTGGCGGAGATCTAACACAGGAAGATTTAGATGTCTTGATCTCATTGTTAACAATGGATTCAAAGGCCAATATGATCGACTTATTGAATGGAAAGTGCCCAAAGTGCAAGAAAATAATTGCGGAAAAAGGATCCGCAGCGTTTTCGGCAATCGTAAAAGAGCATTATCTCAATTGCAAAGGGTAATATTTTGAAAAGGAGAACAAAACCATGAGCGAAGAAATCAAAAAGGAAGCGCAGGACGTGGAGATAAACCAGGATGAGCTGGAACCGGTAGCCGGAGGATGCTCTGAAGAATCCAGATTTAAAAATGACGAAGAGGAAGCAGAAATTATCAAATTTCTCAAACTTGACGTAGACTATAAACCGGCCGAAAATCCGATTAATTTGGATAGGCCCAAATATGAGCCGGAACGGCCTTTGTACTGATTTGAGAACGGCGATGTAAGGAGAAAGATATGGAAAACGAAAAAGAACTTAACACAGAGCTCAAACTCGAGGATTTGGAGAGAGTTGCAGGAGGGGTTGCTGCAAACAGACAGTCCGGAATGCCCTGCCCTCAGTGTCATGGATTTATCCCTACAAACATGGAACAGATTGCAAGGGAGCACATTATTGAATGCCCTCATTGCGGCCTGCGGCTGAACATTAATCGCCCGGAAAACGGGCTTGCCCTTGAAACGTTGGAAAAATTCGGATGGATGCAGAAAAATGGTCTTCTAGACAATTGAGGGATGCCAGGAAATGAATGAGAACGAGAAAGAATTAGAAAATCTGAATCTCGAGGATTTGGAAGGAGTCGCAGGCGGGGTTGATGCAGATGGGTTCAAAATTGAATATCCGTATCGGCCTATAGTAGACGTCCAGATTAAGGAGATGTGTTGCCCGTATTGCGACTTTAAAATTCAGTATTATTTCAAAGAACAACCCTTTGTGACAGGCGATATGCAAATGCATGTGATGGAGAAACACGGTCTTGAGGCGTACCGTCAGCTTGGCTGATGAGAAAGCTCGTCTATGAGCGCACGGGAGAGGAATCACCACCGCGATATTGTGGTCTTTATTCGTATACAGGAGGTACAAAACCGTGAGCGAAGAGATCAAAAAGGAAGCGCAGGACGCGGAGCTGAACCAGGAAGAGCTGGACAAGGTCAGCGGAGGTTACACCGAGTATTCTCCTGGTGCGCTTTTCAAAAACCGCTTTATATTTACCGAACAGGAGGTCCAAATCATACAGAGAGAGCTTAATGTAACACTTGAAGCGGGGCGTGAATATATTGCGGACGAGCTTGAACGTTTTGGCATCGGAGAAGGCACCTCGGATTCCGTCAGAAGATTTTTGGGCGACTTCGGTTTTTTTAAGTCGTAATTTGCCTGCCTTACTGTCGTGATAGTAAAAAGGAGAACAAAACCATGAGCGAGAACCTGAAGAAATTCCTTGAGGAAGCCGGTAAGAACGAGGAGCTGAAAGCAAAGCTGACCGCGCTGACTGACAAGGAAAACGCAGTAGAGAAAGTCATCGAGATCGCCAAAGAGTATGGCCTTTCCCTTAACGCTGAGGACTTTAAGCCTGTCGATGGAGAGGAGCTGTCTTTAGATCAGCTGGACCAGGTTGCCGGAGGAGCGTCTTCCAATAAATTCATATGTCCCTATTGCGGTATGGAATTTGACAAATACGGTAACATTTTGTCTGAGATGGAACGTACATGGCATATGGCACAGCATTATTTGGAAGAGAACATCCCCAAATAAGAGTTGTTTGCCGGAAGTGCCAAATCCGTTATCTATTGGAACCGACATGGGTTGGGTGCAAGCATATGCTTCCAGGCAGAATAATTAAAGAAAAGAAATAGTCAATACGGAGGGAAAAACCAATGAGCGAAGAAATCAAAAATCTGAATCCGGAAGAGCTGGAGAATGTTGCCGGAGGAAAGATCGGCGAGGGAGGCGACGGATGGTATGAGATCGTCGATGGTTCCGGCAACGGCAACGCGATCGGATATTATAATACCTTGGAAGAGGCAGAATTCGCTGCTTCCGGCATTTGCCCGCGCTGTGGGAAAGTCTTTTCGGGCAAGCAGGCAATAGATGACCATATCAAAGAGTGGGCATCCGGCCAGAAGTGACTGCAGAAAGGAACACTCGGAAAGGAGAACAACACCATGAGCGAAGAAATCAAAAAGGAAGCGCAGGACGCGGAGATAAACCCGGAGGACTTGAACCAGGTTGCCGGGGGCGGATTTGTGATTAATGGGATTGAAGGGAAAGAAAAAGAATGCCAATTATGTGGGAAGACGTTTCTTTCGTTTGGTTCAAATTACTGTGATGCATGCAAATGGATTAAGGAACATGGTATTTTAGAATAAGAGAATATTACATAACATCAATAAGTAACTGTGGAGGCAAGTGATGAAGCTAACGAAAGAACAGAAAGACAAGTTGGAAGCCTTGAAAACCTCTGCGGAAATCAGGGCCTTTTTCGAGGCGGAAAGCATTGAACTGAATCCTAATGAGCTGGAATGGATTGCGGGAGGCACCGCCGCTTCCGAAAGTGTCGGTCATTTTGAGATCGACTACGCTAATCACAAGGTGCGGTATATTGACGATGCCGGCAATGTGATCTGGGAAGATGACTACTACGAATTTGAGGATTACTTCAACAAACTGGATTGAACAATTGCCGTCCACAGGAAAGGAGAATAAACCCATGAACGAAGAGATCAAAAAGGAAGCGCAGGACATAGAGCTGAATCTGGAGGAACTCGGAGAGGTTGCTGGGGGATATATCTTTGGCCGTGGAGATGACCGTAATAGGCCATGGGAGGTCATTAACATTGATGGAAGCGTTGTAGAACGGTTTGCAACGAAAGAAGAAGCGATTAATCTTGCCAATATTATCGGTTTGGGAGTGAAGGAATTATCCTATAAAGAACTTGAAGAAATAAGAAGAAGGTGCGGGCAGATATAAACCACCCGAGCGGGACGCGGAAACGCTCCCGCTGCGGGCTGCCTTCTACATAGAATAGAGCGGTCATGAGACCGAGCTAAATAAACAAAAAAGGAGAACAAAACCATGAGTGAAGAAATCAAAAAGGAAGCGCAGGATGTGGAGCTGAACCCGGAGGAGCTCGGTGGCGTGGCAGGCGGACTCATTGTCGATGTAGGAAACTTTGACTCCTATAGGATTGTAGATGATACAACGGGTGAAGTATTAGACAAAAAGTGGTATGGTACAGACGCTGTGAGATCTGCCGCCAATCACGGGGTGAGCAGGGAAATCATCACCTTGGAGGAATATAAAAAGAGATTCGGAAAAGAACTTGATCTGAGTTAATAATGGTACATTTGCCAGAATGGCTGCAGGAAAATAACGAAACTACAGGAGCAGCTATAAAAAAGGAAAGATTAGGAGAAGTCTCATGAGCAAAGCATCTGACCGGGACGTGGAAACGCTCCCACTGCGGGTTGCCTTGCATAGAGAACAGAGCGGTCGTGAGATCGAGCGAAATGAATCAATAAGGAGAACAAAACCATGAGCGAAGAAAGCAAGCTGAGAGAAGAACTGAAAGCGCAGGCTGCCGAAGCCATCGACGCCCTGTCCCTTGAGGAACTGGAAAAGGTAGCTGGCGGCGGATTGTTTGACATTTTGAAAGAGATTGGGAAAGGCTCCTGGAAGGAGGAAAACCCATGAGTGAAGACGTCGAAAGAGATGCGCAGGATACAGAGCTGCGTCTGGAGGATCTGGACAAGGTTGCCGGCGGAGAGATCAGCATTGATCTGTTAGACAAAGGCGAAATTGGGTATTGGTATGTTGCAAGATGTCCGTACTGCTCTTTCAATATCGAATTCCCCGCTACCAGTTCACTTGAAGATAGTGAAGAGATCGTAAGGCGGCATATCCAGCTATACCATCCAACGGGAGAGACCTGGGACGATCCCTTCTACAGGGAAGCGCCGTAACGATGATCGTGCATAGATCAGACAAGCGTCTGATTGAAACAAATCTGAAAGGAGAACAAAACCATGAGCGAAGAAAACAAGATGAGAGAAGAACTGAAAGCGCAGGCCGCCGAAGCCATCGACGCCCTGTCTCTGGAGGAGCTGGAAAGCGTATCGGGAGGAGCAAATTCTGAAGGAGAAGGTTATACGTGCCCATACTGCGGGAAGACATTCAGCAAAGGCGGATTCTTTGCCTATATGACCTATGCAGCGCATATCGGCACTCACCCTGAATCCAAAACCCCCATAGAAGACTCTGATT
Organism: uncultured Lachnospiraceae bacterium; assembly: GCA_900319245.1. Classification (GTDB taxonomy): domain Bacteria; phylum Bacillota; class Clostridia; order Lachnospirales; family Lachnospiraceae; genus CAG-791. Next base: position 3,703 of record ONNQ01000053.1, on the reverse strand, counting down.
CCATAAAGCCCGCAAATCCCTGAAGCAAAAACACCTGTACCGCGCGCGGAACGGCTGTTGCCGGTACAGGTGTTTCTTTCCTGATTCACACACAAGAAGGAACGATCTGAAAGGAGAACAAAACCATGAGCGAAGAAAGCCAAAAGGAAGCGCAGGATGCAGAGCTGAACCCGGAAAAGCTGGGCAAGGTCGCGGGAGGATTTATTATTGATCGAAATAAAATATACACATGTCCAAAATGTGGAGGACAGTTTAGGGGCATGGATTATTATGTTCATTCGCAAGGTTGCGGAAATCCGTGAGATCTTACTGTCACGATAATAAAAGGAGAACAAAACCATGAGTGAAGAAATCAAGAAGGAAGTACAGGACGCGGAGATCAACCCGGAAGATATGCAAAAGGTCAGCGGTGGCTACGTCATTCACGACGATGATCCTATGCCCTTCTCAATCTTCTGCGATAAATGTGGCGCAGAGGTGATCAAAAAAGGGAATGATTACATTTGCCCTAACGGCTGCAAATAATGCGAGCCGCAAGAGCAGGGACACCTTGTCCCTATTCCCCTTCGAACAATAAAGGATCGGAAAAATGACTATGAGAAAACCACCTGACCGAGACGTGGAAACGCTGCTGCGCGACGCCAACTTTGCCAACCCCGCCCACAAGGAGGCCCTGCGCGGTCGGCTCTTCAAGGATATGCAGGCGCTTGCCCTGGACGATCTCGCTCTGGCGGCGGGCGGCCTGACCGAGCCCCTCGTTCCCCCGGAGGCTTGGACGGATACAGGACTTGAATCATGAGTAAAACAAGCGTTTTGGCGCATCTGGCGTCAGAGTACCCCCAGCTTTACCTGAATCCGGATACGGATACGCAGGAGGCTTATCGCCGTGTCGTATTGCGGGGTGAGACGCCTCAAACCAAAAGCCTTGCCCACTACCGGGGCGACCGCGCCGACAGGGATGAGATCGCAGATACCCCAGCGGGATGCGTCCGGGTGGTCACGCTGGGCAATCGGCAGGATTTTGAGCTGGCGCTGCGCAGCCTGATGGCGGCCAAAGACGGGCCTTTGACCCCGATCCCTGCAAGCCAGGGCGCGGCCATGCTGACGCTGTTCAACTGGCCGCGCATCCACGCCCATCTGGCGCGCTTCCCGGAGGAGGAGCGCGCGGCGGAATTCAAGCGCTTCACCGCCGTACGTGAAAACTATGTCGATATGCTGGTGCTGCTCTCCCGGGGACCGTACAGCCATGTGGACGCCGCAACCATGGGGGAGACGGAGGAAGAATGGCTCGGCCATTCCGACGCCATCCGCCGCTTTCACGAGCTGACCCACGTGATCTGCCGCAGGCAGTACCCCGGCGACGTCGCCCCCATCCGGGACGAGCTGGTGGCCGACGCGGTGGGATTGGTTGCCGCCTACGGGCGCTTTGACCCGGAGACGGAGAAGCGATTTCTCGGCATCCGGGACGGACGCTATACCGGCGGACGGCTGGGAAACTACACGGACATACCGGAAGCGCTGGTCGGAGCGGTCTGCGCCGCCCTGGAGCGCATTCGGGCAACAACGGAAAAGCAAGAGGGAACGGAGCCCTTCAGCCTCATTCCCGCGCTGATGAAAGAAGCAGACATAGGAGAAACGAAGACACAGACAAGGAGGAATACACCATGAGCAAGGAAATGGATATGGAACTGGACTTCGACAAGCTTGAGCAGGTCAGCGGAGGCGGCGTTCTGCAAGACCTTATCAACAGGATCGTAAATTCCGGAAAAGCGCCCGAATACAAAAGGATCCTCAAGACCCAGGGAAAGGCTGCCGCCGCCGCTGCGTGCTGCGCGGACAACGGGGATCTGTGCGGCTTCTGCGCCGCAGCTGTCACGATGCTCAAATAGGCCGGGAAGGACGTTTTGACGAAAGAAGCAGGCCATGAACAGAATTAGCGAAAATCCGGTCACAGGGCGAAAACTCGCGCTTGCCGAGAATGGCGATCTGTGCGTCTATAAAGACGCACAGTGGCAAAGGCTTGGCTTTAACGAGCGTTTTGCCGGGGAGTTTGCGCCCTGCACCTTTCAGGATATCCTTTACGCCCGGGATGATTTTTACGCCGCCGGCACAACGGACGACGGGCAGGCGGTGCTTTACTCATCCCTGACGGGAGAGCTCTGGACACCCGTGAATCTGACAGAGCAGCACTATTGGGAGGAAAAGGGGCGGCTGCCGAAGGGCGGCGCCGTGAAGCTCTTTTTCGAGCCATGCATGGATCAGATCCTGCTGGTCAGCGCCGGCGGGGACGTGGCGATCCTTCCGGAATGCCCGAAATGCGTGAAGATCCTGCATCTGACAGACCGCAGGGTGACGGACGCGGCCTATGAGGATCACCGGATGACCTTCACCTATGACGACGGGGACACGGAGACCTTCTCTCTGGCCACCGCGGATCGGATCCGGGTGTCGCTGAGCTATGTGAAGGAGGCCCTCGCCAAGGGCGGCGAGCTGATCGACGTCCGCCCGCAGCACCGGCGGCTTCAGGAGGGGCTGATCCCCTGCACCGCCGCCGTCGATCCTGAGGAGCTGGACGATTATCTCAGGAACAAAGACCCGAATACAAGGCTGTTCTTTATCTGCAGCTTTGGAACCGTGGCCGACCAGGCGACCTGGCATGCCTACCGCCTGGGCTTTCGAAATGCCCGGTCTGTCGGCGGCTGGCACAGGGGGCTGCATATCGACTGACGCGGCGCGGCGAGGGCGGCGCCGAGATCGAAGGCACGCCGTAACCATGATTTGGAATAGAACAGACAAGCATCTGATCTAAATACTTGAAAAGGAGAATAAAACCATGAACGAAAACCTGAAGAAAATTCTGGAAGAGGCCAGCAAGAACGAGGAACTGAAAGCCAGGCTCGCCGCGCTGACCGACAAGGAGACCGCCGTGGAAAAGGCCATCGAGATCGCCAAGGAGTATGGCTTCGCCCTTACCGCCGAGGACTTTAAGCCCGCGGAAAATGATGAGCTGTCTCTCGACGAGCTGGATAGTGTTGCGGGCGGCGTGATGTGCATGGTCTTTGGCATTGGCAAGCCTCAAGTAAAAATACCTTATTGTACAAAGTGCGAATCCTTCTGGGGAGGTGAGGGCAACCCGATCGGAAGTCCCTGCCACGATCCTCATTGGGAAGGAGTGGTGATACGCCCCGGTAGATGCCGACCAGAAAGGCCAAGTCAACCAATCCTATTATTATCTTTTTGAAAAGGAGAACGAAACCATGAACGAAAACCTGAAGAAATTTCTGGAAGAGGCCAGCAAGAACGAGGAGCTGAAAGCCAGGCTCGCCGCGCTGACCGACAAGGAGACGGCTGTGGCGAAGGCCATCGAAATTGCCAAGGAGTACGGCTTTACCCTGACCGCCGAGGATTTTCAGCCCGCTGAGGGCGAGGCGCTGTCTCTTGACGAGCTGAACCAGGTCGCGGGCGGCGGAGACAATGACCGCTGCGGCTATCTTGCTTTTTTCGCGCAGCTCGCGTGCGGGGGTCCTGTAGTTGGTTAATCATTGAACGGCGAACAGGACGCGCCTCCCATCGCGGAGGCGCGTCCACCAAAAACCATCACGCGGAGGGCAACCCGATCGGAAGTCCCTGCCCTAAATGCGGCACGATCCTCATTGGGAAGGAGTGGTGATACGCCCCGGTAGATGCCGACCAGAAAGGCCAA
>ONNQ01000054.1 GCA_900319245.1 uncultured Lachnospiraceae bacterium | reverse complement strand
GTGAATCTATCCTCACCAGCGCTTTCATATCGGCAATAAACAAACGATTAGCTGCATCGCTCAGTTCTACATACTTATCCCAAGAAATGGACTGGTTTATATATGAACTGAACAATCTTCCCTGAATTTTCGAATGAATAGTTTCGATTGTGGAATTTAAAATAAGGAGGCATCTTCCCAGTTCTTCTTCAGCTTTCTTGGGATTGGCTTTAATCTCCTCTTGATATTTCCTCAACTTTTCCGGATCTATCGTTCCGTTATTAAACTCATTGATAAAATTTAAAGTCTGCTTAAGAAGGTTACGTTCACGCAGGTTCATCCCTAATTTGCAGAAACCTACAATAGTTCCGACAATCGGAATATCTTTAAGCAGGCCATTTTGAATAACTGCATCAATTGCCAATTCAGATATGTCTTCTACCGGATCACCCAATGACTCGCCAAGAAGGGTTGGGAGCTTCTTTACTTGAATATCTATGTCATCCATATCTGTTCCTATCTACATATCCGTTCCTATTGCTATCTAGAGTGGTTTAGTCTTAAAAGAACGACGGGTCTGAGCCGAATTGCTCTTTATACTTCTTGACCCACTCGTCATTCGGATCAGCTTCAGCCACTTTTACTTTTTTTCTTCTGTGGCGGTCTGCTCTTGTGTTTCGTTCATTTGTTCTTTGGAGCCTGCGGTCATGTTGTTTTTATCCATCTCAGTAGTCTCCCTGGACGCCGTTGCCGCGTCTTAATATTTTTCTTCCTATATATGTCCTTCAGCTCTGCTGAGCTGTTTCTTCCTATGTTAATTGTCCACCCCGCGGGGTCCGCAGCCCCTACTTCATTCTCCCCATATCCACAAATCAAAAAAACTCAGTGGCGTAGGCACTGGGAACCCCGGCAGTCGGGTGTGTACACCCCCAACCTCAGTTCTCAAATACACCCGGCAGTTAAGTGTCAACACCTAACTTTCTAATATTCTCACCCCTGTTAGGTGTGTACACCCTTAACTGCCGATGTTTTCAGGGGTCCATGTTAGGGGTAGTCCCTAACTGCCGGGGTGAGGTTTTGTGCATTATGTACAGTTTTATGGGCGTTGCGGAGGGCTTTTATGTATATTTTGACGAATAAATAACCCCCGACTGCCGCACCTTCGTCTTTTCTATATTTTTCAAATGAAAATAGCCCTTTTTATCAATTATTAGCGACTTTCAATATTCAGAGCATAAAATCAACCTGTCAGTACTTTATCCAGGATTGCATTCGGATTTCCATTCAGTTCGTCCTTCAACATTTCAAGCAAGGCTTCTCTTGGTTCGAGATACAGATCAGTTTCCGGATCCATCAGAGCTTCGTATACTGAAGTCTGCATCAATACTTCCAAAGCCTCATCTCTTGAGCAACGCTTTATTGTCATCAACTGCTCGACCAGATATACAGCCTGCTTCCTGGTGACACTTTTTATCTGGGCTGTGTTCATTGTATGATCTGCCTCCTGATACGATCAAATGAAAGTGTCTTTATTGCCTCTTCCGTGCCAAAGAAATATTGCTTTGGCAGGTTCTCCGGTTTTAAGGCTTTTATGACTTCCTCACAAATTTCATCAGAATAATTTGATCTTTCCAAATCTTCTGCATAGTCATTGAGGATCAGGTTTGTTTCTGCATCTGCCGTCGGTCCAATTACAATATCATAATCGTGAACGGATACCGGACTGTGCCTATTCTTCAGTATAAACCTGAGCCAATCAGCATCAGCTTCATGGAAAACTTTTACCCTTAACCCATTCGACTCTTCTGTATACAACAGATTATAGCGATATGCCATTACCGGATACAGTTTGATTTCCGGATTTCTCTTATGAATTGCTGCCTGCCTTCGTTCTTCAATATGCTTGTTTCTGATTGCTATTCTTTCTGCATGGGATGGAATCGCTGTTGCATAGAAGCCCTTGCCGAAATCTTTATACCCACGCCCCATATGAATATCAACAGAATCAAACGAATAGATTGAGCCGTGATAAAGTTTCTTCAAGAAATATTTCCTCCCTGAAGTTTTATATAATCATGTAGGTCATCAATGATTCCCTGATTTCCTGTAGAATTATAATTCTCATAGCATGTATCAATATAACTTAATATGTCATACTTCTTAAATAATGCTGCTAAAGCCGCATAAGAATAATTCCAGGCTTGTGCAAGGATAGGAATTAGCGTCAGCTGCATATTTAAGACTTCACGATCTCTTTCATTCATTTCATATTACCTCTAAATGCTTCTCATTATATCTGGCTGTTAGGTGTGTACACCCTTAACTGCCGATGTTTTTAGGGGGGGCCGTGTTAGGGATAGTACCTAACTGCCGGGGTAATGTTTTGTGCATTTTGTACATATTATTGATTGGAGAGGCGTAGTTTTTTAGTTATTTTGGCGAATAATTAACCCCCGACTGCCGCACCTTATTCTACTCTTTCCCAATATTTCTTTCCCTTTCTTGTCCCGGGTCCGTCGACAGTCATCTCTTTTGTCCCGACATACCGATACCAGTGGCCATCAATCTTCAGCCAGTCTCCCGGCTGTACCTTATATCTGCCATCAGATAGCGGTATAGCCAACGATCGATCCGGCCCGTCAGCATTGGCATGCGATTCCAAATATCCATCAGGCAGCGCCGGCCAAGTTTTAATCTTTCCGTCATTTATACATACATAGATATTCTCATATCTTTCTTTTGTCAGATCTGTACTTTCCGGTAGCGATCTATCAAAACCCTCCCCGGCTGTCAGGTGTCAATCTATATGATCTAAATATCTATGACATTTTAGCACACTAAGTCTGTTTATTCCACCTTTGGTGGTTAATAAACATTTAAGCTTTTCTAAATTTAATCGCATCTTTTGGTAAAGGACTGTAGCTTAGCTATATGATCGATGCCGGTGAGCTCAAAGAACCGAAGCAGCAGGAAGTTCTCGGCTGCCTCGTCCATCGTTTCTTCTTTATTCTTCTTCGTCATGAATTCGAGGTTTGTTTCGTCTTTGTAGTGGATGATGAAGATACGGGTGTTTTCTTTCCTGAAGCCGCGCAGCTTCGCTTTGAATCGCTCGGCATCGGGTTCAAAGTTCTGTGACTTGACGGAGCCGTCCTCGCATTGCGTTTTTAGAAATACCCCCCCCCGATTTAGAAAAAGGCACTCTGGAGGAACCGGGATGAAGGAAAAGTCGATGTCATTGTGACTAAGGGCGTGGAGGGCGTCTTCTCTTAGTTTTGGGGCGGTGTAAAGATATTCCAAAAGGTCTTCGGGTGTATAGTTCATCATGGTCTGGTCCTATTTCTCTATGTTCTAAGTCTTTTTGTGTCTTTCCTGGTTAAAGTCTACATTTAGATACTATACCATAAAACCCGTGGCATCACCAGCCGTGTGGGTTTCTGTGATGTAATCTGACATCATCTCTGACGCGTACTTGCCAGGTCTCTCTACGAACAAGTCAAGATTTTCTCACTGATTAGAACTACGGCGAAACGAAAGCGGCCCGGCGGATTGCATTGTCGCAATCCGTCGGGCCGCTTCTGTGTCGCCGTTCCCGAGTCTTACATTCCCTCCGCGGCGGTTACGCCGCGGGGTGGTAGGTGCTGACCATGCGCTTCACGTAGTCGCGGATGTCGTCCTTGTTTTTATACGCGGCTTCCATGAGGCCGCGGACGCCGGACAGGAAGGCGTCCTGGTCGAAGGCGATGGGCTGTCCAATGAAGATCAGGTCATTGTCGGTCTTTCGGAGGCCTTCTTCCGCCATGAGCTTTTCTTCGTAGAGCTTCTCGCCGGGACGGAGGCCGGTGTATTCGATCTTGATGTCGACGTCCGGCTTAAAGCCGCTGAGTTTAATGAGGTTCCGGGCGAGGGTGTCGATCTTCACAGGCGATCCCATATCAAGCACGAAGATTTCGCCGCCCTTTGCATAGGTGCCGGCGAGGAGCACGAGGCTCACGGCCTCCGGGATGGTCATGAAGTAGCGGATGATGTCCGGCGAGGTGACGGTCACCGGACCGCCCTGCGCGATCTGCCGCTTAAAAATCGGAATGACGGAGCCATTGGAACCGAGGACATTGCCGAAACGTACCGCGACGAACTGAGTGTGTGCATTGGCGAGCATGGCGGGTGTGACGTCGCCGCGTTTGATGCTATCGTGGGTGAAGAGCTGGGGGATCTCGGCGGCGCGGCCGGCTTTTATTTTCTGGTCGAAGGTCTGGATGACCATCTCGCAGAGGCGCTTCGAGGCGCCCATGATGTTTGTCGGGTTCACGGCCTTGTCGGTCGAAATGAGCACGAAACGGTCGCAGCCATGAACCATCGCGGCGTAGGCCGTTTTGTACGTGCCGATGACATTGTTCTTAATGGCCTCGCAGGGGGAGTCTTCCATGAGGGGCACGTGTTTGTGCGCGGCGGCGTGGTAGACAATCTCCGGGTGGTATTTCTCGAAGAGGTCAAACATCTTCCGGCTGTCTCGGACGGAGCCGATGAGGACTTCTAGGTTAAGGTCCGGGTATTTCTGCCGGAGCTCGAGCTGGATACTGTACGCGTTGTTTTCGTAGACGTCGAAGATGATGAGCTGCTTCGGCTGGTGGCTTGCGATCTGCCGGCAGAGTTCCGATCCAATGCTTCCACCACCGCCTGTCACGAGGACTGTTTTTCCGGTAATGAACTGGAAGACTTCGGTCAGGTCGGTACGGATCGGCTCACGGCCGAGGAGGTCTTCGACGGAGACGTCCCGCATCTGGGAGACGCGGACCTGGCCGGTGACGAGCTGGTACATGCCGGGGAGCTGCTTCAGCTCGCAGCGGGTTTCTTTACAGATGTTTAGGATGTCTCGCTTCTGGGCTGCGGTCGCGCTTGGGATGGCGAGGTAGATTCGCTTGATGTGGTACTTTTCGGCGCAGGCGAAGATGTCGTCGCGGCCGCCCTCGATCTTTACGCCGTCGATGAAACGGCCCCATTTGTTCGGGTTGTCGTCGATGATACAGCAGACGTTTTCATTGACCTCGCGGGACTGGTGGATGTCTCGGAGGATCATCTGGCCGGCGTTGCCGGCGCCGATCAGCATGACGTTGATGGCTTCGCGCGGGGACTGGCGACGGCGGACAGCCGTGGCGCGGTTGCTGCCGAGGTCGGTTGTGGCTGTACCAGCGGACTCGCTGCCTGCTAGGGCAGCACTGGCACGATTGCCAGATTTCAAGTTGGTGTCTGAGGACACATCACCCGCAAAGGTAATGGCGTCCGCATCTGCTTCATCTTCATAGTACTCATCGTCTGCATTAGAATAAGATACCGGACGACGGGTGCTCTCACGGAGGAGAAGGATGAAACGGTACGAAAAGCGGATGCCGAGGATCATGCCAAACTGGAAGACGGTGCCCACGATATAATAGGAAATCGGCATGCGGCCAAAGAAGGCGAGTGTACCGACGATTTGGACGAGGGCCGTAATGCCGGACGCCAGGATCGAGCGGAGCAGCTCGGAATAGCTTGCGAAGCGCCAGACGCTTCGGTAAAGATTCAGCTTCAGGAACACGAGGATGCAGATTACCGTGTAGAACGGTGCAAAGTTAAGCCATATTGAATAATAGTTTTGCGGGATTGCGCTATAGCGGAAGTCGAATCGCAGGAGCAGGGCGAAGAAATAGGAAAAATTCACCGCAAAGATGTCATAAAACGCGAGAATCAACGCAATGACCTGCCAGTGCTGGAGGCCACCGAGGAAGGGGCCTCGGTGACGTGCGGAGTGCACTATCGTATCACCTGTTTTTTCTTGCAAAGTGCTTTGGGATTCATTATGAAGTTCTTCCTGAACCTGCTTATTTTCTTTCATGTCCTTAGAATCTGACATAACTTACTAAATCTCTCCTATTTATGTCTTGCTAAATCGTAGCGCGGCATAGAAAACTGAGCTTTTGCCAGAAAACTATGCCCACCAAATTTTTACTCACATAGCGGTGGCATAGTATTTTCGGTCTTTGACTAAATCCTATGCCTCTCTCAAATTTCAAAAAAATTTGGGGCATAGAAATTGAACAATGATGTCGATTTCTATGCTTGCCAAATTTTCAGATTTCATATTTTGATTTTAGACTAATACGATGCCGGCTACGCGTTTGCCGAGGCGCTGAAGCTGGGTGACTTCGGCGAGGGTGTTGCTGAGTCTTGCTTTTTTCTTATCGGCAATCAGTACGGCTGTATCGATGTTCTGCAGGGCTTTGATGCCGACGGGATCTGTCAGGATATTTTCCTGGACCGTGATACTTTCAGCGGCATCTTTCGCAGTGTCTGCAAAAGCCTTTACGGCTTCTGTGTTGCCCATGCCGGCAATCAGAAGACGGCCTGGAGCACCTTGATTCAGCATATTGGCCTTTGCTACAGAAAGAACATTGGCAAGATCCTCCTCGCCTGTCTTTCTACCGTCGCAGGCTGCCGCCCAGCGGTCGAAGATATTGTGGCCGGGCGCCTGGAAATATTCGCCGAGGATGATGACCTGGCCGGCATTGAATGGAAGGTAGCTCTGTACTGTTCCGGAAGTTGAACCAGATACTACGCCAGATACAGAACCAGTGGACGTACTAGGCGTCGCGCCATATGCGCCGGACGGAACAGCTGCATAAACCGGGGTCTGCTTCGGCAGGCGGCTCATAAGGCGGCCGCGGTCGAGGATGCGGTCAATGAGGACATACTGCACGCAGAGAACGCCGCCGGCGAGGACGAGGCCGAGGATCAGGCCAAGGATCACAACCCAGATGCCGACGTTGGAGCCGAAGTTGGCGACGGGGACGAGGGCTGTCCTGATCTGGAGCGGCACGTACCCTCTCTCGTGCTGCATGACGTGGCCGCACTCGTGGGCGGCAACGCCGATGGCAGCCACCGAGGTGCTGCCGTAGACCGCATCGGAGAGGCGCACCGCACCGGCCTGCGGATCATAGTGGTCCGTGAGCTCGCCCCGGACGTGCTCGATGTGGACGTCCGTCACGCTGTTGCGGTTTAGAATCTCCTGCGCCGCCATGGCTCCTGTCATGCCGCAGGAGGAGCGCACGGTGGAATATCTCCGGTACGTGCTCTGCACCTGGGCAGAGGCCGCCATGCAGATCACGGCTCCGATGATGACCAGAATATACGTCCAGTCGAAGTAGTAATATCCGTACATGGCCTCAGCCCTCCTTCCGCTGTCCGAGGATGCCCTCAGCGGGGTAGCCAAGGAGAAAGTCCTTCACTGCCATGCGCTTTTTGCCCTCGGGCTGGACTTCCTTCAGAACCAGAACGCCGTCTCCCGTCTGGACGCGGATCGCATCCTTTGTGGTCCCGAGGATCGTCCCGGGAGCCGCCTCCATCTCTTTCTGGGGCTCCGCATCCGCATCCCAGATCTTCAGCATCTTTCCGCGGTAGAACGTATAGGCGCTCGGCCAGGAGTTGAGGCCCCTGACAAGCCGCTCGATGCGCACAGCGGGCATGGTCCAGCTGATCTCGCCCTGGCGTTTTGTGAGCATCTTTGCATAGCAGGACTTTGCATCATCCTGCTTTGTCCGTGTGATCGTACCGTCCTCGAT
>ONNQ01000055.1 GCA_900319245.1 uncultured Lachnospiraceae bacterium | reverse complement strand
ATGCCTTCATAGGGTATATTTATGACTAAATGTCATGGAAAATTTCTGGTTGCGACCACCACTTTTTTCCTTGACAAACGGTCACTTCATAACAGTCACGGGGACAGTAAAGTGCCAAAATACTGATCACTTAAACCAACATTAAGAGTACTAAACAATGAAAACCATAAAAGTAGTAGCAGCAATCATTCGTAAAGAGAATTCTGTATTTGCCACACAGAGGGGATATGGAGACTATAAAGATTGGTGGGAATTCCCCGGCGGAAAAGTAGAAGAGGGAGAAACACCGGAGAGGGCTCTGATCAGGGAAATCCGAGAAGAACTGGACTCGGACATAATAGTGGAGAAGTTCCTCACCACAGTAGAACATGATTATCCGAAATTCCATCTTTCTATGGACTGCTTTTGGTGCAGGGTGCAAAGTGGAAAGCTAACGCTTCTTGAGCATGAGGCGGCCAGATGGCTCCCGATCAATGATCTGAGGCAGGTCAACTGGCTGCCGGCCGATGTAAAAGTGGTGGAAGCTATTGAAAGTGAGAGCCAGGCCGGCTGATCCACATTCATTGGGCACAGTCACTGGGACAAGTCCGCTGGCTCACACCATAGACTTGCAAAACAGACGGGTTCACTGACTCACACTCATATATAAACACGGGAGGGAAAATAATAGATATGAATAGCAACAGAGCAGAATATGCAGCTGAACTTAGGAGAGCACACGGATGCAACTGTTGCCAGGCCGTTGCGGTGGCACTGGCAGATGAGACCAAACTGCCAGAAGAGCTGATCAAGCAGATTGCTTCAGGTTTTGGCGGCGGAATGGGAACTACAGAGGCAACATGCGGCGCACTGGTTGGCGCAGGAATCATTGCCGGACTGAAAGACGAAGGCGTGGCGACGCTGAAGGATACCAGGCAGATCCTGAAAGAGTTCCAAAAATTGTCCGGCGCAGTCATCTGCAAGGAACTCAAAGGCATTGAGACCGGCAAAGTGTTGTGCGCCTGCGAGGATTGCGTCAAAAACGCCGTCCATGCCTATGAAACCGTGATGGCGCAGAAGCAATGACGACGCAGAAATAATAGATAAGAAAGCAGAAACGACAAAATAACAGAACAGAAAAGGTTTACACATAGATTGGCTAGAACAAGAGACATGACGCAGGGCTCCATCCTGCGGGAGATTATCATATTTGCATTACCGCTCATGCTCGGAAATGCATTCCAAATGCTGTACAACACGGTCGACGTGATCGTGGTCGGCAACTACGTGGGCAAAGAAGCCCTCGCCGCCGTCGGCTCCACAACGATGATCACGAACATGTTCGTGTTCTTCTTCAACGGATTCGCGACGGGAGCGGGCGTAGTGATCTCGCGGAACTTTGGCGCCCGCAAGCTGAAAGAGCTTCACGACACCATTGAGACGACAATGGCCATGACCTTCCTGCTGTGTGCGATCTTCACCGTCATGGGCGTCCTCGGCGTGAAGTGGATGCTGCGCTTTATGTCGACGCCGGACGACGTCTTCGCCGATGCGACCACCTACCTGACAATCTACCTGGCAGGCATTTCCGGCCTCCTCATCTACAACATCGGCAGCGGCATTCTCCGTGCGGTGGGCGACACCACACGCCCCCTGATGTTCCTTGTGCTGACCAGCCTCTTGAATATCGTCCTCGACCTGCTCTTCGTGATCGTGGGCCACATGGGCATCGCAGGCGTTGCATACGCAACAATCCTATCCCAAATGGTCTCCGCCGTCCTCACCATGCGCCTCCTGATCCAGACGGACGAAATCTACAAATTCGTCTGGCGGGATCTGTATTTTGACCCAAAGATCCTGCTCGACGTGTTCAGCATCGCAATCCCGGCCGGTGTCCAGTCCACACTCACCGCATTCTCCAACGTATTCGTGCAGTCCTACGTCAACTTCTTTGGCTCAAGCTGCATGGCCGGCTGGAGCTGCTACAACAAACTGGACCAATTCATCCTCCTCCCAATGCAAAGTGTAGCCATGGCGGCTACCACCTTCGTCAGCCAAAACATTGGCGCCCGCAAACACTCCCGCGCCAACCAAGGTACCGGAACGGCAGTCTTCTTCACAGTGGGTGTGACCGCGGTCATAGCGGCGGCGCTATTCGTATTCGCTGAGCCGTCGATGCGCCTGTTCAGCAAAGATGCATCCGTTATCGAGTTCGGAGTACTCTTCCTGCGGACAAACGTATTCTTCCTCCTCTTCAATTGCGTCAATCATGTGCTAGCAGGCGCACTGCGAGGGCGTGGAGATGCGCGCGGCCCGATGCTGATCATGATGGCGTGCTTTATCGGAGTGCGCCAAATCTACCTGTTCGTTGTGACACACTTCGTGGCCAACACGCCCGAACTCGTGGGATTCGGATACCCAGTCGGGTGGATGTCATGCTGCGTTGTTGAAGTGATCTATTGGTTTGTAAGATGGAAAGGAAAACAAACATGGAATTCAAATTCAACGGCCGGCCCCGCCTGTGGACTGAAAAGATGAGATCACCTATGTCAAATCACAAAAAGAACCTAAGCAAATTCATATCCCTCATTCTCCGCCATAAGCCCGAGGCCATCGGGCTCGCCCTCGATGAGCACGGCTGGGCAGATGTCAGCGCGCTGCTCGCCGGGATCAACCGCACGCCCGGCAACCAGATCGACATGGAAACGCTGGAAGAGATCGTCCGGACCGACGACAAGCAGCGGTATTCCTTCAACGCTGACCATTCCCTGATTCGCGCCAATCAGGGCCATTCCATCCCGGTGGACGTCGAGCTGGAGGAGAAGACTCCGCCTGATCACCTGTGGCATGGGACCGGAGAAAAGTATGTGCCATCGATCGATTCCCAGGGTCTCCTCCCCAAGAGCCGTCTTTACGTCCACTTGTCAAAAGACAGAGCAACCGCCACAACCGTCGGCAGCCGCCACGGCCGCCCCGTAATCTACAGAATTGACTGCCGGAAAATGAGTGAAGACGGCTACAAGTTCTTCCTCTCTGCCAATGGCGTATGGTTGACCAAAAGAGTACCACTGGCATATCTGCACAAAGAGAGCCGTTAACCTGTTACGCAATGCGGATGGCGCTATGAAAATGCTAAGTGCATTGGAGTCTTAAGAAATCACAAATATCAAAAGGAGCTGTTGCATTTGTGAAGGATTCTGATCCCAAGCGGATGCGTTAACCCCTTTTAAAATGTAATGATTTCGACAATAGAACAATCGACAACCGCTCCTATTCTCTCCCACAAAAAGGTCTTCCAAAGACCCTACTTCCATCCAGATCATTTCTTGGCGGACTATTTAGGCCAAAAACAGGTAATCCAATAATGAACGCCGCAGATGTAAAGATGACCTGTGATTGGAGAAAGGATTGAGTTGCTTAATAGGGCTACTGATAATACTCCCGACGGTTGTTAGACATTTCCCTCAGTGATAGAATAATAATGTACAAAAACTTCAGCCTGAGAAATCAGGCGCACGTGTTTTTGTCAGCCGGCATCGTCAGGGACGGTACACCGGAGCAGCAATGTAAGATCCGCAAAGGATCAATTCAATGGGCTCCGGCGGTGATGCGACCCTGACGCAGCACAGAGCAGGAACCCAATGACATAATAACTGCCTGTGTGCTGCCGGAGCCCTCATCTAAAGGAGGGTAAATGAGCAAAAACACAACAATCAAAGAAAAGGACATTATCACTGACCATGACATGACCGAAGAAACCGTAAGGGCTTTCGAGAAATGGTCAACGGCCTGAATTACAACCGGCTTGGCGACACGGTGATCCTGTTCATCACTCCGTTTGATCCGTTCGAAGGACGAGGGTATTACAAGTATACTTTCAAAAACGTATGCCTGGAGGACCCCGAAGTGATGCTGGAAGATGGCGTGACCAAGGTTGTCCTGAACGCAGAGGGCCGCAGGGGAGATATCCCGGCGGAACTCAAGGAGTTCCTGCAGCTGGTCACAGGTAAGACGGACCCGTCCAGCTATCCGGATGGCTCGTTCGCAGACAGGGTGCAGAAGCAGGTGATAAGAGCCCGGCACAACTCAGAATGGAGGCGTGACTACGTGGACTGGGAAATGACACTTCGCAACGAAAGAGAAAAGGGCCGAGAAGAAGAGCGTGCCAAAACAGAGGAACAGAGAAAGCGAGCAGAAGCCGCCGAGTCTCGGGCAGAAGCCGAAAAGTCTCGGGCAGAAACCGCTGAGTCTCGAGCAGAAGCCGCCGAGGCAGAAGTTCGCAAGTTGAGAGAACAGCTTAAGAATCTACAAACAGAAATGAGTGAATAACATCATACAAGCATGTGGATTGAGCCGGCCACAGCCCAAACGCTGTAGCCGGCTCAATTTCATTTTGTCTGCCAGAACGTAGCCGATGCATGTCGATTGGAGGCTATGGGTCCTCATTTCGGTGGATGGAGAGCAGATCAAGGTCCTTTGAACATTCACTCTTGAAAAAAATATAAGAAAAGAGATTTACTTGGAGCAGATGGGGGTAAAATGGCAGAATCACTGGAAAACCGAAGAAACTACATAAGCTATAGCGTCCTGATTAATGGACTCGAAGTAAATGCAGTGTATAGACGGGAAAGCATCGAAGGCATCTTCCTGCCGCTGCTCAGGAAACTGACGAAAATGCAGAAGGAAAAGGACGACCGTGTTCTTGCACTCCTGGCGGCACCTCCTGGAGCCGGAAAGAGCACTCTTCTGAGCTTTTTAGAGAAACTGGCTTTGGAGGATGAACTGTCCGGTGATGTACAGATCATCGGCATGGACGGATTCCACAGGAGACAGGCATATCTCGTTTCTCATACTGTAGTCAGAGACGGCGAGGAGATTCCTATGTCAAGGATTAAGGGAGCACCAGCGACATTTGACCTGGAGAAACTGACAGATAGGCTGAAAAGGGTCGCTGCAGGAGAAAACTGTGGCTGGCCAATCTATGACCGGAGGCTGCATGATCCCGTTGATGATGTGATCACGGTGAATGGAAATATCGTACTTCTGGAAGGTAACTATCTTCTTCTGGATGTGCCCGGGTGGAGGGAACTAAGAACATACGCAGACTACACAGTACTGATCCGGGCGGACGAAGAGCTGCTTCGCAGGAGGCTTACTGACAGGAAAGCCATGGGAATGGCATCATATGATGAGGCGGAAAGGTTCGTGGAATTCAGCGACATGAAGAACGTAAGAACCTGCCTGGAAAAATCCGGTGATGCAGATCTGATCCTGAGAATGACAGGTGACGGGGAGTATGAGATCATAAAAACATGACCTGTTAAGCCTGGGGAAAAGTCAAAATCGTGCCAACTCTCGTCAAATTCTTTCCTTCTCGAAAACCCGGTTTAAAGCTAAAATTGCATTTGCAACTTGAAAATCGGAAAGATCTTTAAGAAGATCATGAATTGTTAGGAGGAAAGAAAATGACAGCAGCAAATGCATTACAATATTACGAAACGAAGAGTTCGGCAAAGCAGCCCCGTAACCTTAGACAGAAATTCATGCATTATCTGAATGACAATATTATCTATTTTGCGTCTGCAAACGCGATAATGAGTGGCTCTCTCTATTCCTTCACAAAGTATGTTCTTCCTGCACTTCAGGAGAATAACAGGTAAGGCTTTGAGGACAGAAATTGCAAAATGAGTAAAGCACCGTAATAAAAAACATCAACTAAAAGCACCTGCGGATAATGATCCGTCAGGTGCTTTTTTGGACATGTAATCAGGCGAAAAATGCAGGAATTCCGAGAAAATCCTATGGAGTAATTATAGACAACAAACTTGAATGAATTGAAGGATGGAGAGCTATCTTGAGAATATAAGGGTCTGCTGTTGATACTGCAGGCCATAGGCCATAGTAGGATACGTTTTTCAAAATAAAGTGCGTAAAGTGCGTTCACCGGAATTTTAAATTTCACTTTACGGCCGGAATTTTAAAATTCACCTAACAATTTGGTTCATGTTTGCCGATTTTTGGACCACCTCCCCAATTCCGCAAAGTCCAATAATGATTTCTTGAATTCGCAAGAGTATAATACCTGTCAGGAAGACAAGGAACTTGTACTCGATGACGGAATCACAAAGGTAGTCCTGAATGCCACTGGCCGCAAGGGAGAAATAACGTCGGAACTCAAGGAATTTCTTCAGTTAGTGGCTGGAAATGTTGATCCAACCTGCTATCTGGAAGGCTCATTTGCAGATCGCGTGCAGAGGCAGGTGCATATAGCCAGACGCAACGCGAGATGGAGGAAAGAATACATGGATTGGGAGATGACGCTGCGCAACGAGCGCGAGAAAGGGAGAGAAGAAGGTCGAGAAGAAGGCCGTATGGAAGAGCGGGCTAAGACAGAGGTACAGAGGAAGCGAGCTGAGGCAGAGAAAGAGCGCGCCGACGCTGCAGAAGAGAGAATTCGGAGATTAGAGGAGCAGCTTGCGCTTTTGGAAAAGAGCGCTCATTGATAATCGGTTAAATCTGGATGAATGCCAGGAAATTCAATCCATCATAAAATAAGATATAATTGAGCCAACTGCAGGAGTTACTGTAGTTGGCTCTTACTGGTGACAGTCTACACCAATGAGAAACTAGTAAGATATGGCATCCATGTAGCTGAGGGATTGTTGTTTGTCGCTAGATACTTCTTAAATGGTAACCGGCACCAAGAATCAAAGTGTGAGTAATATGGAAAAAAAGACATTGGATATACTTGCTGATGCAATTTCAGATGTTGGCTCCTTGCAGTGGTGGCATGCGGATGACAACATGGTTCAGGTTGAGTTTCGCTATATACAGCTGTACGACGAGTCAAAGCCGGAGAAGGACACACACACTATCGAAGCGATAGCGATCCGTTTCATTGGCAATGTGTTTGCAGTATTTCTGGATAACCTGAGTGAAGAAGAGGGGAAACCCTGGTATGAACGATTGTATGATGATGAGATCCCACCGTTTGAGTGCAATGCTTATGATTTGGAATTTGATCATCCGGAGTACGCGCAAGAAGTGTATGACGAATACAGAAATCAGACGCCGATCACACCGTATGATGGCATGAATACCCTGACAGGCGCAAACCACCTGATCGCAGCAAAATGCGGAGATGTGGGAGTTATCGCCGGTGGTGACCGGATGGAATTCGTGACCCATAACGGTTTGATATCAGAAGAGGAAATAGCAACGCTGTCAAAAAAGTGGTGGGAATACTGGAAAGACTATTGGCGGCTAAGAGGGACGCGAAACGCCTATCAGAAAGACTGGGCCTGCGAGGTGACGATCCCTGTGAACCCCAATAATCCGTAAGGGAGCAGCGTCAAGCAGGACCTGAAACATCAGGTGAACTACCCACCGCCTACGCATAATCGCTAAGAGGCGGGGGCTTCGTGCCGCTTACGCGGTCACAGGGCAGACACATGCCCGCTGTCCCGTTTGACCGGGATTACTTTTG
>ONNQ01000065.1 GCA_900319245.1 uncultured Lachnospiraceae bacterium | reverse complement strand
ACTGGGGCGATGCTGAAACCATCGAAAGAAGCGAAGGCATCTTCCCCGGCACCACGGATATGTGGGGCTATTGGCGGACCCTCTCCCAGCCCGCAGGCAGCGAGGACCCCAGCCGCACGGCCATCGCCGGCGAGTACAACGGCGGCACCCTCCTGCTCCAGAACACCACCTATCTGACCGGGGATGATGCCATCGACACGGCCGCTGCCGACGCCCTGGAGACCGTGGTGGACTCCATTACCTACGAAAACTTCGGCCCCCAGACCATGTATGAGTACATCCCCGGCACCTATACCGCCGAGCAGGACGGCGCGACCCTTTCCGTCACCCTGAACGAAGACCACTCCGGCGTGCTCAGCATTCAGGACGACATCGATATTCGCTGGGGCAGCGTCGAGCTCATGGCGGCTGACGGCAGCTTCACCTATGAGTACTCCTTGGAAGGCGACAATCTTTACGTCAACTACGACGGCGAGTGGACGGAGTTCGCCAGACAGGCCTGATGAATCGCATGGAACCCAGGCTCAAAATATTGATTTCTTGCTGACGACAGCAGCGCCGCGAATGTGATCTCGCGGCGCTGCTGTTTTTATGGAACTGTACAAATGGAAACGATCGCCATGCCGTAAGCGTCAATTATAGGGACGGCTTGTCCAGCGCCACCTAACATGAGAAAATGAACAGGGGCTCTCGTGGATTCTAAAGGAGTCTGCGAGAGTCTCTGGTATTTTCTCAGACAGTCTATGAGAATGCCAGGCATTCTCGTAGAGTCTCGCAGACAGGAGGTACAGCCATGACCGAGCTAACGATTCAAAGCACAACCAAACAAAAGCATCTTCTGGAATGGAGCCAGCGGGTAGCGGACTGCCGCAGCAGCGGGCTTTCGGTAAGTCGCTGGTGCACGGAGCATGACATCAAGCCCAAGACTTATTATGCATGGCAGAAAAAGGTCTTTGCAGCGATGATCGAGCAGCAGAAACTCCAGATGATGGAAGAAACCGGGAACGAAAACAAGTTTATAGAGTTGCCTTCCTTGGAGTTGGGAGCAAAACGGGGCAGAGATCTGGTTGCTTCTGTTCATGTGGGAGAAGCGTCCCTGGATGTATATGAGGGTGCGAGTCCTGAAATCGTGACCACACTTTGCCAGGTGCTGAACCATGCTAAATGATTTCTCCGGTGCAGACCGTGTATACATTGCCTGCGGCTACACAGATCTTCGAAAAGGGATAGACGGATTGGCTGCCCTGGTCCAGCAGCAATTCGAACTGGACCCGTTCACAAACACATTGTTTCTGTTCTGTGGCCGCCGGAGAGACCGGATCAAGGGCTTGTATTGGGAAAAAGACGGATTTGTTCTCTTGTACAAGCGACTGGAAGAAGGCGTTTACCAATGGCCGCGATCCGAAACAGAGGCCAGACAGATTACGCCGCAGCAGTACCGCTGGCTGATGGAAGGATTAAAGGTGGAGCAGCCCCAAGCCCACCGTCCGGTGACCGGATTGAGTGCCATATAAAAGTGACGGAAACCCTTGAAAACTCTGTACTTTTTGGCACTTCTATGGTATAATAAGAACATGAAAAACGATGCTGTTTTGGAGACAAGCAACACGGAAACGGTCACCATTTCCCGTGCGGAATATGAAGAACTGAAAGCGCAGAATCAGTGGCTGCTGGAGCAACTGAAACTGATCCGTCGGAGGAAATTCGGAACATCCTCAGAGAAAGCGACGGAGGAAGTTTGGGAGCAGTTGAGCCTTCTGTTCAACGAGGCCGAAGTGTGTGCTTCTGAAGAGAAGGAGACAGAGGCACCTGTCGTGGAGGTTCGTCCTCACACCCGGAAGAAATCCGGCAGCGTGAGAGATGTTGTCCCCAAAGACATTCCCGTAAAGGTCGTGGAACACAGCCTGCCTGAAGAAGAGCGAGTTTGTCCTGAATGCGGAGAAGAGATGGCCGTGATCGGGAAAGAGATTCGTGAAACGTTGGTGTTTCAGCCTGCCCAAGCATATTTGAAGCAGGATGTATACTACACCTATGGATGCCGGAAGTGCGAAGAGGAAGATGTCACGACACCTATTCTCAAGACGCCGAAGGAGCCGGCTTTGATCCCCGGCGGATATGCCTCTCCGGAAGCGGCAGCTCACATTGCCGTGCAGAAATTTGTGATGGGATCTCCGCTGTATCGTCAGGAGCAGGAATGGAAGGGGCAAAACATCCTGCTTTCCCGGCAGACGATGTCCAACTGGCTGATCCGGTGCGCCCAGGATTGGTTTGGCCCGATATATGAGCAGTTACATAGGAAGCTTCTGAAACAGGATTTGCTCCATGCGGACGAGACGGAGCTTCAAGTGCTGCATGAGGATGGAAAGAGCCCGCAGTCCAAGAGCTATATGTGGCTGTACCGAACCAGCGGAGACGCTGTCCATCCCATTGTGCTGTACGAGTACCAGCCAGGCAGAGGGCAGGAGTACCCGCAAAGGTTTCTGGATGGATTCCAAGGCTATCTGCAAACAGATGGTTACGCAGCCTACCATGGTTTGGAAAATGTGACCCATGTTGGATGCTGGGCTCATGCCCGAAGAAAATTCGAGGAGGCACAGAAAGCTGTGCCAAAAGGGAAACGCTCTAATACAGCAGAACAAGGCGTTGCCTATTGCACACAGTTGTTCAAACTGGAGGAAAAGTTTAAGGAACTCTCTCCGGAAGAACGGAAGAAGAAGCGTCTGGAGCAGGAGAAGCCTGTTCTGGATGCTATGTTGGTATGGGCAAATACGAGGAATGCGGCACCCAAGTCCGCATTAGGCCAGGCGCTGACCTATCTCAAAAACCAGTGGCCATATTTGACCAACTATCTTTTGGACGGACGGATCGAGTTGAGCAACAACCGCGCGGAGCGAAGTATAAAGCCCTTTGTGATTGCACGGAAGAACTTCCTGTTTGCCAACACCTCGATGGGCGCCCAAAGCAGCGCCGTGATCTTCAGTTTGATTGAAACAGCCAAAGAGAATGGCCTTGATCCATATCGTTATCTGACTTGGGTCCTTGCAGAAGCACCAAAGCGCTCCGCAAGCGATTCCTTATGGGCTGCTGCCCTGATGCCCGAAAATGCGCCGCCGCAGTGCAGGGTAAAGTGGACATGATTGAGGTAAGATTCTCTGTTTTTTGCTGACCCGCCAGAAGTGGCCGGGACAACAAGAGTCGATCCTTATAGAATAAAGTTGATGGCAATCCCATCAATTTTATTGACAGGAGGACTCCCCATGAAAAAAAAGAAAGTCAGCGGTGCACATCCCAAAAGTCCCCTTCAGCAAGCGAGAATAAAGGCAGGGCTTACACAGGAATATCTCGCAGAGATCCTCGATTGTGGTACGCGAAGTGTTCAGGGATACGAGGCCGGGCGGTGCGATCCACCCCTGGCCAAATTGAGGAAAATGATGTCTCTTTATGAGTGCGAGTTTGCCGACCTGTATCCCGACAGTGCTGATGCAAAGCCTCCGCCCTCAGAACTGGCGAACGGCGGCAATCTTAAGAGAACATCTGTTTTTGCACAGCAGTTTTGGTGCGTTTCCTTGTGCTCTGCCGGTTACAGGCAGAAGATGCCCATTACTGAAATCATGGTTTTTCATACTCATTTCGGAGAAACCGGATTCTACGTCTGTCCACGATGCAAACTCACTTTGGACCGCGATTTTGTTTCGTTTTGCGACCGCTGTGGCCAGTATCTTGATTGGAAGGATTACCGAAAGGCCAAATTGATTTATCCGGGCCGGAAATAAATTTATACGAGGAAGTACGGGTTGGCGGCTTTGTGCCCTTTCCCGTACTTCGTTTTATTCTGACATCTGTGTATGCCGTTTGACGCTTACCGGGAAGCGGTTGTAAAAGAGCTGAAAGAAGGAAGCAGTCAAAGGGAGTTGAGCCGGAAATACGGAGTCAGTCGCTATGCAATACAAAGCTGGTGCGGACTACGGCCAGAGACTAAGCTCCGGCAGGCAGCACCTTTACCCAAAGGCCGTCCCAAAAAGAACAAAACAATAGAAGATTATGAAAAGGAGAACCGGCGCTTAAAGATGGAAAACGAATTACTGCGGGATTTTCTCTCGCGCAACGGAAAGGAGTGAAGGCCAGCGTCAAATACAAAGTAATCTACCACCACCGAGAAAAGTACAGCATGATCGAGATGTGTCGCTTTTTCAAAGTCTCTCGCAGTGGCTACTATGGGTATGTAAAACGAATGGAGGTTCCGGCAAAGGATCTGCCTCTGGCCGAGAAGATTCGTGAATGCCAGGCTGAATGTAGGAGTATCTACGGCTACCGCAGGGTCCATATCTGGCTGGAAAGGCACGGAATCCATCATAATCCTAAAACTGTGCTTCGAGTGATGAATAAGTATAGTTTGCTTTCTGTCGTTAGGAGAAAACGATATGTGAAGTATGGAGAAGCGCTCCACCGCTACCCGAATCTTCTCAACCGCAATTTTGTCGCAGATCGGCCAAACCAGAAGTGGGTAACAGATATTTCTTACATCCGCACAGGGCAAGGATTCCTTTACCTCTCTGTGATCCGAGACCTCTACGACAACAGCATTGTCGCTTACAAAACCGGAACAGAACAGACGGTAAATCTTGTCCTTAATACCATTCGCGCAGCCAAGAGAAATGAGAAGGTCACTGCAGAGTTGCAGCTCCACAGTGACCAAGGCTTTCAGTATACTTCACCAGCGTACTTTAAGCTGACTCAAGAATACGGTATTACGCCTTCCATGTCAAGACGCGGAAATCCTTACGACAATGCTTTGGCCGAAAACTTCTTCTCAATTCTTAAAACGGAATGCATCTACCGGCAGAAACTTGCTACTTTTGAGGATGCTCGCAGC
>ONNQ01000056.1 GCA_900319245.1 uncultured Lachnospiraceae bacterium | reverse complement strand
AAAGAGAACCTTCAGGATGTCCATCCGCTATACAAACAAAAAATGATATGTTCATGAGCTCATTTCTTTGGCTCACAAACATATCATACGAGGAGGAAAGCATATGAAAAAGCTTATGACAGTGATTCTGGCCCTATCGGTGACAATGTGTCTGTGTGCCTGTGCTCAAGCAGAGACATCCTCATTGGATACTGACTCCCCTGCCAACGCAGGAACTTCCGAGGCGGCAGAAGCCACAACGGAGGTTGGAAGCGCCGAAGCGGAAGAGGTGCAAGTGACCCTGCCAGATGATAACGGTATGGCAGGTATCTACAAGTGGATTGAGATGGAAGATTATGGGTTGAAGACTTACCTCATTCTCTGGGATGACGGAATCGGTTCAACTGACATCGTTGGAACGGGTACGGTCAGGGGCGTCTTTTACGATGATGAGACGATGCAGGTCGCTGACGAAGGCACGGTTCCCCAGAAGTACACCTATGCGGACGGCAAGCTCATCTGGACCTACACGGATGAGGGAGGAGAGCATACTTCGACTTTTGTCAAGCTCACGGCGGACGAGCGGGCGGCCTATGAAGCGCTCGGTGTCGGCACCATAGTGGAAACGGAGGAAGACTTCGTGGAACAGGGTGAGGACCGGGTGCAGGAGGATTCGGCGGGCGACACGCTCTACCAGGTAGCGTTGCTGCAATCCCTGGTTCAGGGTTATTATGACGGCATCATCACCGTGGGCGAGCTGAAGCAGCACGGCGACACCGGCATCGGTACCTTCGAAGGTGTCAATGGCGAGATGATCGTGCTGGACGGCGTCGTCTACCAGGCTATTTCGGACGGCAGTATTGCCATTCCGGCCGATGAGGAGACTGTGCCCTTCAGCAACGTGACGTTCTTTGATGTGGATGAGACGCTTGCGCTCAGCGGCATCGCGGACATGGCGGCGCTGCAGGAGGCAATGAACGGTGTTGTGAGCGAGCTCGGCGCGAACTGCTTCTACATGGTAAAGATCGATGGCACGTTTGAATCAATCAAGGTGCGCAGCGAGTATAAGCAGGAAAAGCCCTATCGCATGCTGGACGAGGCGCTGGCCGAGGACCAGACGGAGTTCGATTATCAGGACATCTGCGGCACAATGGTCGGCCTGTACTGCCCGGATTACATGGGTGGACTGAACAGCGTAGGCTGGCACTTCCACTTCATCAATGAGGACCGGACCCGGGGCGGACACGTTCTGCAGGTCAGCGTCGCGGAGGCGGAGGCTTCCTTCGACATGACGGATGGCTTTGAGATGACACTCTCCCGCAATGAGGTATTCCAGGACATAGCGCTTGCAAAGGATGTGGACGAGGCAATCCATCGGGCGGAGACGGCGACTACCGGGAAGAACTGAACTGGTTTCTAAAATCCAACAGGTGTCTTGAGGAGGAGCAAATGGAGCTTTCATTACTTTACAGCATACCGAGAACAGACTTTCTTGATAAGTTCTTTCTCTTCTTTACAAAGCTCCCTGGGTCAATCGGACAGCTGTGGCTCATTGTCGGAATCGCGCTTCTGGTCTTCAAGAGGACGCGGAAGACAGGGGCTGCGGTTCTCCTTTCATTTATCGGCATCCTGCTGTTTGGTGAGCTGCTTTTGAAGCATCTGGTCATAAGGACGCGCCCATGCCAGATCGATCAGGCTTTTGCCATGCTGATTGAGCGTCCGACCAGCTCGTCATTTCCATCGACACACACCGCATTTGCGTTCGGGACGGCGACGGCCATCTTCATGAATTACCGGAAGACCGGCGTGGCGGCGTTCATCGTCGCGGCGCTTGTCGCGTTCAGCAGGCTCTACCTTTTCGTTCATTTTCCGACGGACGTTCTTTGCGGGATCGTTCTGGGAATCGCGGTCGGCTTTGCCGCGGTCAGGATTTGCGATGCTGCAGAAAAGAAGATGCGGAAAGAGAATCAAGAAGAATGACGATCGGCAACGGGAAAGGATGATTCAATGAGCACCACGAAAAGCAATATCAGGAACCGGCTCGGAAAAGACGAGGAACAAACCATCAGGACTCTGACAAGGTATTATCCGCTGAACGAAGAGACCAACAGCTTTGAAATTGCCCTGCGTTATGAAAAAGCAAGCGATCTCTTTGAAGAGAATGCCGATAACCTCGATAAGGCGTCAAGAGTCTCAGAAAGCATTACAGAGCGAATGTCGGAAGTGCTGGATGATATTCCGAAGGGATACAGCGCTGATGTTTCCATCCGGGTTGATGATTACGAGGGTTATACCCCAGAACAGTTGATGGACGGGTTCAAAGATACCCTCTTTCTCCGTCACCGCCGATTCCTGCATGAGACGACCCAGAATGGACTTAAAACAGGTGTCCTGATCGTGGCAGGCATAGTCATGATCCTGATCCTGACCATCGGCAGGCAGATTGGCTGGTGGGGCGGCGATGACACCGTCAGTGAAATTCTGACCTATATGCTGGACACCCTGGGCTGCGTCCTGATCTGGGAAGGTCTTTACATGGCTTTTGTTGAAGAACCTGAAGAATTCGCTTTTGAACAGAAAATATCACATAAGATCAGTTCCATCAGCTTTGATCAGGAAAACAAAGGCACAGACGCGGTTCGTGAGAGCAAGGAGAGCATCTCTGCGCTGTTGGCGATAAGTCGCAAAAAACTGTTCATGAAAAGACTGCTTTTGTTCAGCGGCTTCTCCCTGATCTGTGTGACGGTTGCCTGGGTGCTGCAAACACTCGGGATTCTCATCAACCCCGAACGATTTGGTGAGAAAGTCACCGTCGATCTCATCCTGGATATGGTGGTTGCCCCCCTGTACGCGGCCGCGGGCGTTCTGTCGCTTCGCGCCTACGAGGGAAAACTGCGGAATTCGCCCATTCTTCCGGTGCTTTCCGCGGTTATCCTTTATGCGATAGTTTACTATTTTATCGCGCTGCTGAGGCAGGGAAGTACAGCTGCTCCGTCACAAATGATTCTTGCCATCTTCATCATCGTTACCGGGCTGAGCTTCCTGGTCGGCTGCGGCATGTATACCATTCAGAACAGGCGGGATCAACGCCAGGGATCATTCAGAAGAAATAATAAATAAGTGGGCTCACGGACTTGCTGTTCTGGGGCAAAAAAGAGTAATAGACAAAGGAGCGCGAATATGATGGCAGCAGCCGGCAACACTTTTTTCTTTCCCTGGGAAGTGAGCCTGATGGAATGGCTCCAGGCCAGCATCGGCGGCACGGGGATTTCGATTCTGTCCTTCTTCTCCACGTTTGGAGAGGAACTGATGCTGATCCTGATTGTCGGTTTCGTATACTGGAGCTATGACAAGAAGCTGGGCAGGACGATGGGCATGAGTGCCATTATGGGCCTGACCTGGAACACCATGTTTAAGAACATTGCCCTGCGGCGCAGACCATACTTCGACCACGAGGGCATCAGGATCCTGCGCGTCGTAGAACCGAACGCGGACATCTACGACATCGCGGCGCAGGGCTATTCCTTTCCCAGCGGGCATTCGACCAACGCGGCGACCGTGTTCGGCTCCCTGGGGAGCAATCTGCGCAAACGGTGGGTGACTGTGCTTGCCATTGTGATTCCGCTGCTCACGGGCATTTCGCGGTTTGTGGTTGGCGCGCACTATCCCACGGACGTGCTGGCGGGGTGGCTTCTGGGCCTGATCAGTGTGATGATCGTACAGTTGCTTCAAAAGTGGGTGAAGAACACATTTGTTCGGTACGGAATCCTGCTGATCTGCGCTGTTCCCGGCTTCTTCTACTGCAAGACCACGGATTATTTCACCGGAATGGGGCTGTTGATCGGCTTCATGGGCGGCACTCTCCTGGACGATCATGCTGTGCGTTTTGAGAATACGCGCAAGCCACTGTTTATGGTCACGCGTCTGCTCGGGGGACTGGCGGTCTATCTTGTAGTAAACATCCTGCTCAAACTGCCATTCTCCAAAGAATTCCTGTCCGATGGCAGCACCGCCGCGCTGATGGCGCGGTGCGCGCGCTATGCCATCATCGCCTTTGTGCTTTTCGGCATCTATCCCATGCTGTTCAGGCTTGAAAACAGAACGATTGAAAAAGGAGTGTAGAGTAATGAAAGTAAGATTCAAGGAAAAATCGAAGATCTTTGATGTAGGGATCACCGCCGTAGCCGCTGTTTTCTCCGTGGGAACGATGCTCTATGGCGTGGCGCGCCTGGGATTGAGCGAAACATGGCCCGAGCTGGTGCTCAACGTGTTCTACATCGCCTGTCTGGTGATGGTGGGCATGTACTTCTTCAAATACAAGATCACCACCATGCAGTTCAACTACTGGTGCTCCGTGTGCGTGGGTGCCACGATATTGCTTCGCGACATCCTCTTTGCACCCCCGCTGTCCATCTACTGGATCAAGCTTGTGTGCCACACCCTGTCCGTGCTGCTGCTGCTCATGCTCACCTTCTTCTACGCCCGCAAGGAGTGGAAAACCTACTCAAAGCGCAACCTGTGGATGATCTGCATTATCGATATGGTGATCGCGGCGCTCTACCACTACGACATCGTTCATGAACCCGTCAGCGAGTACACCAACTATCTGCTCACGGAAATCTGGATCCGCCCCACCATTACCTACGGCCTGGTGGCGTGCTTTGTGTCTGAAACAAAAGAAAAAACAGCACAAACTGCACTCTGATCCTCAATATACTTCTGACCTCTTCTTCGTGCCATCGGATGCCGTGAGGTGTTCCGACTCGAAATAGTAGCTTGCCGGTATCATGCAGCGGTGGGATCTCCAGGCATCCTTCCGGAAGGCTTTTGTGGCGGCTGTTTCGACCCTGGTGTTGAGCAATGGAGAGCCGGACCCCTTAGGATTTGTGAAGCCCCAGAGCATTGGATACACCGTGGGCTGATGCGTTTTCGATCCGGGTGCGACAACAGGGGTAATGTCAGTCGGTCTGATTTCCCCCTCGGTTTTCAGCGGCTTGCCGAGCTTCGTAATCATGGCTTCCCGGAGCGGAGAGCGCAGAGCGCAGCAGCTACGAAAAATGGAGAGCACTTATGGATATTTTTCGTTTCTGCGTCTTTACGTCTCATGTTACCTATCCTCAAGTGATAGCTGGGGATGGAGCCGGGGCCGGACTGTCCCCAAAAACGATGTCCAGTTGTCCAGTTGTCCAGTTTGGAACGGCTAATCCGGTATCCTCCAAACGGGGATCCCGTTCTCAAAATCGCGGATCGCCCCCAGCTTCCGGCTTGCCCGCTGCGCTGTTTTATCCCCGATCCCTTCCTCGGCGCAGGCGGCGGTTGCCTCCGCAACGGGGACAGATCCGTCTACCATCATATCCGCTATGATCTCCATGGCGCGTTCCGTCTTGGACTGCGGCGGGGTAGCTTCTTCTTCCTCGTCCTCAAATTCAGCGAAGGAAAGGCACCTCTCCTCGTCCAGTATCAGGCGGATCGGCGTGTAATCGCTCTCATCAAAATTGCTCTTGATCGCCCTAACCCACCGTCTCTCCCGATCCCTCTTGCGCATCTCCACCATGAGGATGCTGCGCACAGAAGCCGCGATGTCGGCACTGCCGAATCCCCGGTGAATATCCTTGCTTCCCTCGTTCTTGTTTAGGTGTCCGACCAACACTACCGCGGTATTTGTCATTTTCGCTACGTTGGAGAGGGTCGTGAAGATGGCTCTCATCTTCGTGATGCTGCCCATGTTCGTCCCTTCTGGGAGGAACGCCTGGAACGGGTCGATGATGAGCAGGCGGCATCCTGTCTCCTCTATGGCGGAGAGCAGTTCGTCCTCTGTGATCGTCATATGGTGCTGAAGTTCGCCGGAGTAAGCGAAGCGCGAACGGTCGCCGCCAGCCCGTATGAACCGCTTCAGAGAGGAATCCGCCACCTCGTCCTCGTTGGTGAGATAAAAGGTGGTGATGGGGGCGCAGTCCGGCTCCTCCGACAGATGCCCGCGGATCAGGGAGGGTGGCATCCGCCCCTGGGAGAGGAGCGCGGCTATTGTCAGGATCATGGTCGTCTTGCCATCGCCGCCATCACCCTCAATTATAGAGACCTTTCCGTAGGGCAGATAGGGCTTCCAGCACCACTCAATATCGACGAGTTCGGTTTCGTGGCCCCATTTGATGATGGGCTTGGCCTGCTCTTTATCCTTCATGTTGTGATTCTAACCTCTTCAAGCTTCTCTTCATGGATAAGCGTCCACTGCGGTGACGTTTTCCAGTTCGTTTGCACAATCTGGCATTCCTTCACATGCCGCAACCAGGAATAGAAAAGGGATTCGCCCATTTCAATCTTCATAGCACCGCCCTCTAATGTTCATGCTTTTCTCCAATACCGCACTTTATGGTCACGACACCATTCCTCAGCCATGCGGAGAAATGTCAGCGACCGGAAGTCGTAATATTTCTGTGCTACACCCGTATCATTGATTGCGTCCTTGAAAAATCGATAAGGGTGTCTGCCGTTCAATGCCCGCCAGAGTCGATTGGCGGTGCTGCCGCTAACACAGGTGTCGGCGAAATCCTCCATGATCCGCTTCTCGTGAAGCTCATGCTGATCCGGAAGCCGGATGAAATAGTCTGATTCTTCGATTTTCTCCCACAACTCCGCATCCTCATCAAACCCGGTCAGTCTGGGATCATCCGGGACGGAAACAATCTCTCCGGTTTTGGTGTTCAGAAACTGCGACCACTCGTCCATGCAGGATTCAAAGGCTGCCGCGATGTCCTCAAGATAGACAGGCTTCGGCTGCTCTTCCCCAGTGTAAAGATAGAACAGGTCCAGGTATTCCTTTTCCACATCATGAAACGGTCGGACGGAGTAATCGAGATCGATGTGTATTTCCGGGATTTCACCGAACTGCATCTCATCCAGGAGGTTCTCCAGATCGTTCCACAGCATCGCGTCGTCAATCTCTTTGAGCTGACGTTGCTCTCTATCGGTGAGCGGGGAGCCAAGGAATCTGGTGTAGATCATCTCAAGAAGGGCATCCTCATGCTCCCGATATTCCGGAAGGTTCTTCTTGAACGGACGCGGGATATCTGACATATAGCATTCGCTGGCGTCATGCAGGAGACAGGCCAGTGCCATTCGATTGGAGAGTCCTCTTGCCCAGGCTTCCTTCGCGCAGCAGATGCAATGCTGCCCGACCGACCAGAAGGTCTTCACATGACCGTTCCCTCGGCATATCAGGGACAGCGTATTAGCACTTTATCCGCCACTCTTTTCTCCAATCTCCCGCAAATTAAAAGAAGGTACTCCATAAAACAATTATCCGCATTCTCCAGCAGATTGTTTTATGAAGTGCCTTCTTTGTGTTATCATATCGAGCGTTGCAACTAAAAAGATAGCAGGCCCACCCTGGAAAAGTTCGCCTGCTATCAACACAAATGTAAATCAACAGCCCGAAGGCTGTATCAATACACAAGCAAGCTCATGATAACCGTATCTGCTGAAAATTTCAATGTTAAATCTCAAAAAGACTATGATTCCATGTTGTGCTCCCTTCAGTTTCACCGTCTGAAATGCAAGTGCGGGCATTCCGGATGCATGACTGTTCATGGCTATTACTCCAGAACAGTGCGCTCCTCATTCGGAGCCTTTCGGATGCGAGTATGTCGTGTCATCTGTTCCGAATGCGGCAGAACGCACGCCATTCTACCGGCTTCCCTGGTTCCTTATTCACAGATCGACTTCGAAGATCAGTGTGTCATCATCGACGCCTTTGAGAACGGAACAGACCGGAATGCTGCCTGCACGCCGGAAGGCGCAATCGATGAAAACGACGTTAAAACTGTTATCCGTAACTATCGGCGGCACTGGCGGACAATGCTGATCTGTGAAGCTATCCGCCTTTCAGACCGCTTAAATCTCATCATTTCATGTTTCGCACATTATTCGATGCAGTTCATGCAGATTCGACGGACCCCGAATACACTTTTTGAAAATCCCACATAGCCTTACCCGACAGGGCCTCCGGCCGTCCCTATAATGAAGAAAAATCATTAAGGAGGCCAGAAAAATGAAACGAACCAAACAGCACGACATTGCACTGATGCGTTATTCCGCCATTGCTCCGCTTGTCGCGGGCACCGCGGACAGCTTCGGATCACTCAATGCTTACTTTCGTGATGCCTCTGCCCGCGGCATCAAAGCACCAAACGGAGAAATCAGACATTATTCACCGGGAACTCTCGAGAAATGGTATCTAGCTTACAAACATGATGGCTTCGATGCCTTGATCCCTTCCGGCAGAAATGACTGCGGCGTCAGCAGAAAGATCGACGACCAGCTGAAAGAAGAGATACAGTATCTCAAAACAACCTATCCGAGGCTTTCAGCCGCTGCGATCTACCGTCAGCTTCTCTCAAAAGGAAGTGTGCGTTCCGATGAACTTTCAGAATCAACGGTCTGCCGCTTCATCAACCAGATGATGCTCCAGCAGAGGCTTTCCAATAATCAGGATCTTCGCCGTTATGAACGCCCGCACATCAACGAAGTCTGGTGTGGTGATTCCTCTGTCGGTCCATATCTTAAAACTGCTGATGGCAAAAAGCACAGAGTCTATGTGATCGCTCTAATTGATGATGCAAGCCGCTTTATCCTCGGCGCGGATCTCTTTTTCAACGACAACTTCGTAAATCTCATGTCGGTCATGAAATCTGCTGTATCCAAGTACGGAAAGCCAAAGGTTTTTAACTTCGATAACGGTGCTTCCTATAAGAACAAGCAGATGGAACTTCTCGCAGCCAGAATCGGATCCGCCATCAATTACTGCCAGCCTTATACACCGATACAGAAGGCTAAGATC
>ONNQ01000059.1 GCA_900319245.1 uncultured Lachnospiraceae bacterium | reverse complement strand
TTTTTGCTGTTAATGTCTGTTGCATACGTTATTCCTTTCTCTAATAGTATTTTAATATATTTATTAGAGAAAATCAAAACAATTTATAAGCAAACAAAATGGCGCATTCCTCTCATGACTAAAGTCACGAGTCTCCTGCGCTGATATTATGAACCCCTCCCCATGTCAATCAGACTCATCTCACGCAGCACCCACACCCAAACCGGCCCGCCCCGCACCCGGAGCACTGCTCCCTGCAGTTGGGTGTGATGACGCCCTCCTGGGCCCGCTGCCACTCACGGATCATGAAATTCTTGGTGACGCCGATATCGATGAAGTCCCACGGCAGGATCTCATCGAGAGACCGCTCCCGCAGCGCGAAGAAGTCCATGTCCACGCCCATGTTGGCACAGGCCGTGAGCCATCGCGAATAGTCCCAGGTCTCGATCCAGGCGTCGTACATGGCGCCAAGACGATATGCCTCGAGAATCACCGCCGAGCACCGCCTGTCACCGCGCGCGAGGAAACCCTCCAGCACCGTTCCGTCCGCCTCATGGTACTTGTACCAGATGCTGCGGCGGTTGAGGACGGACTGGATGCCGTCGTAGACTGTACTGGCAAATTCCAGATACTGCTCGGGCGTGTACATGGGCGCCCACTGGAAGGGCGTAAACGGCTTGGGGACAAAGAACGATGTACTGACCGTGATATCACATCGCCCGTTGCGCTTTTCCTTGGGCACTTCCTGGAAATAGGCCACCGCGATCTTGTTGGCAAGCTCCGCGATCTCCCGCCGGTCTTCCGGCGTCTCGGTGGGCAGGCCCAGCATGAAATAGAGCT
The DNA here is from genome assembly GCA_900319245.1 of uncultured Lachnospiraceae bacterium. Lineage (GTDB taxonomy): Bacteria > Bacillota > Clostridia > Lachnospirales > Lachnospiraceae > CAG-791. The sequence continues at coordinate 6,092 of ONNQ01000059.1, read as the reverse complement.
TGACCTTCTTCCACCCGCCGCGGAAGGCTTCGCGCGCGCCGAACAGGATCTCCTCCTCTGTCAGGCCCTTGTTTATGACGTCTCTGAGCCTCTGAGAGCCCGCTTCGGGGGCAAAGGTAAGATTCCCCCTGCGCGCGTCCTGAAGTCGCGCCATGACGTCCAGAGAGAAGGAATCGATGCGCAGTGACGGAAGCTGCAGCTGCGTGCCGCGCGGTCCATATGTGTCCACGATGTAATTGACGAGTTCCTTGATACAGGTATAGTCACTGGAGCTGAGTGAGCTCAGCGTGAAATCATCAAAGCCGGTATTGTCGATCAGCGCATCCGTATAGTGCTTCAGAAGGTCATAGGACCGCTCTCTGTTGGGCCTGTAGATCATGCCCGCCTGACAGAAGCGACATCCCCGGATACAGCCGCGCTGGATCTCCACAACGGCGCGGTCCTGCGTGATCTGGATAAAGGGCACCAGCTGATGCAGAGGATAGGGCGCCTCATCCAGTTCCTTCACCACTTGCTTCACAACACGAGCGGGGACGCCCGGTACCGTAGGTGCGAAGGACGCAATCGTCCCGTCCGGCTTATAGGAGACCTCGTACAGCGAGGGCACGTAGATGCCCGGCACCTGACAGGCCGCTGCCATCAGGAATTCCCTGCGGCTCTTTCCGGCCGCCTTCATCGACTTGTACAGATCCAGCAGCTGGTCATAGACCACTTCTCCCTCACCGATGTAAAACATGTCAAAAAATTCCGCCATCGGCTCCGGATTATAGGAACAGGGGCCGCCTCCGATCACGATCGGCACAGACTCGTCCCTGTCACATGCCCGCAACGGAATCCCCGACAGGTCCAGCACCTGCAGCACATTCGTGTAGCAAAGCTCAAACTGCAGTGTGATTCCCAGGAAGTCCATATCCCGAATGGGATCCTGTGATTCCAAAGCAAAAAGCGGGATCTTTCGCTCCCGCAGTATTTTGTCAAGGTCCAGCCAAGGGGAGTAGACTCGCTCGCACCAGGTGTCTTCCCTGCGGTTGAACATATCATATAAAATCTGTATACCCAGGTGGGACATGCCCACCTCGTAGACGTCCGGGAAGCACATGGCAAAGCGGATGTCCACCTTCCCGGGGTCTTTGTAAACGGCGTTGGCTTCATTGCCCAGGTATCGGGCCGGCTTTTGCACGCTGAGGAGTATCTCGTCCGGCAGAGCCAGCTTTCTCGTCGTATGGCCGTTTTCCTTCATTGTCATCAAATAGTTCTCCTGCTTTTTTGGCGTCTTCTTATAAGAATGAAAACGCATATTGAATTCTGTGTACTATATTCATCGCGTTGGATGCATAGCCTTCGAAGACTTCCTGGCACAGCCTCGGATCATTGGTCAGGATCGCATCCACGTTCAAATTGGCCAGCTGCTCCATCGTATCTTGTTCGTTGATCGTCCAGACAAAGACACGCTTGCCGGCGTTGTGAATCCGCTCGATATTCTCATAGGTGGCAAAAGTCTCCTGGATCGAGATGATATCCGCAGCCTCCAGGGACTCGATATTGCCGATACCGATTACAGACGTATAGGCCGTGAGCACATAGGGATTGATCTCGCGAACCTCTTCCAGAGTCGAGTAGTCCTGCGATGTGATATCACAGTAGTTCAGGTAGTTGTTATCCAGAATAATCTGTACAACTTTCTCTGCAATCCCGTCGTCGTGTCCGTTTCGCTTGATCTCGATGTTCAGATACAGCTTGTCTTTGGCACTGGCGGCGAGCTTGATGGCTTCATCCAGCGTACAGATCTTCGTTCCTTCGAATTTCGGATCAAAGAAGGCGCCATTGTCCAGGTTTTTGATCTCGTCATAGGTCACCTCCCAGACATTTTTGTCCACGCCGGTGGTCCTCTTGAGATTGTCGTCGTGCATGACTATGATCGTCCCGTCCGCAAGCATTTGCACATCCAGCTCTGCGGCTGAAAATCCCTCGTCTATGCATTTCTGGAAGGCCGGCAATGTGTTTTCCGGTGCCTCCGCAGAGAATCCGCGATGCGCCATGATCATGGGAAGTCCATAATCTGTATTCAGTGACCAGCGAATCTGCGCAAATCGTCTGGGCACAGAGAAGAAGATGCTCACCACACAGATTGCGGCAAGCGCAATTTTCAAAATGGGATATTTGCGCAAATAGTGCGGCGGTTCCGTATAATCAAGAACCTCGCTGCCCAGTTCCTCTTTTCTCGCATAGTAGGCAGCCTGGAAGCTGGACGCCATGAGCGGCACTACCATCCAGGAAAAGAAGATGGTGCACAGCATGCTGGTCGGTATGATCCGTTTGAAGAAGAACAGGAGGAATTCTTCCGTCTCACCGGGAATCACCCACATCGACAGCAGATACCATACCGTGACGATCAGCGAAGAGCCCAGCTCATAAACGATATAGGCCAAAATACTCCAGAACAGTCTGAGGGCCAGTATTCTGAAAAAGTATTTGCCCTTGACCATCCGGGCACTCTTCTTACAGGCCTCCGGGAAGTGCGTGCCATCTTCTTCCATCATGATCGGAATCGCGAAGATCCATAAAAAGTAGAGGACAGCAGCAACAAACATTACTGCGCTGTACGCCACCTGCTCCCACGGGCGTTTCTCAAAGTCCTCCAGGATGAAGCCGGGAATTCGCAGAATCGATGTGACGCTGGAGATATCTGTAAACTTGGCGGCATTCATGATGATGAGCACATAGGGAACAAACGTCCAGTTGGCCGGTTTTATACGCTCCACACACATGTCAAATCCTGCGGAGATGACCTGCCTTGTTGTCCTGCGCATCCCGAAGCTGGACGCGTGCAGCGTGTCATAGATCGCGAACTGCTCGAACATGGCGGCCCAGACCAGCAGCATAATCATGAAGATCAACACGATCCACGTGATCGGATTCAGTAAGAATTCCTTGGCATTGTACCATGCGATCACCTTGGTCCTGTTTCCGACCAGCCACAATCTCTGCGTCCATGTCAAAATAGGAAAAATGACCAGAAATGTGAGCAGCCTAAAGACAATCTCAAATCCAATCAAGCTCCTGACATTCTCCTTTAATAGCCATATCGGGCTCAAAACACGTTTCAGCCATCTCCCTAGTCCTCGAAAAATCCTCATTTTGTGATCCCCTCTTTCAGTTATTAAAGACTATTGGGCAGAGCTGCAAGCCGCACAAGCCGCAACCTTGACACTGTTGCCTATGACTAAAAACCCTATCTATAAGTTTACCATTGAGAAGACCCAATGTGAACCACTCATCACCTGCGCAAATGCCAAGAGACAGTGTTCATGGGCGCCCACTGGCGCGCGGATAGTAAATTTCAGTTGCACTTTTGCCGTTTCTGCCGTATCATACAATCCAACTTACGGCAGATGTAAAAGGAGAACATAAATTGACTCAGTTGGATCTACTACGGGAAAACTTAGCCCAATGTGATGAGATCATCCTCGATGCCCTCTTGATGAGAAACCGCATTGTCGAGGACATCATGTCTTACAAAGAGAGCAATGACCTTCCCATACTGCAGCCTGAACAAGAGGCCAAGCAGCAAAAGTGGCTGCAGGGACGCCTCGATGGAAAGCGCCACGTCAGCGAGGTCCAATCCGTCTTTCAGAGCATCAACAAAAACAGTAAACGAATCCAGGCCAGACGGCTCTTCCACTATAATCTTGTTCTCATCGGATTTATGGGCGTCGGCAAGACGACAATGTCGGACTATTTCAACACCATGTTCGCCATGGACGTGATCGAGATGGACCAGATCATTGCCAGAAGAGAGGGCATGTCCATCCCCGACATTTTCGAAGTGCATGGGGAAGAGTATTTCCGTAATTGCGAGACGGAGCTCCTCATCGAGATGCAGTCCCGGAGCAACGTCGTTATCTCCTGCGGAGGCGGCGTCCCCATGCGGGAGCGCAACGTCACCGAAATGAAAAAGAACGGCCGCGTCATTCTCCTGACCGCCGAGCCGGAAACCATCCTGGAGCGTGTCCGAGATGACCACTCCCGCCCCCTCCTCGAGGACAACAAGAACGTCGCCTTCATCCGCGCGCTCATGGATAAGCGCCGGGACAAGTACGAAGCCGCCGCCGACATCATCATTAAGACCGACGGCAAGAGCATCCAGCAGATCGGCGAAGAAATCATCTTACAGCTTCGCATTATGGATGGGCTTAGGGCGTGAAGGTATTTGGTATATGAATGCGTATGCAATCGTTTGTTAACCTTTTCTATTTATTTGGTTGACAATTAACCTCCAATGGATTACCATTCCAATGATATAACAATTGTACGGAGGTTTATTACACATGAAATTAACTACATATGAACTGGTCCTCTGCGCGCTCTGCGCCGCAGTCACCTGTGTTTTGGCACCCATTTCTGTGCCGCTTGCAGGAGAGGTTCCAATCTCACTGGCAACCTTTGCAGTGCTGCTTTCCGGCATTCTTCTGGGTGCTAAATACGGAGCCATCAGCCAGCTGGTCTACGTTCTGCTCGGCAGCGTTGGCGTTCCGGTCTTCGCAGGCTGGACAGGCGGCATCGGCATCACACTCGGCGTCACAGGCGGATACATCATCGGCTACATCCCAATGGCATTCATCGCCGGTCTTCTCTATCACCGCTTCGGCAGAGAGGCTTCCGGCACACGCAAATATATTGTCATGTTCGTCTCCATGGTCCTTGCAACCGCAGTGCTCTACATTCTTGGCACAGCGTGGTTTATGGCCCAGACCGGAATGACCCTCGGCGCTTCTCTTGCTGCCTGCGTCATCCCCTTCCTGCCCGGCGACCTGATCAAGATCGTCGCAGTCATGCTCGTATCCGTTCCGATCGAAGCAGCGCTGAAAAGAACCGCTCCCGTAAGCCAGGGAGCCGCATAATAGGCCGAATTCGCGCATCCATGTTATAACTCATCATTAATCCGGCGCGTTAGATGCTGCACCTTCGGGTGAAGCATCTTATTTCCCACAAACATCTCCAATCGTTATCTACTCCTTGAAGTGATATTGGGCACAGCAGCTCTTTTTCCATAAATAGCTCCCATGGTTTTCATCCCCTTAGAGCGATATTGGGCACAGCAGCTCTTTTTCTATAAATAGCTCCCATGGTTTTCGTCCCCTTAGAGCGATATTGGGCACAGGATTATGTTTTTTGATTCTGTACTCCTCTGCTTTTCCACAATGAGTCCGGGATTGGGCACAGGGAACAATTTGCCCCAAAATTACTCCATCGTGTATCGATTTCCATGGGATCTATAATGAGAAAATGCTTCTCAATGCCCAATTTCCCCGAACAGATCAACAATCCATGGGGAACAAATCAAGCAATTCATTCCCTGTGCCCAATCTCCTTAAGCAGGTCAATAACCCATGGAGAACAAATCAAGTAATTTGCTCCCTGTGCCCAATCTGCACGGACAAATCAGCGAGGTATAAAACTTTATGAATTCTTCAATCAAGCCTTCATCCACCCCTCCAATCAAGCACACCATATGTTTGAGACCCCATCACCTGCTCTGCCTGCAGACCTTCGTCGGCCACGGCTATAGTCCGGAGTTCACCGCCCATATGACGATTGTCCAAAAACAGCTGACAACCGATCCCCTCACTCCAATCACCCTTGTAAACGGCCCAGACGACCTCTGCGGCCATTGTCCCAATTGTGTGGACGGTTCCTGCACTTCACCAAAACCAGCCGTATTTGACCATCTGGTGGGTCAAAAGCTGAACACAACAGAAGATACAGAGAATGCAGCACCAAAGCACACCGATGCATCCGATTCTCCCCTGACGCTTCATGGCATTCCGTCCATCCTCCACATGTCCGAGCAGCTCCTGGCTGAATGCTGTCCAGATTGCGAATGGAAGGAACTGTGCGTCGAGGTTTGCAGGACTCTACGATAAATTACAAAAAGAACCCTGATGCGCCAGATTAACGACGCATCAGGGTTTTTCATAACAATCTTTTTAAATCTTGAATTGTCAAATTAAGTGCAACGTAGTTGAATAGTAGACCTCATAAGGAGTTCTGTATCCCAGACATTTCCTTGGGCGCTTGTTCAGCTCATCCAC
>ONNQ01000078.1 GCA_900319245.1 uncultured Lachnospiraceae bacterium | reverse complement strand
TCTTTGCGCCATGCTTTCCCACGCTCCTTCCGTAATTGTTTCATGTGTTCGCTCATCTGCTGTCGCAACTCCGGCGTGTACCTGCCCTTGACGGATTCCTTGAACTTGGCTCTCTGCTCATCCGTCCAAGGTCTGCCGACCCGTTTCGGCTGCTCCCATGTACGGCTGACCGTCCTGCCGTCTTTGAAATGGAAAACCATCTCCGCAGCGGAAAGCACATCGATGCGGTCAATCTGTCTGTCGAACTCGCCATCGTCAAACTCGGCAATGCCGAGAGTCTGTGCAATGAATGGCTTCAGCAAGTCCTCCCGCAAACCGACCGTTCCACATTCGTTCCGCTCAGCACACCGCCAGTAGTAGGCTTTTCCGCTTTCCGATGTGGCTGACGGCTGTGAAGCCCTTCGGAAATTGCAGCCGCAGTGTACGCACTTGATCTTTCCCGTCATAACGGAGGAGCCTTTGCAGTTCGGTTTCTTCCTGCGCTTCTCGGAGGTTTTCGCTCTGTACTCAGCCGTCCAGCAATCGTGGTGTCCCGTGTTCGGACAGTCCTTCATGACAACGCCGCCGTCCTTCAGATGGAACTCCAGCACATACCGCTCCGGCACATTTATAAAGTCCACCTTGTCGCTGAATACATCCTCATCGAACTCATCCAGTCCAAGAACCTCGGCACACGCCTTTTTCAGATTCTCGTGGTTGATGCTGCCGCCGACAGGGCACCTGCCGCCTTTTTTCTTCCGTGATCCGCAAGCCCAATACTCCATGAAACCTCTGTCCGTGCGCTTGCTGTGGGCATAGCTGATTCCGCAGAACGGGCATTTCAGCTTTCCCGAAAAGCAGGTGAGGTTCAGGCTCTTGTTCGCCCTCGGTCCCAGTTCTTTTCGCCGTGCAATCTCCGACTGTACATAGTCGAAGGTTTCCTTGTCGATGATAGCGGGATGCGTGTCCTCCACATAGTATTGCGGAAGCTGTCCCTTGTTCTTTTTCCGCTGCTTTGAAATGGGATCGGATATGAACTCCTTCTGCAGGAGAAGGTTGCCTGTGTAGGTCACGTTCGTAAGAACCACCTTGATGTTGGAATCCACCCATCGGCATCCCTCCCTTGTGGTGATGCCCTCGGCGGCGAACTCCCGCTCCGTTTCCAGCCTTGACTTTCCGTCCAGGAAGTTCTGAAAAATGCGTCTCACTACTTCTGCTTCCTCCGGCACGATGACCAGGTCATCGCCCTCCCAGCGGTATCCGTACACCCGGAAGTGTCCGTTCGGTATTCCTTTCTCGAACCGCTTTCTGATACCCCACTTGCAGTTCTCTGAAAGGCTGCGGCTTTCTTCCTGTGCGAAGGACGCAAGGATGGTCAGCATCAACTCGCCGTCACCGCTCATGGAATTGATGTGTTCCTTCTCGAACCGCACCTCCACGCCGATGTCCTTCAAGTGCCGCACCGTTTCCAGCAAGTCAACCGTGTTCCTTGCGAACCTCTGGATCGACTTCGTGAGGATGATGTCTATCTCGCCGTTCTCGGCGGCTTCAACCATGCGCCTGAACTCATCGCGTTTGGCTGTCCCCGTGCCGGAGACTCCATCGTCCGCGAACACGCCTGCGTACTGCCATCCAGGATGGCGCTGGATCAGGCTGCTGTAATAGCTGACCTGCGCTGACAGGGAATGATGCATGGCGTCTTTCGCGGAGGAGACCCGCGCGTATGCGGCCACCCGCGTCAGCTTGGGCAGGGCCGTTTTTGTGAGCAGGACCCGTTTTACTACTCTGTCCATGTCTGCCTCCTTTGTATCAAACTTGGGGTACTGTATCTATCACTCTAAACGGCCAGAATAGCAAGTTTTATACGGCAAAAATGCTGCTTTTTTCGATTCCAAACTTCTCCGCGATCAGCGCATACATTGCGGCCTTGTCTCCGCTGGCCAGAAAGCCCTCGGCCTCCAGCTGATCCACAAAGGACAGCGCCATATGATAACGGAGCAGATTATCCGGCGAATAAGCATCAGGCTTCTGCTCCATGACGATCTCCTTTCCGG
>ONNQ01000057.1 GCA_900319245.1 uncultured Lachnospiraceae bacterium | reverse complement strand
TGTGGGATTGATCCTGGGCTTCGGCGCGCAGAGCCTGATCGAGGATGTCATCACAGGCGCCTTCATCATCTTTGAGGGGCAGTACGTCAACGGCGATATCATCATCCTGGACGACTTCCGCGGCACGGTGCGCAACATCGGCGTCCGCACAACGACGATCGAAGATGCGGGCGGAAACCTCAAGGTGGTCAACAACTCGGACATCCGCAATTTCCAGAACCGCTCCCGCAACAAGTCGGTCGCGGCCTGCGAGGTCAGCGTGGCCTACGACACGGACCTCAAGAAGCTGGATAAAGTGATCGCGGAGGGACTTCCCAGGATGTACGCGGACCATAGGGACCTCTACCAGAAAGAACCGGTCTTCCTGGGCGTGACGGCGCTGGCGGACAGCGGCGTCAACCTCAAGTTCATCGTCGACTGCAAGGAGCAGGACGTCTTCAAGGCGCAGCGGCAGCTCACCCGTGATGTCTGGGCGCTCTTCATGGACAAGGGAATCGAGATCCCCTTCCCGCAGGTCGTCGTTCACCAGGGCTGATTCAAAAAGGGGTCTGACCACATTACGTACATGTTGCAACCCGCAACAATTCTGTAATGTGGTCAGACCCCTATCCTACTTGTTCTATATCAGCTAAACAACTTTCCCTTGCTCTTACAGGTATTTCTTTCTGTTGGCAGCTGTGTTCTGATGATAATTGAACTTCTTGAACGGCTTGCCGCCAGTTGCCTTCTTAAATGCGCTGCAATATGCGGAATAGCTTTTTTCGCGCTCTACGCCGTTAACGTATACATAGCAATAGCGGTAGCTTTTCCCGCTGCGCCTAAAGGTAACTTTGCGTAAAGACGGATAAGCTTTTTTGCCGCTGATCTTATCGTGGTATTCACACGTTATATCCGTAACAAATTTCCTTTTAAATAATCCGGTCCGCTGATAATATCCCAGCAGTACTTCGGTATAGTCACCACCGGATGTAACCTTGACGACTCTCCCATTTTTATAAGTCTTAATAAATAGTCTCGTATATAATACGCTTTTGAACAACTGTAGGTTCTGCTAAGTGTAAACACTTTTTCGGCGACTTATTTCAAATATTCATCCAGCACTAAACACAAGTTACTGCAGTGTATCTTAAATGCCTTTTCCATTAAGCTGCTCCGCTCAATACTCTTAATTCCTTTTTTCACCGCAAATCCTGCCGCCTCTTTCTTTTTTTGATTGTCCGAAATCTGTTTTCCGAGATAAACATCCTCAATATCTTTACAAAACCATACAAAGCGAAAGCCGTTTTCGTCACAATACTTTCTTGCTTCGTTAAGGAATCTCAGATCTTCCGTTTTAGTATCATAATTATCACAGTCAAAGCAGTAGATAACAATACTGGAATTGTTCTTGGCGGCTGCCTTGTATTGATTCTTAAGGCTTGCAACTTCTTTTTTCACCTTACCGGATGCATATTTCCCCTTTCCATCCAAATAGACCGGTGTGATTCTGATGTTTGCATTATCGACATCATAAAATCGATTAATCGTACTTCGTATATAAATAAAATCTGAATTACACTTTTTATTAGTCTCCACACAGATGATCAGCTGTAATCCCATATCAGTTATCCCCTTCTGTCTGAAACGCCGCTATAAAATCGATCGAATATACATTGAAAGGAGAACCTTCAATCATCCCATTTCTATATAGTTTAGAAGGAGAATAATTGCCACTCGTAGTCCACGAGTAGATTTGATGATCTACTGACAGAAAATCAATGGACATCTTATTCTTTTTCAAAATATCCATTGGCCCAATGTTATGCGTAGTAAAGCACAACTGTCCTTCCCCATATTCCATTAGATACTCTAAGAGTGCACAGAGATATACATCATGAAGATTAGAGTCCATTTCATCGATAAATACGATATCTCCCTTGACCATTTTGTCTAAATATGTAAATAGCTTGATGAGCTTCCTTATTCCGGTGCTTTCGAATTCCGTATCCACAGAATAATTATCATATTTCATAACAAGATTGCAGATATAGTATTCCCCGTTTATCTTCTCATCAATTACAACATCCCGCAAATCCTGTTTAAATATATGCAGGAACTCATACAGCCGCTTTACTTCATTTTCCAACTTCTGATACTCATCCTTCTCAACAATTATTTTTTCCGCTGAGAACATGAAATTCTGCGATTCTTTCAGCTGCATTTTGTGCTTGACAAGCAGGTCCAACGTTGAATCCTCTTCTGCTTCTGATTGTTCCAGTAATTTATGGATAACAAAGTCAGTATGATCGTCCTCGCGTTCCATATATACAAACAAGCCTTCTGCAAACAAATACAGTAAAATAAGATCCATCCACATTTTGCTCCCTGCAGGTCGTTTTAGCCCTGCAGCAATTACCCGTTCTATCCAATTTGCAGTCAAAGAAGCACTCGTCAAAAGATTTTTAGTTTGATCAGTAAGCAGCTCAGTAAATTTGCTTATCTCTGATGTTGATAGTTTGCCATTCTCAACTATAAATACCTCATCAAATTGTTTGTTATGTGACAATGCATTCCTGACTTTAAGCTCTTCCTCGCTTATATAAAATTTGTTTGCATTATTCTTAATTAACTCAATTCGGTATTGGTATAACCTTAATTCAGTCCCAAAAGTTACAACAAATTCTGCTGTAATTTCCAGCTTTCCAAGCTTCTTATTAATCAGATCATGCAACTGTTTTTGAACAAGTGGGTTGTTCAGATACGATACGTTAAGCAGCAAGTTTTTTAGTATTCTGACAGAAGTCACAATAGCTGATTTTCCTGCACCGTTTGTTCCATATATGCCCTTAATATTATAGTCTCGAATGCTGAAGTCCTTTTTAAATGTCTTCTTATAAAAAGACAGTTTTGCCTCCTTATCAAGAGATTTAATACCTTTTACAGAGTAACTTACTAAATGTATATTATTCATGCTCCAAACCTCCTAAAACGATTATAGCAAAAAGAAAAGGACAATTAAATACATTTCGTATCTAATCGTCCTTTCTCGTTAGTATTCGTTCATTTAATACTATAGTCTTTCTCACCCGTACGCCGCCCTTGCGCGAACCTCAGCCGGATGCTGCCCGGCCGCCGACCGACGGCGAGGAACTCAGGAACAGTTCAGTGACAGATTCCAGTTGAACAAAATCGCTGCGCGATGGTCCGCCAGGGCTGTGGCGCAGTTTTACTTTAGTGACAATTAAAAAGCAGTGGAAGTACTTTTCGTAATTCGGTATTGTTAAGTTACCACACAAAACAACTCTTGCATAAAACAGTACAGTTATCAGTGGATCCATGCTACACTCGGAGCAGAAGCGGTCTGATTGAAAGCCCATATATACCGGCACCCCGGACGCGCTATACAATCTCCGCCTCCTGCTCCAGTCTTATCTTTTCGTTGCTCATCTTTCGGATCACTTCATAAAAAACCTCATACTCCGGCTTTGCCTCTAACCCGGCTAAAGTGTCCAAATAGTTTTGATCATCGATCGGCATACACCTGTCTCCGTATTTTTCAAGGGTCTCCAGATCCATTTTATAGGGCCTTAGGCTGCTGAATATCTCGTCTCTAAGCCGAACAAAAATCCGGAATCCCCCCAGATCAATATCGCTCCAGTGGAATACCTGGATCTTGCCCTTCTCCGCTTCCTCCGCGATCAGGCGCAACCACCGGCCCTTGATCGGGCTGTAGCATCCCCCGTGATAGATGACCAGCTCATCCGCCGCCATCATCCCATTGATATAGGAAATATAATTGGCCTTATTCTCTATGGTCAAAATCCTGCTCACCCCATTCAGCCGCACGCCTGTAAGATGCCTCACGGTATCGGAATTGATATAGGCGCCGTAAACTTCATCCCGATAATCAATCTTTCTAAGACTCCCGTCCCCGCCGTCCAGCATAGCCACGACCGGCCCGGTAAATTCCAGGATCTCCGGCCAGCGGACGATTCCGTACCGGTCAAGGAGCTCCTCCTCGTTCAGCTCCTCCGCATAGCCATCCTCCTCGATCCTGCGCAGAACAGACAGGACTTTGCTTCGAAGCACGCGCTCAAAATACTTGCTGTCCCCATACAGTCGGGTGCTGACCACCCGCTCCAAAAGTTCGTCTTCATTCCCCGCAAGAAGTTCGAGGAACTGCAGCAGCCGATTATTCTTCTCTTCGGCCGTCTTCTCCGATTCCGGATCCTTTTCTCCTTTGAAAAACAGGCGCGGGATCCTCCTTTTGCACCGAATCTCTTCCAGCGCAGCCCTAAGCCACGCGGTGATCTTCTCATCTCCCTTTCCCTCAATCTTCTGAAACGCAGCCTCGATCCTGAAAAGAGCGGCCTGCACCTGACTCTCCAGCACGTCCAGCTGCGCCTGCTTTCGAACGCGGCCGATTCGCAGATAACTCTGCCTGACGGCCGCCTCTTCCGTACGCAGAAAGATTCTGTCGATCAGGTTCCCTTCCTCATAGCGGACCCAATCATATTCGATCAGGCCTTCCGCCGCCAGTTCCTCTGCCGTATCCAGAAATTCCCTTCTCGCATCGGACTGCTCTGCCAGCTCCGCAAACTCTTCCCTCTCCATCGGACGGAACTGGATCCGCCGCGCAGAATCGCCTTCTCTGAAAAGCCTGCTCCGCTCATAGCTGTCCAAAAGGACAGCCAATATTTTCTTTTCCATGAATCGGCTCATTGAAACTCCTCTTCGATCTGCGCCGGGTCAAAGCTCCGCGTAAATGAATGGTGCCCCGACTTATAAACCGCGATATTCCGGTCCACGATCGGCGCAATATCCGGTATTTTCTCGGGCGGCGCCGAAAAGATTGCCTGCAGCCCAAAGCGCTTGAGCAGGCCGATGCTCTCCCGGATCCGCTCGCCGTCCATCTTACTGAACGCCTCATCGAGAATGATCAGGCGGATCGTATTGTTCTTACCCTTGCTGCGGATCCTGCACACCTGGGAGAAGGACGCCAAAAGAGCGATGTAGAAGGGGATCTGCGTCTCGCCGCCGGACTTCTTGAGCAGTGTTTTGGAAAGGCGCTGTTCTTCCCCCTGTTCATTCGTGACGATCAGGTCAAAAACCAGATAAGTCTTGTAATCAGTGAATTTCTTCACGCTCTTTTCGTATTCGGCGCGGCGCTCGGCCGTGACATTGGTCTCATTGAAGATCAGCGTCTTAAAGAGAGAATCTATCTCCTTCTGATACTTTTCATTGAAGCTCTGCGAGGCGATGTTCCATCCGCCCGTGTCCATCAGGAGCGGATCCATGATCATGTCGTAGTAATTGCGGTATTCCGCCCTCGGGCCGATCGTAAACCGGTAACGGTCCGTTCCAAAAACGCTGTTTCTCAGCGAGTAATTGAGTTCCTCGATCTGAGCCCGGACAGACTCAATGTTGGACTTCAGCTTCGCGATGAAATCGTCCCGGAACTGGTTATAAGCCTTTTCTTTGGCATCCACGATCCGGCTGAGGTATTCCGGAAGGCGGATGTCACTGAGAACGCGGAGTTCTCCGGAGTATTCATCATTATCCTCACGTTCCGTATCATAAGGCATCCTGTATTCCTGATTGTAATCGCTGCGCTTTTTGCGGCGCTCCCGTAAATGTCCCTCCATGATGGTGGCTGTCTGATTTCGCGCACGGGTGAAGCTCTCCCGCAGCGTCAGGCGCGAGCGCCCGTCTGCATGGAGTTCTTTAAGAAAACGGGGCTCGGCGGTCTCCTCGATCCAGTTCTGTGCGAACTGTCCGGCGATCTCCCCCTTCACCTGCTTGATTTTCTCTTCCGCTGCCGCCAGATCCGTTTTTTCCAGCTGCTCCAAGCGGACTTTGGCCCCTGCGCGGGTCTCCAGCGCGCTGCTTCTCTCCTTCTCTCTGGCCTCCCGCTCCTCTTTCTTTTCGTCAATTTTCTCGCCGAGCCTGAAGAGCCAGGTCAGATCCAGCCCCTCATACTCCGACTGTACCTCGTCAAGCCGCTCTTCAAGCGCAGGGATCCGGTGGGCCTCCTCCACAGCCTTGCCCAGCTGCTCCGCCTCGAATTCGCTCATTTCGTTCTCTTTGGCAGCCCGGTCGATCAGCCGATGCTCATTCTGAGTGCTCTGCAGCTCGCGCTTTTCCTCCTCCAGTTGTCGGGTCAGATTCTGCAGCTGGATCTCCAGCGACCTTCTCCCGATAAAGGGGTCGGCGTATCGCGCCGGATTGAGCCGCCGGCTGACATAGTTCTTATAGAGCATGACTTCTTTGGTGATCCCGGTCCTGCACGTTGCAAAATCTCCGGGATCCTCACATTTCATCACATTGCCCAGAAGGTAATCTGCATATAAGCGGGCGTCTCTGTTGTCCGTCTCAATTTCTTCGGCCAGGGAATTGACAGTGGGTTTGCCGCGATATTCCCGTCTGAGCCGGCCAAGATCCACCAGTCCCGCGTCGAAGATCTTCTCTTCCTTTTTGATCCGGTTATAAATCTTGTTTGCCTCGGTAAAGTGCTGATCCGGCACAAGAAGATAGAATTTCTGCTTGTCCAGATATCCCTCTATTGCATCCTGCCAGGCGGGATTGCGGATCTCGAGAAGCTCCGCAAAGATCGGGATCTCCACCGCTTTCCCGTGTCTTTTGAAAAGTTCCGCTTCCAGCCGGCTCTTGAGGGCCGTCACCCGGGACGGATACGGCTTAATGCCCTTCTTCAGGTTCTGTATCCTTCCGGACAGTTCCTCGATCCTGCCCGCGATCTGTCTCGCCCGAAGCTTGAGCTCGAACGCATGTCCTGCCAGTTCCTCTCTTAAGGCAGCCATTTCCCTGGCCGCACCTTTGATGTCAAACGCCGACAGCTCTTCCGCCGCAGACGCAAGCGCGGTCCTTTGTGCCCCAAGCGCAGCCATCCTGCCCGCCAGCTTCCTTTTCTCCGTGTCTGCCGGGAACTGCGTCTGTTCTATGCTGTCCATACTCGCGAGCCAGTGCGCTCCGAAACTTCCAATGCGCTCCGCCGCGCAGCGCAGGCCGTCTTCCAACTCGCCGATCTGTGTTTTGACAGAGCGGATCTCCTCCTCCAGCCGCTTCTGCTTCTGCGCGATGTCCGACCCGTGATACTCGCTCTCCATTTCCTCGATCTCTCTGCGCAGGCGGGAAATCTCCTTCTCCGCGTTCTGATACCGCGCCTCGGCCTCCTCGAGGATATCCCTCTGCTCCCGGATCCCGTCGCGTATGCGGGCGGCCTCCTGCTCGGCCTCCTCCCTAAGTGCACGCAGAATAATATAGCTCTGCAGGCGGTACCTCTCCCGATCCGCCTCGTACTCCTCTGTCAGAGTTTCGATCTCCCGCAGAGCGATCACCTTCTCATGCGTGCGCGCGGCATCGGCCTCCAGGTTCTTGTACTGGCGGATGTCGCTCTGCATCTGCTCGATCTGGATATTGTTCCTGACGTCACAGATTGACTCCGTAATAAACTTTTCGATGTCCGTGATCGGTGTGAAGGGGACTGCTTTCTTGAGCAGGACCAGATACTTGCGCTTGACCGCCCCGTATTTGCCCATGATGATTTCCTGATAGCGGCGGTTCGTATCGATGATCTCAAAGCGCTTTCTGCTGTCCCGCAGATAGCGCTTGAGCTGTGGGATCGTGTAGGGCGTGTTCGTCCGGGGATTGGTAAAGCAGTTTTCGGGGATGCCCATCTTGTCCACTGTGAACCACTTGTAGTCGAAGTGGAGATCCTCATAGCAGTCCGCCGCCAGCCCGAGCAAAAACCGCGTCTGCTTCTCCGTGTCCTCAAATTCCACCACCACATAGCTGGTAAAGGTCGCAGCCCTCAGATACCGGAACCCCGTCTCTCCGTCGTCGCCGTTTTCTCCGTACAGATAACTCTTGAGCGTTCGCACCGACCGCTCGTTCGCCGCCTTGTTGAAGAAATTCCCATTCGTGTCTCCGAGGAGGACCAGCTGAAGCGCGTCAATGATCGTAGACTTTCCCGCCGCTGTTTTCCCGGTCAAAAAATTGATATTTTCAAATTCAATCAGCTCCCGGTCATAGGTATACCAATGTATGAGGAGCAGTCTGGTCAGTTTTTTCAAATCGTCATTCCTCCTCCGCGCAGACCGCCGCATCATTCCTCTTCTGTAAACGCCGCCGCATCGTCCTCTTCTGCAAGATCTACAGCGCCGTCTTCCTCTGCAAACGCCGCTGCATCATCGTCCTTCTCCTCCACGAGCCTTGCCATGTTCGCGATCTGCTCGCCGGAAACCGCAAACAGGACCGTAGGCAGGATCACGATGCGCGTATCTGCGCTGTCCCACGCCCCTTCCAATTTGCGAAGGATCCTGAACTGGCTCAGCATTCTGAGCGACTTTCCAAGGGCAAGATTCGCGGGCTTTTTGCCGATTACCCCGAGATTGATCAGCTTATGAACCAGCTCCCCTACGGTCAGCGCTACCTCCTTTGACAGCGTCAGCTTCTCCCGCTCTTCCTCATAGATCAGCCGCAGCGCATAGAGCATGATTGTTGTCAACTTGTCAAAATGCACCCGACTTCCATCATAACCACTGGTCAGGCTGACCACCCCGTATCCGCTGTCCCTCACAAGTCCGAATCCCGCCAGTTCCAGATACTCGGTAAACAGCTCATAGTTCCGTTCCAGAAATATATAATCCCGGTTGACCTTGCTGATCCCTTCCTTGTAATCAAACTCGTCGGACAAAAGAAAACTGTGGGCCAGCAGCTGATTCGTGACCCTGGCGAAAGTCTCCCTCTCTGCCAGGCTGAGTTTCTCATAATTATCTTTCAGCATCTCGTCTCCGTTTCTTTCTGAATAATACTCTGGGCAGACTGCTGCCGTTCTTTTGCAAATCCCCCTCGAGAAATTCTGCCGTAAAGAACGCACTCCTTTCCTGTCCCCGTATGGTGCTCATGAGGAACAGCACAAAGTCCTCCGCCGTATCTACCGGCACTTCCTCCGTAGAATAGGTGTCCCTTCCGCCAAAACAGTCCCGCACATAGCTGTCGATCCTGGCGTTTGAATACCGGCTCCGAATCCCATCCAGGAAGGCGCGGACCGCCGCCGCATCCTCGACAGGCTCCGCAAGAGGCAGCGGCTCTCCCATCTCCCTCCGGGTTCGCTTCACTTCCGCATAAAGGGACTTATCATCATAAAACCTGTGCCGGTAGATGCCGACCGAATCCGCCATCATCTCCATCACTTCCTGATCCCCGGAATGCTTTAAGAGCTCGATCAGCTTTCCCTTAGTCCCTCGGTCCGCATTCATCAGATATCGGATATGTTCAACGGAAGCTCTTGTATACTCCACATGCTTGCGGTCGATTTCTCCGATCATCTCTTCAATCCCCTCATAGGTATCGATCACATAATTGATGATGCGCAGCATCTCCCCTCGTCCGCTCTCTTCGCCATCCCAGACGCGCCGCGCGACGCCCTGTTCCACGATCGCATTCTGCACCTCGTCGTTCATCAGCCACTCATTCAGTATCGAAATGATGGCGTGTTTAAAACGCGGCACCGAGTCGATTGTCTTGAGCGGATAATACACTGCATCAAATACTTTCTCTTTATATTCGTCAAAATGCTCTGCGAGCAATATGTTGACATCATCTTCTCCGGGGATTCGCCTGTAATAGGCCCGAATATTGTTAAACAGAGACTTGAGCTCATCTACCAGACGGACTGTATTTTGATAAGCCGCCTGCAGAGCCTGATAGATATACTCCAGATTTTCCGCCGCGTTAGCCAGTGACGCATAGGTCGCGTAGACGTAGCTGTTGTACTCCCGCACCCGCTCCTGTGACAGATCATAGAGCAGATTCATGACCAAAATAGCATAATCCGGAATGGTAATATTCTCCTGAAAGGTGCCGCTCTCATACTCCGTCTCGATCCAGCCTGTCTCCTGGAGGCGCCTGAGCAGAAGCCACGCCTTCCCTGAAAGATTGTTCGCCTCTCCCGCACGAAGATCTCCCTCTTCCTCCGCCTCCTCGCTGAAATTCGCTTCCAGAATATCCGCCTCCAGCGCGTCCATCAGCATTGCGGTCAGCTCGTCGCGCCGTATGACCAGCTCCGTTTTGAACGCCTGCCGCAGCACGAACAGTGCCTGCACATACAGCTCTTTGTTCCCGGAAGCAAGCACGGAAAAGAACCTGTCCGGTATTTTACTGAATAACTTCATGTGTCCCTGCCTTCTTCCGTGTTCCGAAAGTCATCATAACAAGCCCCGGATTCAGATCTATTCCCATTCCTGTGTCCACGAAATACAAAATGTGCCAGAGTACTGCTCCTCTGACACAACTTATTATACCGTACCTTTCAAAAAAACACGAGATTGTTCCACATCGTTTCTCCTGATACTGTTCACGGTGACAGGCACCAACGTTTCGCAGCGGTCCTGAAGTCCGGACATGCCAGATTTGGCTTTTGCGTCCCCTTGCCTGCTTAACGAACAATCTTCTCAAAATCCGCCTTCGGATGCTTGCAG
>ONNQ01000058.1 GCA_900319245.1 uncultured Lachnospiraceae bacterium | reverse complement strand
ATGCCTTCATAGGGTATATTTATGACTAAATGTCATGGAAAATTTCTGGTTGCGACCACCACTTTTTTCCTTGACAAACGGTCACTTCATAACAGTCACTTGGGACAGGTCCGCTGACTCACGCAAGCGCCATGACGTAATTAAAAATCCTGGGGCAGAACAAACCTGCTCCAGGATTCATTATTTTGTCAAAAAAGCGCATAGATCACGAAAATGATGAATTTCATACCACCTGCAGTTATAATGGAGTAAAAAATCATAGTACATGGAGGAATACAATGATCAAAGTTTACTGCTATAGCAGATGCAGCACCTGCAAGAAAGCCCTGAAATGGCTGGATGAAAACAACATCGAGCATGAAGACATCGATATCAAAACATGCCACCCCGAAAAAGAGGCGCTGCAACAGTATTACGCACAGAGCGGACTGCCGCTGAAACGCTTCTTCAATACGAGTGGAATCCCCTATCGCGAATTGGGGCTTTCTAAAAAACTGTCCAATATGAGCGAAGACGAACAGCTCTCATTGCTCGCTACAAACGGAATGCTGGTAAAGCGCCCGCTGGTAGTCGGCGACGGATTTGTCCTCACCGGCTTCAAGGTCGAGGAGTGGGAAGATAAGCTCAAAAACTAAGCGCCAATGTACACACAGGGCGACCCTCTGATCCCACGACACATAAATGTCATTTAGTGGAAATGCATTTCGAATTGTGATAGGGTAATTCCGTCGGAAGAAACGACAGAAAGGAATCACAACAGATGAGAAAAATCAAGAATGCTCTGATGATTGCAATCATTCTGATGCTGCTGACGGGAACCGCTGGCTGCGCCAGGTTGCAGAGCGGCATCCACGACCTTCACGGAAGTATCATTGGAAATGAGTACAACATCGACATATTTGACAACACCGGGATCCGCACGCTGCGCTCCCACGGGAAGAAGATCGACATCGACAACAACATCGTCGAGGAGCAGACCTACGCCTCCGCAACGGACGAATGGTACACGACGAAGACTTTGAGCTCCGTGATCACGATCACAGTTGACGGCAGGCAGCTGATTTCCTGCGGAGACACCTGCATTTTCTACGACAAGCGCCTTACCCCGGAGTACGAATTCTATTTGGACAAAATAGAGAGCGACTCGTCAGGTCTTCTGGACTCGACGCTGATCAGCGGAAGAGTCAACAGCATCAAAAACGAATTCGGAAAACCCATGGTGGTCGTGATCAAATCACAAATGGGCGCGCCAATCTACGCTTTTTCCGGCGACAAAGTCTACTGGGAAATTCAGGAGGACCTGCCAAGGTTTACAAAGCTGATGATAGACGGAAAAGCGCTGTACATCCACCGCGCAAACTTCCAGATTATTGACAAGGCTCTGTTGGATTAGGAAGAATGAGACTATTTATCGCAATACTACTTTCTGAAGAAATGAAAAAATCAGTGACCGGCACTATGCACGAACTGAAGAAAGCCGGCGTGAGGGGCAGCTATGTACCAGCACAGAACCTTCACGTAACGCTTTCATTCATCGGCGAAACCAAGGATGCTGCGGCGATCAAAGCCGCGCTGCAGACATTGGACGACAAGCCCTTCCGCATGTCCTTTGCGGAATTGGGCGTTTTTGACAACCTTCTATGGGTCGGGATCAAAGGCAACCAGGGCCTGAACAAACTGGCAAGGCATGTTGCCGCGGCGCTCGACGAGGCTCAGATCCAATATGACCGCAAGAAATTTGTCCCGCATATTACGATCATTCGCAACATGGGCGGCCCCTGGAAGAAAGTCTCCCCGCCCAAGGGGGATATGTCTGTCAAAAAAGTGTCCCTCATGAAATCAGAGCAAAAGGATGGAAAGCGGATCTATAGCGAGATCTTTTCGGTCACCCTGTGATCGCCCTATTTAATCATCAGGGATTATATCTTTGTGAAATCAATGCTGCACTGACCGTCCGAAATTGCTATCGGGATCACGTCGCTGAAACTGTACTGTTTCGGATCATATTCATCGGTGTCAAAAAAGTGCACAGTCACCTTATTGAACTTAGGATCTACGATCCAGTACTCCTTGACGCCTGCCTGCTGGTATTTGAACAGCTTGAGCAGCATATCCTTGGAACGTGTGGTGGGAGAGAGGATCTCAACAACAAGATCCGGTGCTCCCTCGTAGCACATAGCGTTCCTGTCAAAATCCCCGCAGATAACAAACAAGTCTGGCTGCACCATTGTGTAGTCATCCTTGTCCAGCCGGACATCGCAGGGAGCGATATAGACTTCACAAGACGAGTGGTGCCCCTCGATACACGCCCGGAACTGTATTGCAAGATTCAGCAAAATGCTCTGATGTCTGAGTGAAGGACCCGTCATGTCATAAAAGACGCCGTCGATCAGCTCGACTCTGCGTTCTTCCGTAAGAGCATAGTAATCCTTCAGAGTATGAGACTTCTTCTGCCTGGGGGATGTGCTGTAGTCTGCAAAAGACTCTTTTACAAATGCGGGAACGGCCTCCGTTTGCTCATAGATAACACTGTGATCATGGCCAGGTTCACTATCTTTACGCAACACTTTTGTGATCGCATCGATCGTCAGCTTTCTCGGCGCCTTCGTCGCACCACTGAAAATCTTCCGCACAGTACTGACTGGTACGCCGGACAGTTCCGCAATCATTTCTGATGTAAGTCCCAGTTCCAGTTTCTTCTCCCTCATCTCTTCAATCGTCATAGCTGGCCTCCGCATAATGCATGCAACAGTGGTTTAACTTGATGTACCCGCGGACGACTCTGCCGGCCGGGAAGTCTACGCACCTTTTTAATAATTATAATGAGCTAAAGATTCATTGTAAACCACGAAATGCCTGTAAATTATCCATTTAATTTCCAATTGGTGTATTAAGAGTGACAGGCACTAACGTCGAACTTGTGCCGGGGGCGAGATCTGCGATTGGGTTTGCGTCCGAGGATTCGTGGATGGTGCAGGAATGATAGTAGTCAGAGGGACAGGTCCGGTGACTCAGATATGTAAATATGGTACAGTTAACATAGCATACTGACCTGCAAACAGAAGAGGACTAAAATGCATCGAATTGGAATTCTTTCAGACACGCACGGCCTGCTGAGGCCGGAAGTTTTAAAGGCACTGGACGGCTGCGAAGCGATTCTACACGCTGGTGATATCAACCGACAGGAGATCATCGATCAACTGAGCATCATCGCTCCCGTCTATGTGGTCCGCGGCAACAATGACAAGGAGTGGGCCGAGCACATCCCGTTCTTTCTTGACTTCACGCTCTGTGGCCTGCATATTTACATGACGCACAAGAAAAAGGATCTCCCTCGGGACGTCTCCAACTATGACTTGGTAGTATACGGCCATTCTCATCGCTACGAGCAAGGCGAAGTCGGCGGCACTGTCCTCATCAATCCGGGAAGCTGCGGCCCGAGGCGTTTCCACCAGGACATCACATTAGCACTTGCCGACATCGAAGCCCAAACACACCAAATTGCCATCCACCGTATCGACATTCCGCACAAAACGGAGCGTCAGGACGGGGGGCATGACTCGCTTAGCAGCAAAAAGATTACGTTGGAAACAATCAGCCAGCCTGATATCGATAAGGTGATTCGCCTTATCAAAAAGAAAAAGGGAGTTGACGAAATTGCCGCGCAAATGGGAATGGAAAGAGGTTTTGCCGAACAGATCTGCAGGCTATACCTTACGCATCCAGGCGTCACGGCAGAAGGGATCATGACAAAGATGGGCTTGTGAGCTTGAGAAGTCAATTTTATGAAACGAAGCAGTGCGGCGCCACATCCATAGGATGTGGCGTTTTGCATGGGATGGAGATTCATTCCTCTGAGATTACTCTCCACGCCGCGACTAGTCGCTCCAGATTCCAGGCGGCATTGGCCGGACTGGTGGAGGGGAGGCAGATGGCGGGGCGCTTGAGGTTGGGTTCGATGTGTTTTTTGAACAATTTGTCTGCAGTCCTGCCGTTGACGTAAATCTGGCGGATCTGGGCATGATCGAGGATTCGGGTCAGGTCGTTCGGGACCACGTCTTTGATGCTTGCGTCCGACGAGCCGCGAATGGTGCAGGAGTGGATCACGTCCCACACTGCAATCCGGTGCCGCAGTAGAAATTCCTTCTTCTGGGGCACATCTACGGGGACCTTATCTTCAAAGACTTCTGCCAGAACTCGCCAGAACCTATTCTGCGGATGGCCGTAAAAGAAGGCCGCCTCGCGCGACTTGACGGAGGGAAAGCTGCCGAGGATCAATATAGTGGAGTTCTCGCTGAAAAGGGGTGGAATCGGATGGATGATGGTTTCTGCGGCTGCGGTTCTTGTCATAGGATCTCCTTGGCGGTCGCGGTTATGTCGCTCCCCTCTCCGGCGTCTTCGCAGATACCAATGATCTGGCAGTTTTTGGCAGAGAGGTCTTGATGGAGTTTCTCAAGGTCCGGCAGTTCATCTTTGCAAGGCTCGCACCATGTGGCCCAGAAATTGATCATCGTGAGCTTGTGCCGGCCTTGTGCAGCGCAAATGTTGCCGTCCGGACATCGGCGCTCAAGGTGAGCTCTTCGCTGGTCCCTTCGTATTCCGCGGGGGCCTTGAGGACATGTGCCGTATAGTCGGCGGGTTCAGCGTCAAAATATGCAGCCCCGTCATCACCCGTCTGGCCCATCATGCACTGCGTATCCGTGCAGAGCTGTACTTTGACACCGGGAATCGGTGTGGCGTCGTCTGCATCCTGCACCTGGATGACATACTTGGGGTCAGTGGTTGTGGATGCCCCTTCTGCCTTTGGCTGCGCCTGGGCAGAGTTGCCGGTATTGTTGGAATTACCGGACTTGCTGGAGCCTCCACATCCCAAAAGGAGTGTAATGGCTAGGCACATGACAATTAGAACAGTGAATTTGTTTTTCATATTAACTCCTTTCTTGTGTTAGATGGAGTCCGGGGACAGTCCGGGGACTCGTCGCTTTGATTCTATTGTGCATCAAAATATGGATTCTGTCCATTGCCTTCGATGCAGAAGAATAAGTGAGAGGTCCGCTGACTCATATTGTGAACAATATTTTGCATGAGTATAATAATATTATCTCAGATAATTAACAACAGTCACGGGGGACAGCCCGCTGACTCACAACAGGGACAGGTCCACTGACTCACACTGACTTAAAAGGCCCTAACCTCTGAAATAGAAGAGTCCTCACGACTCGGAAAAGGAACCACATGCTTGAGAAGATCAAAAAACTGCGTTCCAATATGGCGTTTGATACGACAGCGGCGATAGTAATTCTTCTGGCCATATTTGGCGCAATAGTCTGCGCGTCAGGTATTCTGGAGTTTACAAGAGCTTTTGACCATGAAAATTCCAACATTTCTTATCATATTGCGAATACAGCGGCTTCCCTGGTCAACGGCGACCACATTGAAGCTTATTTGGCAGGTGAAGAGCCGGAAGAGTACGCCCGGACCAAGAGGATTCTGGACGGCTATTGCAAGAGGATGAGCGTCTCTTTGGTTTACGTCATCGTGGTGGATCAGAGTGATTATGGTCGATTTGTCTCTGTTTTCAACGCCGTCGATAATTCGGTCGATAATTCCAACTATGTGGAATGGGAGCTCGGGGATGCGCGCGACACCACTAATCAGGAATATGCGTCAAAATACAGGCAGCTCTATGAAAATGGATCGCCGTATGAGACAATTTACCGGCTCAATCCGGGTCAAAACCTACATCCCCATATAACAACCATCGTCCCGATAAAGAACAGCGGTGATAAAGTGACAGCCCTTCTGTGCATCCAGCGTCCGATTCACGAGCTCGAACGCGCCATCATGAGATTTGTGGCCCGCACAGTGATCTCGATGCTGATCCTGGCGGTAATTGCTTCCCGCCTTGCTGCCTATTTTGTCCATAAATCATTTGTGAAGCCCATCAGAAAAGTGTCTGCTGAGGCAACGCGCTTTGCGATTGAGAACACAAAGGGAGAAGAGCTGGGAGATGTCAGCAGGTACGAGGAAATCTACAACCTTTCGCGTTCCATCGACAAGATGGAGACAGACATGGTCAATTACATCCATAACCTGACCACGGTTACTGCGGAACGAGAGAGAATTGGGGCCGAACTGTCTTTTGCCAAAAACATCCAGTCCAGCTCACTTCCTTCCCAATATCCGGCATTTCCGGAGAGGATGGATTTTGACATCTATGGATGTGCAGTCCCTGCCAGAGAGGTGGGGGGAGACTTTTATAGTTACATGCTGATCGACGACGACCATCTGTGCATGTGGATCGGCGACGTCTCGGACAAGGGCGTACCGGCGGCGCTGTTCATGATGTCGGCCAACATCGTGATCAATATACGGGCCGGCATGGGCGGCACGCCGGCGGAGATCATGGAGTATGTAAACAACAACATCTGTGAGCACAACAAAGCGAACCTGTTTGTCACAATTTGGCTCGGCATTATGGAGCTTTCGACAGGCAGACTCACGTTTGTGAACGCAGGGCATGAGGATCCGGCAGTTTATCATAAGGGAGGAAAGTTTGAGCTTTTTAAGACCAAACATAACCTTGCCGTTGGCATAACGCCGAATGTGGAATATAAGGATTTTGAAATCCACATGGACCAGGGAGATAAGCTTTTCCTGTACACGGATGGTTTGCCGGAGGCCACAAATAGCGACAATAAATTCTTTACGTCCCAAAGAATGCTTGAATCCCTGAATCAATACAAGGATGCGACACCCAAGGAGATGCTTGAGGGAGTGCACAAAAGTGTGCTCAATTTCGTGGGCGATAGAGCTCAGTTCGATGATCTGACCATGCTGGCAGTGAGATAATATGAAGTGACCTCACATTTGTAGCATCGTGGATTTACCTGTATATTGGTGATTGAAGAGATCATTAATAACAGGGATTACCGCATACAAA
>ONNQ01000060.1 GCA_900319245.1 uncultured Lachnospiraceae bacterium | reverse complement strand
TCCGCCGGTGGCATGGAAGAAGGAGCCGTGAGGCAGGGAGTCGAGGACTGTCGCACCTGCGTGGATCATTGCTGCCGCCGCGAGCCCGGATACGCCGTTTGAGATCAGGGTGGGGGCAAAAGTCTGCGCGGCGACGGTTGCGCCTGCTGTTGTGGAAGCGGTGGCCGCTGCCATAAGGATACCTGCGAGGGGCGCGAGAATGAAAGCGGGCATGTTCATTGCTTCCAGAACATTGGTGACATCATACTGGAGGGCGGAAGCTTTGATGATGCCCGCAATCGTACCTGTACCGATCAGAAGGATAGATACGCCAATAACTTTGCTGAGGCCGAATTCCATGTATTCGACGCAGTGTTTGATCTTGCCGGTTGCCAGCATGCTCACGAAACCGCCGACGGGAAGGGCGATCAGCGGGTCGATCGCGATCCCGGCGATGGGGCGGAGCGCCAGCATGATGATGACGACGACGGGGCCAAGAACAGCCGGTCCGAATCCGGGCAGATTCTTCTCGCCGGAGCTCTCCATGTCGCTGGCTGTGATCTCATCGCCGGACTTTTTGCACAAGATCGACGCGAGGAAAATGGTCATAATCAGCGCGAAGACCGCGGGAATGGCGTTGCGCATCATAACAGCAGTCAGATCCTGTGAAAAAGCCTCCGATACGGCGATTGTGTTGGGGTTGGGGGAAATGATGTTGCCGGCTTTGCCGCCGCCGATCATTGCCACCAGGATGCCGCTCTTGGAGAGACCGGCTCTCTTGCCGATCGCCAGCGCAATAGGCGCTACTGTAATAACCGAGATGTCGATGAACACGCCTACTGCGCAGATGATCATCGTCGCGATCGCGATCGCGGCTACAGCCCTCTTTTCGCCCAGCTTCTCAACGATTGTCTCCGCGATCTTTTCTGCGGACCCCGTTTTGATCAGGGCCCCTGCCAAAATACCGCTGGTCAGGATGCGTAAGACCGAAGACATCATAGATCCGGCGCCGCTCACCATCGTGCTGACAGTGTTGGCCAGTCCGCCGCCGCCAATCAGGCCGCCGATCAGCGCGCCGAGGATCAAACTGTATGCAGGCTGCACTTTTTTGATAATCAGAACAATTGCAATAATAAGGCCGACGATTGCTCCCAATGTAGTGAATTGTGCTTCCATATCCTATCCTTTCTGTAAAGCCGTTGTAAGCTTTCTGCCTATTCCAATCTGTTATCTTGTCGATTCCAATCCGCCAGCTCAATTGGCGTGCAGTTTGATGCCGGCGTTAACCATGCGGAACATGCGGACCGCGCCCTTGTAGTAGAGCTCCTCGGCTCTGTCAAGCGCTTCGGAAAGCGGCATGGGGCCGTCCACCGTTGTCATGATCGAGTCGATGCCGTGCTCGTAAATCTGGTCATATCCCTTGCCGAGGCCGCCGCAAAGCGCTGTGACAGGGATGTCGTATTTCTTCGCTCTGTCGCCTACGCCCTGCATGACTTTGCCAAAACAGCTCTGCCAGTCCGTTCTTCCCTCGCCGGTCACGATCAGATCCGCACCGGTGATGAGTTTATCGAAGTTGATCAGATCGAGGACTGTCTCAATACCGGACTTCATCTCTGCCTGAAGGAAGATCTTCAGTGCTGCGCCGAGGCCGCCTGCTGCGCCGGTGCCGGGCGTATCATCGGGATTGACGCCGAACTCTTTGATGATCACGTCTCTATAGTTGCACATGCCCTTCTCCAGGCGATCCAGGATTTCAGGCGTGCCGCCCTTCTGCTTGCCAAAGGTATAGGTGGCGCCATCTTTGCCGCAAAGAGGGTTTGTGACGTCGCACATCACTGTGAAGTGCGCTTTTTTGGCCTTTTCACTGAGCCCTGAGACATCGATGTGGGCGACCTTTTCCAGTTCGCTCCCCTTGCCTTCCAGGACATTTCCGTCCGCGTCCATAAAACGAATGCCCAGCGCACTGGCAAAACCCATGCCGCCGTCATTGGTTGCGGAACCGCCGATCGCGATCGAGATGTCTGTAAATCCGGCGTCTAACGCTGCCATGACCAGTTCTCCGGTTCCATATGTGGTTGTATTGAGCGGATTTCTCAGCTCTTCGGGTACCATAGGAAGGCCGGACGCCTGTGCCATCTCCAGAACGGCTTCCTTTTCACTCAGCTTTCCGTAGTACGCGCTGACTTCTTCCATGAGCGGGCCGTGTACGGTTGCAAATACCTTTTTGCCCTTTCTTGCCAGGATGACCGCATCCGTGGTCCCCTCGCCGCCGTCTGCGACCGGTACGCCAACCGTCTCACAGGGCCCAAACACTTCGTGTGCTGCCTTGGTGAGAAGTTCTACAGTCTGCTCACTGGAAACGGTTCCCTTAAAAGAATCTGACGCAAATACAAGTTTCATCATTACCCTCCTTTTGGTTTTAGAGACGAACATCTTATGTGTTCATTTTTGACTGTTTGTTTCCTGAATCTCTTTTAATTCCCGCTTTACACTGCATTTCTGTTTTCTTGTCTTCATTTTATGTTTTTTTGTGATTTTTCGTAGAATTCCGCAATATAAAAAGAACGCATCGCTTTGTGCTTTTGACACAAAACGTGCGTTCCGTTTTTCTCATTGCGTTTTGCAAGTCAGGCTTTCTACTCTTTCTGTGCCAGATACATAAAGAGCAGGCTTAAAAACTCTCTGCCGTCCATGCTCCCCATCGGGTCCACACCCAGATAATCCTTCATTTTGTTATAGCGATATACCAGTGTGTTCTTGTGGATATAGAGCTTAACCGCCGTCTCCGACAGGTTATAGTTGGTCTCCTCCAGCGCCTTGATCATCTCCACGAACTGCTTCTTTCTGTCTTCCCCGATCTCGCTGTCATAGACATTGAAGATCCGGTGCAGCTCCTGCTGCGGGGTCAGCGTCCGGAAATACTCCCGCACATAATCCGTAAAGAACACGATCTGTCCGGGGCGCCGCACATGGGATTCCAGCCACTTGCAATGCCGGTAGGAGTAATAATACTGGGAGAATGAATTCTGCAGCGTTCCCACATAAAAGACCGCCGTGATCCCCCTGTCCCGAAACCATTTCAAAATATACTCCAGATACTCCTCAATTTCCTCCCTGTAATCCACCAGGTTCCGTCTTCCGTCTACGTGGACCGTCTTGAACACCAGCAGATGGTTCTCATCCATGACATAGCTGAAGTCCTGCACCCCGTGTCCTCTTCCGCGGCGCAGCGCTTCCAGCGCTTCTTCCGGATTCGGCATCTTTGTGCCGGTCTTCTCCGCATTTGCATGCGAGTCCGCTCCTGCCGCGCGCATTCTGCACAGGATCGGCACGCGCACCCGCGTCTCGTCGTACTCAAGCTGTCTCGCAATACCGCGGATCTCCGACGGGCTGGCAAATTCCACCTGAGTCAAAAGATTGATGAAATGCTCTTTTCTGCTCCTGCGCAGCCTGATCTGCTCCTGCTGCTTCTCGTATTTGAGCATGGCTTCCATGGCCATACGGGTGATCAGCGCCACGTCATGGATCTTGTCGGGATCTCCCGTGACACCGACGACGCCTTCTTTATGCCCGTCGTGCATGATCGCCATGTTGATACCGGGGAGCACGCCCGGGAACATTCTCTCGTCCCGGATCACGATCATGTCCTGCGTCCCGTGTATAATACGGTCCGCCACCTCGTGGTAGGTCCCGACTCTCTTCGGGTCGCGGCTTGCAATGATCACACCCGCTTCGTTCATGATATTGATGTTGTATTCCGTATACTGCGTGACCTGCTCAATAAACCTGCGCGCCAGTTCAGGTTCGATCATAGCTGCCTCCTGATTCTCTTTACTTCACCACATGAATGACACTCGGGTCCATCTTTCCAAGATCTGTGCATCCTGTATAAGCCATTGCTTTCGCAAGCTCGTCCCGCGCGTTCTTCAGATATGCACTGACACCGTTCTCTTTGTCTTTTGTATAAGCTGCCATCAGCGGACGGCCGATGCAGACACCCTTCGCGCCGAGTGCGAGCGCCTTGAAGGCGTCCATGCCGGTTTGGATCATACCGTCTACAAAGACCGGCACGTCCCCTGCGAGTTTACAGACTTCGGGAAGCAGGTATACGGGCGGGATCGCGTACTCGATCCGGTTGTTGTGATGGGACAGGACCATCCCCTTCACGCCTGCCTGCAGGGAAATGTCCGCGTCATAAAGGCTGAGAACGCCCTTTGTGATGAGCGGCAGGCGCGTGCTCTTCACGATTTCCTCAAGCTCCGCGGTCGTCAGGGCTTTCAGCTCTTCCCCGTCAACAATATCAGGTGAACCGTCATTGGCGAACGGATGGTCAATGTCGATTCCGACCGCCATAAGTCCCAGTGATTCCGCGTGCCGGATCTTCTTGTAAATAATATCCCTGTTTGTATACGGCTTGATGATCTCGATCAGGCGTACTCCTGTGTCTGCCAGCATCTGGATCTCCTCTTCCTCCGCGGCGCCGTACCACATGACACAGCCGGCGTCTAAAGCGCCTCTGGCAATGCCCTCTGCCATGCCGCCCTCTGCGATCTGCGTGAGGTGAGAAAGTGCAGCTGTCATGATCGGAGAAGCAAATGTCTCCCCATACAGTGTAAATGTCGTATCCGGATTGGTTGAATTCATATAGCGGGTCTCGATCAGAAGCGAATCCAGATAATTTCTTGTAATTGTGTTAGAGTTTCCAGCCTGTGCCATATTGACTCCTTTCGTTGATACAGTACGATTTTTTCCTCTTGATAAATGACGTATTTCCTTGATGTATGATCCTGCGCTCGTCCCGGCAGGGAGACCGCTTTGCTGTTCGAAACTATTATTATCTTATCATTTTTAATGATCCTGCCATATGACCGGACGGCATCTGTCAGCGTTTTTCCACATCCATCTTTGTAAAGATCAGGAATATGCCCAGATAGCAGAAGGTCTCTGCTCCGATAAAGACCCAGGGCATGGCCGCGCGGAGCGCTTCGTTAGTCTGGAGTGTGGAAACATCATAATCAACTACACTGAGAACTGCGTTGAGAACGCCGGTCGTAAGTCCGGTCATACCTGCTATGATCGAGCCGTAAATGGTCATGGAAAGTCCGTCCGTGCGGACTCCGTTGACCGACTCCTGGTGGTCGAAGATGTCCGCCAGAAGCGCCAGTGACAGATACATAGCCGGGGTGGCGCCGAGTGCTTTGATAGTAAATGATATTGCGACCACCAGAAAGCTGTGCGGATCGATCATGCCGATCGCGCCGCCGGCAACAGCCACAACGGCACCGGACATGATCGCTTTGCTCTTGCTGCCGAGGAAATTTGCCAGGGGGAGCGCAATGACCATACCCAGCGCTGTGGGAACAGCGCCGATAATAGCCAGCGTCCCCTGAAGCTTTCCGCCGTAGGCTACAGTATAGTTGCCCATAGAATCAGCAAACATGGATGTACAGAAATAGTTCAGGGAAACATTCTTGATCATGCCCCCGAACTGGTAGAGGAAAAAGAACACCATCATAATGATCCAGTAGCGGTCTCTGAGGCATATTTTGGCCTGCTCCCCAATAGGCAGCGCGGCCTTGTTCTCGCTTTCCCCCTTTCCCAGCGCTTCTTCGGTGATCCGCTCTCGGGTGAAGAAGTATTCGATCAGGACACCGACCAGGGTAACCAGGATCAACGCGATGGCAAAGATCTTCCAATGGTCGTGAGACGCCTGCGCGTCATAGATCGCCGCACCGGCTTCGTCGATGTAATATTGGATCTCCCCCTCATCATTGAAGACGGGAATACCCGTGCCGCTCATATCATAGACAAATAACAGCTTCAGGAAAAAAGGGAGTATCATACAGCACAGACCCATGGCTGCCAGCAAAGCGGCGTTGGAACACGTGGCGAGAAGGCTCCTGTCCTTGCTGTTTCGTGTGGACAGGCTTACCAGTGACGCATGCGGCGTATAGTACATGGTGTAGGCGAAGGCAAACCACAGGTTGTATCCAACAGCAATACGGATCAGGACTCCTGTGTGCCACGCAGTTCCTGTCGGACTAAAAGGAGAGAATATGAACAGTAACAGGATCGCAGCCAGACTGATCGGAACGGAAACCAGAAGCAGAGGTCTTGCCTTGCCGTTTCTGGAGCGGATATTGTCCATGAGCCTGCCGACCAGCACATTTCCGACGGCCACGAAGATCACGGAAATGACCGGAAGCCATGTGAAAAAGATCGACGCCCATGTGTTAACATGCAGTACGTCGGACATGTATTTGTTGAAGTAATTCGACAGCACCGAGTTCGTGAGCAGTGCCAGCGTCGGTCCGAGCAGATAGCCGACGGCCCCTTCAGGGATCAGCGTCACATTGTCTTTCCTGATCAGCGTCGGAGGCAGCTTGTCAAAGACGCCGCCTTTTGCCTTCTCTTTCATGTTCTGTCCTTTCGTTGATCATCCAAACACAGCGGCCGGCAAGACTTAAGAAATGAATCGCTTTTACCCTTTCAGTTTACCTTAAATCCTTTCATTTTTCATTCCATCCGTTGAAACTATGGTGAACTACCCACCGCCTACGCATAATCACTTAGAGGCGGGGGCTTCGTGCCGCTTACGCGGTCACAGGGCAGACACTTACCCGCTGTCCCGTTTGACCGGGATTACTTTTGTTTCTGACTTGACTGGCACGCAGGATATCTTTATAGGTCATGGCTTTCACTGTGCCATACAGATACCCGCAGTCCATTTCTTTAGGGAAGATCCGTTTGTCATACTTCCTTCCGGTATTGGAAGCCCCGTTGATATCAGCGTTCATGACCTTCCCGTCGTCCTGGCGGTACAGTCCCCTCTTTACCCTCTTTCCGGTGAAGGATATGTTTTCCGCGTCCCCTGTT
>ONNQ01000061.1 GCA_900319245.1 uncultured Lachnospiraceae bacterium | reverse complement strand
CTGTATCCGGATAAGGTTGCTTTTCCGTTTGCGGAGTAGAGAAAGACTCCCGCGGCGGAACAGCAAGCTCGGAGATTCAATCTCCGAGAAGCTGACTAGGTTATGGAGGATACAACAATGCCCCACTATCGGCTCGCCGCCTTCGACATGGACGGCACACTTTTAAATTCAGACAAAGAGATCCCCGCATCCGCCATCGAAGCATGCCGCCGCGCATGGAAAGCCGGCAAAATACTGGCCCTCGACACTGGCCGCGCTGTATCGGAGCTCTCGCCCTACCCCTTCTCGGAGATGGGAATCCGTTACGGTTCGTGCGCCTGTGGGACTGTGATCTATGACTTTACAGAGCGCAAGGTTATGGCCACGCGCACGATCCCCCAAGACCTGATCCCCATTCTGGTCGATGTCTCGAGGCAGGAGGACCTCATGCTGCAGGCCATGGTCGACGGAGTCTCCTACGTGGAGGCGGCCGATGTAGAGAGGATGGAGCATTTCCAAATGGGCGTCTACCAGTCCCTTTACAGGGCCACCAGCTCTTTCGCAGAGGACATCCGGGTCTTCGCTCTTGAAAACGCGGGACGGATCAACAAGATCAATATGTATCACGCGAGTCCCGAAAGCAGGGCGCGGACGCTGGCACGGCTCTCGGGCCTTCCGCTGGACTTCACCTTTGCGGAGACAACCTCTCTGGAGACAACACCGCCCGGAATATCCAAGGGGACCGGACTCGCCGACTTGTGCGAGCTCCTGGGCGTTCCGATCGAGGAAGCTATAGGCGTCGGCGATGCCTTCAACGATGTACCTATGCTAAAAATGGCCGGACTTGGCGTCGCAATGGGCAATTCCAACGAGGAGGCACTTCGCGCCGCGGACGTCGTCGTCTCCGACAATGATCACGACGGAATCGCAGAGATCATCGACAAATATCTGCTCGGCTGAAATTTTTATCCTTTTATCCGGCAACTTCACAAATTTCCTTCGAAATTAGCGTGGATATCCACTGCGAGAACAGTATATAATGACAGAAAGAACACATGAGTGCGACATAGGTGCGGTCATTCATTCCGGTACCGCATTTATATAGACTCTGAAACACTCAACCTTGATCTAAAAAAGGAGAAAACAATGAGCGAAATGGAAAACAAACTGAATGTTGAAGATCTTGAGCAGGTAACCGGCGGCGTAGCCAGACAGGAAATCCACGTAAAAGCAATCACTCCTCGCTGGGTAAAGGTCACAGCTTCCAGCCTCAACTGCAGATATACTCCCAATGGCCCGATTGCCAAGACCTATGAGTATGGCCACAAGCTGAAAGTCGACGGAATCACCTCCGACGGCGAGTGGTACAGACTGCTGATCAACGATCCTCGTGGCGGCACCTGCTATGCTTTCATCTACAAGCAGTACACCGAGAGACTGTAATACACAGCCTGTATAACAACTTCGCTGCATGATCGCAGCTCTATAACGAAGGAACGAATTGGCACCCGGCAGATTTTCACCGAAATCTGCCGGGTGTCTTCCTTTCTGTACGTATTCAATTTTTTGTATTATTATGTTGATAAATGATGTAAAGACTGCTGATCACTGCTTGCAGATGATCGATCAGATTGTTATGAGGGCCCTTCCATGAGCGCTGAGAATCGCGACAACACTCCCGGAACTTCCGGAAACTATTCTGTCAAGAATACCAGAAACCAATCTGGTTCCAAAAAGCACGAAAACCATAATTACCGCCGTCATAGAAGTAACCATGAGAGCGGCAGCGGCACCGGTTCCGAGCAGGAGCTTGAATCCCTGCGCATAGAATACCAGAATCTCTTTGACCGGAGCAACAAGCTGGACAACAAGGTCTATATCACCGTGACCTTCCTCGGCTTCATGTTTGTCTTTATCACCAGCCTGTTCGGTTCCATTCCGGAGCTGCATTTCACCGGCGTGACAATCCATGACGTGCTGGCCGTATTATACCTTATTGCTTGTATCGCAGTTGCTGTGACCTACGTCTTTAACTTGATCTATTTCATGGAGCTCCTTGCGCCGGAGCAGATTGTGCGCCTGGATCCCGACAAGATTGCGTCGGCAGGCCTCGATCAACTCTCCATTCGCAATGCGGAGATCAAGCTGGTCGAGCTCTATCGCAAGATCATCAATGAAGACCTGGGAAAGCTGCATTTTAGGTGCGACCGCTTCGTTGCCGGACTTCGCTATGTGATCATCACCCTGGTGCTCTCCTTCGTCTCCTATGGACTGCAGATCCTGCTGCGCACGCTGTAAGCAGTCAAATCCCTTTCGTTGATCCTTATTATATGCAGCCGCAAACGAGCTGGCGATTACAGGACAAATCGAGTCAGTCCCAGCCACACGCCAAGCGCCAGAAGCAGCACAGCCTTCACGATCACCGGGATCATCTCGTTCCCCGCAAGCTTTCTGTCCCAGCGCGTGAGATTCGCCTTCGGGCACACCTGCGTGCACTGTTCACAGGCAATGCACTCGCCATTTCTGAAACCGTCTTTTTCCAGTTTGATGTCCACCGGGCACTTGTTCTTGCAGGCCTGCTTCTGCCCATTGCGAGGAACTGGAATGACTGCTCTCGTTTGCTGTGCCCTCTGTGTTCCCGCATCCGGTCACAAGAACGGCCATGACTGCCACTGCCGATATAAGGTTGATCAAATGCTTGCGCGCTTTTATTATCACGATGGTTTTGCACTCCTAACTTAAGTTTTGGCCTATTCTAACATAGTTTGTTAGGCATGTAAAACTCATTTCTTCCTTTCTGCGGCTTATCACACAATCGAGGAGGACCCTCGATGGACCGTTGGACGTGGAATGCATCTTCGCGCAAACACAAGACGCGCCTTACGGCTCATCGCACATAAGAAAAGAGCCACCCGGCTCTGTGAAGATCCGAATGGCTCTTGATATAAGCAGGCCTTTGTTGTCCACCATGCTGCTTTTTTATTCTTTAAATGCCCAGACTTGCGCCTCGTAAGGGAGAAGACGATTTCTGGTACCGGCTCGCAGCCCCTTCTGCCCCTGCTTCTGGGCTGACTTGTTCACAGTGTTCGTTCCCTTGCGGTGAATCACCGCCTCCATATCCTTCTCTGCGATATAGTTGTCGAGAAGGAGCTGACCCTTGGTCCTGTCATATCCTCTGGGCAGATGATAGGACAGGGGCTCTTTGTGGAACGAACAGATCACCAGGATCCGCTCTCCCTTATGCTTCCTCTCATACATAAACAGCCGTTTACTGGCCCGGAAGTACTCCCTGTAGGTGCCCCGCAGAAGAGTCTCGCTCTTCTTTCTGAGCGCCAGACACCGCCGGTAGAAGTTCAGAATGCTGAGAGGGTCCCGATCTTCCGCCTCTGCGTTGATCGTTGTATAGTTGGGATTTACATAGAACCAGGGCTTGCCCGTCGTAAATCCCGCATTAGGACCGTCTGTCCACTGGACCGGCGTGCGCGCGGAATCACGCGTCGATACATGAATGCGCTCAAGACGCCGCTCTACAGAGTCCTTCAGGAAGAAGGTGTTGTAAGCGTTCTTGGCCGCCACGTCAATATATTTGTCGATGGAGTTGAGCGCGATATTGGTCATGCCCAGCTCCTGCCCCTGATACAGGAAGGGGGTTCCCCGCTGCAGTATATAGCAGGCCGCCAGCATGGATCCGGACGCCCGCCAATGCCTAAGGCTGCCATAGCGGTTGACGACACGAGGGTGATCATGGTTCTCCAGATATAGAGCGAACCATGCCTTGCCCTGCAGGCCGTACTGCCATACGCGGAAGGCGTGCTTGAGCTTGCGCAGCCAGAATCCATGATGCACATATTCCGTCATGAAACAGTCCGCGAACATGGTATCAAACTGGATCAGCATGTCCAGCACACGGTTTCTGCCGCCTATATAAGTGAGCGCCGTTTTCACCGAGGTGAAGGGCGCCTCGCCGATCTGCACAGCGCCGTACTCCAGCGCGACCTTGCGAAACTCCCTCAGGTACTTGTGCAGGTTGGGCCCGTCTTTGTAGAAGGGCAGGCCATTGATCGCCGGCACGAAGGACCAGCCGTTGGGGAGCTCCGGCACCTTGGAGATGAAGTTGATCACATCCTCGCGGAAGCCATCCACTCCCATATCCAGCCAGAAGCGCATGATGCTCTTGACCTCTTCGCGGACCTTTGGATTGTCCATGTTGAGATCGGGCTGTTTTTTGGCAAATACGTGCAGATAATACTGCCCTCTCTGCTCGTTGTACTCCCACGCAAGGCCTTCGAACTGGCTGTACCAGTTGTTGGGCGGAAGCTTTTCCTCGCCCTTAAAGAGCGGATCCCGCCAGATGTAGTAGTCGCTGTAGGGGTTGTCCTTGCCCTTGCAGCTCTCTATAAACCATTTGTGCTCGTCGGAGGTGTGGTTGATCACCAGATCCAGCAGCACCTTGAGCCCCAGCGCGTGCGCGCGATCCAACACCTTTCGGAACTGATCCAGCGTGCCGTAGTCGGGGTGTATGTCTTTATAATCGGAAATGTCGTACCCATAATCGGCGTTGGGCGAGGGATAGATGGGGCTGAACCATATGCCGTCCACGCCCAGGCTCTTTATGTATTCGAGCTTGTCGTATACGCCGTACAGATCGCCGATCCCGTCCCCGTTTCCGTCACAGAAGCTCCGGATCCAGATTTGGTAAAAGGACATTTTCCTGAAATCGAATTGCTTTTTCACTGCTTGAACAATTCCTCCGCCTCTGCCCACAGGTCTTCAATGATGTCATTCCACTGCAGCTTCGCCGTATCGCGAGACGCCTTCGCGTGGTCCATCATGCTCATCATGGCTACTGCCCGGCCTCGCAGATCGCCGACCGCCTCGTGGATCGTCTTGCGGACCTTGTCCTCTTCCTCCATGGTTCTTGCGACGAATTTGACCATCTGATCGGTCACCTGCTCCTTGCGGTGGGGCATGGCGCCGACCTTGTTTCTTGCCAAAACATACTGATACCTCTCATAAGCCTTGGCCACGCAGTCCGACCAGGACATATAGATCTCGTCCATGGCGTGCTGCCCGACGTCGTGCACATGATCAAGGTCTCCACAAACCTTCATCAGCAGGTCCGCCATATCCTGCGCGGATTCCTCGATGATAAATCCGTTGCGGTCGTCGGTAATCCCTTCCGCCGCGCAGGAATCCTTGATCAGGACGCTGGCCAGTCCGCAGGCGGCCGCCTCGCGAACCACAAGACCATTGGTGTCAAAGGTGGACGGGAACAGGAAGAGGTCTGCCCTCGTGTTCCATGCGCGCAGCTCATTGCGGTCGTAAATCGGGCCGGTGAAGAAGACCTTGGCGCCGGACGTTGTCTGCACGCCGTGCCCCTGTCCATTCAGGCCGGCGCTGGCTGCGCCGCGCTCGCCCATAAGACCGAGCGCTCGGGCCTTCTCTTCCAGGCTGTCTCTGTCAGGGCCCTTTCCGATAAATACCATGCGGAAATCCCTGCCGCTGTCCGCCAGGATCTTGAGCGCATCCAAGATCAGCGGAAGGTTCTTGTAGTTGATCAGTCTTCCGACAAATAAGAACAACGGGACGCCCTCCGGCAGATCATAGCCGGCCGTCACTTTCGCAACCGTCTCCTTGTCCACTCTGCCCTTGGCAAAGTCAACGCCATTGTTCATGACGCGATAATCGCCCTGAAATCCCAGTGCCTTGAGCGATTTTCCTGCGCCATCACTGACGACCCAGATGTCGTCGCAGGCCTCGATATTGCCGACCATGGCTTTGATGGTCTCCTCGGCAATCAGATCGATCTTCATCGCGCGCTTGATATCAATATCATATTTGGTGTGATAGGTATAAATGATCGGTGCACCGGTCATCTCACGCACCAGTCTTGCCACGACCGTCGCTGATGCAGGTCCGTGGGAATGAATGATGTCAGGTTGAAAATCCGCCAGCTTGGAGACCGCCTTGCCAACCAGCGGATTGCCGGTTCGGTACCCGTTGGTCTGTGCCGCCGTATTAAAGCTCGGGTAGGCGACGACCGGATACGGATACGAATCATAATTGCCGTCCGGATATTCCGGCGTTCCAACTTCAATCTTTGCGTCAAAATCCCGCATCATATAATCGGCATAATTCATGAGCACATTGACAACGCCGTCGATGACCGGAGGAAAAGATTCATTTAAAAGGCATACTTTCATGTTCTCACCTCCTGTAGCTTATTGGTAGTGTCAAGTTCACTACCTGTTTTTAGTTCATAAGCCTTGATTTTATGGGAGATTCAAATAAAAAGAGCATTGACCTCCCTTTTTGGTATAATGTC
>ONNQ01000070.1 GCA_900319245.1 uncultured Lachnospiraceae bacterium | reverse complement strand
GTCAAACGGGACAGCGGGCATGTGTCTGCCCTGTGACCGCGTAAGCGGCACGAAGCCCCCGCCTCTAAGCGATTATGCGTAGGCGGTGGGTAGTTCACGTATTCTAATCCTTGTATAGCATTATAAAGGATGCGTGCGCCGCATCGCAAGGCGCAATGGAACAAGCCGTTCGCGAGACGCAAGTCGTCCATGAGACGCAAGGCGCCGCCCCCCTTTCTTCTTGCGCAACAGACGTAATTATGTTACGCTCTTGAAATGAAAATATGGAATCATGTTATTATTTCGTTTCTTAAAGGAGTGTGATCGAGTCTTATGGACGATGGCAGTCAATGGACATGGCTGATCGTAATATTGTTGCTGTTCGCCGCAATGTTTTTTGCAATTACAGAAACCGCTTTTTCTTCCGTATCCCGTGTGCGTCTGAAAACGGACGCAGAGAGAGGAGACAAACGCGCGGAGAAGGCGCTGTTTGTGACAGAACATTTTGACAGGGCGATCACAACGCTCCTGATCTGCACCAATATCGTGCATATCGCAACCGCCTCGATTGTAACGGTCTATGTTACAAAACGATGGGGCGTTTCAGCAGTCTCAATTTCTACATTGGTAACCACGCTGGTAGTGTTTTTCTTCGGAGAGATGCTGCCTAAAAGTATTGCCCGCAAATACAGCGAGCCCCTGAGTCTTGCAACAGCGGGAACCCTCAGCTTTTTGATGATGATCCTTAAGCCCGCCGCCGCGTTCCTGACCATGATCGGAAACGCCGCCGCGAAGGCGACCAAGGGAGACGACGAAGCCTCCGTCACAGAAAACGATATCTACGATATCATCGAAGATATGACCGAGGAGGGCACCATCAACGAGGAGCAGAGTGAACTGATTTCCTCAGCGCTGCAGTTCGGCGACGTGACGGTTGAGAGTATTCTCACCAGCCGCATGGATGTGGCCGCGATCGATATCAACATGCCGCAGGAGGAGATCCTGCAGTTCATCAAGGAGCAGAATCACAGCCGTTTACCTGTCTACGAGGGCAGTATCGACAATATCATCGGTATTTTGCACATCCGAAAGTATATCCGCTATTATATCCGGGTCGGCAAGGCGCTGGATATTAAGCCCCTTTTGTACGAGCCCTTCTTCGTCCATCAGTCGACCAAGATCGACGACCTTCTGACCATTATGTCCAGGAACAAGATCAACCTGGTGGTGGTCACGGACAACTACGGCGGCACGCTGGGCATCGTGACGGACGAGGATATTCTGGAGGAACTGGTCGGTGAGATCTGGGACGAGGATGACCGCGCTGTGCGCAACGTCGTGCCCATGACAGACGGCTCCTATAGCGTCAATCCGGAGGAGCATGTGCTGGATGTGCTGGACGAGCTTGGCATCGAGTATTCCGAGGAACAGGAGGAGAGCATCGGCCACAAGCTCATGAACGAGCTGGCCTATGAGGCTTTCCCGTCCATTCCTGTCGCAGGCGACAGCTTCCACTATCTGGGCACCAAGATCTCTGTGCTGGTCATGCGCCACAACCGCATTATGCGGCTCAAGGTGCGGTGCCTGAACGAGGAAGAGCTCAAGAATGACCGCAAGACGGCGGAAAACGACGAGGCGCCGGAAGAGGTTCGCGAGAACTATGAGGGTTTTGCCAAGGGCGAAGCATACGCCGTGCAGCAGTCCAAGGGCAAGCGCTATGCCAAAGCTATGCGCACATCCGGAGGGGAGGTGACGCATAGATGAACCTGTATATTTACATCATAGGAATCGTTGTCTGCGTCCTGCTCTCTGCCTTTTTCTCCGCGTCGGAGATGTCCTATTCCGCCTGCAACACAGTGCGCCTGGAACACGACCGGGACAACGGGGACAAAAAAGCGGGCCTTGCAGCATGGATCGCAGAAAAATTCGACGACGCCCTATCCACAATTCTTGTGGGCAATAACCTGGTGAATATCGCCGCCTCTTCCCTTGGATCGGTGGCGGTCATGATGGCGCTGGGCGAGCAGTACACGTGGGTGTCGACAGCGGCCATCACAGTGGCGGTCATCATCTTTGGCGAGACCATTCCCAAGATCACTGCCAAGAAGAACGCCACGAGATTTGCGCTTTCCTTCGCCTACCCCATTCGGGCGCTGATGATCATCTTAAAGCCGGTCACGTTTATCGTGGTGGGCCTGGTCAATCTGATCACCAGCCTTCTGCCGGATATCGAGGATACAGACAGCGACGCGGCATTGGAAGAACTGCACACCATG
The DNA here is from genome assembly GCA_900319245.1 of uncultured Lachnospiraceae bacterium. Lineage (GTDB taxonomy): Bacteria > Bacillota > Clostridia > Lachnospirales > Lachnospiraceae > CAG-791. The sequence continues at coordinate 906 of ONNQ01000070.1, read as the reverse complement.
ATCGATATCGCAGAGGACGAGGACGTGCTGGATGAGGACGCATCGGAACTTGTCAGTGCGGCCATCGATTTCGCGGATATCTCTGCTTCGGAGGTCATGACGGCGCGCGTGGATATCGTCGCGATCGACATCGACGACCCCTGGGAAGAAATCCTGCATACCATCGACGCCTCTCCCTACTCCAGAATCCCTGTCTATGAGGACAGCGTGGACCATGTGATCGGTATTTTGTCCCTGAACCGGTTCCTCAAGGCCATGATCGACAAGGACAAAGTAGAGATCCGCTCGCTGCTTCTCCCCACCTGCTATGTGTACAAGACCATGCGCCTTCCGGCGGTGCTCTCATCGCTTCGAAACGCGCAGCAGCACATCGCAGTAGTCACCGATGAGTACGGCGGCACACTGGGCGTCGTCTCCATGGAGGACGTGCTGGAGCAGCTGGTCGGAGACCTCTGGGACGAGACCGACACGGTGGAGCGGGACATCGTCAAGCAGGGCGACGGCAAATACGAGATGGACGGCGATATGCCTATCTCAGAATTCATCGAACTCATGGGGTGGAAGGAAGACGACTTCGACTTCGACTCCGAGACGGTTGGCGGCTGGTGCATCGAGTTCAACAACGGATTCCCCAACGTCAACAGCAAGTTTACGTACGAAGACATTGAAGTGACCATCCTGGAGGTGTCCAAGAGGAGAGTGCGGCGCGTTGGCGTGCAGGTGAAGCACTAAAGAGGGCCATCCGGGCGGAAGACAGCTATACAAGCATATGAAAATGACGAAAGACCAGACTTTGCGCCTGGTCTTTTTATCATGTAATAGCAAGAAGACCCCTTCCTCAGTTCACAAGCTTAACAGTTGATCGGTCGGAATTAAGGTCCCTGCGAGTGAACAGGGAGGGGATGA
>ONNQ01000062.1 GCA_900319245.1 uncultured Lachnospiraceae bacterium | reverse complement strand
AATTACCGTGCGGAGTGTTTTGACACCGCTGCCGGAATGGCCAACGCGATGCACTTCGTGCGAAGCGACGGCAAGGACATTGTCGTCGGGACCAACCGCGAGATCGACGAGCTGGCCTATTATGTATTCACAGAATGATCGTCTTCAAGACGCAGCCTAAAAAGGGGGTGTTGCATCTCGCTGATTAATACGGCTCTTTCATATTACAGTGAAATACGTGGCCAAGCTCTTTGCCGACAGGGCTGTAGTCATGGTACTCGGCTTCTACTCCCTTGGAAGTCAGAAGCTCAACAAATGGTTTCGCTCTTTCCCTGAGAAAGTCTTTGTTCGATGTCATGACAAAGGACGGAGGGAACTCTGCAGTGATATTGGCAGCTATATCCATTTCCTTCGCATCCACTTGCGAAGGTTTCTGCAAATAGCACTTGATCAACATCTTGTCCTTATGCAGGTCCGGAATGTAGAACCCGCAATTGAGCGCGCAGGCTCTTATGTCGAACGCCGGAATCTCAAGTCCCAAAAGCAATGCATAGGATGGATTCGTCACAGCCGCAAGATACTGACTGGCCATCTGCGCCCCCGCGGAATCACCTACAAAGAAGACGTTGTGCGTATCGATGAAGTATTGTGCCGCATGTCTGACCACATACTGCATCGCGGAATTGACGTCTTCAAGCTGTGCAGGAAATCTGTGCTCCGGCGCAAGACGATAAGAGAAGTTGACAACCGCAAATCCCCTCTGTGCGAGGCTCATACAGTAGAAACGATAGAGATTCTTGTCACCATATACATAGCCGCCGCCGTGCACGCTCACAATAACCGGAAGCGGTCTGCTCGTGCCGGATGGATTACTCTGCTTTCCAGGTTGGATTCTTATTCTGCGAAATCCCGCAAATCCTACACCTTTTCCAAGCCTCTATCATTGTTTTGCCTGCTGAACCGCCATATCTCCGCAAATACTGCGAACACATACAGGACAGAGACCAGGATATTGAGCTTCATGTTTGCCCGCAGCAGGATCATCGCTGCCACAAAGGCAACGGTCGTCACAGCAATCGGCATCATAAAACGCTGACACAGCTTGAGCTCCGGCTTCGCATACAGTTGCAGCGCAAACAGGCAGAAAAAGTACAGCAATAAAGAGGCGATCAGAAACAGGATCTTGGGCCACAGCTGCACGTTTTCATCTCTCATGAACTCCAGTGATGCCGTGATACAGTTCATGGCCAGAATCAGGAAAATGTGAATGATCATGTAATTAATTCCCGCGGTCTTTCTTTCCCGATCTATGATCCGGTCATAGAGCAGCTCGTAGCAGAGAAACAGTCCTACCACGATCAGAAAGCACATCGCCGAAAAGTAGACTGCATTCAATGTGAGCGCTTCGTCAAAATAGGAAGCAATTGCTATGATCATCTCTCCAAAGGTAAAGACCACGTATAACATTGCTCTCTCTGAGAGGTGCACAAAATCCACCAGCGCAGCCTTGTTCTCATCCGCAAATATCCGCGTCAATACAATGCCGAACAGAATCGGCACGCCTATCAGAAAACGACCCGTGCGGGCATACGTAGGCAGCACCGCCAGTACCAACGCCGCTTCTCCGAAGAGAACGATCATCATGCGCTTAATGGCGCGTTCCACCGCCGGTTGTCCTCTATGATTGCGCAGTTCAATCGCATATTGCACTCCAATATTGATCAGGATGAGCGCCCATGCAAAGTGAAACTTTCTCTGATAGCTGTCCCACCTGGGTCCGATTCCTTCTCCGATATAGTAGAGCAGATACATATTCAGTAAAAGGGCAATATGGTCGCGCAGACCATTTCGCCCATGCATGTTGATATAGTAGGTAGAAAAATTCCAGATCTGTATGATCGCGAGCGTGCAGAACACATAGATCAGAAACGTCGATCCTGTAACGAATCCCCCCTCTACCTGGCGCAGCAGCGAGTTGTTTCGACCTATGATGTAGACAAAAACCAGATCGTAGATCAGCTCCAGATATTCAACCTTTTTCTCTTCTTTTTGCAACCTGTCTTTCTCCTTCATCATGCACAGATTTTCAGTCTAAGAAATGACATGTCCTGCCGTTATTACAGCTTCACTCCTCTTCCTGGTGGCAGTCAAAGCTCACATAAGGAGGGTTCTCTCCCCTCTCTTTGGCGGGCAAATACCTGTTCCAGAAATCATCAAACAGCCGGAAGATCTCTTTGTGCTTGGCCGCAATGATGAAGATCGTGATCAAAACATAGACCGCGGACAGAATATCCGTGAAGGCCCACAAAAGATCTGCCTCTATGTTGTAGAAGATGACGCAGGGAAGCATGTAGTAGATCATGTAGATCGGCATCATCTTCTTGTTGGATTCTGTATCTCCAAAGGCGTAGTTTACAGACTTTTCGCATGTATAGTACATACCGATGATCGTCGTCCAGGCAAACACTGCGATGGCGATTGCAGTGAGCTTTCCGCCGATTGCGCCGTACGCATTCGTAAATGCAATGGTTGTCAGCGCGCCGCTCGTTGCATCACTCGTGGTGTAAGAGCCCGTCATGATGATCGTAAACGCCGTGATCGAGCAGATGATGAAGGTATCGATGAATACTTCGCCCCATCCCCAGAGAGACTGGCGCACCGGATGATCTGTCTGTGCCGAAGCGTGCGCGATCATGCCATAACCGGTACCAGCGTCATTGGAGTAAATGCCTCTTGCAACGCCGTACTGGATCGCATCTCTCACAGTTGCTCCCGCAAAACCGCCTATCGCCGCTGTGGGACTGAACGCGCTCTTAAAGATGAGCGCCACAACAGCCGGAATGTGCTGGAAATTGAGGATCATGACGCCAAGTCCCATGATGATGTACAGCACCGCCATGATCGGCACAGCGCGAGACATGACGTCGGAGATTCTCTTGAGTCCTCCCCAGATCGTCACAAGGCACGTGATACCGATGATAATGACGGACCAGAGGTTGGGAATTCCAAACGCCTCTCTCATGGAGCTGGTCACCGCCTCTGTCTGCACGCAGCATGTCCAAGGACCGAACAGGAAGCAGAATACTGCCAGCACAACGGCGCCTCTCTTCCAGCCAAAGGCATTCTTGAGCACAAACGATCTGTCACATACATACTCGTTCATGGACTTTTTGTAGTGCTCTCTGTATCTCTGGCCGATAATGATCTCACAGGCCTTCGTGGACATTCCGAAGAAGGCGGATACCCACATCCATACCAGTGCTCCCGGACCACCACTGACGATGGCAGTCGCGACGCCGCTTATATTGCCGGTACCGACCGTATTGGCCAGCGCCGTGCAGGCTGCGCGGAAGCCGGAGATGGTGCCTTCTCCTTCACCCTTCGCTCCTATTTTGCCATAGGTATTCTTGAAGTTAAAAATGATCTTTCTCTGATAGCGGAACGCAAAACGGATACTGAGGATCACGCCCACTGCCAACAGGAGGATCGTCATCCACGTCCCCCACATAAAATCATCAATCTGATACATCAAGTCAGTCAAAGTCTGCATCTTACAATTCCCCCCTAGACATTTTTTATGGTCTGATCCTCCTCGGCGAACCCTCTGCAAGGAACTGCTTTCGCGCCTCAACGACCTGGCGGACATGCTTCTGGACGGTGGTGCAGCAACCGCCGACAGCGTCTGCGCCTGCCTTCATATACAGAAGCGCATATTCGCCAAAATCCTTTCCGTCGCCCGCTCCGTGCCAGGTCTTGGTGACTGCGTCGTACTCCTCTCCGCTGTTGGGATATACGCCGATCGGAATGCTGGCCGCCTCAGGGGATCCTGTCTCCTGCCTTACTTCCTCCAATCCGGCCGCGATCTCACGGACCAGGCTCTCGATGTACTCAGGCTTGGAGCAGTTGACGCCGATCATCTTCAGATGAGGGTGTCCCACAGAAAATGCCTTGGCGCAGTCCCTGATCAGGTCGCCTTCGTTAATATGCTTTCCGTCTCTGCAGGAGAAGCTGATCCAGTAGTCCGCCCCCAGTTCTTCTGCAATACCAGCCGCCAGAAGCGCCTCGTGCAGGGAAGGCTGCGTCTCAATCAGAAGGATGTCTGCGCCAGCCTCGTGCAGGATTTCCATTCTCCTTCGATGAAATCCATCGAGCACCTCGTCACTAACGCCATATTTGCCGGTATACTCGGAGCCATCTGCCAGATATGCGCCATAGGGGCCGATTCCGGCAAGGCACAGCGGCCAATCGCGGCCTGCCTTCTCGCCTTCCTCTTTCCACCACTCCTCTCTGGCTTCCTTAAAGATCTCTACGGAGCGCGCGATCAGCCTCTCGGCCTCCTCCCTCGTGCATCCGCTGTTCATGAGTCCCGGTATTGTCGCCTGATAGCTGCAAGTGATTCCGCAATCTGCACCGGCCCGGAAATAGTCCAAATGGACTTGCTTCACAAGATTGGGGGCCACCTCCAGTGCCTTGGCCGTCCAGAGCTTGGAATTGAGGTCTGCTCCCAGATTCTCGAGCGCCGTGGACATAGATCCGTCAATCACCATGATCTTTTCCCGGTCCAAAATATGCTGTATTGTATTTGTCTGTTCCATATTCTGTTTTATTCCTTTCGAAATATCAAATATCGTGCTTTCTTATTATACAATCTCAAGCACTGTCTTTCTAGTAAAGCAGGAGCCAGAAATCACTCATCATCCGGCTTCTGTCCGTCGTGTGCCTTCCAGGCGCACTCAGTGATCTTCATATCCGTAAATACTGCTGTGAAGCTGGAATCCTCCGGGCTGCAGGCATAAATGCCGAAACGGATCTTACCTGCCCCCTCCCACATATGGCAGACACGCATCTGTGTGAAGTTCTCGCCATCCTGCGAACACTCGATGCAATAATCATCCTCCCTGCGGCTGAAGCGATACCACATGATCTTTACGTCAGCCGGGATGGCGGTTGTCGCCCAATCCGAGTAGCCGTGGTTGGTCACTACCGAGCCCAGATGCTGGAAGCTCTCATTCTCATATTCCACAGATCCCTTGAGCCAGTTCTCCGAGTCCAGATACATGACAATTCCACACTGATCGAAGCGGTGATGGCTCTGTGTAAAATCGGTCTTCACAATAAATGAGAAGAACTTGTCTTCTGTCTCCATCTGAAGCGCCGGTGCATTGTCATTGCGGAAGTGATAATAGGTTCTCTGCCACAAGTCGGTATGGGGCTCTGTCGTGATCTCAATGCGGTCCTCTGCGATCTTGTAGTTGGCCGACTCCCTTGTCCACTGAAGTTTTTCTGTCATACTGTCTCTTCTCCTTTCGCTACAGGTTTTCGATCATCTGGTGTGCTACCCGTCAAGGGGACAGTGAAAAATAATAAGTGATTGGATACCGTCAGTTGAGGAATGAATCAGCTGGCGGTATTCTTTATGCTGCTACTGCAAATGCTGCATGATATTCCATCGGGGTCATCCGATGAAGCTTTCTCTGGATCCGTTCACTATTGTAGTAGTGGATATATTTCGTAATCATTTCGACAAGTGCTTCCCGTGACGTAAAACGTCTTCCATAATACCTCTCACGTTTCAAAATGCCCCAGAAACCTTCCATCGGCCCGTTGTCGATACAATGGGCTACCCTGGACATGCTCTGCTTCATATGGTGTCCCTTCAGTCTTGTGCTGAACTGCTTACTGGTGTATTGAAATCCACGGTCTGAATGGAACAGAGGGTGCGCATCCGGCTCCAGACGAACAGCTTCATCAAAGGTATTCATCACCAATGGGTTATCGTTATGATTACTGATCCGAAAAGCCACGATCCGGCGGTCGTAAAGATCCAGAATGGCACTCAGGTATACTTTATGAACAACGATGCCGACATAATACTTGAATTCTGTCACATCGGTCAGCCATTTTTCATTTGGCGAATCCGCATGAAAGTCCCGGTTCAGGTAATTTCTGGCGATATGTGCAGGATCATTCGCTGCTCTTGTACAACTCTTTGGCTTCCACTTTATAGTAGACTGAATGTGGCTTTTACGACATAAACGAAGGACGCGCTTGTCATTGACATTTGTATCATATCTTCTGTCCAGTTCATCGCGGATCCTTCTGTATCCCATATCAGGATGGTCTTCGTGGATCTTCTTGATTTTTTCGGAGATCTTCTGGTTTTTCTTCTCGCTTATGCTTTCCGGATTTTTCAACCATCTATAATACGCTGAGCGTGGGACATGAAGACAACCACAGAGCCGTTCTACTGGATAATGCCTCTCTTCTGAGAGTTCCCGGATCGCCTGGTACTTATAAAGATGGCGAGTCAGAGATAGCGATCCTTCATCTCTAACTCTCTGACTTTTTTTAGCAGGTCATTCTCCATCTGCAGATCACGGTTGCGCCTCTCCAGTTCTGCGATCCTGTCCCGCATTTCCTCTTCAGGGGTGCGGCTGGGCATAGTGCCTACACGATGGCCTCGACGATCCTCCAGACCGGCAGAGCCCATTTCCTCATACCGTTTTACCCAGTTTCGCACCTGCTGGTATGAACACTGGTATTTCAATGCCATTGCGCCATAGTTCTTATCGTTAGCAAGGCAGTCCTGGACGATAGCAAGTCTTTCTTCCGGTGTTGTGCTTCTGGCTTTCCTCATGTAGCTGCCTCCTCCGCTTGTGCGTGATTTGATCTCTCCATGAGTAGTATATACCTTTATCCAGTTGCGTAACTGACTGGAACTCCGCAAATGATATTTTTTAACAATGTTCCGCTGGCTTGATTTTCCATCAAGATACTCTTGAACAGCCTGAAGTTTTAACTCCTTAGAATAGGTTTTGTTATTGGATTGAACCATGAGGGCAGAGGGACCATCTGAAAGATATAGGTTACGCCAATCCCGAATGCTGCTCCTATCAACACCTATCAGCCGGGCTGCTTCAGTAGCGCTGATCTCATCTGCCAGTACCCGCTCAATGATCTTTACCTTTTCG
>ONNQ01000064.1 GCA_900319245.1 uncultured Lachnospiraceae bacterium | reverse complement strand
CTCAATGACGCCGTGCGTCTGCTCGAAGGCAGGGGGATAGAGGCAGGCGTCACTGAACAGGCAGAAGAGAAAAACACTTCCTGCAGTACCGCGGACTTTTCGGAGGTAAAAGGGCAGCGGGACCTCCTTGACGCTGTCATTCTGGCCGCGGCCGGCGGCCACAACCTCCTGATGATCGGGGAGCCGGGATGCGGCAAGAGCATGATCGCCTCCCGGATCCCCGGGATCCTTCCGGAGATGACAGAAGAGGAAGCCCTGGAAGTTACCAAAATACAGAGCATCGCCGGAAACCTTCCGCCGGGCAGGGGACTCGTGAAGATGCGTCCTTTCCGTGCGCCCCACCACAATGTGTCCCTCAATGCGCTGATCGGCGGCGGAACCTACGCCCAGCCCGGGGAGGTGTCGCTCGCCCACGGAGGGATCCTGTTCCTGGACGAACTGGCGGAATTTACAAGGAGCACGCTCGACGCGCTCCGCCAGCCGCTGGAAAACAAGAAAGTCACGATCTCGCGTGTAAACGGCAATCACACTTATCCCGCCAATTTCATGTTCGTTGCCGCCATGAATCCATGTCCCTGTGGCTATTATCCCAGTTCCAGATGTAAGTGCTCGGATTATGAGACCATTCATTACAGGTCCAAGATCTCAGGGCCGATCCTTGAACGTGTGGACATCCAGAAATGGGTGCGGAGGGTGGACTATTTTGACCTCGGGGGGAAGGAGTCGGATTACACGTCCGCCCAGATGCGCCAGATGGTGGAGCGGGCCAGGAAGATCCAGGAAGAACGCTACAAGGATGAGGAAGGCATCTACTGCAATGCGCAGATGTCTGTCAGCCATATCCAGAAATACTGCGCGATCAACGATGAGTGCACCGCGATCCTCAGGCAGAACTGCGAGAAATACGGTTACAGCGCCAGGGTCATCCACAAGCTCCTGCGCATGGCGCAGACCGCCGCCGACGTCAGGGGCAGCGCCAATATAGAAAAAGAGGACATTATCAAAGTACTGGGCTGCCGGGAGCTCGATAAGAGCAACAGCCAGATGTATACGGTATAGAAGAACACTGCACATATAGTTGTAGGTGAAGGGGGCCGGAGGATAACACGATGCGGACTGCAATGAGCAGCTGCTCTGCTATATGAGACAAAACACTGGCTGCGACGAGCAGCTTCTTTATTATTTATGGCTGACATCGATCAGAGGGATCGGACCCGCCACGCAGCACATGCTGCTCCATGCGTTCGGGAGCCCGGAAGGGGTCTACCATGCAACCGAATCAGATCTGGTGAAAGCAGCACGTTGGTGCCTGTCACCGTGAACGCATTGTGTATAGAGTGTAAATAAAATGTGAACAAGTGTGGTGGATTCAGAATCAGCTATGCTTGTAAACTCAACTTTGGATACCCAACTCAAGCCGGCGATGCCGGCTTGAGGGCGTTATAATATGTTAAATGACATGAAATGATTATGTGCAGTATTAATTAGCATAAAATGTTTGATAGATTGTATAGATGGTCGTTTTTTACACAGTGAAAAGGAACAGGGCTGGCGCTAATTGCATGAGATGGTGGGTAAATACGTGCCTGTCACCGTGAACGAATCTTGTACAGTATGTAATTAAAATATGAACAAGCGGGATAGATTTAGGATCAAATATATTTTGACGTTATAGCAGAGAATAGGTGCCTGTCACCATTAAATGACGAGGAAATGTACGCGAATAGATAAAACAAAGGAGGCCCTCTCAAGCCTCCACTATCAGCACAGTGGCTATTAATCCCATGTTCAACTCCGGGAGTGCTGAGTAACCCAGGAAAAAAAGTGAACAAGGGTAAAACCCAAAAAGATAGAATAGCCTGTGAGAGGAAGGAGGAACCGCATGCCAGCTCTTGTGTATGCCAAAGTGAATAAAGAGACCTTGCGGTTCATCCGCGATAAGAAGCAGGTATCTTTCGACTATATTGAACGAATCGCTAAATTCCCAGAAGCAAAGATTACCTTGTGGGAAGATGAGTCATCGGATAAATTGCCTACAATTAATCAAGCAAAGAAGCTCGCACTTTGCTATCGTGTGCCTTTTGCGGGATTCTACATGAATAGCGCCGATATCAATGTAAAGCATCTCCCGAGGCTTATAAACAAACGGTCTATGATAGGCGCTGCAGCTGATGACAGCGCAGTTAATCTCGCTCTCCTTGATCTTATCAATGAGCGGGATTTCTATGTAGAAACAAAGGAAGCCCTTAATGAGACAATTCCGGAATTCGATCTTCAGATATCGGATACTCTTCTAGCCACGGAATGGGCAAAGATAATCCGTGAGTATTTTGATATTAAACTGTCTGACCAGTACAGATGCGGATCAAAGCGGAAATTTTATCTTTATCTTCGAGAAAAGATTGAAGCGAAGGGATTATTCATCCAAGGATTTCAGAAGGTCGATGTTGGGACTCTTCGTGGCGTTGCCATTGTTGATGACTCTATGCCTATCATTGGGATTAATGACGATGATAGATACCCGGCGAAATCTTTCTCTATTTTGCATGAACTCGTCCATATCATTAAGAGAACCTCTTCAATCTGCAATGACATGTTCGGGTCCAACCCATGGGATGCTGAAGAGGTCTTTTGTAACGCTGTGGCTGGTGAGGTGCTTGTACCGAGAGCGGCGCTTTTCTCAGTCGCGAAGAATTACTCACAGTATACAATTGGTGAGGTTGATGCCATAGCGAATAAGTTCTCAGTTAGTTCAGAGGTTATTGCCCGTAGGCTTTATGATACTGGCAAGCGAGGTAAGGCCTGGTATGAACAGGTAAGCGCAGAGCTGGCACAGCGATTTCATGCTGAGAGAGAAAACCTTAAAGCGGCTGTGAAAATGGGGCTGAGTGATGGCCCGAAAAGGAATATGTCCAGAGAAGCTGTAGACCGCACAAGCACTTCTCTCTGCGAAGCTCTTCTAAAAGGATATTCTGAAGGCATCTTTGACAAAGCAGATATTTCGGCTCACATCGGGATCGGACAGAAACATATCAATAAGTTCGTATCGGAGGTGATGGGATGGTATCTGTGAGCAAGTATATTATCAACGTTGGTGCCTGTCACCGTGAACACAGCGTATCCTCCGGTCAACCTCTCAACTTCCGGTCACATCCACAAGTTTCAACCCAAATCTCACTCCAGGTCATCCCCGTTCGAGGCGATGACTTTTTTATACCAATAAAACGATTTTTTCCTGCTCCTTTTCATAGTGCCGCACCCGCTGTCGTCGAGGTCCACGTAGATGAATCCGTAACGCTTACTCATCTCGCCGGTGGACGCGGAAACCAGGTCGATCGGCCCCCAGGTCGTGTAGCCCCACAACTCAACGCCATCGAGCGTGACCGCATCGCGCATTGCCTTGATGTGGTCGCGCAGATAATCGATGCGGTAATCATCGATAATCTCGCCGTTTTCCTCAACCTTATCATACGCGCCGAGACCATTCTCCACGACAAAGAGCGGCACGCGGTAACGGTCATAGAGATCATTCAGCGTCAGCCGCAGCCCGAGCGGATCTACAACCCAGCCCCAGTCGGAGGCCTTGAGATAAGGGTTCTTCGTGCCGCTGAAAAAGCTGTTTTTGTTCGGGTCGGGCTTGTCTTCCGTGGAGACCGTACGATTGGAGTAGTAGCTGAAGGACACGAAGTCCACAGTGTTTTGACGGAGGATCTCGCGGTCATCTTCGGCAAAGGGGATCGTGAATCCGCCGCGCTCATATTCCTTGCACATATAGGACGGATACTGGCCAAAAACCTGAACATCGATCAGTCTGTAGTTGCTCCGGTTCTCAGCCTGCGCCTTGAGCATGTCCTCGGGACGGCAGGTCGCGGGATAAACAGTGCCGGCAGCCATCATGCATCCGATCTTGTTGTCGGGGTCGATCTCATGGCCAATCTTCACAGCCCAGGCGCTGGCGACCAGCTCGTGATGAGCGGCGGTGTTGGTGACCTGATAGCGGTCTTCGCCCTCATAGAAACAGATTCCGGCACCCATGAAGGGCAGGTGATAGAGAACATTGATCTCATTAAAAGTCAGCCAGTAATGGACCAGGCCCTTGAACTCCGTGAAGAGAGTTGTGACCAGGCGCTTGTAGAAGTCGATCATCCTGCGGCTCCGCCATCCGCCATACTCCTTGATCAGGTGGATCGGGCAGTCAAAGTGCGTGATCGTGACAAGCGGCTCGATATTGTATTTGCGGCACTCCTCGAAGAGTTCACGGTAGAATTCGATACCCTTGCGGTTGGGCTCAGTCTCATCTCCCTTAGGGTAGATTCTGGTCCATGCAATGGAAAGACGATAGACGGAAAAACCCATCTCAGCAAACAGACGGATATCTTCCTTGAAATGATGGTACATATCAATACCCTGCCTGGCGGGGTAGAAGTAGCCGTCTTCAAAATCCAGCATGGGGCGCTCGCCGCTTGTTACGAAGCGCCTGAAAGGTCCATTCGGTATCACGTCAACGTTGGCAAGGCCGCGGCCATCCAGATCGTAGGCGCCTTCACATTGATTGGCGGCTGTCGCGCCGCCCCAAAGAAAATTCGCAGGGAAAGACATAATACGCAACTCCTCATAATTGAAAGATCGTTATTTCGTTTTATTATAACACGCTGCGGAGGGGTCAGACCACTGATTATTTGATATACTAAAATGACAGGAGCTCTTTCACTATAGATCGTAAAGCCCCAAATCAATGGGAGAGAAGGAATGAATACAAAGAGGCACAATTAGAGGCAGGCAAACTCTCTGCCAAAACACAGCAATCCCTCGAAATGGTCGCGGGTATGCGTCAGGAAGACCCGAATTGTGAGCATGAAGATGCGGAGCAGAACGCAGCAGGTGGTTTGTATAGAAACTGATGTGACCACAGGGTAACCCTTCGGTACACTTAAAATGGAGGTAAATATGAGAGGAATGGACGGCTACATGCGCGGCGTTAATCTCGGAGGCTGGCTCTCCCAGTTCGATGCGCTGACAAAGGAACACTTTGATACGTTTATCACTGAGGAGGACATCCGCCGTATCGCAGGATTGGGACTGGATCATGTCCGTGTGCCCGTGGATTACACCGTGATCGAGACGGAAGACGGAGTCCCGAAGGAAGAGGGCTACCAGTACATCGATAGATGCGTGCAGTGGTGCAGGAACAACAGCCTTCACATGATCATCGACATCCACAAGACATACGGCTATTCCTTTGACCCGCTCGACAAGGACGACAAGACGATCTTCTTTACGGATCAGGCACGGCAGCAGCGATTTTGGGACATGTGGGAGATGATCGCGAAGAGATACAGCAGCGATCTGGATATCGTGGCTTACGAGCTGCTCAACGAGATCGTCATGCCGGAGGTCAAGGACCTCTGGAACGGCATCGCGCTGAAAGCGATCGACGTGATCAGGAAGTACGCGCCGCAGACCTGGATCATCTTTGGCGGCGTTCTCTACAACGCGGTGACCGCTGTTCCGTGGCTCGCGGATACGCCCGATCGAAGGGTCGCGTACACATTCCACTGCTATGAGCCCCTGATCTTCACACATCAGGGCGCCTACTGGGTCGACAAAATGCCAGCCGATTTCCGAATCGGCTACCCTAAGACGCTGGAGGAGTACAGGAAAGCGACGGAGATCCTGGACCAGAAGCTCTCCGGTACGATCTTTAACGAGGACATAAAGCCTATCGGCACGTCCTTCTTCGAAGGTCTCTTTGAACCCGCTATCAAGGTGTCCGAAGAGAGAGATATCCCGCTCTACTGCGGCGAATACGGCGTCATCGACCTGGCGAACAGAGAGGATGCTGTGCGGTGGCTTTCAGATATCCACGACACCTTCGAAAAGTACGCGATCGGCAGAGCGCTGTGGAATTATAAAGAGAAAGACTTTGGCATCGCGGGCGAGGAAGCGCGCCCCTACCTGAACGCCATAGCAGACAAACTGTAATTGGGGAGCCGGCTAAAAAGACATGTAAATGCCGTATTTATGATCAGAAATGCTATAAATAAGCATAGCAAACAGAGCAGTTAAGGTGCAACTGCTTCGAAGACGTTGGTGCCTGTCACCGTGAACAATTTGTGAACAAATGTTTGCGTGGCTTGACAGGCACTGCTTTGAGGTGTATAATCCGCAAAATAGTATATATGCGAAGAAGGAAGCGGATTTCAGTAGTATTTCCCTGAAATGGGTGGTGTTGCCTGTCGCCGGTCGCAATGGCCATGTGGGCATTATGAAGAAGGATCATCACTCACATCTTGTTCAGTATAGAAGTTCAGAACAGACAGGGCGTGCCTTCTCGATATAGGATGACTATGATAATGAGCCATAGGGTGCCTCGAATATATGATGCAGGAAGGTATTAATTATGACGATCAGAGACCGCATTTTTGCCAGGATCAGTGAACTGGATATCACGCAGAAGGAATTTGCGAAAAGGACCGGCATCCCGGAGACGACGGTCAGTGACTGGAAAAAGAAAAAGACAAATCCGACGGCGGAGAAGATCCTGATCATATGTAAAGTACTAGATGTAACGCCGGAATGGCTGCTCAGCGGTATAGAGACGCATGGTACAAGGAGCAACCCGGCAAAGATCATAGCGGTAGATGTCAGTACAGAAGGCGGGCAACTGCTGGAACTGTTTAATTCCTGTGATGCCGCGACACAGGCAAGGATTCTTGGATACGCGCAGGCATTTGGAAATATGAAGACAGACAGAAAATGAACGAGATTATGACCCGGCAGCATAGATTGCCACTTAAAAAATCCGTAAAATAGGACTAATTATATGAGCAGGAAGAAACGGATCTGGTACCCTGGCGCCACATATCATGTGATGAGCAGAGGAAACCGAAGGACGACTTTGTTTAAGGAACAATCAGATTATATGCGGTTTCTGGAATGTGTAGCAATATCGAGAAAGCAGTATAGTTTCAGGATCCATTCCATATGCCTGATGTCAAATCATTTTCATATTGCATTGGAGACAGATAAAGTGGAGCTCTGGAAGATCATGCAGAAGATACTCCACCCGTACAGTATGGATTTTAACCATAAGTATCACTTTACAGGGCACGTATTCGAGAGCCGGTACACTGCCTGTCTGATCGAGGATGACCGTTATTTCCTTGAGGTGAGCAGGTATATCCATCTTAATCCGGTGAAGGCAAAGATGGTGAGAGAGCCGCTGGATTATGAATACAGCAGCTATGGAAAATTTGTGACTGATGAGAGATGCATGAACGAAAGGAGAAGATCAAAGTGTACAGAAATGATCTATGAACTGACAGATACATCGCGGGTATTAAGCTGTTTTCGTAATAACCCGCGGGAACAGTACCGCATGTTCGTGGAAGGAAAGATCTCTCACGCGGAGCAGGAGATGCTGATCAGTAAGGATATAGGGGAGAACGAATTATGGC
>ONNQ01000068.1 GCA_900319245.1 uncultured Lachnospiraceae bacterium | reverse complement strand
GATCAGCGTGTTTTTGAACATCCGCGGGAAGTTCAGGACGTTCCTGTCCGTAAGGAGCTTCACATAATTGTTCAGCGTGTATGCCTTGGGCAGGAATGTACTGGTATACGCGCCCGGTTCCGCCCGGAAACTGGTGAGCACGATCCAAAATATCGGCATGACCCAGATAACCGCCAGCACAGCCAGAAATACATGTACGAGGATGTTCACGATCCTCTTGCGGGGACTCCGCCCGTTTTCTTCTCTCTGCTTTTCCATCACATGAACGCCTCCTCGTTTTTGTAGGAACTGGAGTTCCTGTAGGTGGTCAGCGTGATGATCGTCAGGATGACGAATGTCATGATGCCGATAACAGGTCAGCTTGTACAGCCAGGTCACGAGCAGATCCGTCTGACCTGCGGTATCGCCCACGTACGTAGGACCACCGCCTGACAGCAGGTAGATAATGTTGAAATTGTTGATATTGCCGACAAAGCTTGCGATCAGGTAAGGCGTCGTAACGAACAGCATGTACGGCAGCGTTATTTTGAAGAATATCGTTGCGGGGCCTGCGCCGTCCATTTTGGCGGCCTCATAGAGGTCCTCGGGAATATTCTGCAAAATACCGGTCACCTGCAGCATCGTATACGGGATGCCGACCCACAGGTTGATCACGATGATCGTGACCCTCGCGAGCATCGCGTTCGTCCAGAACGGGATCGATTCGCTGATGAGCCCGAGGTTCTTAAGGAGCACGTTGACCGCGCCGGAAGGCTGCAGCATGATGTTCATGATCATCAGCGATACGAACTGGGGAACCGCGATCGAGAGGACGAAGCAGAATCTCCAGAATCCCTTGAACCTGGTGTCCTTGCGATTGATGATCATCGCGAGGATCATGCCGAGGATGTAGTTCAGGAACGTCGCGAAGATCGCCCACACGATCGTCCATGCGAGTACGTGCCAGAACTGCCGGCCGATGTTGCCGTTCATGTTCAGCACCCTCATAAACTGGTGCACGCCGTCCCAGTCAAACAGGACCAGATGCTCGTCCTCCTTGGAATACGTCGTGAACGCCATCGTGATCATGTAGACCAGCGGGACGATATTAAAGACCAGAATGCCGATGCAGGGAAGTGTCATCAGCGTAATATGAAGGTTCCCGTCGAGCAGGTTCTTCACATCCTGTCTGAGGTTCGGAATCGCTTCCCCTTTTTTCATCTCTTTCTGAAGCTTGTAAGAATGCAGCAGCTGCAAGACCCAGAGCCCTATGAATCCTGCGACCACAAAGCAGGTGATCACGCCAAAAAGCAGGATCTGCTGTGAGTTGTCGCCTGCCGCGTATTCATAGATCTGTTTGGCTTCATTCCAGACTTTGCCCTGGACTTCCGTGCCGAGGCTCGGGAGCATGCTCAGGTTGTGGAAGCCCTGGCTGATCATAAAGACCCAGAAAGCGATCTCCAGAAGAAGCACCACGGCGCCTTTTATGATCTGCTTATGCCCTGCGATTCCTGCTCCCATTACCACCGCGGATAGTTTTGTTAACAAATCACCGTTGATCAATGCATTTTTCACGGTGATGCGATCCTCAATCATAACATACCTCCGTTGACAGGGTTATCTAAGTAAACCAAGGGGTCAGCCCCCTGGTTCACTCTGTTGAAATCGGTCCGATTCTGTGTTTTGACCCTGAGGGCCGAAGGGACAGTACCCGGGGCCCCTTTAGGGGTCTTTACTGAACTGCGGAAGTGTTCATGGAGGTGTTCATGGCCTCGGTCTTGTCTGCTGCGTTGTCATGCGTAACAGTGCCGGCCACAAGTTCTTTGCCCATGGATTCCGCCGGAGTCCAGTAATTGCCCATGTTCGCCTGAAGAGGCTGTACGATAGATGCAAATGACATTGTATCCATCTGTGCTTTGGCAAGCGGATCGTCGACAGTGATATTATTGTCAGTAGGAATGATATTGCGAAGCTCATAGTGGGCTTTCTGAGCATCGGTGCCGCCAAGATATGCCGCAAGAGCAACTGCAATTTCAGGATGCTCTTTGTAAAGAGCGGTAGCGGGGTTCACGCCGATCGCCTTGGATCCTGCGAAAGATTTCATCTGCTTCATCTCGCCGCCGATGTTGATGGAAGGCGGAGCTGCGATGCCGAGATTATCGCCGTATGCGTCAACTGCCTTCTGATAATCCCATGTGCCGGAGAAGAATGCCTTGGCATCAGCATTTGTTCCAACATCGCCGTTCGAGAAGTTGGGATTGGCAATAAGATCTACCAGATAATTGGTAACTGCTACAGCCTTGTCGCCGCTGAAGTCAAAGCCTGCATCGGCGTCACCGCCGTTCTCTCCGAACAGTGTGCATCCGTTTGCAACATAGAAAGCGGCGATATACCAGGAATTATCCAACGGGAAAGCTACCTTGCCCTTTTCGAGCATTGCATCAAGTGATTTGATATCTTCGTCCGAGAATACGGACTTATCATAGTACATGAACCATGTGTTGCCGGTGAACGGGAAGCCGTAGACAGAACCGTCATAGGTTACTGTATTCACTGTGGTCTCAGAGTTGTTGGCTTTCATGGTCTCGACATTGCTTCCGCCGAGCTCGGCAAGACCGCCGGTCTTGAGCAGATCCGGGATCTGGTCATTCGCGAACATATAGACATCCGCGCCGACACTGGGGTCTGTGCCGATATTGGTCTTGGCATCGCCTTCAGAGCATACGCCGTACTTGAAAGTGATCTTCCATTCCGGATGCGCCGCCGCAAAAGCTTCACACTGGGTCTGGAGCCACTTGCCGTTGTCATCAGACTGGTCTTCCTGCGGTCCCCAAACGGTTACGGTGACATCTGCCGTTTCTTTGGAATCCGTGGCTGCCGCGGCTTCTCCGCCACCGCTGCCCGAGTTCCCGCCGCTCGATCCGCCTGAACTGCCGCCGCATCCCGCGAGCAGGCAAACGCTCAGCACAACTGCCATCATTGCTGCCATAAGCTTTTTCATGGTTTTTTCCTCCTGTAGTGTTTATTTGGTTCTTTATTTACAGATCCAAAACAGTGCTCTTTCCGGATCCGTATCACAGTATGAATGGAACGGCAAAGCGGCTCCCGCTTAGATTTTTCGCGACGGGCCGACGCTCTCCCCTTCGATGTATTCGTAAGGTATCAGTTCGTGGACTGCGGGGCCTCCGTAGCTTATTCTCATAAGAAGGTCATCGACGCTCTTTTTGGCGAGCATGGCAGTGTCCTGCTGAATGGTGGAGAGGCGGGGGACGCTGTATTTTGCCATGGTCAGGCCATCGAATCCGATCACGGAGACCTCTTCGGGAACGCGCAGCCCGATGTCTTTGAGCGCGCGGATCGCGCCGATGGCGATCGAATCGCTCAAGGCAAAAATCGCAGTCAGGTCCGGCGACCGGCTCATGAGCTTTTCGGCAGCCTTGTAGCCGCTTTCCGCCGAATAGGAACACGGCTCGTAATCCCTGTCAAAATCAAATGAAATCCCATTCTTTGCCAGTTCCTCGACGGCACCGACTATTTTGCTGTTCTTGACCTCTTTGCTGTAACCTGAGAGATATCCGCCGATCATGCCGATCCGGGTGTGCCCCTTCGCCACAAACTTGCTGACCGCGCATCTTCCGGCGTCATGATAGTCCGTCGTGAAGCTGGACAGGTTATCGAAGCCCATATTCTGCGCCCCGACCGTTACAAGCACGCTCGGCAGGGCGATCCGGAAAAAATCTTTGCGAATGGTATCGGTATAGCCGCCAAGAAAGATGATGCCTTTAGGCTTAACGTAAGCGCTGATCCGGACAGCTGTCTCAACCTCATTGTCCGTTTCCCCGATGAAATGGACATTGATGTTCTCATCATACCCCCTCAGCCGTATCTGTATCTCTTCCAGGATAGATTGGAAGAACAGGTTCTTATTGCCCCGGACGATGATGGAAATCTCCGACGACGTCACCTGTTTCAGCTTCCTGGCGTTGGAGTTTGGCTGGTAATTGCACTCGCGTATGATCTCATTGATTTTTTCTCTTGCTTCTTCACTGACATCCGCCCTGTTATTGATCACTCTCGAAACGGTGCCAATACTGTAGCCGGATATCCGGGCAATATCTTTGATCGTAGTCATAATGCTGCCTTCACGATATTAGCCGTCAGACTGCCGCGGCAAGGAATGCTCCGCCCCGGCGCCGGCGCCGATTTGACGTTGGTTTTGACACAGGTTTGCTGTCTGTGCCGTTCGTTTCCGTTACCGTTACCGTAAACGTTTCCATATAATATAATAATACCGCCCCGGGGGTAGTTTGTCAACGGATTTTCAGCAATTCGGAACAATGGAAAGCGCGGTACTTCGGTGTGGCGCGATGTCTTCGAACATGAAAAATACCTATGCGATTCGAGGGCAAATTTCGTATAAGTAATACGTATATAGTCATCTGTTTTCGGCAGAACATGCTGAAAGTGTTGAAACGGGGGAAAAGAAAAATGCAGTATCAGTGGTTTGTTTTCTGGAGCGGCCTCTTCGACTGGCTTATCTTCTCGGTCTCGCTGTTTGTCATCGCGGACAAGCTGGGCTGGCAGAAGAAGCGGCCGGGATCCCCGGTGCTGCGTCCGCACCAGTCATTTTATCTGACGAAGGCCTGAGCGCGCATCTGAGGGAACGCACCGTCAAGGATTTCGGAAAGAAGCGGTGTCTGTTAAAAGATATCTCCCTGAACATTCCCCCTAATTCCCTTGTCCTTCTGCTCGGCGGATCCGGCGCCGGCAAAACGACGCTGATCAACGCCCTGATCGGTTACGAGCAGGCGGACGCGACGGTCCTGTTAAACGGCGTCAATGTCTATAAAGAGTACGACCGCGTCAAGCACAAGATCGGGTTTGTTCCCCAGCAGAACCTGTGACGCTGCGAAGATGCGGCTTCCGACTTCCATCTCCACAGAGCAACGGAAACAGCTCATCAAAGAGGACATGGATCTCTTAGGTCTGTCCGCCGGTCAGGACGGCCTGGTATCCAAGAAGTCGGGCGGCCAGCTCCGCAGGATCTGCATCGCTATGGAGCTTGTGACGGATCCGGTACTCTTTGTCCTTGACGAGCCGGATTCCGGACTGGATGGCGTTATCTCCCGCGAGATCTTTACAAAACTCCGCCGGATCGCCGACGATGGGAGGATCGTGATCGTCATCACACACACACCGGACCGCGTGATCGATCTTTTTGACAAGGTCATCGTGCTCGCAAGGGATTCCGGAAGAGTCGGGCGGCTGGCCTTCTACGGAAGTCCTCAGGAAGCAAGGGAGTTCTTTGGAAAAGACAGCATGGAGAAGATCGTCATGAGCGTGAACAGTAAAGACGAGGGCGGCGAAGGCCGTGCGGACGAGTTCATCGGGAAATACGCGGCCTATGCCGCTCAAAGGGACAGCGCAGCCGGCGCTGCAATAGAAAAAGACACAGCCGATGCTGCGTCAGGGAAAGGGGGGCAGGAATCATGACAGAGCGTTCAGCTGAAAATCTGCAGTATACCGGACGGATCGACCAGATCAGGATCTACCTTAAGAAATTCCTTCGCATGTTCGTCTATCAGAGCGACTGGAAAGTCCTTCCGATCGGCGCGGTCATCGCTGCCCTTGTGACCTTTGTCGTCGGCGCCAACATGTTCGTGACGCAGGAAGGAACGACCACCGGCACCTTTGCGCTGGCCCGCGTCTGTATCTGGAACGGTTTCTTCAACTCGATCCAGGTAGTGTGCCGCGAAAGGGATATTGTCAAAAGAGAGCACCGCTCCGGCATGGAGGTCTCGTCCTACATCATCGCCCATATGCTATACCAGCTGCTCCTCTGCTTTTTGCAGCCGCTGATCACTCTTCTGATCTGCGTCATTGCCGGCATAAAGATCCCGGGCGCCGGCGTGGTCACGCCGTGGGGAATCGTGGATGTGGGCATTACTATCCTGCTCGTCACCTATACGGCTGACATCATGGCGCTGATGGTCTCGTGCATTGTCAGGTCTACGACCACAGCCATGACCGTCATGCCCTTCCTTCTGATCTATCAGCTGATCTTCTCAGGCAGCTTTTTCGAGCTGGGGGCAGCGGACATCATCAAGGTGACGACCATCTCCCACCGGGGAACTGACACCCTGTGCACGATCGGACGGTTCAACGAGCAGCCGATGGTGACGCTGTGGAACACGCTGGTCAGGTTTAAGGACGCGGAGTTTAGAGGCGAGAAGCCGCTTCTGTATCTTCTTCAGCAGGTAGAGCAGAACAACCTGCTCGATGACTTCCTCCTCTGGTCCGGAACAAACAATACAAATCCCGCCTACGAGAGCATTGCCGCGAACGTACTGCCGGCATGGGGAGCGCTCCTTCTCATGATCGTTATTTTCACTGCCGTATCCGTGTTCGCGCTCAGAAAGATCGATAAAGACAAGAGATGACAGACCGGATCAAGGATCAAAAAAGATAAAGATCAAAAAGGATAAAGAAAGGCAAAGGGGCTGTCGCATTAAGTGAAGGTTCAAAACCTACGCTTTTGCGGCACGCCCCTTCTCTTTATGCTGCAGCCGCGAAAGCTGCATGAAACTCCATCGGGGGCATCCGATAAAGCTTTCTCTGAATCCGTTCGCTGTTGTAGTAGTGGATATATTTCGTAATCATTTCGACAAGTGTTTCCCGTGACGTAAAACGTCTTCCATAATACCTCTCACGTTTCAAAATGCCCCAGAAGCCTTCCATCGGCCCGTTGTCAATACAATGGGCTACTCTGGACATGCTCTGCTTCATATGCTGTTTCTTCAGCCTTGTGCTGAACTGCTTACTGGTGTATTGAAATCCGCGGTCTGAATGAAACAGGGGGTGCGCCTCTGGTTCCAAACGGACAGCTTCATCAAAGGTACTCATAACCAGCAGGTTATCGTTACGATTGCTGATCTGAAAGGCAACGATCCGGCGGTCATAAAGATCCAGAATGGCACTCAGGTATACTTTATGGATCTCGGTGCCGACATAATACTTGAACTCTGTCACATCGGTCAGCCATTTATCATTTGGCGCGTCTGCATGAAAGTTCCGGTTCAGGTAATTTCTGGCGATATGTTCGGGATCATTCGTTGCTCTTGTACAACTCTTTGGCTTCCACTTTATAGTAGACTGTATGCGGTTCTTACGACATAAACGAAGGACGCGTTTGTCATTGACAGCTGTATCATATCTTCTGTCCAGTTCATCGCGGATCCTTCTGTATCCCATATCAGGATGGTCTTCGTGAATCTGCCTGATCTTCTCGGAGATTTCCTGATTCTTTTTCTCGCTTATGCTTTCTGGATTTTTCAACCACCGATAATACGCAGAGCGAGGAACGTGAACATAATTACAGAGCCGTTCTACTGGATAGTCCCTTTCTTCTGAAAGTTCCCGGATCGCCTGGTACTTATAAAGATGGCGAGTCAGAGATAGCGACCCTTCATCTCTAACTCTCTGACTTTTTTTAGCAGGTCATTCTCCATCTGCAGCTCTCGGTTACGCCGCTCCAACTCTGCGATCCTGTCCCGCATCTCCTCTTCATGGGTTCTTGCAGGCTGAGTCCCTGCACGGCGACCACGGCGGTCTTCCAGACCTGCGGATCCCATCTTTTCATACCGTTTGACCCAGTTGCGTACCTGCTGATAGGAACAGTTGTACTTTAACGCCGTTGCGCCATAGTTCTTATCGTTGGCCAAGCAGTCCCGAACGATTGTCAATCTTTCTTCCGGCGTTGTGCTTCTGGCTTTCCTCATGTAGCTGCCTCCACTTGTGCGTGATTTGATTTCTCCATGAGTAGTATATACCTTTAGCCAGTCGCGTAACTGCTTGGAGCTTCGCAAATGGTATTTATATACGATGTCTGCCTGAGTTGACTTTCCATCAAGGTATTCACAAACGGCTTGAAGCTTTAGCTCCTGAGAATAAACTTTGTTACTGGGCTGAGCCATCAAAGCAGTAGGCCCGTCTGAAAGATATAGATTGCGCCAGCTCCGAATGCTAGCCATGTCCACACCAGTCAACCGTGCAGCTTCAGATAAACTGATTTCATCTGTAAGTACCCGTTCAACTATCTCTACCTTTTTTTCTGAATCAATCTTACTTTTTCTGGACATAGAAACACCCCCAAGTAGGTTTTATATTTCAATGTCCTACTTGGGGGTAGCATATCAGATCTCCGGGGGTTTTCTCTGCACGATATTCTGTTCCCTGCGGTCAGCAGTCTTTCTCCAAATGCCAGATATCATTGTTGTACTGGTCGATCGTTCTGT
>ONNQ01000067.1 GCA_900319245.1 uncultured Lachnospiraceae bacterium | reverse complement strand
GCCGTCGTATCCATTATACACTACTTCTTTTCTATTGTATATCCTGCATCCTGGTTTCATTCATCGTGGCTCTTCGCTTGCGGAGTATGATTATTTGGTCAGCAGACAGTTCCCGGTTTTCCCGGTTCAAAGGCCTTCTTCTGCACGATGGATAACCCTTCCATGAGCCAGCGGAACTCCTGCTTCGTCAGCAGCTTCAATTCCTGCTCGTTTCTGGGCCACTGGAATCGCTTCTCCGCCAGACGCTTGTACAGCAGCACATATCCCGTTCCGTCCCAATACAGCGCCTTGATCCGATCCGCCCGACGCCCGCAGAACAGAAAGATGGAGACCTCGTCCAGTTTTCGTCCGAACTGCAGCTCCACCACCGCTGCCAGTCCGTCGATCTGTTTGCGCATATCCGTGTATCCGCAGGCGATGTAGTAGTTCTGCACCCGACTGAAGTCAAGCATGGCGGTTCAGCGCCTTTACCAGGTCGGCGATGGCTTCCACGTTGCTGCCGGCAGGCAGGGTGACGGTGCTCTCCCCATGACGAATGATGATGCCGCTTTCGTTGGTTCCCATTTCTCCGCTTGGCATGGTATCCGGATTGACTTGCATGAGCACTCCAGTCTGGGCAGGAGCGGGAAGGGCATACTGCTGGGTTGCCGCCTTTACAATCTGCTTCTCCCAGTTGTAATATGTTTTGAGCGCAATCCCTTGCTCTGCACACCAGGCTTTCACGCTGATCCCGCTGCTGCGGCATTCTGCAACCCTCGCCGACCATTCCTGCAGCCTTGCTGCATGCTTGAGTTCCTGCACACTCACTCCCATTCTTTGTCCCTCCGTGTCTTGAGAATTCTCGAGAATTCTTAAGAATCGTTTGGACTCATTATCTCATGTTATTGCTTTTGTTGGGAGGTGTGCATTATTGAACGTAAGCGTCAAATATCTGAGCGGGTGTACTAAAGTCTGCTAACATGGTATGCTAACTTCCTAGGATTATAGAAAGTTTAGTTTTTTCATCACGAGAACCATCACGAAAAAACTAAAGAATACTTGCAGGGAGGAAAGCTACCATGGATGCCAAGACTGCTGAAATCAGGTACCAGCGTTGGGTTCAGGTCATTCAGGAATGGAGTAACAGCGGCCTGTCAAAGCGGGACTACTGCCAACAGAATGCAATCGACGAAAAGCAGTTCTATTATTACCAGCGCCGTATTCGTGCGATCATTGCGGCACAGGGCGAGCGGCCAGCGTTGCCGGAAGGTAGTTCTGGACTGGCAGCAAATTCTGTTGGGCAGCATAGCAATCGTCCCCAGATCGTCAAGCTGCGGTTTCCTGAAATGGCTGAGGCGAGTGCCTCCATGATCAGCTTCAGCGTGAATGGGATGAGCTTCTCTGTACCGGAGGCTATCCCGGCTTCCTTCCTTGCAAAACTCCTGGAGGCGGTGAGCCATGGTTCTCGCTGAGATCAAAGTTGACAACATCTACATTGTCTGCGGCTATACTGACATGCGGAAATCAATCGCCGGGCTTTCAACCATCATCGTCCAGCAATTTGAAATGCGACCTGACGAACACAGCATGTTTCTATTCTGCGGGAAGCGTGCGGATCGTATGAAGGCGCTTATCTGGGAGGGCGACGGTTTTCTCATGCTGTACAAGGTGCTCATTGGTTTCCGCTACCAATGGCCGCGCAATGCAAGCGAAGTTCTGGCTTTAACCGAGCCGCAATATCATCGCCTTTTGGAAGGTTTGGCAATTGAACAGAAACGGTTTCCTCTGCCAAAAGACTTAGTGTAAAGCTCTTGAAAAATAAGGATTTTTCTTGAAAAACCAAAAGGATTTTCTGCATTCATGTCGAATATATACAGTAATGAATTCGACAGGAGGTGCTGGTATGACGCGGCCGGATTTCACCGGGATTCGCCCGGATGTTGCTGAGTACATCACCTCACTGGAGCAGGACACAGCGCAAAAACAGCAAGAGCTTAGACAGCGCGATGAACGCATTGCTCAGTTGGAAACCCGTGTTGCGGATATCATGCAGATGCTTCAGAATCTTCAGCGGCTCTACTTTGGCAAGAAGAGCGAGAAGATTCGTATACCTGCTATGGAGGACGGGGCAGTACAACTAAGCATTTTCAGCCAGGAAGAACCGGTACCCATTTCTCAGCCTGTTGAACCCGAGACGGTTGAAGTCTCTGGTCACAAGCGGAAGAAAAAACGCACCCAGGAAGAGATTATTGCCGACCTTCCCGTTGTTATCCATGAGCACAAGATTCCACAGGATCAGCTTTCCTGCCCACGCTGCGGCAATGAAGAGCTGGAGTACATCGGCAAGGAACTCGTCTATACTGAATATGTACGGGTTCCCGCCCATGTGGACCGGCATGATCATTATGTGGAGAAATATGCCTGCCACTCTTGCGAAGAAGGTACCGGCGCATGTGAGAATTGTCCGTATGCCGGAACTGATGCCTGTAAGACCTGTGCGGACAGACCCAGGACAGTCATCATTACTGGCAATCTGCCGGAGGAATACCGGCACCCCTTCATAAAGGGAAGCAAGGCAAGCAGCTCTGTTTTTTCACAGATACTCTACGAAAAGTTCGAGCTGGGACTTCCGGAATACCGTCAGGAAAAGGAATGGGAGCGGCTTGGCTTTCCTCTTTCCAGGCAGACCATGAGCAACTGGATTCTCCGGGCTGACAAGGACTATATGCAGTCCCTCGCGGCCTACATGTTGAAAACCGTGAAAGACGAATCCAATGTCGTGAACTGCGACGAAACGCCCGTGAAGGTCCTTGATGAGAAAACCGAAAACGGCAATCCCAGGAAGTGCCATATGTGGGTAGTTCGATCCGGAAAGTACGAACCAAAGCAGATAGTGGTGTTCAACTACCGCCCATCCAGAGCCGGGAAGGTTCCTACAGGGATTTTGGCCGGATATAACCACTACTTTATCTGTGATGGGTATTCCGGCTACAATGATCTCGGCAGAGGAGCGATTCGATGTGGCTGCTGGGCTCATTTGCGACGAAAGTTTTATGACTCCATTTTGAATCACAACATGGATCTTCCCAGCCTTGGCAGAGAAGGTGTGAGATACTGTGACCGGCTTTTCCGTATTGAGGAAAGGCTTGAAAATGTTGACCCGGAAGAGAGGCTGCGGGTTCGTCGAAAAGAGTCACTTCCCATTGTTGAGGAATTCTATACCTGGCTTGAAGCGCGTGATCCGGCGTACAAAGGCCAGAAAGAAGCCATAACCTATGCCCGAAACCAGAAAGCAGAGCTCATGCGTTTTCTGGATGATGGTCGCATTCCCATCTCCAATAATGCCGCCGAAAACGCGATCCGCCCGTTTGTAATTGGCAGAAAGAATTGGCTCTTCTGCAAATCCAATGACGGCGCTGTTGCTGCGGCGGATGCTTACAGCCTGGTTGAGACTGCCAAGGCCAACGGTCTCGATGTGCTGAAATACTTGAATTATGTGTTTCGGAGAATTTCGATACCTGATGGCAATCTCACGGATGATTTCATTGAAAGCCTTATGCCTTGGAATGAAGCTGTCAGTGCTGAGTGCCAACGTGGCTATATTTGACGCTTACGATGTGAACGACTCGGGCGGTCGATGTGAACAGCTCGGCGGATTAGATGTGAACGGCTCGGGTGTTAGATGTGAACGAAATGCCGATTGTAGGTGTGAACGGTTCGCTGGCAAACAAAAAAAGCCTGCGGGGTTGTCCTTCCCCACAGGCGATTCAGTTTCTTGCTCAGGCACTCTTTCCGAGGAACTGGTCAAGCGAAATCCTGAACTTGATATGGATTTTCCGATTGGCCCGAACCTCAACCTTTTCGATGATTCGGGCAATGATCATGTGGCGGGTCTCGATGTTGGCCTTGTCGTAGCAGTCTGCCCAGGAAAGCATCTCGTCGATCTGGGCCTGCGTCTCCTTCTGGCCCATCTGTTCCTGTTCCAGCCGGGCACGGGCTTCCTCGATGGTCTGGGCAGCCGCGTCCCGCTTGGCGCGGTGCTTGATGATCATGGTGTTGATGACGCTCAAGTCCAGCGCGCTCTCTCCGGTCAGCGCCTTGACCGCTTCCTCTTCCAGGGCCGTCACCTGCTTCTGAGCGTTTTCATATTCCTTCTCCGCCTGCTTCAGCGCGACCTTGT
>ONNQ01000069.1:3341-5359 GCA_900319245.1 uncultured Lachnospiraceae bacterium | reverse complement strand
CTGACGTAATACCAGTCGCCGGAAATTTTTCCGCAGGTCACAAGTACCTGCTCCTGCGCTGCAGTGCCCGCGCCCACAGGCATCTCTGTCCGGGTCTGCTCATATTCATTAGTTATCATGTCCGCCGTGAGCACAGAAGCAAGAGCTTCCGCCCCTGTCGGAAGCTCTGTTTTCCCGCCTTGAACGCGGACCACCATGCCGTTATTCCACAGACGCTCTCCCGTATACTCGCCGCCGGCGACCTGCGGCAATAAGCGGATCGTCTCGAGCTTTACCCGTGCGTTCTCGTCCTCGCAAAAGCCCTTTCCGATCTCGTCCGCTGTCCTGCCGTATCCCTCGATCATGCCTCGGACGGAATCCGTCTTATTAATGCTGTCCGACATGATCAGTTCGCTGTTGTGCCGCTGCTCTATATTGAGCAGCAGCACCGTATATACGACCAGCGATACGAGTGCGACCATTATCGTCCCGATCAGCCGTTTAACCGGATTTTTCATAAATCTCCAACTCGCTTTCCGACATCAGCTCTGTCACGAATCCGATCTTTCTTACATCAGCGGAGCTGCCAGTCTCAGGATCATCTGGCCAAAGCGCATGAAGGCGCCGCGCCCGTTGGCGTAGAACTTGGTCACTTCTTTGCTCTTGGCAAATGTCTCTTCAAAATCTCTCTTTGTGTCCATTACCGCGTCGCAGTCCGCATACAGGCAGCCGTTCTCGAAGTGATGATACAGGCTGCGATAGTCCAGATTGATCGTGCCGCAGGTCGCCATGAGATCGTCCGCGATGGACATCTTGGCGTGGCAGAAGCCGGGCGTGTACTCGAAGATCCGGACGCCGTTCCTGGCCAGTCCGTTGTAATAGGAGCGCGTCACGCTGTAGACGATCTTCTTGTCCGGAATACCGGGTGTTATGATGCGGATATCCACGCCGCGTCGCGCTGCCAGCGAAAAGGCGTGGCACATCTCGTCCGTGATGATCAGATAAGGGGTGATAAACCAGCAATACTTCTGTGCGCTCTCCGCCATGCTGATGTAGACGTCTTCCCCTACATGGACCTCATCCATGGGCGAATCCGCGTAAGGCTGCACGAATCCGAGGTTCTCGCCGACGGCTGCCTCCCTGCCCTCGAGGAACTTTCCGTCCGTTTCGACCCGTTCCCTGATCTTGCCAAAATATTCTTCCTTGTCCTTGACGATCCTGGCCTCTGTGTCCTTGACGATCCTGGACCCTGCGTCCTTGACGATCTTCGCCTCCACATCCCCGACGATCTTGTTCTCCATATTCTTGACCATCTCGACCTTATCGGTCCCGGCCTTACCTGTCTCAGCTTTGTCGGTCTCGGTCTTACCGCCCTCGGAAGGAGCTGCTTCTGTGGCTTCACTGCGCCGCTCTTCCATATCCGCGTTGAGCATGACGCCGCCCTTTTTCAGGACCTGATGCGCATTGCTGGCGATCAGATACTTTGTGAATTCCATGTCGTCTTTGTCATTCTCGGATACGGCGTTCCACATCTCAAGGAATGTCACCGTAAGGCTCTGCACCGCATCTCCCTCCAGGCGGATGCCGGTGTCCTTCCAGAATCCGAACGGCTCCGTTCTGTGGAAATACTCGTTGGCCAGGTTGTACCCTCCCGTATAGCCGACTTTTCCGTCAATTACCGTGATCTTTCTGTGGTCGCGGTTGTTCAGGAACAGGTTGAGTCCCGGGGCAAAGGGATTGAACACGCGGCACTTGATCCCGTAGCTCTCCGTGCGCTTGACGAAATCCGTGTTGATAAAGCCGAGGCTCCCCATGTCATCGTAGAACACTCTGACCTCTACGCCCGCTTTTGCTCTCTCCGCCAGGATGTCCCGCATCTCGTGCCAGCACTCCGCGTCTTCGATCGCGTGGTATTCCATGAAAATGAACTTCTCGGCCTTGGCAAAATCTCTCTTCTGTGCCTCGAACCCTTTCTCGCCGTCGTCAAAATATTCTACCTTGGTGTTCTGGTAGACCGGGTATCCCGCCTGCTTACGGAT
>ONNQ01000069.1:0-3296 GCA_900319245.1 uncultured Lachnospiraceae bacterium | reverse complement strand
GCGTATGTCCGTTGAGGCCGATCAGAAAATAGAGCGCCGTTCCGAAGATCGGCAGCATCATGATCACGTACATCCATGTCATTCGGATCGATGCCGTCTTATGATTTCCGTAGATTGCAAGTACAAGGATCCAGGCAAGGATGTGCAGTACTGTATAGATCCATCCCGCCGCCTTTCCGGCCCAGAAGATCAGGGCCAGAATTACTCCGACCTCCAGAAGGATCGACAGGACGGCGAAGACCATTCTGCTGACACCGTTTTTAACCGATGCTTTTGTTTCCAATGTGTTATTTTTCATCTGGTTGTCTACCTCTCTCACCTCTTGTCCTTGTCAATAAACTTCAGTGCAATGACAGCAACAGCTGTAAAGATTACGATCATCAAAAGTATGGCGCCCCATGCCGGCAGCACATTGGCGGGAATGGCCTCATAGGCGGGCTTTAAATTATTCTGCCCCGACCATTTGAGGAAATCATTAAGCATACCGTTCTTCTCCACACCCTGCAGCACATACAGGAGCGGCTTTTCCCCGTAGAAGTCCGCGTCTTTAAACTGGACCAGCGTGTTCCACAGCGATACCATGGGCTGCTCGTTGTAGCGGCCGATGACGCACAGGCTGTCCGACCCCCAGTGAGATATGGTGGTCACTTTGATAAAATCCGCCGCTCCCAGGTCAAAGAAATTGCCCGAGAAGATCAGCTGATAGATCAGCAGGAAAGGCATGGCCGTCATGGCTATGGTCGTGTTCCTGACGAGACAGGAGACCATAAGGGCCATGATGTCGGCCGCATAAGTGACCAGCAGGATCGTGATGCCCATATCGACGATTCCCCACTTCGTTATGACGCCGGGCTTCGGGAAATGGACGCCCGCCACGTGGCAGATCAGGAGCGTGATCAGCGTCTGCAAAAAGCACAGAATCAGCTGATATGCCATATGGGCCAAAATATAGGATGTTATATGCATGCCCGCGCGATGCTCTTTTTTGACAATATCGCGCTCACGGCACACCACCTGGATCGAGTTGAAGAAACCGTTCCAGACACAGACGCAGGTCAGGGCGAAGGTTCCCATGGTCGTTCCCTCCTGCGTGACGAACATGTTGTTTCCCACGACAAAGGTCACGAGAGCCGCTATGACGGCGCCGATCGGAAGAACGACCCAGTCGCTCTGATAGACGAACATGCGCAGGAATTTGCGGAAATAGATCCCGAACTGATGGAAGCGTCCGGTATACTGCAGTTTTTCGGTTGAAATCTCTGTCATGACGCCTGTCCTCCTTTCTGCGAAGAGGCAAGGGCCATATACTTCTCTACCAGTTCATCTGCCCGTCCTTCGCCGCCTTCTTCCTTGCTGTTGACACTCATGACAATCTGTTCCATGGTCTGTTTCCCGAAGAATTCCTTAGCTTCCTGCGGCGTTCCGTAGAAAGCGAGACGCCCGGTCTTGTCGGAATCCTTGGCGAGCACGATGACTTTGTCGAACAGGTCGATCACGCGGTCCGGCGTATGCGTGATCACGATCACGATCCTGCCGTCATCGGCAATCTGCCTGAGCTTGGTGAAGATTTCCCTTGAAATTACGCCGTCCAGACCGGAGTCCGGTTCATCCAGGATAAAGAGGGCCGGATCCGTCACCAGTTCCATGGCGATACAGATTCTTCTCAGCTGTCCGCCCGACTTCTTGGATACAAGGCCGTCCTGCCCGGAGGTCAGGCCGAGAAGGTCCATGTCCTCCTTGATGATCTGTTCCCGCTTCTCTTTGGAGACCGAAATGGGAAGGCGCATCTCCGCTGCGTCTCCGACCGTGTTGATCACCGTATCATTCCCTCTGATCAGGTTCTTCTGCGGGACAAAACCGATCTTATGCTTGACGCTGTCGTAGTCCTCATAGACGTCCACGCCGTTTAAGAGGATCTTCGCGTCCGCCTGCTCGTATCCGATCACCGCGTTGATCAGCGTTGTCTTTCCCGCGCCGGATCCGCCCAGAAGCAGAACCAGCGACTTGGGAGGAATATTCATGGCGACGTCCTTTAAGAGGCGGTGCTCCTTGCCGAAGTCTGTGACGACGCGCTCCTTAAGGTGTATGCTCAGGCCTTCGTTGGTCTCAGGGACAGACACATTTAAGGGAATCGGTCCCTGCGCCGCATGTCCGTCAGCGCCCGGCCCTTCCGCGTCGCCTTCCATAAGGCGCTCTCTCTGCGGCTGGTATTTGCTTCCCAGTCCGATGATCATAAGCGGCAGCCAGTTGGCGACAAGCCACAGGATGACCCATTTTTTGCTCAGTCCGAACAGCTTGAGGATCTGCATGTAGATCCTCAGCCGGTAGATGAACAGGAAAACGTACGCGACCAGGTGGACCAGAGAAGCAAGTGTCCCGAGCGCCTCTCTTTCCTTGACCGCATAATCCGTGACCACGGCGATGACGAACAACAGGTCCATGACGCCGCAGTACATGCCTTCCCGGCTCAGCCCGACGCTGTCGCCCAGACAGTAAATACGATACCCCGGAACCCAGGCCGGCCATTTCTTTTTCCAGCCCAGCTTGCCCGAGATCACGAACAGGGCGATTGACAGGAGCAGCCAGTCAAATAGCCCGCTTATGGCAACAAACCATTGATAATTCATAATTGAGCCCCTCTTTTTGCTGTTTTGCTTGCCGCTTTGCAGGCTTTCGGCCCGCACGCGGTACGTGAATGGTTATATTGACAGTCCTTAATATATGATATACCAAACATAGTGTGCTTAAAAAGCCCCTCGGAATCAATGAATTCCGAGGGGCCGCGCCGTCACATATAGACTCTCCTGCGAGGCGGAAGGCCTTCCTCAGGATTTCCGAGATAGTCGCTCGAACCGAATCCGAGGATCATCGTAAAGACAGGTGTCAGGAAGGTGAGACCAAGGCCGAACAGAATGCCGTGGCCGAATTTCTCCGACAGTTTGATGTTCATGAGCAGGTTGATGATCATGACCACAAGTCCCAGAATCGTGGATAGGGCGTTCAGGATCGCAGGGACCGTATCGCCGTTATCCGCGTAACCGGAAATCCGGCTGCTGACGATTCCCGAGACGATCGTAGCTGCCATCAGGATCCATTAAAATCTTTTCCCAGAAACTCTTTAAATTTATTCTCGTAAGCCGCAAGGCCCTGATTTCCCGTTATGCTGCCGAGCACCTTGCCGTCTGAATCTACAAAGTAAGTGAGCGGATAGATGTTGGTTTCCAGGTCCTTTCTCATCTGTTCCGTCGCAGGTATGTTGATGTACGTAGCCCCGTGCTGTTCCAGCTTCGCTCTGC
>ONNQ01000080.1 GCA_900319245.1 uncultured Lachnospiraceae bacterium | reverse complement strand
GTGTCAAGTTAATCCGACTAACCTTATCATCTCGCAAGTATGTTAGTCAACCCTGCCACTCTTTTGCAATTCAGATGCTGTCAAAGTCACGCAACACATGGAGACTCCCGCCAGACGCCTGATCGCCTGCCGCGCCTGCTGGTCAGAGCCACGGAACACATGGAGACTCCCAAGCCGAGACCTCCGCTACGCTGAGGACAAGCGAGAGCGGTCAGCTTGTAAGCTCGCTGAAGCTCGCTAACTGCGCTGACAGGCGTCGCACGACCGACTACGTCGGTCTGACGCGGCGCTCCGTCGAGGCTGGAAGTCTCCATGTGCGACAGTGGCATACAACAAGTGAACAGTAACGCATAGCATCTGTATCCTGGTATTTGGCATCGTAAAAAGGCGCCTCCCTGTACGGGAGACGCCTTTATATCAGTCTGCTATCCATATTCATAAGCTATGGAAGCACTCATTATTCATCTTCAATACCAGTAATCTGATCCGCCGTCTTCGGCACATAACCCGGATTTCTCAGCAACCGGTGCCCAGGCCTTGGCATAATCCTCAACCTTGTGTGTCAGATGATCAACATCCTCCGGATCCTGCATATCTGTGGAAACAGCGCCGGACTCATGAACCATCTTGCGGAGCTTTGCCGGGTTCTCAAGCATCGGGCACGGACGGAGAAGGTTCTCGTTGTACGGCATGTTTGCTCTGTACTCTCTGAAGAGCGGCTGCTGCAGGCACTCGAGAAGGCTCTTGTCGTGAATGTTTGCGCTTGAGTAGTGAATGAATACGCAGGGCTCCACATCACCGTTCGGGTTGATATGGCAGTAGGACTTTCCTCCTGCGATGCATCCGTTAACCCACTCGCCGTCGTTCTGGAAATCCATGAGGAAGATTTCCTTGCCGCCGTGGTAGCCACGGATCTCACGGATTCTGTGATACATGTACTCACGCTGTTCCGGTGTCGGTACGAGCTCCATCGTCGTATCATTGCCGGTCGGCATGAAGTGAAAATACCATCCGAACAGAACGCCCTTGTCGATCATGAAATCGATGAACTCATCGCTCGTAACGGCCTTGTAGTTCTCTCTTGTGTAGCAGATGGATACGCCGTAAGGAAGTTTGTTCTTGCGGAGCAGATCCATGGTGTTCATAACCTTCTGGAATACGCCCTGTCCGCGGCGGTTATCCGTTGCCTGCTCCAGACCCTCGACTGACATGGAAAGAACAATGTTCTTACAGTCACGCATATCGTCGCAGAACTGCTGATCTACCAGCGTGCCGTTGGTGAAGATCATGAAGCCGCAGTCATGATGCTTCTTTGCGAGCTTTACAATATCTTTTTTACGAACCATCGGTTCACCGCCGGTGAGTACATATCC
Organism: uncultured Lachnospiraceae bacterium; assembly: GCA_900319245.1. Lineage (GTDB taxonomy): Bacteria > Bacillota > Clostridia > Lachnospirales > Lachnospiraceae > CAG-791. The sequence goes on along the minus strand of ONNQ01000080.1, from coordinate 800 downwards.
TCTGGTTCCGAGTGCCTTGCCCTCGGTAACGATTCTGTCCAGATCATCATAGGAGAGGTTCAGCGTACGGCTGTACTCTGAAGCCCAGCATCCTGTGCAGTGAAGGTTGCACGCGGAAGTGGGGTCAAAAAGAATGACCCACGGAATATTGATGTCATATTTCTTCTCGTTCTTGCGTGCATCATGATATCCCACATAGCCGGCCTCAAATCCGAACGCCATGAAGAGACCCTTGACTACATCCGTATCCACATCACGGAGAATACGGTCAAAGAAATTCGCATATTTTTCTCCAGGTGCAAATGTACTCCGCAGGCGGTCAAATGCTTCATGTCCCCATGTATCGCCCAGGAACTTCTCCGCCACGTTCAATACCTTGATATATCCGCCTTCCTTGCTTGCTGTCTTAATTGCCTGGTCAAGAACAAGGCTGAAGGCCTTTTTCTCGGCTGCGTAAGCTAATGCATTTGCCATCACTGAAACCTCCTGTTAATCAATAAAATTACTTTTTTCATTATAAAGACGGGGCCCGAAAAAGTCTAATCTATCCCTCGAAAAACAATGGGACAAAAAATCGTTTTTGTCTGAATTGTTCACATAAAAGCAAAAAGGATATCCCCGTTGCCAGGGATACCCTCTGATTTCGAAAATTCCTGTGAGAAAATTATCTCTTGGAGAACTGCGGAGCTTTACGAGCCTTCTTGAGACCGTATTTCTTACGCTCTTTCATTCTTGGATCACGTGTCAGATAACCTTCAGCCTTCAGCGTCGGTCTGTTCTCAGCATCAGCCTGAAGAAGT
>ONNQ01000071.1 GCA_900319245.1 uncultured Lachnospiraceae bacterium | reverse complement strand
AGCCAATCTCCCGCAAGACTGACTTCCAGATAACTGCTTGTAAGACTTATTTCTGGTAACGTTTACCATCAACTAGAATTTATTATTTCAATTCACGATTCACCATTCACGCCATTGAAGAAATATCTGCCATGCTCGGCTATAGCAACCACAGCAATTTCTATAAAGCCTTCAAAGAATACTACGGTGTTACACCAAGAGACTATTTTAAGTGATAAAAAAACGAACGGGGCAGTCCCGCTCGTTTCGTCTTATCTTACGTAGTGAGATCACAATATAAGGTCCGTTTTCTTCCACATTCCGGATGACTTCCGTAATATACCGCTCTTCGATATACCCCATCTCGTGCAGCGGCATTGCCGCCGCGCGGATTGCTTCCTTCCAGTCTTCGCATTCCACATCCAGTTGTATGTGCGTCGCCGGCAGAAGGTGATGCAGAAGCGGAACGGAGATCACTTCCTCCTGTCCCGCCTGTTCCCGGAACAGATTCCGCAGAATGCCGCGGATATCCCGGATGATCTCTCCGGCTGTCTCCTCGTCCACCCTGGCCGTGACCGCCGGCCGGATCTGTTCCAGGACTCTCGCCGCAGTCAGTTCTCTCTCTTCCCCGGTTCCCGAGAGGTGTCTGGAAGTACGGATCGCGTCAATCTTATTGCCGACCCGCAGGTAGTCCTCGTCGCTCAGATAGGCGGAGACTACGACATTCTCTATTTTGCACTCCGGGATCCGGACCGTGGAGATGATCAGATCCGCCTCAAAACGTGATTAACTCAACGTTTTCAGCTATCGCGGAGATGGTGGAACTTGGGTTCATGGTGCCAAGTGCCGATTCTACAAAACAGTCAAGGGTCTTTCCAGTATATTGAAAAAAGAACAACCCAAGGGGAAAAGAACATGGTGTCCATTAAGCCTTCCCGCAAATAAAAAGAACCTTTCATCCATAAGATGAAAGGTTCCCACCGTTAACAATGCACTCTTTGATCCGCCAGCCGGATCTTCAGGTCCGGATAGATCCCCGAAGGGATCTCATCCTCGAAAGCGTACATGTCCACTGACTCGTGTCCATCGTTCCAGGTGTAAACCAAAACGACTCTCTTTTCCGGATTGATGATCCAATACTCGCGGACGCCGGCGGTGCGGTATTTGAAAAGCTTGAGCAGATAGTCCATCCGTTTCGAGGAAGGGGATACGACTTCAACAACCCAGTCCGGCGCTCCCACGCAGCCTTTATCCTCCGATTTGGACGGATCACAGATCACCGTCAGATCCGGCTCCAGATAGGTAGAATTATCTGCGTTCAGGTATACCGCATACGGCGGAATATATACTTCGCAAGCCCCTCCATGGGATCGGATGTACCCGGCAACTGCAAGGTACATCTCGCCCACGATCTTCTGATGCGTTCTCGTGGGCGACGCCATGTAATAGATCTCCCCATCGATCAGCTCCGCCCTGACGCCCTCCGGCAAAGCATAGATATCCTCAATGGTATACTCCTCCTTCTTCGCTCTATATGCGCCCCAGGGCTCTCTGAGCATTCTGGCGCATCCGTCGATCATCTCGCCCGGATACCAGGTCGGCTCCTCTTTCTGACCGCTCAGCGCTCTGGCCAGTGCTTCCAATGTCCCCTGCCTGGGACTCTTTGTACTTCCGCTCATTACCTTCTGCACGGTCCCCAGAGGCACGCCTGAAAGCTCTGCCAGTTTTTCATTGCTATATCCAAACTCCCTTTTCCTTCGCTGCATTTCTTCTATTGTCATGACCTTCTCCATCCTTTTTCGATCCATTTTCTTGATTATGGATTTAATATGGATTTATTATACTTATATTGCTCTATTTTGGCAATAATATGGTTTCATTCGTCTTTATATGAGAAACCGTCAACAAAATAACTTATGAATGTAAGTGAAACTTCGGAAAATCGTTCGATTATGCTATACTTTTATTTACAGACATAAATCGACAGGGAGGACTCCTATATGCGCAGAAAAGAAGACCGTACCAGTCAGATTCTGGCGCTTTTGGTACAAGAAAAGAAAATAGAAGTTGCCGAACTCTCGTCACACCTGGGTGTCTCCCAGGTCACCATCCGCAAGGATCTGGACGCGATGGAGGCGCAGGGACTGATCACTCGTGAGCACGGCTTCGCCGTCCTGTCCAGTACAGACGATATCAAGGGGCGGCTGGCCTATCACTATGAAGAAAAGAGAAAGATAGCGCTGCGCGCGGCAGAGCTTGTGAAAGACGGCGACACCATCATGATCGAGAGCGGCAGCTGCTGCGCCCTGCTCGCCGCAGCACTGGCAGAACTGCGAAGTGGAATAACTATGATCACCAACAGCGCCTTTATCGCCGATTACATCCGCCGCTCCTCCGATTTTCAGATCATTCTTCTGGGCGGCATTTATCAACAGGACGCGCAGGTCATGGTGGGCCCCATGGTGCGCCAGTGCGCAGAGAATTTCTGGGTCGACCGGTTCTTTATCGGCGTGGACGGCTGGTCCGCAAGAGCCGGCTTCACCAATCAGGACCAGATGCGCGCGCAGGCTGTCCGCGATATGGCGAGACAGGCGGATCAGGTCGTTGTTCTGACCGAATCCGAGAAGTTTGACAGACACGGTACTGTACCGCTTAATCTCAAAGATCAGGTGAAGACCGTCATTACGGATCAAAAGATTGACGAGCAGATTATTACCGAGCTTGGTGCACGCGGAATTGAAGTGCTGACAAGCTGACTATGGAGGACCACTATGAATAAAGTAATTGATCTTCGCTCCGCCCTGGAGCTTCTTCGAAACACCCCGGTCAGCTGCCCGCTCTATTCTTCTTCCATTCGGGATGTCGGCATTTCCTGCAAGGCGATCTTCGACTGCACGGTGCCCTTCGACATGAAGGAGCGCTTTACGAGAGCGTCGTTTATGGAAGTGGATTACGAGAAGTGGCTCAAAGATTGAAGCTGCACCAAATGTAAAAGAGACAAATAGAGCCCCCGAGATCCAAATTGATATGCTACCTCCAAGTAGGACATTGAAATATAAAACCTACTTGGGGGTATTTCTATGTCCAGAAAAAGTAAGATTGATCCTGTCGAAAAGGTAAA
>ONNQ01000073.1 GCA_900319245.1 uncultured Lachnospiraceae bacterium | reverse complement strand
GACATCAAAAGATGCCGTATTGCCGCCTCTTCTGCAGCTCACCACAGCCGCGCCGACCTTCATCTGTTTGGAAAACTCGGTGCTGTAGAACAGTCTGTCCATGAAGGAGAGGATGGTTCCGTTGGGAGATCCGTAATAAACGGGGCTTCCCACAACAAGTCCGTCCGCCTGCTCAAACTTCGGCGCGACTTCGTTCACGAGGTCGTCAAAAACGCACTTGCCCTTTAAGCTGCAGCTTCCGCAGGCGACGCATCCGCGGATTTCTTTGATCCCGACCTGGATCAGCTCGGTCTCCACGCCCTCTTCCTCAAAGACTTTGATCATCTCTTCCAGCGCGGTCGCCGTGCATCCGTGCACATGGGGACTGCCGTTCAGCAATAATACTTTGCTCATTATCTACCTCTGTTATTTCGCTTTGCGATTTCTGTTGAAGTTGATCAGGCATCCCGCCTTCACGATCTCGCGCTCGTTCTGCGTCATATCCTGGATGTAGAGGCTGATCTCCTGCGGCTTGCCGTCCTTGATCACATAAGCCTTGATGTCGGAGAGATCTCCGTCCATGATCTTACGGATTCCGGGAACATAGATATAGTCGTCTACTTCGATCATATCCGGCTCGCCCTTTAAGTGGAACGGGATCATGCCCCAGTTCATGACGTTAGAGCGATATCTCTTGGTCGCGTAGTCCTGCGTGATGTTAGCCAGACCGCCGATGACACGCTGACAGGAAGCTGCCTGCTCACGGGCGGACCCGTCGCCGGGCTTGTTGGCATAGATCATGGAACCGATCTCGATGGACGCGGGATCCACGTTCTCGCTGCCGGGGATCTGCGCGATCGCCGCATAGACTGCGTTCAGCGCGGGATCCAGCTCAGCTGCGTTCTGACCTGCTACGCGGGCTCTCTCGGTCTTGTCGACTGCTTTGGATCTGCCGACGTACTCGGGATCTCTTCTGGAAAGTGTGAACTCCGCAAGGCCCAGAGGGTTGGAGCGGAAGGAAGAAGTCTCGCCGGAAGGGATCAGCTCGTCAGTGGTCGTAACTTCGTCAAGGATCTTGGAGCAGACCTTGAGCAGGATGTTCTCGCCCAAAGCTTCCATGCTCGGCCAGGGCTTGATATTGGGACCGTCAAACAGTTCCTCAGCCTGGTCAGCCTTGCCGTAGCCGTTGTACACTCTTGCTTTATAAACGGTATCATCGAAATTGTACTCCGGAACATTGCCCCAGCAGTCATACTGCTCTGCGGATGTCAAAATACCGCCGTTCGCCGCTGTCGCCGCAATAGAGCGCGCATCCATGAGTGCCACAGCCGCCATCTGGCCGTTGCCGGGCTTGGAGCCTTCGCGGTTGGGGAAGTTTCTGGTCGTGTGGCGGACAGAAAGTCCGTTGTGCATAGGCGTATCGCCCGCGCCGAAGCAAGGTCCGCAGAAAGCAGTCTTGACGATCGCGCCTGCTGCCATGAGATCCGCGACCGCTCCCTTTCTGGCCAGGTCGATGAATACAGGCTGGGAGGAAGGATATACGTCGAGGGAGAACTCGCCGAAGCCGCAGCTCTTGCCGCGAAGGAGGTTCGCCGCCTCAATGACGCTGCTGTAGCAGCCGCCCGCGCAGCCTGCGATGATACCCTGCTGGACCTGAAGCTTTCCGTCGGGAGTCATCTTGTCCATAAGGGTATATTTTGCCCTGCCGCCGGCAACCTTCTCTGCGGCCTTCTCTGTCTCGCGAAGAAGGTCCGGAAGATTTGCGTTCACTTCGTCGATGGTGAAAGCGTTGCTGGGGTGGAAAGGCAGCGCGATCATGGGCTTGATCGTGCTCAGGTCGATATATACGCAGCCGTCGTAGTATGTGACGTCAGCGGGATTGAGTTCCTTGTAGTCCTCTCCTCTGCCGTGCATGGTGAGGTATGCCTTGGTATCCTCATCGGTTCTCCAGATGGAGGACAGGCAGGTGGTCTCTGTCGTCATGACGTCGACGCCGTTGCGGTAGTCAGTGCCCATGGAAGCGACGCCGGGTCCGACGAACTCCATGACCTTATTCTTGACATAGCCCTTCTTAAAGACCGCGCTGACGATCGCAAGAGCGATATCGTGAGGTCCCACATAGGGAGCCGGCTTGCCGTCGAGGTATACAGCGACTACGCCGGGATAAGCGATATCATAGGTATCTTCGAGGAGCTGCTTGACGAGCTCGCCGCCGCCTTCGCCGATGGCCATGGTGCCCAGCGCGCCGTAGCGGGTGTGGGAGTCGGATCCCAGGATCATCTTGCCGCAGCCTGCCATCATCTCACGCATGTACTGGTGGATAACTGCGATGTGCGGAGGAACATAGATTCCGCCATACTTCTTAGCAGATGTCAGACCAAACATGTGGTCATCCTCGTTGATGGTTCCGCCTACCGCGCACAGAGAGTTGTGGCAGTTGGTCAAAACATAGGGAAGCGGGAATTTATCCATTCCCGAAGCTCTCGCTGTCTGCACGATGCCGACAAATGTAATATCGTGGGAAGCCATGGAATCAAATTTGATCCGAAGCTTGTCCATATTGTCATTCTGGTTATGCGCTTTCAAAATTGAGTAAGCGATCGTACCTTTTTTGGCCTCTTCGGGACAGGCACCCTGAAGTTCCGGTACTCCCGCAGCCTCTGCCTCCGGGACGATCTTGTTCCCGCCGACAAGGTAAACACCGCCGTCGTATAATTTAATCATGCGTAAACCTCCTTTGTGTTCAAAGTAATATCGTTCCTATTATAGTTTAAAAGTTCAAAGTAATATCGTTCCTATTATAGTTTAAAAATCGTGATATGCAAACTATCAATCCGGCACTTCCCTGATCGCTTTCATCAGCCTTACGTTTTCCTCATGGCTTCTGATCCCGACCCTGTAGTAATGGTCTTCCCCCTCAGATCGATCTCTGATTCCCCTGATTCCATCACATTTCCGGATCAGGATTCCCTTCTCTTTCAGGGGTTCATACAATTCTTTCCCGCTCAGGAACATCACAAAAGGCGCTTCCCCATCAAACACTTTCATTCCCAGTTCCTGAAGCTGCGCGCAGATGTACCCCCTCTCCGCCTGTACTGCCTGCCTTGCCTCCTCCAGATAGCCCCTGGAGCTCAAAGCCGCGATTCCAGCCTTTTGGGCAAACATCGACACGCTCCACTCCGGCTGCTGCATTCGCGTTT
>ONNQ01000077.1 GCA_900319245.1 uncultured Lachnospiraceae bacterium | reverse complement strand
CTATTTCCAATGCTTCAGTTGGGATAGGTAGCCATCATATTGTGTTCGTCTTTTGTCATCCGGAAGGTTGTCCGGATTAGGCATATGGCCTACCAGATAATCAAGCAAAGAGTCTTTTGATTTATATGCGAACTTCCCATCTGCATAACACCATTTGCAGAAGTCCTCATTAAAGCTCCCATCCGGTTCTTTGCTGATCATAGTATCTTCCGTTAAAGGCATGCCGCAACATTGGCAGACAAGTTGTCTCGGATTGCCGAGCAAAGTATTGATAGACACATCAAACTCCTTCGACAGCAGCTGAAGTGTATCCGTATTTGGCTGTGTCTCTCCTGTCTCCCAGCGGCTTACTGCCTGCCTTGTAACCATAACACGTTCTGCAAGCTGATCCTGAGAAAGACCGTGCTTTTCGCGCAGGTTTTTAATTGTATCCTGTACTGTCATTAATCCGCACCTCCATATTCATTGTTCATTTATATTATGAACTGCCCATGCAGACCTGACAAGCAACGTGCTGTTGCGTTCACTTCACTGATGTTGCCTTGATCGCACCCAGACAGTGGATTCTTACGACACGGTTTTCGTCGGTATCTGCTATTTCCTGCAAACGCTCCAGATATGGCTTTACGAACTCCGGTCTACGTTTGCCGAGAACACGAAAGATCTCCGGAGCTTCCATTCTGACTTTGTCATCCGAATCGTACAGCAGCTTCTCAAATACCGACATATGCTTCTCATAGATGTCCGGTGTGTTCGTGGCGATGTTTTCTGATGCCCATATGAAACCCAATCTGACCTTCGGCTCCTCATCAGAGACAAAACGGAACATATCTGTCCAGTACGGTTCAATTACCGAATAGTCTCCCCGTCCGATCCTGCCGAGAGCATTAACAGCACGTTCTCTCAAAAGCGGCTCCGGGCTGTCAAGAAATGAGGCGATTGCCGGAACTGCGTCTTGCACTTGGCGAGGATATGCAAGCCCCATCTCACCAAGCAGCCAGAGTGCTTTTGCTTGAATCTTCACGGATTCATGGTCAAGAAGAGAAGCAACATAGGGAATGCTCTCTTCCCATTTGTCGTTGTCATCTGTCAATATTCCAAGTTCTTTGTATAGTTCCGATTCCTTTAATCGTTTCTTCTCAATTCCCTCTACATCAAATCTAAGCCGGTAGAACTTTTGTAACCACTTTGGTTGAGAGTCAACATTTGATGCAAGCTTTAAAAGAGTACGCTTACCCACTCTACGATCCAAAATCGCAAACATTCGAACCACTGCATTTTCATCTTCCAAAGATTCCGCAATGCTCTGATTCAGATAGCGTTGAATATAACTTGGAATATAGTATGAATCAACGATTCCGTCCTGAGCAGTCCTTAGTTCCGCCTCCTTATCCAAGTACTCATATTCTGTTTCATATTCGTCCCAAGAAGCCCATTGCTCTACACCCCAATCTACTCGGAGCTTATCAAACACTTCATCGTAATGTGCCTCATTGAAAGGTGTTGCACGGAAGTATGCTTTCTCATCAACCTTCACTTCAAACAATGCCGCCTGATCGTGAGATTTGCGATAGAGAGTATAATAGTATCTTACCCGCCCCCGGAGTTTTAAGCAGAGCCTATCCTGCTCCAATATTTTTCTGATCTTACTCCATGATTCTGACATAAACCATTCCTCTTTATGATATCAATAGCTCTGATGTCCAAACAGCGCACTCAGCCCGATCTACTTCATGCTGCTGATGCACATCTCCTGAAACCCGCTATTTTCAAGGCTTTCGAGCCCTGACATCTAAATAGCCGTCTCAACCCTCGACATCTAAACAGCCCACTCAACCCTATGGTTTCTGACATCTAAATAGCCGCCTCAACCCCCGACATCTAAATGGCCTACTCAACCCTCCGGCAAAATGGCATGTAGATAAGTTTCCGTCGAGTGTTTTCCGTGCTAAGTGAGAGGCCGATTCGATAGGTGCTAATTCCACAAACCGCTTGTTTTCAAGCCTTTCAGCGCCTCTTATGTGTTTGCCTTAGACATCAATACTACGCACTCCACATGTCCAGTCCAGCAGAAAAGATCTGCGGGGGTCGCTTCCATGAACCGGTAACCCTTCCCGTTCAGGTATTTCACGTCCCGGGTATTCGGGAGGGCTCTGCCGCAGTCACGGCATCCAGAAGGCGTTCATCGCAGCCGGCGCGGGGAGGATCCAGAATCACGACATCTGCCTTTGTGACGCGAAGATCCTCATCGACAGGGGCCGAGGCTGTGGAATAAGTTGTACCGCTACAGTCCCCCATAAGCCTGGGAAGCACAAATTCCGCCTTTCCGCATACATATCGTGCATTTACGATTCCATTGATTACCGCATTGCGGTTAGCATCCAGAACGGCACTCTTCTGCGACTCTATGCCGATGACCTTTGTGCCCGCGAAAGCCTCCCCGTCGCGGCTCCGTAGCTCATTCAAAAGCCACTGGCCGATGGTCCCGGCTCCGCAGTACAGATCCAGAACCGTCTCGCCGCCGGTCAGAGCCGCATACTCTGCCGCCTTATTGTAAAGCTTCACCATCTGTGCAGGATTTACCTGGTAGAATGACAGCGGAGAAATTTCATACCGCATACCGCCGAGTTCTTCATTAATAGTCGGGCGACCCGCAAGAACCTCGGTTTTGTCACCGAAAATTTCGCCGGGCTTTCCTTTGTTGATGTTCAGAATCACGCTCTCAAGGCTGAAGGGCTCTTCGACGGCCTCGTCCAGCATCGCCACAAGCTTGGCGGCGTGGGGAATCCCCTTGCCGTTGATCACCAGAATCACCATGACCTCGCCGGTGCCGAACGCCGTACGGACGACCATATGCCGCATAAGGCCCTTTTCCCAGCGGGGATCGTAGCCGGTAATGTGATCCTGCCGCATGAACTCCCGCAGCGCTTCCGCCGCCGCGGCAGCCGGTTCCGTCTGCAGGGCGCAGTCGGGACAGTCCGTCACCTCACGGCTTTTTCCGCGGTAAAAGCCAACCGCCGGTTCTCCGAGATTTTCAACAATCCCGCCCTTCCGCGTGATAATCCCGCCGGTTGAGACCGCCATCGACGCTTTGTTCCGGTAGCGCCAGGGGGACTCCGCCTCCAGAGCCGGCCGGATCAGAGGATCCCTCAGCCCCGCGATGCGGGTCAGCGCGTCCCGTACGTGCCGCTCCTTCAGCCTCAGCTGCGCGTCATAGGTAAGTCTGCCCATGGGGCATCCTCCGCAGCGGGAGTCCAGGGAACAAAAGCCTTCTGTCCTGTCTTCCGACGGTTCGTCAATACTGAGCAGCCGGGCGAGGGCATAACGTTTCTTCACCCGGAAGATCTCCGCCTGCACTGTATCACCCGGAAGCGCTCCTTTCACAAAGACGGTCAGGCCGTCTTCACTGCGTCCGATCCCGCTTCCGTCTGTAGTCATATCGTTTATCTGCAATCTGATTTTCTGTCCTTTATCCATGGTTTTTATTATAGCATGAAAACCACCCGTTCAACAGGTGGTTTTCCTCATTTCGTATCTCAGTGTATGTCGTCGCGGTTTATATAAGGTTTCGCGCCGGCATCACCGCTCGTGAACCTGCCCCGGCGTAACCGCCCGTGAGGCTACGCCGGTTCACGGCTTCGCAGCTACGGGCCGTATTTCTGCTGCCGAAGCGCTCCATGGCCGGCGCTACTGGCGAGATTCCACCATGCGCTCGATGGCGGCTTCGTCCTTCGCCTTTTTCTCGGCGATGGCTTCCTCCAGCATCATATCCTTAACCTTCATCAGTCTCGTCTGGTTGCCTCGTTCGTTTTCGTCCAGCTTCATCTGGATATACTTAATTGTGACCTGGAGTCGGGGAATCATGACGTATTCAAGCGCATTCACGCGCCGACGCGTCTTTTCCAGCTCAGCCGCAAGCAGAGCCGTCTCTTTCTCCTTGGCCGCGAGGTCCAGAAGCATCGGAAAAATATCC